>MBFK01000123.1 GCA_001704765.1 Sinorhizobium shofinae
ACGGCAGCAAGGACAAGCCTTCTGATCGTCGGGAAGGTCATACTCGACGCGCTCGCGCGGCAGGTTCTGCGGTAGTGGTCTGCGGCCACGCTTCTGACCCGTCGTGCTTTCGACAGGCGGCAGGCCTGTGTCCGGAATGTCGATGACCTCGCTCTCGTGGCTGTCCGCTCCATCCTCGTCCGCAGCCTCTTCGGCTTCGTTGAAGATGCGATCAACGTGCTTTTCGCTGCGCGGCGCAAAGCGATGGAGCCGTGCAAGCGCCAGCTCTTCCTCCAGCTTGACGACCCGCTGCGAGAGCGTTTCCTTCTCGGCTTTCAGCGCGGCGATTTCGGCAGCATTGGCCGCCAACTGCGCCATCAGCTCTGCAACGCTCGGTTCGCCGGTTCGATTCATCGTAGTTTTGAATCTGAACCGCTACCCTACGTCAACAGCTCAATTCGCCACCCTCAGCCGGCGACCTGATACTGCCGCACCGGGTGGCGGACCATCGCATCGATATCGATGCCGTCGAGGATCCAGTGCAG
>MBFK01000050.1 GCA_001704765.1 Sinorhizobium shofinae
AATTTGCTCCCTACCGAGGGGATGAACAGGGGCGACTATGGGGCAGTTGAGCATGGCGACAAGGAAAGAACTGACGGCGGCGGTTTCGGAGCGTTATCGTGCTTCGACGCGAACGGAGAAGGCGAGAATTCTGGATGAGTTCGTCGTCATCACGGGCTTTCACCGCAAGCACGCGATGCGGCTGCTGCGGCGCCACGGGAGAGAGCCTACAGGTCGGCGAGCGCGGCCGCGGGTTTATGATGAAGCGGAACGCAATGCGCTCATATTGCTGTGGGAGGCGTCTGATCGGGTCTGTGGGAAGCGGCTGAAGGCGTTGCTGCCCGTCCTTGTCGAGGCGATGGAACGGCACGGTCATTTTAACCTCGCGCCTGAGATCCGCGGCAAATTGCTGGCGATGAGCGCGGCCACGATCGACAGGACGCTGGGACCGATCCGAGAGGGTTTGGGACGTCCTCGACGGCGGCCCGCGGCGCACGCCCTGCGACGGAGCATTCCCATTAGAACGTCGGCGGATTGGGACAATCCGGCGCCAGGCT
>MBFK01000154.1 GCA_001704765.1 Sinorhizobium shofinae
ACCAGCAGCGATCTCGAGCTGACTGTCGATGACGGCATAAACCAGACCGTCGGGATCCGCTTCACCGGCATCGACATCCCCCGGGGCGCGATCATCACCAATGCTTATGTCCAGTTCATGGTCGACGAGGTGACCATCGGGGCGGTTTCGCTCTCTATCCGCGGCGAGGATGCGGACGATGCCGCCGCCTTCACCACCGCCAAATTCAATGTCTCCTCGAGGCTCAGCACCAACGCAGCCGTCGCCTGGCAGCCGGCGGACTGGACGACGGTGGGCGGGGCCGGCCTTGCCCAGCGCACGCCGGACCTGGCCGCGATTGTCCAGGAGATCATCGATCGTTTGGGCTGGCAGGCGCTCAACGACATGGTGTTCCTGATCACCGGCACCGGTACGCGCACGGCAGAAGCCTTTGAGGGCGGTGCCGCGCGCGCACCGCTCCTGCACATCGAATACTATGTGCCGCCGGCCAGCGATCCGGTCGTCTTCAACACGCCGGCCGACACCAATAACGCTACCAATCAGATCGCCGAGCTCGCTGC
>MBFK01000149.1 GCA_001704765.1 Sinorhizobium shofinae
ATGACGCGCTCCTCTTCATTGGAGCGCGCAGCATCAAGCCGTCTTGGATAACAAATCGTTAACGTGCCAAAGTAGTGCTAATGGGGACCACACCGTCAGCGCCGGCCGAATGACACGTGGCACCGCGACCTGCACGGCGCCTGATCTGCAAACGAAGCGACTATCAAGTTCGCAACATCTATCCTGGCCGCCCAGCGCGGCTGTCATGAATCGTAGGACAGTCTGCAAGCCGGCTTCAGCACAGCCTGGTTCGCCGAGCACCACTTCGACGACTACAGCGGTCCGTCGCCTTTGTCGATCGTGACCCACTGCGCCGGTTTGACTACGACCATTGGCGCGTCGGACGCTTTCGACAATTGTTTGTGAAATTGTCGGCTCCGCGACACAGGCTTGCGTCTGGGTCGGCTACTTCTCCTAATCTAAGTAGCTGTAAAAGAAAGTAAACCAGCTTCTGCTGGGCTCACCCTCCTCGACTTGGCACGGGTCTTGTAGCCACTCTTGTGCAGGCGGCTTGAAGCTGCCGCTGTATTCGTGTTGCGGGCAACCGCGATGGTTTCGAACAACGAAGGAAAGCAACA
>MBFK01000035.1 GCA_001704765.1 Sinorhizobium shofinae
GATCGTCGTCGTCATCGAGATGAGCCAAGCGAAGTGGCTCGTGGCCGCGCTTGTACCCGGCGTCGAACGCCAGCCTCTGAAGAAGCTCGGGGCCGACGCGGAGGCGCTGCTGAAGCTGTTGCAGCGCTGGCGCGACGAAGCCGGCCAGGCCGGGCACAGGATCAAGCGCATCGCTGTCGCCTATGAGGCCGGCCGCGACGGCTTCTGGCTGGCGCGCTGGCTGCGAATGCATGCTATCGAGGCCCATGTCATCCATCCCGCAAGCGTTGCGGTCTCGCGCGAGCACCGGCGCGCCAAGACCGATCGCCTCGATACCGAGCTTTTGATGCGCGCCTTTCTCGGCTGGCTGCGCGGCGAGAAGCGCCATTGCAGCATGGCGGCGATCCCGACGGTTGCGGAGGAGGACGCGCGGCGGCCGAACCGCGAGCGGGACACCCTGGTCACTGAGAAGACGCGGATTGTCAACCGAATCAAGGCGATCCTCGCCCGCTTCGGCATTCGCACCTTCAAGCCGACCCTGCGCAACGCCGCAGACAGGCTCGAGGCCATCCGGACAGCGGAAGTGGTACCGCTGCCGGACAACACCCGCGC
>MBFK01000022.1 GCA_001704765.1 Sinorhizobium shofinae
AAACCGTCACCATGACGCTTGAGCTACGCTCATATCCCACAATTAGCCATGGCATCAGCGTTTCTACACAGCCAGGGTCGATTCCAGCCACCTATCGGAAACTGTCGTGCGACTGATGTTGGCGTAAAGCGTCAGAAGCACATCGGGAACAGAGGGATGTCCCGCGGAACCGGTCCACCGCGCAACTCGGAGATAATTGGTTGTGGAGGGCCGACTCAAGCGATCCCCCCAATTCACCTTCGGGCGTTTTGCTGCATCAAGGCGGGCAGCTATTGGCCCGGTCCAGTGATTCCCGCCACGCTTTGCGAACGACCGCTGTGCGCCCTCATTTCGGTCGTAGGGCCCGCGGTGGCGTCTTCCCGAGAGCAGACGTCGACAAGCTAGCTTCGACGGCATCAATGCGCCAGGAGCCGTCGCTTAGACCGCTCGAACTTCGGCAAGTCGCTGTTTCGCGTATTCGTCATCCCAACAGACGGCGGCTTCCCATGCGGCCGATGCCTGCGCGGCGATGTCATACGCCCCGGCTTCTGTCAAGCGAATCGAAGAATTGACCCCCTTGCCGAATTGAAGAACTGACCCCCTCATTGGTTTGCGGTTTCGATGGGTT
>MBFK01000075.1 GCA_001704765.1 Sinorhizobium shofinae
CCTGAAATACCTGCTCACGATCAAATGAAATGAGCGCTCACCATCGCGTGAAATGGCTGCTCACAATCAGCGAAATGCGCACGAAGTGCTGCTGCGAAGCCCTCCGCGCGTTCGATGCAGGCACGGGGATTGTTGCGGAAACCAGCGATGTCAAGGCGCATCGGCCGGTTCCAAATCGCGAGAACGGCGTGGCCGTTTCGCGATCCCATCGGGGTCGCATCATCTGAGCGCAGGTAGCTGACGGCGGAAGACCCTCGACTGCCGGAAAGAAGGGCGGATGCCTCTCTGTAAGCCATCGACAAAGGGAAGTACCATTGCATTCAGCGCGCCCTCGACGTGGACAAAGCGTCGGTTCGGATCGATCCCGACTTGGTCCAGAACCCTGATGCAGGACGCGATATCGTCGTGCGCCCCTTTCATGGTCGTTCCACAGGTCAATGCGAGAATGACGGTGCGATGGCGATTTGCGTGAATATACCTCTGAGAGAGCATCGGGGGAGATAGAGCCGGAATGTCAAGCGAATCGAAGAATTGACCCCTCCTATTGCCTCACCCAGGAATGTTACTGAAGTTGGGGGCATTGAGATGGCCCGTATCTCCTCCCGCCGCGGCGGGAGGAGA
>MBFK01000125.1 GCA_001704765.1 Sinorhizobium shofinae
ACCTTCGTGTTGCCGGTGCAGTCGAAGGTGTAGTCGGCGCCGCCGATCTGGTCGGCGCCGCGCTTCGTCATGTTGACGAGATAGGCGACGAGGTCGTCGCCGACCTCCGTCGGGTTGACGAAATGGGTCATGCCGAAGCGCTCGCCCCAGGCCTTCTTGTCGTTGTTGAGGTCGACGCCGATGATCATGTCGGCCCCGGCGAGCCTTAAGCCCTGGATGACATTGAGGCCGATGCCGCCGAGACCGAAGACGATGGCGGTCGACCCCATCTCGACGCGTGCCGTGTTGATCACCGCACCGATGCCGGTGGTGACGCCGCAGCCGATGTAGCAGATCTTGTCGAAGGCGGCGTCGGGGTTGACCTTGGCGACGGCGATCTCCGGCAGCACCGTGAAATTGGCGAAGGTCGAGCAGCCCATATAGTGGTGGATCTTGTCCTTGCCGATCGAGAAGCGCGACGTGCCGTCCGGCATGACGCCCTGGCCTTGGGTGGCGCGGATCGCGGTGCAGAGATTGGTCTTGCGCGACAGGCAGGACGGGCAGGCGCGGCATTCCGGCGTATAGAGCGGAATGACATGGTCGCCCTTCTTCACCGAGGTGACGCCGGGGCCGACATCGACGACGAT
>MBFK01000184.1 GCA_001704765.1 Sinorhizobium shofinae
TTCTTCGTGGCGCCCGATGCGACCATAGAGGCAGGCGAGATAAAAACGCGTCATGTCCGATCGCGGCGCAAGCGTGAGCCGACGCTTGAAGGCGATCTCGGCCTCGTCAAAGCGCCCGAGGCTCAAGAGAGCCCTCCCCAGGAAATGCAGCGACAGGTCGAACTGCGGGTCAAGCCGATTGGCCCGCGTGTACAGCGCCAGGGCGTCTTCGTGCCGACCTTGGAAATCCCTTATACCGCCAAGTGCCGTATAGGCGTTGGCCGAATTTGGGTCGAGTTCGATCGCCCGCTCTGCAGCGCGCTCCGCCTCGTCCAGACGCCGCATCCAGGTGAGGGCAAGCGCGAGCGCGTGATAGCCTTGCGGCTCGGTCTCATCCGTATCAATTGCCTTTTGGGCCAGTTCGAACGCCTGCGTGAGATTATCAGGCGTCGCGCCATTCCACCGATTGATGAAGTCGGTTAAGGCGATTATCGAAAGCAAAGCATAGGCAGCCGCCAACCGCGGATCGATCTCGATGGCACGCTCCAGCATGCTGCGCGCCTCCATGGACGATTGGGAGTTGAACTGCAGGATGGCCTGACGGGCGCGGACGAGCAGGTCATAGGCTTCCGGATCGACCTTGGCGC
>MBFK01000003.1 GCA_001704765.1 Sinorhizobium shofinae
CAAAGACGTTGACGCTGGCTCAACAGGGAAGATATCAGTGCCAAAGCTTAAGGCAATGTCGAAGAAAATGCGCCTGCCAAAGGCGAAAGGAAAAGACGTTTTACACTTAGATTTCCTGTTAACATATAAACCACAACAGCAAGATATATCAAACACTAGAGCAACTAAGGAAGAGTTTGATAGATGGTACGATGCCATAAAGAAGGAGTACGAAATTGATGACACACAAATGACAGTTGTCATGAGTGGTCTCATGGTATGGTGCATCGAAAATGGTTGCTCACCAAACATAAACGGAAATTGGACGATGATGGACGGAGACGAACAAAGGGTTTTTCCATTAAAGCCAGTCATTGAGAACGCATCTCCAACTTTCCGACAGATAATGCATCATTTTAGTGATGCAGCTGAAGCGTATATAGAGTACCGAAACTCTACAGAGCGATACATGCCAAGATACGGTCTTCAGCGAAATCTCACCGACTATAGCTTAGCGCGGTATGCTTTCGATTTCTATGAAATGACTTCGCGCACACCAGCTAGAGCTAAGGAAGCCCACATGCAGATGAAAGCCGCAGCAGTTCGTGGTTCAAACACACGTCTGTTCGGTCTGGACGGAAATGTCGGCGAGACTCAGGAGAATACAG
>MBFK01000169.1 GCA_001704765.1 Sinorhizobium shofinae
AATTTATCGTTGAGCTCGGCTTTCGAGAGGCCGTTTCGAACGGCCTCCACATGCCGCCCGGCGTCCGGGCCAAAGATTTTATAGAGGTTGCGGATCTTGATGCCGTCGAAGCGCTGATCAGCCATGGACGATCTCCCGGTGCTTCTGGAGTCTCTTGCCATATGCCTGGCTGACTCGATCGAAGATGATGGCGATGCCGACAATGGCAAGGCCGTTGAAGATTCCGAGTGTGAAATACTGATTGGCGATCGCCTTCAACACCGGCTGACCGAGGCCCTGGACCCCGATCATCGAGGCGATGACCACCATCGCCAATGCCATCATGATCGTCTGGTTGATGCCGGCCATGATGGTCGGCAGGGCCAGCGGCAACTGCACGTTCTTGAGCTTCTGCCAGCTCGACGAGCCGAAGGCGTCGGCCGCCTCGAGAACGTCCTTGTCGACCAGACGAATGCCCAGATCGGTAAGCCGGATCATCGGGGGAATCGCATAGATGACCACCGCAATCAGCCCTGGCACCTTGCCGATGCCCAGCAGCATGACGACCGGGATCAGGTAGACGAAGCTCGGCATGGTCTGCATGACATCGAGCACCGGGTTAACCAGCCGCTGCAATCGGTCGGAACGCGACATCAGGATGCCGAGCGGAATACCGATCGCGATCGACAGGATGGTGCAGACGAAGATCATCGA
>MBFK01000031.1 GCA_001704765.1 Sinorhizobium shofinae
ATCCACGTTGTCCCGATCCTGCGCTTGGTTTACCCAGTCTCAATAGGATTGATCAAGGATGCCGCGATGGGATGGGAAGCACTAGAGCTGTGGGGCAAAGATGCGGCTCGCATCGAACGGCTCGCTGGCGGGGTTGCCAATGACGTCTGGAGCGTCACGTCCACGGGCAACTTGCAGTCGGTCGTCTGGGTACCAGGAGCAACGCTGATCTGGCGTGGGAGGTTGAGCTCCTCCGGCACCTTGACCGTGAAGGTCTGAGCGTGCCGGTGCCGATCCCGGCGGACGACGGCCGGCTATTCGCGGATGGCCTGATGGTAATGAAATACATGCATGGCGGACCACCCGAGACCGAGGGCGACTGGCGTCGCGTAGCCGAGACCTCCGCGAACTGCATCGTTTGACGCAAGGCTGGCCGCAGCGCCCAGGGTGGCGATCCTCGACGGACCTCCTGCATGCCGAGACGGGGACGAGGATCGACCTTGCCGCGATGCCGCCAGATGGCGTCGCTCGATGCCGCGCGGCATGGGCACGGCTTATCGGACGTGAGACAAGCGTCGTCCACGGCAATCCCAACAACCCTGCCAACATCCGCATGACCACGGACCGCGTCGCACTGATCGACTGGGATGAGTCGCATATCGACGTCCCCGACCTTGACCTCGTCTTGCCCCATAATGCTGCCGATCTGGAAGC
>MBFK01000086.1 GCA_001704765.1 Sinorhizobium shofinae
ATGCGCCGGACCGGATACAGTCGCGGCCTGGTCCGACGCGTGCTGCGTGGTCAACGTTCGGATGTCTTCCGCGTCCGCGAGAACTCGCTCGAACTCTATCTGCCATGGCTTGACGCTCAGTGGTCGGCCGGACACCGGAATGGAACGGAGCTATGGCGGCAACTCAAGAGCCAAGGGTTCCGTGGCTGCCTTCGAGTTGTCACCGAGTGGGCCACACGCCGTCGAAAAGCAGAAAAGGTCGATGACGGTGCCTTGAGCCGAGCGCCCTCGGCCAGGACCATTGCGCGTCTTATGACCATCGGTCGCGACGACCTCTCCAAATCTGAGACCGTGACGGTCGCGGCGATAGAGAGCGGTGTACCGTTGCTCGTCGAGGCGCGGGAAGCCATCGCCGCCTTCCAGGCGATGATCCGCAAGAAATCCCTCGCTGATCTCGATCCATGGTTGGAGAAAACCCGAACGGGTTTAGTAGCCTCCTTCGCCAACGGCATCGTCAAAGACCGTGCAGCCGTCAGCGCCGCGCTAACTTCGCCGTGGTCGAACGGCCAGACGGAGGGGCAAATCACCAAGCTCAAGCTCGTGAAGCGTCAGATGTATGGTCGCGGAAAGATTGACCTCCTCCAAGCCCGCGTCATTGGCGCGGGATAAAATCCGTCACCACCAAAACTGCGTCAGAGCCAATTTTGCACGCCGATTGACA
>MBFK01000089.1 GCA_001704765.1 Sinorhizobium shofinae
CTTCACATAGGCCTCATTGAGGATGTTGTACCAGGCTGTAAAACGGTGCTGGTCGCGCGGCCAGGCATCGACCAGCCGACGATCTTTATCTTCAGCAAGGCCGCGCAAGAATTTCAGGTTATGTGAAGGCGGGCTGTAGTTCGTAAGCGTTAGGAGCACGCACGAATATGCGGTCTCTATCGACTGGTGAAGCTCAAACGCCGAATGCTTAAGTTGGTTCTTCCTCAAGAGATATTGTGCTGTATCCAGGAAGCTGAGCGCCGACGGAAACTTATTGTCAAAATGCTCCCTCGCCACCCTAAGCGCGTCGGCGGGTGACAGCGGTTTCGGTTCTGCCAGTGGCCGGTCGTCGAACTCGTAAAGGACGACGCCTTCGCGCAGAATGTCTACGAAGAAATACTGCCCGTCGGCCAGGAAGTTGTTCACCTCGCGGGCGCCGTGGGCGATCAGCCCCACCGGCGTCGAGACACCCTTGTCCCAAATCAACCGGTCTGTCGCCTTGTCCCAGAATTGTGGTTCGGCAAGCTTCTTCGAATTGACGATGACGAGAATGTCGTAGTCGGAGCGGTAGCCCTTCATCGTGTGCGGCTCGTCGACGAAGGTGCCGCGCGCATAGGAGCCGAACAGGATGATCTTCAGAATCCGGCCGCGCTTCTTGAAATCGGCCGAGCCTCCCTCGAGCGCATCGGCGAACTCCTCGTGAATGA
>MBFK01000138.1 GCA_001704765.1 Sinorhizobium shofinae
GATCGGTCGAAGAACAAGAGCTTCATCCGGTCGCGACGGCGATTGCAGAACGCAAAAACCGCTGGAGCAAACGGATCGAGCGCCATCGTCTCCTGGACCAGAACTGCAAGGCTGTTGATGCCAGCCCGAAAGTCGATCGGTTCGCGATGCAGGTAGACCTGAAGGTCAGCGCCCAGTCTGAACATGACCCAACGCTCCGATTATTGCTGCCAACACGTCCACATCACTACATTCCAGCGTCAGCTTCACACCGTTCGGCAGTGACGCGCTCACCTTGGCTGGAGAGGACAGCCGGTCGATCCTCTCCGATTGCGATCGTCGCTCTTCACCATCCGTGGCAGGCATCTCCAACGCAAACGCGCTGCTCTGCATTGGCAGGCTGCTCGCCGCGGTGATCTGAACCGGAAGAAAAGCCGATGTCGAAGACGGCGGCAGAGCACGGAACTCCTTGGCCTTCTTTATCCATTTCCAAACGAGGTTCGCGTTGACCCCATGTTCGAGCGCAAGTTTCGATACTGATGCGCCAGGTTCAAGGCAGGCCGAAATAAGACGGTCTTTCGATGCTGGATCGAACCGGCGTCGTCCATTCCGACCAACGAGTCGCACGACAAGCTTTTGACCTTCTTCCATCATTTGGTGTCCACCTCCTTTAGGTGGACACCTCATGCCAAAGCTCACACCATCACAGAAGGTGCGGGGAAATTCGCGCTTAC
>MBFK01000049.1 GCA_001704765.1 Sinorhizobium shofinae
CGCTCCTCTTCGACAGCAGCTATCACTCGGCCGTCTCGGACGAGAACCGCTGCACCGTCGTGCATAAATGTATTCGGCAGATCGAGCGAGTTTTCGTAAATCTTGCTTAGACCGCCACTCAGTCCTAGACACAGCATGTTGCTCTCCAATCTCTCGTCACTTGTAAAAGGTAGGCCATGTGCTCCGACTGAATTTAGTCGTTTGCTAAGCTCAAGCAGTGCTCTTGCTGCCGTAGGTCAGGACATTAAACGCCGCCGAAGCAGTCCCACAGATAAGAAGAATGGCATCACTGCAAATATACAAAGCGCGCTGATGTGCAGAGCGACGCCTCCGCCTGGGCGATCTAGCATCGCTGGACGAATGAGCTCGATTGAATGTGACAGCGGCAGCAGATGCGATAGCTTCTGAAAAATGTCGGGCAGTTGGCTGACTGGGAAGACCGCTCCTGACAAAAACAGCATGGGTGTAAGGAAGAGCGTCTGGTAAAATATGAAATAGTCGTAACTGGGCGCAAGTGCTGTGACGATCATCGCCAGGCTTGCAAAGGCGAACCCCGTGAGTGCGATCACTGGCAAGGCAAAGAGAACGGACGGCCACGATGCAAAGCCCATTGTGGCTGCAACGAGCATCATTGCTGTCCCGGCCAATAACGCCTTGCTGGCTGCCCACGCCAGTTCACCGAGGACGATGTCCCCGAGCGTGAGTTGGGTGCACAGGGC
>MBFK01000058.1 GCA_001704765.1 Sinorhizobium shofinae
AGAGTCGGACTCGAAAAGAACTCAATGGTAGCAATACCTTGCAAGGCGTCGGGTGACGAGGCGAATGTGGGCGATCATGATCCACGCCTCGGCTGAAGCGACTGATTTCTCAAAGTCCTTCGCCAGTCTACGGCATCTGCCAAGCCACGCGAAAGTGCGTTCCACGACCCATCGGCGCGGCAGAACCTCAAAGCCCTTTGCCTTGTCGGTGCGCTTGATGATCTCCAGAGTCCAGCGCCCGATTTTCTTCAGCCGCCTCTTCAGTTTGTCGCCAGCATAACCGCCATCGGCAAAAACATGCAGCAACCACGGCCATCTATGGCGGATGGATTTCAAGAGGTCTGGAGCACCGTCCCGGTCTTGAATGTCGGCGCAGTGGACCATGAGACCGACCATCAGCCCCAGCGTGTCGACAATGATGTGGCGCTTGCGCCCCTTGATCTTCTTGCCGGCATCATAACCCCGGATACCGCCGCTTTCGGTGGTTTTCACGCTCTGACTGTCAACGACGCCTGCCGTTGGGCTGGCCTCCTTACCCTCCAGTTGGCGCGCTTCCATCACGAGATGATGATTGATCCGCGTCCACAACCCTATCGCCCTCCATTCGTAAAAATAACGCTGAACGGTTGAACAGGGTGGGAAATCCTTCGGCAGCATCCGCCACTGGCAACCCGTCGAGGCGATGTAAAGCAGAGCGTTCAATACCTCTCGGCAATCTGTGGTCCGAGG
>MBFK01000192.1 GCA_001704765.1 Sinorhizobium shofinae
TTCCAGGACATAGCGGACGCCGAGTTCCCGGCTCACCTTGCGGATGTCCGGAGACTTGCCCTTGTAGGCGAAAGAGGAATTCCGGGCGATCACGAAGAGGCCGGAAACCTTTGAAAGATCCGTGATGATGTCCTCGGTAATGCCATCGGCGAAATAACTCTGCTCCGGGTCGCCGGACATGTTGTCAAACGGCAGAACGGCTATCGATGGCTTCTTTGGAAGCTGCGGCGGGTTTTCGGCAGCAGTGTTGATGGGATCGTTCGTGCGGTCGTTCGGCGACCAGGTCCAGATGTGCACCGGCCGCTCGATGTTCTTGACTTCGTGCTGACCGCCGTCGACGAATTGGAGGCCGACGCGACCATGTACGTATTCATGAATTCCATCCGAAATCGCCACCCCGCCAGGATCGGCAAGCGCTTCGATACGGGCAGCCACGTTGACCCCATCGCCATAGAGATCGCTGTCATCGACCATAATGTCGCCCAGGTTAACACCGACGCGGAGCATGATTGCAGGGTCTCGCGACATGTCCCTGTTCGCGGCCGCCATGGCCTGCTGAAGGGCTGCGGCGCATTCAACGGCGTTGACGGCGCTGGCGAACTCGACAAGCACACCGTCGCCAGTCCTTTTGAAGATGCGGCCCTGATGAGTCGCGACGAGAGGCTCCAGCACCTCTTTCCATCGCGCCATGAGCAGCGTGTGGGTGCTTTTCTCATCCCGCTCCATAAGCC
>MBFK01000084.1 GCA_001704765.1 Sinorhizobium shofinae
CGCGGTTCGGCCGGCGAGTAGAACAAGCCTTTGCCCGATCTGCGGAACAAGGTCGGAGCGAATCCACAGTCGATATCAACGACGCTTGGCTGACCTGCCCTTGGTGGGAAAGCCCGTTCGGCTTGTCATTGAAGCGCGACGGTTCCACTGCGACGCAGTGTTGTGCGGCCGGCGAATCTTCGCCGAGCGCTTCGACGGGGACGTTCTCGCGCCTTCAGCGCGGCGAACTGCGAGGCTCGACCACATCGTCCATCATCTCGGGCTTGCACTGGGTGGCAGGCCAGCGGCCGCCTTTGCCAAGCGGCTGATGTTGCCGGTAAGCAATGATACGCTGCTGCGCGTCGTGCGGCGGCGCGGCAGTCCGCGCTTTGTCCCGCCGATCGTGATCGGGATCGATGATTGGGCGTGGCGACGTAACCAACGCTATGGGACCATCATTTGCGATCTGGAACGGCGCAAAACCATTGCTCTCCTGCCAGATCGGGAGCCGTCGACGGCCCAGGCTTGGCTCTCGGACCAACCTCAGATCAGCATCGTCGCCCGCGACCGCGGCGGTGGTTACGCGACGGCTGCAGCCAAGGCATTGCCACAGGCGACCCAGGTCGCTGACCGCTGGCACTTGATGGAGAATGCCAGCCGGGCATTCGTCGATGCGGTGCGCAAATCCATGCGCCAGATCCGAACCGCGATCGGAGCCGCCACGATCAATCCCGAGCTGCTGACTGCCGCCGAGCGCATCCAGTACGAGGGATATCTTCGCCGCGAAGAC
>MBFK01000109.1 GCA_001704765.1 Sinorhizobium shofinae
ATTGCGCAAGCAACTGCCCTTCGCGCTTCTCGGCCTGGATACGGACAACGACACCGTCTTCATGAACGAGACGCTGAAGGCCTATTGTGACGCCGCCAACATCGTCTTTACGCGCTGCCGCCCCTACCGCAAGAACGACCAGGCCTTTGTCGAGCAGAAGAATGGCGCCGTCGTGCGCAGGATGGTCGGATATCGTCGGTTCGAGGGACTGGAGGCCGCCACGCTGCTAGCGAAGCTCTACCGATCAGCGCGGCTGTTCGTAAACTTCTTTCAGCCATCATTCAAATTGATCGCGAAGCAGGGCGACGGCGCTCGTGTGCGCAAGACGTATAGTCCGCCAGCCACGCCGCATCAGCGTCTGATTGCCGACGCTCGCACGTCAGATGTAGCCCGCTCCCGTCTGCAGGAAATCTACGCCGGACTCGATCCTGTCCTGCTATTGCGCGATATTCGCGCCCTGCAGGAGCGACTCGCTGCGCTTGCCGACACGCCGCCGGCCATGCGCACTGACGGGGTAGCTCAGCCGATCGACCTTTTCCTGGCGAGTTTGCGGACTGCCTGGCAGGACGGAGCTACCCGGCCGACGGATCGCCCGATTGTAAAAGCCAAAAGAGGACGGCGGCGTCCTGACCCTCTCGTCAAAGCGACTGCCGACTTGCGAAATTGGTTCGAAGCCGAACCATGGCGAACCGGCAGTGAACTTCTGTCACGCCTGCAGGCCGAGTATCCCGGCGATTACCCCGACAAACTGCTTAGAACACTTCAGCGCCGGCTGAAGGTCTGGCGCAG
>MBFK01000041.1 GCA_001704765.1 Sinorhizobium shofinae
AATCGGGTAGGAGGGAGCCTTGCGGTCTCCCTCCTCCCACACCACCGTGCGAACGGTTCCGTACACGGCGGTTCATCAAGCGTGGTTTAGGCGTCGGAGTTCCCGCTGAAGCGAGATCAGCCCGAGCCGGTCGAAGAAGGCCTTCCGGAACGCATCGTTCATGTGGTTGGCCCCGGCATTCCACCAGGGGCCATGGCCGTTGCCGGCCGAGTCACGCGCGCGTTGCTCCGTCAAACCTCGCTGCCTTAGCCGTGCGGCACGCGTGGCCGGTCGTTTCCATTGCCGCCAGAGGATACAGCGCAGTCTGCGCCGCAGCCAGCCATGCAGTTCCTCGAGAACCCCTTTCACTTCGGTCAGCCGGAAGTAGGCGATCCAGCCGCGAAGGATCGGGGCGAGGTCTTTGACAGTAGCGCCAAGGGCGCGACCGCGCCCTGCGCGAAACGCACCTCTCAGCTTATCCTTGAGCCGCGCCACACTTTTGGGCGCCACGCGCAGGCGCGGCACCCTGTGGGCGGTCATGGAGTAGCCGAGGAACGTACGCTTCCACGGTCGATCCACGGCGCTCTTGGCGCCGTTGACCGTGAGCTTCAGCCGATCGGCAAGAAATCGGGTGAGCGAAGCCATCACCCGTTCTCCGGCCCGTTGTGACCGCACATAGATATTGCAGTCGTCAGCGTAGCGGCAGAAGGCATGGCCCCGTCGTTCCAGTTCCTTGTCGAGGTCATCGAGCAGGATGTTCGACAGCAGCGGTGAGAGGGGTGAGCCTTGCGGCGTCCCCTCGCTCCGTGCCGTTTCGATCCC
>MBFK01000160.1 GCA_001704765.1 Sinorhizobium shofinae
ATGGCAAAGAGCAAATTCGAGCGCAACAAGCCGCACGTCAACATCGGCACGATTGGCCACGTTGACCATGGCAAGACGTCGCTGACTGCAGCGATCACGAAGTACTTCGGCGAATTCAAGGCGTATGACCAGATCGACGCTGCGCCGGAAGAGAAGGCCCGTGGCATCACCATTTCGACGGCGCACGTCGAATACGAGACGCCGGCCCGCCACTATGCGCACGTCGACTGCCCCGGCCACGCCGACTACGTCAAGAACATGATCACCGGTGCGGCGCAGATGGACGGCGCGATCCTGGTGGTGTCGGCTGCCGACGGCCCGATGCCGCAGACCCGCGAGCACATCCTGCTGGCCCGCCAGGTCGGCGTTCCGGCGATCGTCGTGTTCCTCAACAAGGTCGACCAGGTTGACGACGCCGAGCTTCTCGAGCTCGTCGAGCTGGAAGTGCGCGAGCTGCTGTCGTCCTACGAAT
The DNA here is from genome assembly GCA_001704765.1 of Sinorhizobium shofinae. GTDB lineage: Bacteria > Pseudomonadota > Alphaproteobacteria > Rhizobiales > Rhizobiaceae > Sinorhizobium > Sinorhizobium shofinae. The sequence continues at coordinate 473 of MBFK01000160.1, forward strand.
TCCCGGGCGACGACATTCCGATCATCAAGGGTTCGGCGCTTGCTGCTCTCGAAGACAGCGACAAGAAGATCGGCGAAGACGCGATCCGCGAGCTGATGGCAGCGGTTGACGCCTACATCCCGACGCCGGAGCGTCCGATCGACCTGCCGTTCCTGATGCCGATCGAAGACGTGTTCTCGATCTCGGGCCGCGGTACGGTCGTCACCGGTCGCGTCGAGCGCGGCATCATCAAGGTCGGTGAGGAAGTCGAAATCGTCGGCATCCGTCCGACGACGAAGACGACCTGCACGGGCGTCGAAATGTTCCGCAAGCTGCTCGACCAGGGCCAGGCCGGCGACAACATCGGTGC
>MBFK01000098.1 GCA_001704765.1 Sinorhizobium shofinae
ACGTGGATCGCCTTGTCGGCCGGCACTTGGGCGTTGATGGCGTTGAGAAAACGGATGAACTCCTGATGTCTGTGACGCTGCATGTTCCTGCCGATGACGGTGCCGTCGAGCACGTTGAGGGCGGCAAACAACGTGGTCGTGCCATGCCGCTTGTAGTCGTGGGTCATGGTGCCGAGCCGGCCCTTCTTCAGGGGCAGGCCGGGCTGGGTGCGGTCGAGCGCCTGGATCTGGCTCTTCTCGTCGACCGACAGCACGATGGCATGGGCCGGCGGGTCGACGTAGAGGCCGACAACGTCTTTGAGCTTGGCGACGAACTGCGGGTCGTTGGAGAGCTTGAAGGCCCGCCAGCGGTGGGGCTGGAGACCGTGCGCCTTCCAGATGCGGCGCACCGCGCTGGCGCTGACGCCCACCTCGGCCGCCATCATGTCGGCAGTCCAGTGCGTCGTCTCGCCCGGCGGGTCGGCAAGCGAAAGCGCCACCACCTGCTCGCCGATCTCCGGCCCGAGCGGCGCAATGCGCGAGGGGCGCGTCTTGTCGCGCAAGAGACCCTCGAAGCCTTCCGTGGCGAAGCGCTCCTGCCAGCGCCACACGCAGGTCTTCGACTTGCCGGTCTGTCGCATGATCTCGACGGTGCCGACGCCATCGGCACTCAGCAGGATGATCTCGGCGCGCCAGACGTGCTTCTGCGGCGCATTGCGATCACTGATGAGGGCTCTCAGGCGTTGGCGATCGGTCGGCGAAACGGTGAAGGCTATTCCTGTGCGCATGCGCCACACTCGCATACGCACTCGCCAAAGGGAATCCCATACGGACTCTTATGTT
>MBFK01000025.1 GCA_001704765.1 Sinorhizobium shofinae
CATGGACGAGACTATCACATACGTCGGATTGGATGTTCACAAAGAAACGATTTCGGTGGCACTTGCCGATGGCGGTAAGCGCGGTGACGTGCGCGCGTTTGGCCAGATCGTAAACACACCAACGGCCTTGGCCCGCATGCTGGCGAAGCTTTCGCAGTCGGGGCGGACGCTGAAGTTTTGCTACGAAGCCGGACCTTGCGGCTACGGCATTCAGCGGCAACTGTCTGCCGCGGGCCATCACTGCGTAGTTGTCGCCCCGTCTTTGATCCCTCGAAAGCCAGGCGATCGCATCAAGACGGACCGCCGGGATGCCGACAATCTGGCAAGGCTTCATCGCGCTGGGGAGCTGAGCGCCGTCTGGATCCCCGATCCCGCCCATGAGGCAATGCGCGATCTGGTGCGGGCACGCCTGGCTGCCGTGCGCAGCCTGCGACAGGCGCGCCAGCAACTCAGTGGATTCCTGCTGCGCCATGGCTGCCATTATGGCCGTCCAGCCTGGACGCAGATGCACCGCCGCTGGCTGGCCGGTCTTCGCTTCACGCAACCAGCCCACCACATTGTGCTTGAGGATCATATCGCGACGATCGAGGCTGCGACGGACCGGCGCGATCGGCTGACGAAGCAAATCGAGATCATGTTGAGCGATTGGTCATTGGCCCCGGTCGTCCAGGCGCTGCAATCGCTGCGCGGCATGGCTCTGGTGACCGCAGCAACGATGATTGCCGAATTGGGCGATATCAGTCGCTTTACCAATCCGCGTCAACTGATGGCCTATCTGGGGCTCGTCCCATCGGAGCATTCGAGCGGCGCAACCCGACGCCAGGGCGGCATTA
>MBFK01000204.1 GCA_001704765.1 Sinorhizobium shofinae
CATCGCTGTAGAGATAGGCGAGGTAGGCTTCCGCCACCTTGCGCGTGCCCTTGCTGTCGACATTGCCGTCGACGAGGGCGACCGGCGGCTCGGCCTTGATCGAAATCGACGGTGTGACGATCTCGAAATTGTCGGGGCCGAGTTCCTCGAGCGAAAGATAGGCTTCGTTCTCCCAGGCAAGCAGCACGTCGCCAAGGCCACGCTGAACGAAGGTGGTGGTTGCGCCGCGCGCACCGGTATCGAGGACCGGAACGTGCTTGAAGAGTTGCGTCACATATTCCTGTGCCTTGGCATCGTCACCGCTGTTGGCAGCGCGCGCCCAGGCCCAGGCGGCGAGGAAATTCCAGCGGGCGCCGCCCGAGGTCTTCGGGTTCGGCGTGATCACCTGGATGCCTTCCTTGGTCAGGTCGCCCCAGTCCTTGATGCCCTTCGGGTTGCCCTTGCGGACCAGGAAGACGATCGTCGACGTATAAGGAGCGCTGTTGTTGTCCAGGCGGGTTTTCCAGTCGGCCGGGATCTTGCCGGTCGCCTGAGCAATTGCGTCGATATCGGCTTCGAGCGCCAGTGTCACCACGTCCGCTTCGAGGCCGTCGATCACCGACCGGGCCTGCTTGCCCGAGCCGCCATGAGAGGCCTGGATCGTTACGGTTTCGCCGGTGTCGGCCTTCCATTTTTCGGCGAAGGCGGCATTGAAATCCTTGTAGAGTTCCCGCGTCGGATCATAGGACACGTTCAGGATTGTCGTATCAGCGGCGGCCAGGCCGATCGAGCCAAGCTGCAGGCTTCCGACCAAAAGTGCTAGTTTCACTATTCCGGCAAGTCTATTCGAACTCATGTCGACCTCCATC
>MBFK01000127.1 GCA_001704765.1 Sinorhizobium shofinae
CGTAAGCGGCAAGCAGACCCCGTCTGGCGGAGGGGGTGAGCGGTCGGATATCGGTAGCGGACCCGATGAGCTGCTGTGAGCTTCTATGTCTGCGCCTAGTTCTGGAACTAGAACCTTCCATATGATCGAAGCTGTTGCCGACCGCCTCGAGGGTGCGCCGCGGCAGCTTCGCCGACGCTGGTCGGATGAGTTCAAGGCACGGGCGGTGGCGGAGGCATTGGAGCCAGGCGCGAGCGTCTCGGCGATCGCGCATCGGCTGGGCATTCACCCGTCGCAGCTCTTTGGCTGGCGTCGTGCGGTCTTGGACGCTCGGAAGGTTTCCACGGAACCGGCGCGTTGTGAGGTAGTCGCGGCGTATGCTGGCGAAGCGGTGATCGAGGTTGTCATCGGCGACGTGACCGTGCGGGCTCGCGCTGACGTCAGTGAGGCGCACTTGCAGCGGGTGATCCGGGCGGTGCGGTCGGCATGATCCCCTCCGGCGTGAAGGTGTTCCTCGCCAGTCATCCGGTCGACTTCCGCAAGGGCCCGGATAGCTTGCTGTCGCTGGTGCGTGACGCCGGCAGTGATCCGTTCAACGGTGCGCTATACGTCTTCCGGGCCAAACGAGCGGATCGAGTGAAGATCGTCTGGTGGGACGGCTCCGGCGTCTGCCTTTATGCCAAGCGATTGGAAAAATCGCAGTTCTGCTGGCCCCGCATCGGTCATAACCGGGTTCAGCTCAACCATGCCCAGCTTCTGGCGCTCATCGATGGCATGGACTGGAAGCGGGTTCGATCTGTGCCGGTGAAGCCGCCGGAAATTGTTGGGTAAAAGCCCTGCGGCGAAGTGAATCAGCGGCCTGAAAGGGCAGGAAAACCGGAGCAAAA
>MBFK01000181.1 GCA_001704765.1 Sinorhizobium shofinae
ATTGGTTAGGAGTAATGACATGAACCTTGCGGAATTCGGTGCCAAAATGAGTCGAGAGTTCGAGCAGCTATCGCCTCAAAATCAAAAGGCCGCTGCTTACATGATGCGCTTCCCTGAGGAAGTCGCTCTGCTGTCTATGCGCGACGTGGCCAGGAAGGCCGGCGTACCTGCCTCAACGCTGGTCAGGCTAGCGCAAGCACTTGGGCACTCCAGTTATGTCGATATCAAAAGGCAATTCGCCGAGTCCTTGAAAGAGGGACGCCTGTCGTCGTTCTCGGTGCGAGCTCGAGAGCTGCAGGTTCGGAACGATGAGTCTCGCGCCGATAGTCCGACGATTGTGCGCGAGCACAGCGCGATAGTGGGGGAAATACTCTCCCGAAATGGGCAAGACCGAATTGACTCCTTTGCACGCCAGCTTTTGACGGTGGAAAGGCTATTCATGTTCGGAGTCCGCAGCGCATTCGCGCCTATATATCAGTATTTCTACCTGTATCAGATGTTCCGTCAGAACGGCATCCTAGTGAATGACCCTGGCGGCGCCCGAAGCGATATTCTTGGAAAGATTCGAGAAACAGATGGCCTCCTTCTGGTGAGTTTCGACCCATATGCGCGTGAATCGGTCTTTGCTGCTCGCTTGGCCAAGCAGATGGGGGCCTCGGTTTTTGCGGTTACCGACAGCCTCGTTTCGCCGATCTCCGCTTATGCTTCCAACATCTTAACAGTACCGACGTCAATTTCTTCCTTCTTTCCTTCATTGGTGGGCGTCGGCGCGTTGCTCGAGATTGTCGTGGCAAGGCAAGTCGGTTTCGAAGGCGCGACGGCGATCGAAGAATTGGCTGCAACGGACAAGCGGCTCTCGGAGTTGGGG
>MBFK01000139.1 GCA_001704765.1 Sinorhizobium shofinae
AGAGCCTGACTCGAAAAGGTCTCAACAATATCCGTACCTTGCCAAGCGTCGTGTCAGGACCCGGATGTGGGCGATAGTGATCCAAGCCTCGGCTGATGCGATGGACTTCTCCCAATCCTTAGCCAATCGTCGGCATCTGCCAAGCCATGCGAAGGTGCGCTCCACGACCCAGCGCCGCGGCAGAACTTCGAAGCCCTTGGCCTTGTCGGTCCGCTTGACGATCTGGAGAGTGAAGGCAGCGATCTTTTGGAGTGCGCCCTTCAGCTTCGGTCCGGCATAACCACCGTCGGCGAAGATATGTCTCAGCCACGGCCAGCGCTTGAGAATGGTTTTGAGGACGGCAGGTGCGCCGTCGCGATCTTGGATATCGGCGCTGTGAACCCTGAGGCCGACCATCAACCCGAGCGTGTCGACGACGATATGACGCTTCCGTCCCTTGATCTTCTTGCCCGCGTCATAGCCCGAAATTCCGCCGCTTTCCGTGGTTTTCACGCTTTGACTGTCAATCACGCCAGCAGATGGCGAGGCTTCCCGGCCTTCCAATTCGCGCGCCTCCATCACAAGATGATGGTTGATCCGACCCCATAACCCTGTCGCTCGCCATTCGTAGAAATAGGACTGGACAGTTGTAAAAGGCGGAAAATCCTTGGGCATCATCCGCCACTGGCACCCCGTCGTGGCGATGTAAAGCAACGCATTCACGACCTCGCGAAGATCGGTGCTGCGCGGCCTGCCCAACCGCCGCGGTCCAGGCAGGCAAGGCGAGATCAATCCCCATTCCCGGTCCGTCAGATCGCTTGCATACCGCCTTGCGCGTCGGGCATATTGCCGACGGGTGAAATCAGTCCAGCCCATTGTGGTCTCCGTTCGTCCTAAGCAAACAAACAGAATCACAACTGGCTGATTTCACTCAACTCTTTTTCGGTCAGGCTCT
>MBFK01000001.1 GCA_001704765.1 Sinorhizobium shofinae
CATAAGGCCGACCAGCCAAGGGTGGCGGGTATGGCCTAACAGCTTCGCCTGCTTGATCACCGCCAACGCGCCGACGACCAGTAGTTGCCGAAGGTATCGGTTTCCGGCCTTGCTGATAGCTCCAAGCTTCTCCTTGCCGCCGCTCGAGTTTTGCTTGGGTACCAACCCGATCCAGGCACTCAGATCACGACCTGAGCGAAAGGCGGTTGGATCGGGGATGCTGGCTGCCAATGCTGTGGCCACCAAGGGGCCGACGCCTGGAATTCCTTCGAGCTTGCGGCTCAGATCATTGGCGCGATGCCATGTCAAAATCCGCCGATCCATTTCCAGTATGCGCTGCTTCAGCAGGTCAATTTGGTCTGCCAATGCAGCGAGACATAGGCATGCCTCTGCCGGTATCTCAGCTCTTTCGCCCTTCCGGATGAGATCGAGAAGTGCCTGCAGTCCATTGCGGCCGATGCCCGCGACAATGCCGAGTTCGGCAAGATGGGCTCGGACAGCATTGATCGTCATCGTGCGCTGGCGAATGAACAGCATACGGGGACGATGAAGCATCAGGATCGACTGCTGGTCCATTGTCTTGATCGGAACAAAGCGCATGTTCGGTCGTGTCACCGCTTCGCATATGGCTTCCGCATCAGCCGCATCGTTCTTGTTGCGCTTCAGGTAGGGCTTCACATAGCGTGGCGGCATCAGCCGTACTTCGTGCCCGAGTTTTGCCAACTCACGCCCCCAATAATGGGCAGTCGCGCAGGCTTCCATGCCAATCAGACAAGGTTTGAGGCCTGCAAAGAACTGACCAACATAGCGGCGCTTCAGTTGTCGGCGAACGACGACCGTGCCGGCTGCGGAAGTGGCGTGCACCTGGAACACCGACTTAGCAATGTCGAGTCCAATCGTGGTAATCTCTTCCATGGATGGCTCCTCCCATGCGGTTCCTAACAACACCGCAATCATGGCACATCGCGATGCCGGCGGAGGAGCCGTCCACAGCATCA
>MBFK01000107.1 GCA_001704765.1 Sinorhizobium shofinae
TAGAGCGTTTCATGTTTTGACGGAAGCACGGAAGCATAGCCGGCGTTTGCGAAGTAGTTACTGCATTCGCCGGGTTGGATTGTTGTGACGAGAGAGCCGATGTGTCGCCACGTGTCCTCGATCGTTCGCTTTTGTGCATGGCGCATCCAGTGCTTGATCTTGGCGAAGGCCTGTTCGATCGGATTGAGGTCGGGGGAATAGGGCGGCAGGAACCAGAGCCTTGCGCCGGCCGCTGTGACGATCTGACGGACGGCCGCAGATTTGTGGCTGCCGAGATTGTCCATGATGACAATGTCGCCAGGCTTGAGGATGGGCACGAGTTGTTGCTCGACATAGGCGCGGAAGCATTGGCCATTGATCGGCCCGTCGAAGACGCAAGGTGCGGTGAGCTGGTCGCAACGCAGTGCGCCCAGGAATGTCAGCGTGCGCCAGTGACCATGCGGGGCAAAGGCGCGCAAGCGCTTGCCCTTCGGACCCCAGCCGCGCAGCGGCGTCATGTTGGTCTTGATCCAGGTCTCGTCGATGAACACCAGCCGTCTGGGATCGAGACCAGCCTGCCATGCCTTCCAGCGCTGACGTCGGCGGGCAATGTCGGCGCGGGCCTGCTCAAGGGCGAACAGCGTTTTTTTTGAAGCGCAGTCCTTCACGCCGAATGAACTGCCATACCGCATTGTGCGAAACAGTCACACCGCGCCCCGCCAGCTCGTCCTTCAACCCATGCAGGGTCAGCTGCGGGTTCTGGGTGAGCCGCTCGGTGATGAAGGCGCGATGTGGCTCCAGAATGCGCTTGCGATGGCCGCCCATCTTGCCCGGCGCGACAGAGCCGGTCGCCCGATAGCGCTGCGACCACTTCACCACGGATGAAACCGATACGCCAAATCGCGACGCAACCGAACGGCAGTTCTCGCCTGCCAGAACCGCCGCAACAACACGCTCGCGAAGATCATTCGAAAGGGCTCGTGTCATCAGATGCTGGCCTCCGCCCAGCCAGCATCTTGA
>MBFK01000201.1 GCA_001704765.1 Sinorhizobium shofinae
CTAGATGTGGAGCCTCAATAGGTTGTCCTCGGTGAGGCCGAGTCTGCTGATTGGCGTTTGTGACTTTAGGCTGCCGTGTGGCCTGTGCCAATTGTATCGATGAATCCAGGCAGGCAGCTCGGCGGCGCGCTGAGCTGACGTCGGGTATGCGACGGCATAGGCCCATTCCCTGAGCGCGGTCTGGATGAAGCGCTCGGCCTTGCCGTTGGTCTTCGGCGTGTAGGGTTTTGTGCGCATGTGCCTGAGGCCCAGCTTGCGGCAAGCCCTGGCGAAAGCTTTCGACCTGTAGCAGGAGCCGTTGTCGGTCATGACGCGCTCGACCGTGATGCCGAGGCTTTCGTAGTAGGCGACCGCCGCCTTGAGGAAGCCGACGGCGCTTTCTTGTCTTTCGTCCGGCAAGATCTGCGAGAAGGCGACGCGCGAGGCGTCGTCAATGCAAACATGGACGAACTCCCAGCCGATGCCGCGGCTGTTGGACTGGCCGGCGCGGTCGCCGGTGATGCGGTGGCCGACACGGTCGAAGCGCCCGAGTTTCTTGATGTCGATGTGGATCATCTCGCCGGGCTTGTCGCGCTCGTAGCGGCGCACCGGCTGGGCCGGTTCGATATCCTTCAGCCGCGAAAGACCCGCCCGCCTGAGCACCCGGCTGACCGTCGCCGCCGACACGCCGGTCTGCTTGGCAATGTGCTTGCCCGTCAGCCGCTGGCGGCGCAGCATGGCGATCTCGTCGGCAACCTTTGCCGCGGTCTGTTTCGGGCTCCTCTTCGGCCGGGAAGACCGGTCTGCCATGCCGGCCGACCCCTCGCACAGGAAACGCTCGACCCAGCGCCCCACGACCTTCGCCGTCACACCGTATGTCCGCGCCGCAACGGCTTTGGAAAGACGGCCTTCAACAACGGCAAGCGCCATCTCCTCTCGACGCAATGGTGTCAAACGGGCATTCTTGTGGATGTTCATTCGGTCCTCCGAGAATCACTGAAGCTTCGACAACCTCAGATTTCCCGGCCAGGGCCGAATGGACAACCTCCTGAAAGCTCACA
>MBFK01000130.1 GCA_001704765.1 Sinorhizobium shofinae
CAACCCGAACTTTTCGATCGACCACCTCAAGCGGGCTTTACCCTACCAAGATCCCGATCTGTTCGACCGGCTGGTGGACGGCCTCCGCGACGCCGGAGCCTCCATCTAAATAGGAAACGGGACGGACGGGCGCGCCCTCAGCGACTGGCCGTTCCGGGTCTGCATTTTGATTTCTGAAGCCCGGTAGCAAGGCGTAGTGTGCTGCCGTGAGGCTCTACGGAGCCCGTTCAAGGAGGACAAGCCATGGCTGTCGATCATGAAGAATTGCTGCATCTGCTCAACCGCCGTCAATTCCTTGTCGGCAGCGCAGCTCTAGCTTCGGCATCGCTCATGCCGTGGAAGGCGCTGGCGCTCTCAGCCGCTCCCCATGGGTTCGTACAGGGCGATTTCGAGGTCACGGTGTTGAGCGACGGCTCACTCAGGCTTCCGCTCAACATCATTGCCGTCGATGCGTCACCGGAACAGCTTGCGGAAATCGCAAAGCGACTCGGCTGGTCGTCTGGCAAAGCCGAGCCCGCTACCAATATCCCTTTGATGAAGAAAGGGAACGACCTCATTCTCATCGACAATGGATCCGGCAATAAGTTCCAGCCGACGGCAGGCAAGCTTGCCGAAAACCTCAAGGCCGCAGGGATAGATCCGGGTGCGGTAACCAAGGTGGTGTTCACGCACGCGCATCCTGACCACATTTGGGGAACGCTTGTTGACGGCGACAAGCTGTTCCTGCCGAATGCCGCCTACTATATCGGTGGCGCGGAATGGAATTTCTGGACAGACCCAGGGCTCTTGTCAAAGATGCCGGCAGAGATGGGAGACTTCGTCAAGGGCGCCCAGCGCAATCTTGCCGCCGTCAAGGATCGCGTGACGATGGTGAAGGGCGGCGATGAGATCGTGCCAGGACTATCGGTCCTCGACACCCCTGGCCACACGCCGGGCCATATCTCGCTCGAAGTGTCCGGTGGCGAAGGACTAGAGCGTTTCATTGCTTGACTGAATCTGATGGGATTCCCGGCAGGTCGGTTTTGTGATTCATATGTGGACGCCCCCTATGGCAAGGGCTTTTTGTCGGGTGGTTTGATCGGTTGCTTTCATATGTCCGGCCTGTTTGTGC
>MBFK01000131.1 GCA_001704765.1 Sinorhizobium shofinae
ACGAGAGGATCGCTCTCGCAACCCTCGATACCTGCATATTGTGAGACGGGTCACCCAGCCCCAGGCGAACATTTAGTCTAGGCTTTTTTACGCGGTACTTGAGAGGCAAGTAAACCCCCGGAAAACTGCTCATCACAACTATAATCGATTAGAGCAGCTAAAGTATTGGCCAAATCTTCCATAAGATATTGCCGTATGATAGCGCTAGATGTATAATGCTATCTTTGATATCGTCATTGAAGGGAAGCCATCATGGCAAATGTGACCGTTAGGAACCTGCCCGACGCGGTGCACCGAGCGCTACGCGTACGAGCAGCAATGCATGGCCGCAGCACCGAAGCCGAGATCCGCGACATCCTAGAAACGACTGTCCGGCCCCCGGAGCGGGTCAAACTCGGCTCTTTATTGGCGTCTATTGCCCATGAAGCTGGAGGGCTGACGGATGCCGAAGCGGAGCATTTCAACCAGCTCCGTGACAAGACTCCTGCTGAACCGATGAGCTTCGAATGATCGTGCTCGACACCAACGTCATATCCGAATTGTGGAAGGCCGAGCCGGACCGCGCTGTGTTGGCCTGGATCGATGCGCAGATGATTGAAACACTGTATTTGTCCGCGATTACGGTGGCCGAACTGCGTTTCGGCTTGGCGGCCATGCCGGCAGGCAAGCGACGCACGATCTTTCAGAATCGCTTGGAAGGAGAGGTCTTGCCAGCCCTCGCAGGGCGCGTTCTTCCCTTCGACTTGGACGCGTCGCGAAGTTATGCGGACCTGATGGCGCAAGCGAAAACGTCAGGCAACGTCATCGGCAAGGCGGATGGCTATATCGCCGCAACGGCGGTTGCGCATGGCTTTATGGTTGCTACGCGCGATACCAGTCCGTTCGAGGCAGCTGGACTAGACATCATCAACCCCTGGGAGCCGGCATGATCCCGCCGATCTCATTTCTCTATGCGGTATGTTAAACCATAATGTGGCGGCCAGGTTGAACTGTCCGCCGTTGGGCAAAGTTAAAATGTCACTTTGGATACGTCTTCAGCCATTTAGAAATACGACACTCGGCATGTCCACTTGCGCTGAGGCAAGCCCCCGACCGGGCCGGCTGGGCCGGGTTGCAAGGGAAGGGAGGGGGCGGCTGAAGGGCACCCCTTCGGCTTTAGCTTTCTCAGTTAGTTTCAT
>MBFK01000190.1 GCA_001704765.1 Sinorhizobium shofinae
ATCATGTCACAGCTATTTAAAGATGAGACAAAGTAATCAACTTAGAAATGCGACACCATCCTAATCATTATTACTTCGTTTGCAAGTTGCTATATTTGCAAAGTACGGAGACGCAAGCCGCCGTCCGGGTGGAGCTGGTCAGGGTTGCGCAGCCCGGTCGGCGGCGGATGGCTCCAGCGGCAAAATAAACTTTAGCTTTGACCGCCCGATCACTCCGCCGCCTTCAGCTGCGCAAGGGCTTGCTGCCGTTTTGCGATAACCACGGGATCCTGGGTAAAATCGGTCTTTCTGCCAGGCTTGGTGCCACGCTTCTGATAGCCGTTGCTCTGGCTACCATCGCGGATGCCGAACATATGATCCGTCTGGCCAGTCCGACGCGGTCCGCCTTTGCTGCGCTGCTGTTGGCGCCCCGCCTGCAGCTCAGCCACGATCGAAAGCATGTCATCCAGGCGCTTGTTCTCGACCACCTCAGGGCGATGCACGGACCGTAACGTGTCGAACGTCCTGTAGGGCAGGGTGGCTTCCCCGTCTGTGATCTCCACGCGTCCGTCGGGATAGTCGCAAACGACAACCTTCTTACCGGCCAGCGCCGCTGCGCGATCTGTCGGATCGAGAATGAACATCACCTTGTCATAGCGCAGCGTCAACGAATTCGACAGCTTCCGAACCTCCTTGCGGCACATCGCACCATCGAGGTTCTCATGCGCGGCAAACGGCCGATGCATGTCCTTCGGATTACGCGCCGGCTTGCCAAAGCGACGATTGAAGTCGGCCATGAACTCTGGCGCATAGGCGTTCGCCGCCGCGATCGTGTCGATGCCGCGCAGCCGCAGTTCCTTGACGAGCCGATCCTGCAGCGTCTGGTTGGCGCGCTCGACGCGCCCCTTGGCCTGCGGGGTGTTGGCGCAGATGATGTCGATGTTCAGCTCATAAAGCGCCCGACCGAACTGTGTCAGGCCGCTCGTCCGGTCCTTCTGCGACGCATGCGTGGTGCGGAAGACGCCATGCTTGTCGCTGTAGAACGCGATCGGCTTGCCCCATTGCTGCAGATACGCCTTCGTTGCATGCAGGTAGTCGAAGGTGTTCTCTGAAGTCGCAAAGCGCAGATGCAACAGCTTGCCGGTGGCATCGTCGATATAGACGAGCAGGGCGCATTTGGGACCGCGGTTCTCAAACCACCAATGATG
>MBFK01000205.1 GCA_001704765.1 Sinorhizobium shofinae
AAGGAGGTGGCATGAAAGAGGCCGCCCCACCGATAGAACGGATCACTAAGATGCAGGTGATGATCGAGGGACAGTCACACTTCCGGCCTTTCGGCTTACCTTATTGGGGTTCTGAAGATCTCAACAAGGGAGTTGGAAGCATGACTGCCTCTTATGATTACCATATCGGCGTCGACTACCACAAATCCTATAGCCACCTTGTCGTGCAGGACAGCAGCGGTCAGACGCTCAGATCCGGCCGGGTGAAGAACGACCGCCAGTCGCTCGGCGGCTTTCTGGAGCGCTACCGTGAGAACTCGCATGCGGTTGTCGAGGCCACGCGCAACTGGATGGTAATCTACGACTGGCTCGACGACATTTGTGATGATGTCGTTCTCGCCCACCCTTTGAAGGTGAAGGCGATCGCCGACGCCAAGATCAAGACCGACAAGATCGACGCCACCGTGCTGGCGCATCTGCTCCGGGCCGACCTCGTTCCGGAGGCCTGGGCTCCGAGTGAGGCGGCCCGCGAGCTGCGTCTCGCCCTGCGGGAGCGGATGTTCTACGTGCGACTGCGCACGATGACGAAGAACCGCATCGTCACGGTGTTTGATCGCTATCCGGAGCAGACGGCACAGTTGAAGAAGCTCGGTGACCTGTTCGGCAAGGCCGGCCGTGTCCAGCTAGCGCAGGTGGACGTCTCACCGATCGACCGCATCCAGATCGACCGTGGTCTCGACTTCGTCGACGACATCGACGTACGGATCAGGCAGTCGGAAAAAACGATCCGGGCGATGACCAAGGCCAAGGCCAATGTCAAACTGTTGAAGACGATCCCCGGTATCGGCGAATTCTTCGCTCGGCTGATCGACGCGGAGATCGACGACATCTCGCGGTTCCGCAACCCGAACAAGCTGGCCGCCTATGCCGGGCTTGTGCCCTCGACCTATTCGAGCGGCGGCAAAACCTTTCATGGCAAGATCGTCAAGCAGGGCAACAAGTGGCTGCGTTGGGCTTTCGTGGAAGCCGTCGCCCCTGCGATCGCCAGCGATGCGCAGCTTCGGGCCCAATACGAGCATCTGAAGATCACAGGAACCAACAAGGCGCGTGTGGCGATCGCGCGCAAGCTTTTGACGATCGCCTTCCAGATCCTGCGTGACCAGCGCGCTTACGAGCCGCGCGGCGAAAGCACCACGGAAGGCGTGTCGACAATATCCCGGTTGTCCCGATGGTTGTCTAGCGAGCCCGGCAGGACTGGGCTGCGCTCCTTAAGG
>MBFK01000128.1 GCA_001704765.1 Sinorhizobium shofinae
GGAGGAGCCCTTGCGGCCGCCGAACGGCACGTGGAAATCGACGCCGGCGGTCGGCAGGTTGACCATCACCATGCCGGCTTCCGAATTACGCTTGAAATGCGTCGCATGCTTGAGGCTGGTGGTGGCGATGCCGGACGACAGCCCGAACGGCGTGTCGTTGGCAACGGCAAGCGCCTCGTCATAGTCCTTCACCCGGATGACGGCGGCAACCGGCCCGAAGATCTCCTCGCGGGCAATGCGCATCGCATTGCTCGCCTCGGTGAACAGCGCCGGCTCGAGGTAGAAGCCGGGCGTGTCGCGCGAGACGAGCTCGCCGCCGAAGGCGAGCCTGGCGCCTTCCTGCTTGCCGATGGCGATATAGTCGGTGTCCTGGTTCAACTGGCTCTGGTCGACGACCGGGCCGATATGGGTGCCGGCCTTCAAGGCGTCGTCGACGACCAGCCCCTTCACCCGCTCGGCCATCGCCGCGACGAACCGGTCGTGGATGCCCTCGGTGACGATCAGCCGCGACGAGGCGGTGCAGCGCTGGCCGGTCGAGAAGAAGGCCGAGTTGACCGCCGCCTCGACGGCGACATTGAGATCGGCATCGTCGAGGACGACGAACGGGTTCTTGCCGCCCATCTCCAGCTGGAACTTGCGATTGTGCTCGACCGAGGCGAGCGCCACCCGTTTGCCGGTGCCGACCGAGCCGGTGAAGGTGATCGCCTGCAGGTCGGGGCTGTCGAGCATTGCCTGGCCGACCACCGAGCCCTTGCCCATGACGAGGTTCAGCACACCGTTCGGCAGGCCGGCGCGATGCAAAATGTCGACAATCGCCCATGAGCAGCCCGGCACCAGTTCGGCCGGCTTGAAGACGACGGTGTTGCCATGAGCCAACGCCGGGGCGATCTTCCAGGCCGGGATGGCGATCGGGAAGTTCCACGGGGTGATGATGCCGACGACGCCGACCGGCTCGCGGCTGATCTCGACGCCGATCCCCGGACGCACCGACGGCAGCGTCTCGCCGGCGAGCCTTAAGGTTTCGCCGGCGAAGAATTCGAAGATCTGGCCGGCCCGTACCGTCTCGCCGATGCCCTCGGCGAGCGTCTTGCCCTCCTCGCGCGACAACAGCCGGCCAAGTTCGTCCTTGCGGGCGATGATCTCGTCGGCGGTTTTCTTGAGGATGGCGTGGCGCTCGAGGATGCCGGAGCGCGACCAGGCCGGAAAGGCGGCCTTGGCCGCGGCGATCGCCGCCTTCGCGTCGTCGGCGCTCGCCCGGGCATATTC
>MBFK01000097.1 GCA_001704765.1 Sinorhizobium shofinae
CTGTGCGCATGCGCCACACTCGCATACGCACTCGCCAAAGGGAATCCCATACGGACTCTTATGTTAGGCGGATACCACTAGGACGAATCGACATTCAGCGCAGCCAGAGAATGGCGGCGGCCAGGTGCACGAAGGCTAAGTAGTGGATGATTCGCCGGTCGTAGCGCGTGGCGAAACGACGGAAGTGCTTGAGTCTGTTGAAGCAGCGCTCGATCCGGTTGCGGTCCTTGTAGACGACCTCGTCGTGTGGGATCGGCACCTTGCGCGAGCGGTTTGACGGGATCACCGCCTCTGCTCCGAGGTCGGCGATGAATTGGCGCAAGTCATTGCTATCATAGGCTTTGTCGGCGATCACCGCCTCGGCCTTGAGCCCCTCCAGCAGCGTCTTGGCCGTGAGGCTGTCGTGGCGCTGACCGGCGGTCAGGATGAAGCGCAGCGGTCGGCCCAGGCCGTCGCAGACCAGGTGGATCTTGGTCGTCAGTCCACCTCGGGAACGCCCCAGAGCCTGATCCGGGGGCCCCCCTCATATAATGAGTTGAAGGTCAAGAGGGTGGGGGCACCATTTTGCAGGCCTTTCTGTCGTCGACGGTATCCAGCTGCGCCCATTCCCAGTACTGGCAGGCCATGCCTCACCTGTACCACCTCATATCCGGTCGCCGCTCAAGACGGCTGCACCATAATCCCGCATTCGGGGGTGGGCTCAGGAGAACGGAACCATTCTTTTAGGCGGCGATAGAAGCCGTGGGGGCTTCGGTCCGTTCGCCTGGATCCGTCAGAGCTGTTCAGGCTCCGAGGGATTGGCTTGATTAAAAGGTGGGTGGTCAGGCCTTGCCCATGACGGCGCCTTCGATCACGACACCGCTGGTCGCATACTTCCACAAGGCCACGAGCAGTTTGCGCGCCAGCGCGACGATCGCAACCTTCTTGCCACGCCCGCCGCTGTGGCTGATCCGTTCATAGAACCAGCGCGTCAGGGCCGAGCCCGGCTGGTGGCGCAGCCAGAGCCAGGCCAGTTGGATCATCATCGTCCGCAGCCTCGGATTGCCTGCCTTCGAGACACCTTGCTCGCGATCGATCGAGTCGCTTCGCCACGGCGAAGGCGCTAGACCTGCATAGGCTGCAATCTGGCGCCGGTTGTCGAACTGGCGGAACAATCCCTCATTTACCAGGATGTTTGCGAACTCTGCGCCAATGCCCTTGATCGCCTTGAGCATTGCCTGGGTATAGCGCGACGATCAGGATGAGACGCCGCATTGCCTCGTCGAAACTGTTCCTGAATATTCAACCGTTGCCTCACATAATTTGC
>MBFK01000016.1 GCA_001704765.1 Sinorhizobium shofinae
CATATGTGGACGCCCCCTATGGCAAGGGCTTTTTGTCGGGTGGTTTGATCGGTTGCTTTCATATGTCCGGCCTGTTTGTGCGGTATGAAGTTTGACCGCTGGCCCTGATGGAAATCCGCCGATGAGGACCCTGATCAAGCTGGCGCGCGTTTGAAGCGCATTGAATCAGACGGGTTGGCCTCACCATTGGCTCGATCGTTACACATCATCGACTGCCGTTACCAATTCCGGTTCTCTGGGATTGAACTCAGGCGATCATTTCATGGGCCCGATAGGCTTCCTTGCGGGTCAGCACGACCCATGCGATCCGCGCGAGTTTATTGGCGAGGGCAACGGAGACCAGCCTGAACGGCTTTTTCTCCAGGAGCTTTCTGATCCAGTTCGCCAGGGGCGTTGCCTTGTCCTTCGTATGACGGATAACGGCGGTGGCGCCGACGACGAGCAACCTCCGCAAGTATCGGTCTCCCTGCTTGGAGATGCCGCCGAGCTGGGTTTTTCCTCCGGTCGAACACTGCTGCGGCGTCAGGCCGAGCCAGGCGGCAAATTGCCTGCCGGAGCGGAATTGCTCGGGATCGGTGACGGTGGCGGCGACCGCCGTGGCTGTGACTATGCCGAGGCCGGGGATAGCGGAGAGCCGGCGACTGGCCTCGCTGTCGGCATGCCAAGCGAGAAGTTGCTGATCCAGCGCAGCGATCTCATCGGCAAACACCAGGATCTGCCGGATCAGAATGTCCAGCGTGGTCCGGGCATAGGAGGGCAAGCTGCTCTCGCCAGACAGCGCTTGCTGCGCCAACTTTGCCAGATTGGCAATGCCTGGATTGGCGACTAAGCCGAGTTCAGCCAGATGCGCCCGCAACGCATTTGCGACCATGGTGCGTTGGCGAACGAGCAGCGACCTGGCGCGATGAGTCATGAGAATGCTCTGCTGCGCCACCGTCTTCACAGGCACGAACCGCATCGTCGGGCGCTGCACGGCTTCGCAGATTGCCTCGGCATCCAGCGCGTCGCTCTTGCCGCGTTTGACATAGGGCTTCACGTAGGATGGGGGAATGAGCCGGACCTCGTGCCCCATGGCGGCGAGCGTCCGAGCCCAATGGTGCGCTGTGCCACACGCTTCCATTCCGATTAGGCAGGGTGGCAGCTTCGAGAAGAACGGCAGCATCTGCTTGCGATGCAGCCGTTTCACCAGCACGGTTGCGCCTGTCTCATCGACACCATGCGCCTGAAACACGCTCTTGGCCAAATCCAATCCAACGGACGTGATCTGCATTGTCAACGCTCCTCTTTTGCTGCGGGTAACTGGCCGGCATCATAGCGGCAACCGCCGGCGCGGGGGCGTCCACATCATCAAG
>MBFK01000173.1 GCA_001704765.1 Sinorhizobium shofinae
GATGACGTCCCAGGGAGTGGTGTAGCTTCGGCGATCGCCGTGCTTTCCGGACGGAGCCGGGAATGGGTCAGCTTGCCGCAGCGGGCAGGCTGATGAGCGGATCATCGCTCATTGCGGCGATGGTCTCAAGGGTCAGGTATCTGGAGCGCTGGACGGCCCACTCGTCGTTCTGTTCGAGCAGCAATGCGCCGACGAGGCGGACGATGGCGTCATCGTTGGGGAAGATGCCGACAACCTCGGTGCGCCGCTTGATCTCGCCATTGAGGCGCTCGATGGGGTTGGTGCTGTGAAGCTTGGTCCAGTGCTGCCTGGGAAAGGTCATATAGGCGAGCACGTCTTCTTCAGCGGTGTCCATGAGTTGGGCGAGCTTCGGCACTTTCGGCCTGATCTGGTCGGCGACGTTGCGCCACTGAGTGCTTGCGGTCTCCGGCGTATCCTGGGCGAAGGCTGTGGCGATGAAGGCGGAGACCACTCGTCGGCCGCTCTTTCCGGCATGGGCCAGCGCGTTTCTCATGAAGTGAACCCTGCACCTCTGCCAGGTGGCCGATAGAACCTTGGAGACGGCGGCCTTGATCCCTTCATGGGCATCGGAGACGACGAGCTTGACGCCTCTGAGACCCCGTCGCGTCAGTTTGCGCAGAAAATCCGTCCAGATCGGCTCGGCCTCGGACGTGCCAATCTCCATGCCCAAGACCTCGCGCCGTCCGTCGGTGTTGACGCCGACGGCGATGATGACGGCGACCGAGACGATGCGGCCACCGCGACGAACCTTCAGATAGGTGGCGTCGATCCACAGATACGGCCAGTCGCCTTCAATGGGGCGGCTGAGGAACGCCTTCACCTTGTCGTCGATCTCCTCGCACAGCCTCGAGACCTGGCTCTTGGAGATGCCGCTCATGCCCATCGCCTTGACCAGGTCGTCGACGGAGCGGGTCGAAACGCCCTGGATATAGGCTTCCTGAATCACGGCCGTCAGAGCCTTCTCGGCCATGCGACGCGGCTCGAGAAAGCTTGGGAAATAGGTGCCGGTACGAAGCTTCGGGATGCGCAGTTCCACGGTCCCGGCCCGTGTTTCCCAGTCGCGCTCGCGGTAGCCGTTACGTTGGGCAAGCCGAAAGGCGTTCTTCTCGCCATAGGCCGCGCCCGTCTTCGCCCCGACCTCCAGCTCCATCAGCTTCTCGGCGGCAAAGCCAATCATCTCCCGCAGCAAATCCGCATCCGCGCTCTTCTCAACAAGCGAGCGCAGGTTCATCATCTCGTCGGTCATCGGTGATCTTTCCATCAGGTTGAGCTTGAACAACCCGACCCTACCGGAAAAACACTGATGGCCGCCTTCCTGCTACACCACTCCCTGGGACATGATC
>MBFK01000162.1 GCA_001704765.1 Sinorhizobium shofinae
CATAGGCGCTAACTTAAGACTGAACTCCCTCTGAGTCGGGCGGAAGCGGTTTTGCGTTTTCGCGGCGGATCGCAGATGTGCCGAATGATCCGGCCAAAGGATCGTCGGATTTGCGTCGTTCCCAAGCCCTTCACTGTTACGTTGAGAATAGCATTGCGCAGAAGGTTATAAAGTCTCCACAGGGACAAAGATGTAGCAACCTGTTTCTGCTTCCCAGGGGGGAGAGTCGAGGACATCGGTGATGGCCTCGTCAATCATTAGCGCCATGATCAGGTGGGCCATCAGCCAACTTCGAGCCAGCTGCGGATCTTTGGCAGGCAATTTATGGATACCGAGCCCGCTTTTCAAACGCTTGAAGGCAAGTTCAATTTGCCATCGTAACCGGTAGGTTTCGACAATCTGGCCGGCATTCATCTCTTCCGGAGACAGCGATGTCAGTAACATAAGGAAGCCAGCCGAGGTTATAGTCATCGGCTGCAATTTCTTTTGATTTCGCCGCCGCTGATGATCTCTGCGGGCTGTCTTTTCCGCCTTCTCCGTGCCCGCGGCATCCTTGCGCTGAACAACAAGTCTGGCATGGAAAATCGGCTTGCCCTGGCCTCTGCCTTTTGGCCCTGCGTGCTCGACAAGGACCTTGCGCTCGCAGATATCGCCATGTTGCATAGTGGAGAAAACCGTATTCCAATCCAGCACTTCTCCATCTTCTGACGTCAGTCTGATGGTCGACCAGCCCACTCTGACTATGAAGTCGGCGCCAGCATCCAGCACCTTCTTCAAAGCAGGGGCCCGGCCATAGGCGCGATCGCCAAGCGCTATATCGCCCCCACGCAGGGGAGCATGAGAAAATCCTTCCGCGCTGTGAATGTCGCCAAGTTCGAAATGTGTAAAGCGAGCAAGCGCAGGTTCATATGTGGCATGAAGCCGCCACTCCGTACCACCGCCGCCAGGGTGGCCAATCGAACTTCCATCGACAATCCGCAATCGGCGGCCCACAGAAACCGACGGACCAGCAGCATGTTTGAGCAACGCACCCGCAAGGTCGCCCAACCAATCGGCGGCCCCACGTAGGCGTTTCAGAAGTCCTACATTTGAGAGGTTCGCTATATCATTCAAACCCGCCCAGACTGCTGCGGAACGAAGGCTCATGCCGCCGGGACCATAAGCCAACGCCAGCCGCAGCAAGGTAGCCGCATCCCCCACGCAACGCCGCCGCACGAGCGCACCCGAAGTTCTCGCCGTTGCTTCGAGATCAATCACTGCTGACAGCTTCGATAGCAGAGCCTGCCAGTCGGTTTCGATGGAATCAGTCGTTCGCATCTTCCCGATGAATCACAGCTCGATTCCTGCTGTCTACACCTTAAGTTAGCGCCTATGGGG
>MBFK01000120.1 GCA_001704765.1 Sinorhizobium shofinae
AACCGGGTCCAGTCGAGCCGGCGTCTCGAACGCGAAGCTGGGCGCAATATCGAGGTGATGTGGCTGGTTGCGCGTCTTGTGCCTGACCATAAGACCATCGCCGACTTTCGGCGCGACAACGGTGGTGCCATCAAGAAGGTCTGTACCGGCTTTGTGCGGCTGTGCCGCGAGATAGGGCTGCTAGCCAAGCCGAGTGTTGCGATCGACGGCAGCAAGTTCAAGGCGGTCAACAACCGGGACCGGAACTTCACCAAGGGCAAGCTGGCGCGGCGCATGACGCAGATCGAAGAGAGCGTTGCCCGATATCTCCACCAGATGGACAGCGCCGACCGGCAGGAGCGCGACGACATTCATGCCGCCAAGATCGAGCGCCTGCAGGAGAAGGTTGAACGGCTCCGACAGGAGATGGTTCGGCTCAAGGAGATCGAAAAGGAGATGCTGGCAACGCCCGACCAGCAGGTATCGCTCACCGATCCCGATAGCCGGTCAATGGCGACCAGCGGCCGAGGCTCAGGCATGGTCGGCTACAACACTCAGACCGCAGTCGACACCGAACATCACCTCATCGTCGCCCATGAGGTGACCAATGTCGGCAGCGACCGGGCGCAACTTGCCAACATGGCCAAGGCCAGCAAGCAAGCCTTTGAGGCAGACCATCTCGAGGTTGTGGCTGACCGCGGTTACTTCAACAGCGAAGAGGTTCTCGCCTGCGTCGAGCAGAAGGTCACGGTGACCATGCCCAAGCCCATGACGTCGGGCAATCGGATCAAGGGGCTCTTCGTCAAGCAGGACTTCCGGTATCTCAAGGACGAGGATGTCTATCTCTGCCCGGCCGGCGAACGGTTGATCTACCGGTTCACGCGAGAAGAGGCGGGCCTGATGATCCGGCGCTACTGGTCGAGCAATTGTCCAAGCTGCGCCATGAGGTCCAAATGCACGACCAGCAAGTACCGGCGCATTCAGCGTTGGGAGCAGGAGCATCACCTCGAGGCGATGCAGGCAAGGCTTGATGCTGATCCTGATAAGATGCGGCAACGCCGCGTGACCGCCGAGCATCCCTTCGGGACGATCAAATCATGGATGGGAGCCACGCACTTCCTCACCAAGCGCCTGCCGAACGTGCGCGCGGAGATGGCACTGCACGTACTCGCCTACAATATGACCCGGGTCATGAACATCATCGGCTCCAAGGCACTGGTGGCGGCAATACGGGGGTGAGCGCCTCGCCTCTCAAGATTGCCTGAAACTCTCTCGTCAAACGCCGATTTAGAGGCCAATTCGGCATCTGGAGGGCGCTCGAAAGCAAAACCGTCACCATGACGCTTGAGCTACGCTCATATCCCACAATTAGCCATGGCATCAGCGTTTCTACACAGCCAGG
>MBFK01000135.1 GCA_001704765.1 Sinorhizobium shofinae
GCGAAGCCGGCTCATTGGACACCTCCCGGCCAAGGCAGGCTCAGTTCACGCAGCTTCTCCACATCGAGCTTGGCATAGATCCTTGTGCTGTCGATGCTTCGATGGCGGAGCAGTTGGCCGATCTCGGCAAAGCTGGCGCCGGACCGCAAAAGGTCGGTTGCAAGGCTGTGGCGGAAAAGATGGGCACCGTGATGGGCATAGCCGTCAATGCCTGCCCGATCGAGCGCTTGCTTCGCAATCATAGTGATGGCGCAGCCGGAGGCAAAACCCACGTGCGGCGCCAGAGTCCGCAGGAAAACTCGCCGACACGCTGAAGCTGGCCGCCCATGCCGGATATAAGCCACGATAGCTGTTCCAACGTCGTGACGTAGCGGCATGATCGCCTGCCGCCGCCCCTTACCGTTCACAAGGATCGTGCCCGACTGCCAGTCGATATCTTCAAGATTAAGCGTAGCAACTTCGCTGGCGCGCAAACCGAGCTTGGCCAGGATCATCAGAACCGCATAGTCCCGATGGCCCATCGCCGTCGTCCGATCACACGCATCGAGAACCTTCTGGACCTTCTCGGGCGGCAGGAATGTTGGAAGGCCGGCAAGTCGCCAGCGGCGGATGGACGGCACACAGTCGGCCAGCGCCGTCGAGATTAAGCCCTTCAGATGCAAATAGCGCAGGAAGGCACGCACAACCCCGCACATGGCTTTGCCACTGTCGGCGGAACCGTCAAGCGCATGTCGCTCGACATAACCGATAACGATCTCCGGGGTGAGCGCTGCAAACCCGTCTGCGCCGGCAGGACACACCTCCCGGAGAAATCGAAGCGACAGAAGCTTGTGGCTCCCTACTGTCGCGGCGGCGAGCCCTCTCTCAGTCGAGAGATATTGCCCGAATACATCGACGATCTTCTCGTGCTCACTGCGCTGAACCGGAAGCGCGGCTGGTATTAAGCCTCCCTCCCGTAACGCCGAAAGCAAGCGGCGGAGCGCCGATCGATCGCCCGAGTCGGGCTTCCAGTGTTTGAAACGATGCTCAAGAAAGCGGTCGACGTGAACCTCGCTTAAATCCTGCGGAGCATGTCCATTGCCAACATGCCAGTCCATCAGATCCCGAAACAGGCTCAGTGAGCGCCACGTGCATTGCCGACCCAAACCTTCGTTCGACATTTTGGCGGCGTAAACGCCCGCAAACTCCCGATACGGACCGTAGACCAGCTTCCGGTATAGGGCGCTGCGATTCAAATAGTCAGTTGCGTTCATGTGTCCTCTCCTTCGCGTCAATTGCGACGGAGAGACCCTAAGCTATGCCGACTAGGCGACCGCTATGGTACCGGAAACGTTGGCAAAAAGTTGATTAATCGGCATAGTTCGCCGGTCGGCATAAACGGCC
>MBFK01000191.1 GCA_001704765.1 Sinorhizobium shofinae
ATACATCCCATACATGAGGTTGCTGCTCCCCTTGGCGGATGAGAGCATTCGCCTTGGTTGGTCGAAGACCTGAGGAGAGCAGCGGTGGAATATTACGTTGGATTGGACGTCAGCCTCAAGAGCACACACATCTGCGTTATGGACCGGGATCGGCAGGTGGTGTGGCGCGGGAGCGCAGACACGCAGCCGTCGATGATCGCGGAGCGGCTGAAGAAGTGGAAAGGTCATCTTGCGAAAGTCGGACTAGAGACGGGTTCGATGACGCCCTGGCTTTACCACGAGCTGAAGGGTCTGGGCTTTCCGGTGGTCTGCATGGATGCGCGGCGTGCCGCAGATGCGCTGAAGGCGCGGCCTGAGAAGACGGACAAGGCGGATGCGCAGGCGCTTGCCGAGATGCTGGCGAGTGGCTGGTATTCACCGGTGCATGTGAAGACCATGGAAAGCCATCGGCTAAAAGCGTTGCTTGGCGCGCGTGAACAACTGGTCACTGTGAAGCGCCAGCTTTACGGCCAGGTCCGCGGACTGCTGCGCCCGTTCGGAATCAAGATCTCGGCGCGCGCCGGTGGCAAGCGGTTTGACGAGGAGGTCCGTTCTTCCTGCAACCGGCATGATGCGCTCTATATTGGTGTCGCCGCACTTCTCGACACGCTTGCGCGGGTTGCGGTCGAACTGGCCGGCCTGGACAAGAAGGTGCGGCAGATCGTGGCGGCGTCGAAGCCGTGCTGGCATCTGATGTCGGTGCCAGGCGTTGGACCGCTGACCTCTCTGGCCTTCGTGGCGACGGTGGAAGACCCGCAACGATTTGGAAAAAGCCGGTCCATCGGCTCCTATATCGGCCTGACGCCGAAGAGGTATCAGTCGGGGGATCGGGATGTGACAGGCGCGATCTCCAAACAGGGCGACGGGATGTTGCGGCACTATCTCTATGAGGCGGCTGGCTGCCTGCTGACGACGGTGACCGCGCCGTCCGCGCTGCGAAGCTGGGGCTTGAGACTGGCCAAACGTCTGGGTCCCAAGCGCGCACGGGCGGCAGTCGCACGCAAACTGGCGGTCCTGCTGCTTGGGCTTTGGAAAAGGGAGGATCATTTCCGCGCCGCAACGAGCGGCAAGGCTTTTTAGAAACCGAGATCGTGAAGTTCGTTCGCAGACCAAGCCCTCAGTGTCCATGAGGTGAAGCGACCGGACCGGGACGGACGAATGCGAGACAGTTGGATGCGGATCAAAGACCGCGTTTAATACACTGCATCGGCCCCCTGGATGTGAAGCGAAGAGCCCCGGATAGTGGTGACGGACAGGACAGACCGCACACCGAAGAGAACCATGGGACGCTTGTGATGCTTCAGCCGGATTGGACGAAGGCAACGCGAAAAAAATTCTTGACGCAGCAGCCAAATGTAGAGAACCA
>MBFK01000092.1 GCA_001704765.1 Sinorhizobium shofinae
CATTTCGTTTTCGTTCGCATGCCCGCCCATAGCGGCATCGTCGCTAACGGCGAATGAACCACACAAATTGAGGAAGACCCTTTAATTATGAGAATACTGTGCCAATGATTTCAATCTGTTGACGTGACACTTAAATTCGAGAACGGGCAGTTAGTTTGATGGGGTGGAGCGGCCTCCCAACGGCGTCTAGCATCGCTGTTGTGAGAAACAGGGAAAGGAGCCACTCCATGAACCAGATTGTTACAATCGGACTCGACCTTGCCAAGAATATCTTCCCAGGTGCACGGCATCGACGCTTGCGGCAAGGTAGTCGTCCGTAAGCCATTGCGCCGCGGCGAGGTGATGAAATTCTTCGCGAGCCTTCCTCCCTGCCTGATCGGCATCGAGGCGTGTGCGACGGCTCATCATTGGGGCCGGGAATTGGGAAAGCTTGGCCACACGGTCCGGCTGATGCCGCCAGCTTACGTGAAAGCCTATGTCAAGCGAGGCAAGACAGATGCGGCCGACGCGGAGGCGATCTGCGAGGCAGTCACACGACCAACCATGCGTTTCGTCGCGGTCAAGAGTATGGAACAGCAGGGCGTGTTGATGCTGCATAAAACCCGCGACCTGTTGGTGCGCCAGCGCACCATGTTGATCAACGCCCTGCGCGGACACCTTGCTGAGTTCGGCATCATCGCCGCGCAAGGGACCGCCGGAGTGAAAGCGGCGATCGAGGCTTTTCATGCGATGCAAGACAGCCTGCCCACATTGGCGGGTAAGGCGCTGCATGGATTGATCAAACAAATGCGCGTCGTGGCCAGCGAAATCGACAAGATCGAAGAGCAGATCTTGGCCTGGCATCGGAATAATGCGGCAAGCCGGCGGCTGGCTGGCATTCCCGGCATCGGGCCGATCACGGCAAGCGCTATCGTGGCGACGGTATCAGATGCAACACTGTTTTCCTCGGGCCGCTCCTTCGCGGCGTGGCTTGGTCTAACGCCGCGCGCGCATAGCAGTGGCGGCAAGGAGAACTTATCGGCATCAGCAAACAGGGGGATGGCTATATTCGGCGCCTGCTTGTTATCGGTGCCACGGCGGTGATCCGTCGGGCACGGCAGGATAATGCCAGCAAGAGTTGGGCGGCAAAGCTGCTCACGCGTAAACCGGCCCGGCTGGTCGCGGTGGCCCTGGCCAACAAGACTGCGCGTGTTGCCTGGGCATTGTTGGCGCGCAACCAAGCCTATATCGCTCACGTTGGCGCTGCATAATCGAATCTTCCGTTTGGCAAACTCGAATAGAAACGCTGGACGCGTAGATAGCGAGGGTGATGAGATGTGATGGCTGTAGAGCGACAATCTGGCTGAGATCACGTATTGCCGCACGTAACCATGCTCCCGGAGGCTTGAACATTGCCTCATCCATTTTGCTCCCGGGTTGGGGCGAAGGAGGC
>MBFK01000156.1 GCA_001704765.1 Sinorhizobium shofinae
TACTACAGTTGTAATTGATGGCAAATCATGATTCTCTTCAAGGGGTTTTCTTGGTGAGGATGCGGCATGTCTGTTTCGGAATGGTCGGGCTCTGGGATTTCGTGGGAAGGGGAGTTGTCGGCGCTGAAGGCGCGTCTTGGCGTCGTGTTCCGCCGTTCCGAAGCGCGGGAGAGCTGCGGGGCGTTCATCGACGGGCTTTTATCGGGGATTGAGCGCAAGACCGGCTGGCTTCTGGCCGAGCAGGCCGGCTTTGGGCGTCCGTGGCGGATCCAGGCCCTGCTGGGGCGTTCGCAATGGGATGCGGAGCGCTTGCGTGACATCGTTTGCGACTACGCCATTGAGGCGCTCGGCGAGCGATCGGGTGTGCTGGTGGTGGACGAAACCGGCTTTTTGAAGAAAGGCACCCATTCGGTCGGGGTGGCGCGGCAATATTCGGGCACCGCCGGCCGGATCGAGAACTGCCAGATCGGCGTATTCATCGCCTATGCCAGCCGCTTTGGCCAAGCGCTGATCGACCGACGGCTCTATCTGCCGGAAGCCTGGGGGAAAGACCCGGCGCGGCGCAAGGCGGCCGGCATTCCACAGGAGACGGAATTTTTGACGAAGCCGGCGATGGCACGCGGCATGTTGGCGGAAGCGCTTGATCGGGGCGTGCCGTGCGCCTGGGTTCTGGCCGATGCGGTCTATGGCGGGGATTACCGGACGCGCCGTATGCTCGAGGAGCGCCGACAGCCTTATGTGCTTGCGGTGCGCTCCAACCATACTTTGCGAATGCTGACCGATCAGGGGCTGCTGCAGACGGATCCGAAAGAGATGGCCGAGGAACTGCCTGCCGCGGCCTGGGCTGCTTGTCCGGCCGGCGAAGGCGCCAAGGGATTGCGTCTCTACGACTGGGCACGGATTGCTCTGCCTTATGTCGTTGACGAAGGCTATGCCCGCTATCTCCTCATCCGCAAAAGCCGCACGGATCCGCGCGCCCTCAGCTATTATCTGGTCTTTGCCCCCGCCGAGGCCACGCTTGCGGAATTGGCCGGGGCAGCCGGATTGCGCTGGACGATCGAAGAATGCTTCCAGCGCGCCAAGGACGATCTCGGCCTTGACCATTGCGAAGCTCGCTCCTGGCTCGGCTGGCATCGCCACATGACGCTCGTCATGGCGGCCGCCGCCTTCCTGGCCAAGCTCGGCGCCGATCTACGCCGTTCGGCCTGCGGCAAACCGAACGAAACGAGTCCAAATCCGCCAATAGCTGCCTGACGCGCAAAGTCAGGCTCATTCCCAC
This sequence comes from Sinorhizobium shofinae, assembly GCA_001704765.1. Classification (GTDB taxonomy): domain Bacteria; phylum Pseudomonadota; class Alphaproteobacteria; order Rhizobiales; family Rhizobiaceae; genus Sinorhizobium; species Sinorhizobium shofinae. Next base: position 1,280 of record MBFK01000156.1, read on the forward strand.
CGTTGCCGAAATCCGCACCCTCATCACTCGGCTGATCATGCGAAAGCCCGCAAAACGTGCTTTCATTCTCGCCTGGTCACTCTGGCGACGAAAGCATCAGGCTCACGCTATGCTCGCCCACTACAGAAAACGAGGGCATTTGCAACTGTAGTA
>MBFK01000105.1 GCA_001704765.1 Sinorhizobium shofinae
GCCCCAATGCCTGGAAGAGGCCCGCCCGCAGCCGGCCCGGCGGGAGCACGTTCACGTGCTTGAGCCTTTCATACTGTTCTCGGGAAATACGGTCTCGAACCTCGGGATGGTCATTGCGCACCACGCAGGCGAGCCCATCGTCCAGAAGATGCTGGACGACAAGGTTGTCCGGCGGATCGACGATCCGGCCAAGCACCATGGCCGTGGTACCGGAAATGACGCCGGTCTCGGCGAGATCGTTGCCAAATGCTGTCATGCGGAGCTTGATACCCGGCGCCAGCTCACGCACCCTCGCGACGAGGGCCGGCATCAACACAAGCTCCACGTAGCTGTTGGGGGCAAGCGTGAACAGTCGTTCGGCGTTTGCTGGCTGAAACTCCTGCTGGTTCAAAATGAGATCGTCCAGCTGCGCCAGCGCTGCTTCGATCGTTGGAGCGATCTCCTCGGCCAGTTGCGTCGGCTTTATGCCGTACCTTTCGCGGATGAACAGCGGATCCCGCAGGGTATCGCGCAGGCGGTTCAACGAATTGGACAGCGCCGGCTGGGTGATGCCCAGTCGCGCTGCAGCCCGTGTCACGCTGCGCTCCTCCATCAGGGCCAGGAAAACCGGGAGCAGGTTCAGATCGTATCTCATCGAGATGTAATCTCACATGAATATCTAAAATCAAAGAAGTAAATTTCTGAAATATGTGGGCAGGTGCCATTATCGGCTCATCGACAAGCCGCTGCGGCTGATCGAGCTCCAAATCAACCGGCTACGACGCCTGATGGCGCCGCATCACCTGAGGAAAGGATCCGACAATGAAAGTCCTGATGGTACTCACCTCCCACGACACTCTCGGCGACACCGGCAAGAAGACCGGCTTCTGGCTCGAGGAGCTGGCAGCCCCCTACTACGTCTTCAAGGACGTCGGCGCCGAGATCACCCTCGCCTCGCCAAAGGGCGGCCAGCCGCCGCTCGACCCGAAGAGCGACGAGCCGATGTTCCAGACCGACCTTACGCGGCGCTTCAGCGCCGACGAGGTTGCCAAGGCGCAACTCGCAGAAACTGTGCGCCTGGACAGCGTCGACCAGAAGGACTTCGATACGGTTTTCTATCCCGGCGGCCACGGCCCGCTGTGGGATTTGGCCGAGGATCCGAATTCGATCAAGCTGATCGAAACCTTCATCGCGGCCGGCAAGCCGATCGCTCTCGTTTGCCATGCACCGGGCGTCCTGCATCGCGTGACCAATGCCGACGGCAGCCCGTTTGTTCAAGGACGCTACGTCACCGGCTTCACCAACAGCGAGGAAGAGGCTGTCGGTCTCACGAAGGTCGTGCCGTTCCTGGTCGAGGACGAGCTCATCAGCCTCGGTGCGGTCTTCTCCAAGGTCAAGGACTGGGGCGCACACACAGTCGTCGATGGCCAGCTCATCACCGGTCAGAACCCGGC
>MBFK01000007.1 GCA_001704765.1 Sinorhizobium shofinae
CTAGTGCCCGTCCATAAACGGCAAGTCGCTGATATTGTTGGATTATTCTCGATTTTTCCGCGGGTAAAGCCCGACGGTTTCAGGTACACTTTAGGTTCAAGCGACTGATTCTAAAGGGAAACCCGCAACCGCCGGAGCCGACAATGCGCCGAGAACGCACCGTCCAGGCCAGCATATTCGATCTTTTCGCCGAACACGAGATTGGCCGTGAACTGAAAGCGATGTCACAGTGGCTGGACGAGCATGGCGAGCTGCTGAGCCGGGTGACGCGGGATCTGCGCCGACACGGCATCAAGGAAACCGGCCGCGAGGGCCTGCCAACGGAGGCGGTGCTGCGCTGCGCGCTACTCAAGCAGTATCGCCAGTTGAGCTATCAGGAGCTGGCGTTCCATCTGGAAGACTCCGCCTCGTTCCGGGCTTTTGCCCGGCTGCCGTGGGGGTGGAGCCCCAGGAAGTCGGTCTTGCACAAGACGATCAGCGCGCTCCGGGCCGAGAGCTGGGAAGAAATCAATCGGACGCTGCTTGCGAGCGCTCGGCAGGAGAAGCTGGAAAGTGGCAAGGTCGTGCGCGTGGACAGCACTGTCACCGCAGCACTCATCCACGAGCCGAGTGACAGCGGCCTGTTATGGGACGCCGTCCAGGTGATGGTGCGTTTGTTGCAGCACGCGGATGCGTTGGGCAGCGTCATCCCATGGCACGATCACTGCCGCGCGGCGAAGAAGCGGGCCCGGGCGATCGAATATACCCGCGGTCGCCCCAAACGGGTTCAGCACTACCGCGAGCTGCTGAGGATCACGCGCGCGACCTTGGGCTATCTTCAGCAGGCGGCTGAGCGCTTGCCCCTGGCGGCAAGCCCGGCCGTTGGACTCTGGCAGGCCCAGGTTCGCCACTACCGGCCGCTGATTGAGCAGATCATCGCCCAGACCGAACGGCGGGTTATGGCCAGGCAGCCGGTCCCGGCCGGCGAGAAGCTGGTCAGCCTGTTCGAGCCGCATGCCGACATCATCGTCAAGGGCAGCCGCGACGTCGAGTACGGCCATAAACTCAACCTGACCACCGGCAAGAGCGGCCTGATCCTTGACCTCGTCGTCGAAACCGGCAACCCGGCCGATAGCGAACGGTTGCTGCCAATGCTGGAACGCCATATCGCTTTCTATGGCGCGCCGCCGCAGCAGGCGGCAGCCGACGGCGGCTATGCCAGCCGCGCCAATCTGAGCCAGGCCAAGGCTTGGGGCGTGCGCGACATGGCCTTCCACAAAAAGGCCGGCCTCAGGATTGAAGACATGGTCAAGAGCCGCTGGGTGTATCGCAAGCTGCGCAACTTCCGCGCCGGCATCGAGGCCGGCATCTCATGCCTGAAGCGGGCCTACGGCTTGGCCCGCTGCACCTGGCGCGGGCTCGACCACTTCAAAGCCTATGTCTGGTCCGCGGTGGTGGC
>MBFK01000057.1 GCA_001704765.1 Sinorhizobium shofinae
CCTATTGCCTCACCCAGGAATGTTACTGAAGTTGGGGGCATTGAGATGGCCCGTATCTCCTCCCGCCGCGGCGGGAGGAGATACGGGCGCGCGCTTCATCCAGTCGCCATCGAGTATGATCTGCCCGGCTATTTTCATGCGCCAAGCCTTGACGGCCATTTGCACCGTCCGCAGCGCTTTCTTGGTGAAGCGTGACGGATCGGCGCTCACAAGGCGCTGGAGCACCGCGGCTGCCGAGAGCGCCGGATCTGCCTCAAGCCACGCTCGAATCTGGGGCTCGAATGGCTCCAGCATGCTCGGCCTTTTCGGGTAAGGCTTGGTCCGCCGATAGGGCCGCCGATGTGTCGGCCGTTTCTCTCCAGCCTGCCAGGCTGTCTTCAAGCTCACGGTGAATCGCTGCAGATCGATGGCGAGCGGTTCTTCGGTCCCGGCATTCAAGCCACGGCGATCGACCCGCTTTCCGAGCTCCTCCTGTGCGGCACGAATTCCGGCAAACAGCATCACCGGATCTTCCCTTTCCAACATCGCCTGCAGCCGCGCCTTATCGGCCTCGGCCACACCGGAATGGGCAACCACCCGCGCGATCGGCGGCACGGGCGGATGGTAGCGTTTGACGACGCGGGCGCCGATCCGTGTCTTCTCTCGCAGCTTGAACGAAGGCTGGAACAGATTGCCGTACAGACGCACCACGTCGTAGAGACGCCCAAGGACAACCGTCGCCTCCGCGCCGACGAGCCTTCCGTAACCGACCAGCCGTCGCACGATCGCGCCGTTCTTCTGCTCGACCCAAGCCTGATCGTTCTTTCGATACGCTCGCGAACGGGTCACCTCCAATCCCTGACTTCGGCACCAGCAGACCACACGTTCGTTCATGAAGGCGCTATCGTTGTCGAAGTCCACGCCCTGCAGCGGGAATGGAAACAGCGAGCGGGCCTGATTGAGGGCAGCGATAACGAGACCGCTTTCGCGCGTGCGGACTGGCACGCACTCGGTCCAGCCCGTAGCGATATCGGTCAGCACCATCGTCTGAACGAAACTACCGGACGAAGAGGTCCCCGAATGAGCCACGAAGTCGACCTCGACATAACCGGGCAGCGGATCGTTCCAGTCCCCGAAGGTGCGCACCGGGACCGACCGGCGAACCGCAGAACTCATTCCAGCGCGCCGACGCTGGCCACCACGAGCCACCACACGTATCTCTGACAGCAACCGGTCCATCGTCGCCGCACTGACGGTCAGTAGCTTATCGCGAAGCTCGGTACTCAGATCGAGCCGGCCGTGACGCTCAAGAGCTGGCAGCAAAATCGGGATCAGCGGCTTCAGACGTTTCGAGCAGAGGCGATCGGATGCTTCCCACAGAGCCACCAGCGCTTCCCGAAGCTCGGGACCATACCTGACAGCATATTGCCGAGCGCAAGGCGGCTCGGTCTCACTAGGGCGGAG
>MBFK01000048.1 GCA_001704765.1 Sinorhizobium shofinae
AGTCCGCGCTGAAAAACCTGAAAATCTTTTGATTTCAGGGATTCCCAAGGAGTCTGAAGTATTTGAAACTGCAGGAAACTGCTTTGCGGCCCCCTGTTTTCTGGTGTTTTTTCGATGCGACCGACGCAGCCTTCTTCCGGCAAACATGATCTGTTTCGCGAACGTCTGGACGCGATGATCAATCTGAAGCATCCGCTGGTCCGTCTGGGCAAGGCGATTGCCTGGGAGCGCTTCGACCAAGCCTTTGGCGGCTTTTATCGGCCGATCGGTCGACCGGCCAAGCCGACCCGTCTGATGGTGGGCCTGCATTACCTGAAGCACGTCCACGACCTGTCGGACGAAGAGACGGTCGAGCGCTGGGTCGAAAATCCCTATTGGCAGTACTTCTGCGGCTTCGAATTTTTCCAACATGAGATGCCGATCGATGCCAGTACGATGACACGCTGGCGCAAACGGATCGGCCCGGAGGGTTTGGCCGAGATGCTCAAGGCAAGCGTCGATGCCGCACTTGACACGGGAACGGCAAAACCAGGCTCTCTGGAGCGCATCACGGTCGATACGACGGTGCAGCCCAAGGCGATTGCCTATCCGACGGACGGCCGGCTTTATCTGAAGGCGATCCTGTCTCTGGTGCGCCAGGCCAAACGCTTCGCCATTCCGCTTCGCCAGAGCCATACCCGCCTTGCCAAGGCCGCGGCAGTCCGGGTGGGACGCTATGCCCATGCCCGGCAGTTTCGCCGCATGCGCCGGGAGTTGAAGAAACTGCGCACCTATCTGGGCCGCGTCTTTCGCGATATTTGCCGCAAGATTGCTGGAAACACAGAGCTGGAGAACCGGTTTGCCAGCCTTCTCGGTCTCGTCGAGCGGTTGCTTGCCCAAAAGCCGAAGGACAAGATGAAGCTCTATTCGCTGCATGCGCCCGAGGTGGTGTGCATCGCCAAGGGCAAGGCGCGCACGCCTTACGAGTTCGGTGCCAAGGTGGGCATTGCGACGACCAACCGCGAGGGCCTGGTGGTGGCGGCCATGGCCTTCGAGGGCAATCCCTATGATGGTCATACGCTGGATCGGACCGTCAGCCAGGCGACCAAGATCGGCGGTGTAGATCCTGAGCGCATTTACGTTGACAAGGGCTTTCGCGGTCATGATTACCGGGGCGACGCCACCGTCGTCATCGCCGGGCAGAAGCGCGGCCTGACCGCTACCATGCGACGCGAACTCAAACGACGATCGGCCATCGAGGCCACCATCGGTCATATGAAGACCGATGGCAGGCTGGACCGGAACTACCTCCTCGGCCATACTGGCGATGCCGCCAATGCCCTGCTCGTGGCTGCCGCGCACAATCTGCGCCTCATCCTCAGGCTTCTCGCCGTTTGGCGCGCATGTATCCTGGTCGTCATCACATCACTCACCGCAAAAACCGATACTTCGCTGCCATTCAACAACCGCCAAACTTCAATCGCTTAGCCGTTGTTCAGGGCGGACTAA
>MBFK01000165.1 GCA_001704765.1 Sinorhizobium shofinae
TCATCTAAAGCTCCTCGTTTTAATACGAGGGGGTCAGTTCTTCGCTTCGTTAGGGGGTCAGTTTTTCATTTCGCCCGACAACTTTCGATGACCAGTCCGTGATCTGAAGCGATCTGCCTGCAAGCCTCAAGCATGCGGGCCTGAATCTGCTCGCAGGCGGCGGATGTCAAACGGGTGATGCGGTTGGCCTTGCTCATTCGGAAGCACCGTTGCGTACCTGATAGACCGTGCCGGCGTTGTCATCCGAAAGACGGCAAACCCGGGCGCGGGTCCACCTTTCTCCTCGGGCTCGTCAGCTTCTCGAAAGCCAACCTTCCTAGCATTCCAATCTAGTCTCTATGCCGATACCGCCTATACTGAACTTGGGTACCCGCTGGGCGGATCTGCAGGAGACTTTGTCATCATAGTAGAAAGGAGAGCTTTATGGATTCCAATCGGATAAACGGTGGCGCCGCGAAAGGATCCCCAACGGGGTACGTCCGGACACAGGAGGATCATGATCTATTTAGGCAGGCCGCGAATGAAGCCGGGTCATTATCATCTGCCGCGCTTGTATCGGCACGGGCTCCGATTTGGAGTTCGCACGCTCCATACGGAAGCTTTTCACGCGATGGCTACTCTTGGAACAACGACGTATGGGGCCCGCGCCCTGGGCCTCAGACGATTTCGGTGAGTGGAGTCAACCGGTGGAGCGTGTGGTCGGACCAGCCTAATACTCCTGGCATCAAGAGCTACCCGCACGTGGCTTTCAATATCGGGAAACCGCTCAGTTCAATCAACACTCTGAGCTCAAGCTTCAATCAGGAAGTTCCCACTGGCGGCGCCTGGGATGTCGCCTACGATATCTGGGACAGCTCAAACAAGCATGAGATAATGCTCTGGACAAACTACACCGGAAACTCGGACGGGAGCGGCAACGTTAAGCCCATTTCATATCATTATGCCCCTTCCGGTGCGGCCATTCCGGTCTACAGCAATGTCAATGTAGGCGGAGCGACTTGGAACGTGTTTGAAGGTGAAGGGCCCGATGGTCACAAGGTCATCTCACTGCTGCGCACTTCGAAGACCAACAGCGGGACAGTGGACATCAAGAGTATCCTGCAGTGGATCAAGTCGAAGGGGTACTTTGGCGACATAGAAGTCGGTAGCGTCCAATACGGCGTCGAGATTACCTCGTCCCCGGGGGGAAAGAACTTCAATTTCAACAACTGGTCTGTGACCTCGAAGTGAAGATCGGCGCGGGGGGCGCGCAGGCGCGGCGAGCGGCGGCACGGGCAATAGGGGAAGTTCGAAGAATGGCCGATGCAAAGGAGCCATTTTCGGCAATGTTGCACCGGCGTATCTATGGAGTGCCGGATGCGTCCTTTCGCAGCAATAGAGCTGGCTAACCCTGTTGCGACCAACTCCCGTGACGTAGCGGATTTAAGAGCCTGACCGAAAAAGAGTTGAGTGAAATCAGCCAGTTGTGATTCTGTTTGTTTGCTTAGGACGAACGGAGACCACA
>MBFK01000029.1 GCA_001704765.1 Sinorhizobium shofinae
TGGCTTCAAAGGCGCTGTCCCTTGCGCCGAAAGTCGCTGTAACATCAGAAAAACAGCGGTTTATGGACGGGCACTAGTCTATAGTCTAGGTCGTGTGGACAGTTATCTGATCCAAAGGACGATAGCGGCGATTGTGGCGACCGCGAGGTAAGATCACGCATGAACAGATGGTCAAGTGCGGCCGAGAACTTCTCGCCGTGAGAGCGGCGCTGCCTTGCGGTCAGTGCGCAACAAGTCAGGGCTCCCTAATCTAGCAAACGGCGCCGAAATTATCCGTCTTGCCCGAGAGGCAGACCAGCAGGCGCGATCGGCGGCATGACGCGGTCACTGCGTTAAACGACCTGGGGTGTCAGCGTTCGAGACTGGCAACGCGAGGCGATCCCGAACCAGATCACTAGTGTCGCCGCATATGAGACGTAGGCATCGGCGGCATAGTGCCAGCCCAAGTGTATCGACCCCAGAAATATCAGAACGAAATGAATCTTGAGTGCCCATCGTATGGCGGGGTGGAAGCTCCTTGAAGCGAGGACCATCAGGAGCGCCGTCGCGTTGTGAAGGCTGGGCATGGCTGAAATGCCCATGTCGGTGCCTGCACCTGCATAGCCCTGCCAGAGCATGTCCTGGACGTCGAGAGCAAAGATCGGCACGGTTTGATCAGCAGCCTTGAGGTAGGACATCAGCCCGGCATAGGGCGATTCCTGAAGGCCGAGGTTGCCGAAAAAGCATGGGCCAGCCGATGCGAAGGCGGTTGCCATGAAACTACCGAGAATGATCCACAGCAGCGCAAACGTGACTAGGAATTGAGTGCGTTGAGGTCGCTCGCTGAACGCAACGGCCATCCAGAACATCCACATCACCATGAACCAGATACTGTAGTTCGTGCTGAGTAGGAACGTCACCGGCCAATAGCCCAAGAGCGGCTGAAGCCACTCCCACGGTAGCCGGCCAAAGTGAAGTGTTCGGTCAAGATTGCTCAGCGTCTGATCCCAAGCAAATTTGGGAAGATGAGTTTTCCACTGCCAAAATACGCTTGTAAGGATCACTTGCGCGCCGGCAACAGGGAGATAGAGCGCAGCCGTTGCGAGTGACGTGCCGCGGATATCGCGGATGATCGCGGTAATCGGGCGATCCGCTTGATTGACCAGGACATGATAGGTGCCCCTCATACACGCCGCGAATAGCGCTGTCATCGAGACTAGGCCCACCAAAGATATGGCGAAATACCTAACCCAGTCGCCAGGTGCCAATTCAATGATGCTAAAGCCCAGCAGCAGATAAACAACGGGCAAGGATACGATCGCCGCATCTCGGCGTGCACCAGCAAGCAATGCGCTCACGAGTGTTGGAGGATTAAACATACTTGCCGCCGTCGCCATTACCTGCCTCCCACACAATACAACCGAGAGGCCGTAGGGTCTCACAGCGCACGTTGCAGTCAAGGATTAGGGAGGCCACCCAAATGGATTGCTCGTCACCCACAGCCTAGACTAAGACTAGTCTAGTGCCCGTCCATAAACCGCTGTTTTTCTGATGTTACAGCGACTTTCGGCGCAAGGGACAGCGCCTTTGAAGCC
>MBFK01000141.1 GCA_001704765.1 Sinorhizobium shofinae
CTAGTTTCCGTCCATAAAGACGCGTATTTTTCTGCGTTTACAATTACTTGTCCTTGGTGCAAGGGTCCTTGAGGGGCGCTGGCGGGATAAAGGGCGCGGTTTCTGTGCAGAGCGGAGTTACGGGCGCGATCACGCGCACGCGACGAGGGCCGGTATGACCGGTTCGAGGCGGCCGCGATGGCGGGTCGGCATCAGCTCGGTTTGAGGCGTGAGAAGAGAACGAGGTTGTAGGCCACGACCGAGGACCAGACGTAAGCCTTGAAGTGGTCAAGGCCGCGCCAGGTGCAACGCGCCAAGCCGTAAGCGCGCTTGAGGCATGAGATGCCAGCTTCGATGCCGGCGCGGAAGTTGCGCAGCTTGCGGTAAACCCAATTGCTTTGGACCATGTCCTCGATCCTAAGGCCGGCCTTCTTGTGAAACGCCATGTCGCGAACGCCCCAGGCCTTCGCTGTGGCCAGATTGTCGCGGCTGGCGAAGCCGCCATCGGCCGCCGCCTGGCGCGGCGCGTGTCCATAGAACGCGATGTGACGCTCCAGCATCGGCAGTAGCCGGTCGCTGTCGGCGGGATTGCCTGCTTCGATCACCAGATCGAGGATCATGCCGCTCCTGCCGGTGGTCAGGTTGAGCTTGTGGCCGTATTCGGCGTCGCGACTGCCTTTGACGATGATATCGGCGTGGGATTCAAACAGGCTGACCAGCTTCTCGCCGGCAGGCACCGGCTCGCCGGCCAATACCCGCCGCTCGCTCTGTGTGATGATGCGTTCGATCAGCGGCCGATAGTGACAGACCTGGCGTTGCCACAGTTTGATGAACGGATTGGTCGCCGCGGCCAATCGCTCGCTCGCCCGACGCAGATAGGCCAGGGTCGCGCGGGCGATCGTGATCAGCTCGCGGTAGAGTTGGACTCGGTTGGGCCGACCGCGCGTGAACTGGATGCGGCGGGCGCGCTTCTTGGCCGCTCGGCAATGATCACGCCATGACGGACCGGCGTCGCCAACCAACGCATCAGCCTGCTTCAGCAGGCGCACCATGACCCGTACAGCATCCCACAGCAAGCTACTGTCGCTCGGTTCGTGCATGAGCGCCGAGGTCACAGTGCTGTCCAACCGCACGACCGCGCCATCTTCGCGCTTCGCCTGCTGAGCACTCAACAGCAGTGCCCGATTGATCTGTTCCCAGGTCTCGGGCCGGATCGCGCTAATCGTCTTTTGCAGCACCGACTTCTGCGGGTTCCACGACCACGGCAGCCGGGCAAAGGCGCGGAACGACGCCGAGTCCTCCAGATGGAACGCCAGCTCCTGATAACTCAGTTGTCGGTATTGCTTGAGCAGCGCGCAGCGCAACACCGCTTCGGCGGGCAGCCCCTGTCGTCCGGTGGCTTTGACGCCGAAACGAACCAGGTCCCGGGCCACCAAGCCAAGTAGATCGCGATGCTCGTCCAGCCATTGCGACATCGCCTTCAGCTCATGGCCGATCTCGTGTGTCGCGAAAACATCGAATATGCTGGCTTGGACGGTGCGTTCTTGGCGCATTGTCGGCTCCGGCGGTGAAGGACTTTGGAATCAGTGGCATGATCCAAGGTACCTGAAACCGCCGGGCTTTGCCCGTGCAAACTACGATTCAGCCAACAAAATCAACACTTTGTCGTTTATGGACGGAAACTAG
>MBFK01000157.1 GCA_001704765.1 Sinorhizobium shofinae
ACTTTGCTGGGAAAGCGCCTGTCGACGCCGAGCAATGACGGCCGGATCGTTCATAAAATCCGTCCGCTTGCCCGGCTTGCGACCCCGCGGCGTGTAGCCAATCTTCTCGCTGTTGGTCTTGACCTTCGGCGACGGCAACTGATCCTGCCGCTCCTTGATATAGGCCAGCACATCGGAAAGCCGCTTGTTCTCGATGATCGCCGCATGCGTCACCCGCTGGTCCTTGTCGAACACCCGGTAGGGCAGGGAATGCCCCTTCCAGCGCACATCGAGCCGGCCGTCGGCATAGGCGTAGGTCTCGACATAGCGCCCGACCAGTCCGCGCGTCACCTCGGTCTCCTCGAGCATGATGCGCTGGCGCTCGTAGGAGAACGTCAGTTGGGCGCCGACATAACGCTGCTCCCGTTTGCACAGGACGTCCCGCAGCCGATCCGGTGCAAGATTCAGCGGCCGATGCAGATCATCAGATCGGGCAGGGGCAATGGCAAACTGCCGGTTATAGCGCTCCATGAACCGAGGCAGGAAAGCGTTGCCGTCATCCATACCGCAGATGCCCTCCAGCCGCAGATCCTTGATCAAACGGTCCTGTAGCGTCCGGTTCATCCGCTCGACGCGACCTTTGGCCTGACTGGAGTTTGCGCAAAGAATCTCGATGTTTAGCTCGCAAAGCGCCCGCCAGAACTGGGTCATGCCCTGACCTGCGGGTTTCGGCAAAGTCCGGACAGGGTTGGAGTGCACCCCCAGACTGAGACAAGGAAAATCGCGGACAGTTTCCCCGCAAGGAGAGGAAACTGTCCGCGATTTTCCTTGTCTCAGTCTGGGGGTGCACTCCAGCGCCGTCCGGGATTTAGCGGAATCAATGTCCAGCTTTTGCGAAGCGCGCACTGACCGCCCTTGGCATCCTTCTTCGCCACCCGGAACACCGAATGCTTATCGGAATAGAAGGCGACCGGAGCACCATGCGCCTTCCGATAGAGCTGCAGCGCCTCGAAATACGTAAACGCGCTTTCCGATCGTACGAACCGCAACTGCATCAGCTTGCCGGTCGCATCATCGATGAACACCAGCAGCGAACAGGGATCACCGCGATCTTCGAACCAGGGATGCTCGGAACCGTCGATCTGCACCAGTTCACCACAGGCCTCGCGCCGCAACCGCGGCTGATGAAACGTCCGCCGCTGCTTGCGCGACAGCCACAGACCGGCGTCCGCCATCCATTGGCGCAAGGTCTCGCGCGACACCGTCAGGCCATCAAGCTCCGCTAGCTTCTCAGCCGCCAGCGTCGGACCGAAATCCGCATAGCGCTCGCGCACGATCGCCATGGCATAATCGCGCACGCCGTCGCAAATCCGATTGTTCGATGGGCGACCGATCGCCTTGTGGCGGATCGACGCCGCACCGCCAGCGCTGATCCGATCCAGCAGCCGACGCACCTGGCGCGTGCTTAAGCCCAGGACATGCGCCGCCGACACCATCGTCATGCGGCCGTCGATCACCTTCGACAAAACCTCAATCCGCTGCAGGTCGCGCTCGCTCATCGCAATCAATCCCATCCGCAATCTCCCACGTCATCAAAACGCGGGGAGAGTGACATTCTTAGTCCGCCCTGAACAACGGCTAAGCGATTGAAGTTTGGCGGTTGTTGAATGGCAGCGAAGTATCGGTTTTTGCGGTGAG
>MBFK01000074.1 GCA_001704765.1 Sinorhizobium shofinae
CGCTTACCGCCATCGGCAAGTGCCACCGAAATCGTTTCTTTGTGAACATCCAATCCGACGTATGTGATAGTCTCGTCCATGCCCCAGTTTCCTCTCCTTGCGGGGAAACTGTCCGCGATTTTCCTTGTCTCAGTCTGGGGGTGCACCGCGGACAGTTTCCCGTGTTCAGCTATGCCGCCTTTTCCATCCGTCGTCCACCTGAATGCTTCTGTTCGTATTCCTCCGGCGTGAGATAGTCGAGCGCCGAGTGCAGGCGCTGCGTGTTGTAAACGGTATCGATGAAAGCGCCGATGCGCCGGCGAGCATCGTCTGCATCCCTATAGGCGAGACCTTGCACCTCTTCCTGCTTCAGGGTCTTCATGAAGCTCTCCGCTTTCGCGTTGTCATAAGGATTTCCGACACGGCTCATGCTCGCCTGGATGCCGTGAAGATGCAGAAGTTCGGAGTAGGCTCCGCACGCGTATTGAACGCCGCGATCGGAATGATGCACGAGGCTCCCGGCCACGGGCTGGCGATCGGTGATAGCCATCTCGAGAGCTTCGATCGCAAGGCTTGCTCGGAGATGCGTATCCAATGCCCATCCGACCACCCGGCGGCTAAACGCGTCAAGCACAACGGCAAGGAATGCAAACTCCTCAGCGAGATGAAGGAAGGTGATATCGGCAACCCATAGCTGGTTGACCCCATTGAGGATCATGCCCCTGGCGAGGTTCGGCACGACTTGCCAACCATGCCTCGAGTTGGTCGTTGTAGGAACAAAGGGTCTTGCGCGCAGGCACAACAGATTGTCTTCACGCATGATGCGTAGAATGCACTTGTGGTTGACTTGCCACCCCTCCCGACGCAACAGGGCTCCGATCCGGCGGTAACCGTAGTGCGCGTTGCCGAGAGCCATCTTTTGAATGAGGTCTCGCAAACCTGTTTCGGCCCGACGAGGGGCCGAATCCAGCCAGTGACGGTAATAACTCGCGCGGCTGACGCCCGCGAGCCAGCACATTCGGTCGATGTTGAATTCGCCTTGCGACAGGCCGGTTGTCATCTTTTCGATGACTTTGAAGATCCCGTTTCGCCAGGAGCGCTGCTCCGACGCTGATCTTCCTCGAAGTGCCGCAAGGCTTCGCGAAAAAAATCGAGATCGAGCTGCTGTTGCCCGACTTTCTGCTCCAATTCCCTGATCCGGCGCCTGGCCTTGGTCAGTGCCTTTTCCTGAGGCGCTGGCTGTTCGACGGCGCTCTGCAGCTGCAAGTCCCCGTCAACTCCTGCTGTCGATCTGGCCGGCCGCCCGCGCCGACGTGACTTCAGATTACCATGAAGCCTCAGCTGATCACGCCACTCGTAAAGACGTTGGCGACTGATGCCAACCTCATCTGCCAACTTGCTGACGGTTTCACCCGCCTCCATGCGCTGGAGAACCTCCAGTTTTTGGTCCTCATCAATAACTCTTTGCCGTCCGGCCATGCCCCAGTTTCCTCTCCTTGCGGGGAAACTGTCCGCGATTTTCCTTGTCTCAGTCTGGGGGTGCACTCCAATGCTGTCCGCGATTTAGTGAAATCGCTGTCCGGGATTTAATGGAATCCATGTCCGCGAATTACCGAAACCCGCACTCCTATGCATGAGGCTCTACGAGAGGATCGCTCTCGCAACCCTCGATACCTGCATATTGTGAGACGGGTCACCCAGCCCC
>MBFK01000148.1 GCA_001704765.1 Sinorhizobium shofinae
CCTCGATATACCGCTTCATGAATCCCCCTCGACTCATGTCAAAGGGTATCATGTTCGGCGTTTTCACACAGCCTGGACCCGAAGCGGCCGCGCAAAGGCAACGTCTTGGTTCGGCCCATTGCGGCCATTCACCTTAACGAGAGGGGGAAGCCGCCTCCCGGATGACATTCGCTTGGGCGCTTCATCACTGAATCCGGTGTTAGGGGTGGGTGTTTAACCGACGCAGGATATCGTCGGCCAACAGGGCTGCTTCCTCCGCGATTGCCAATATTGTGCCCGACCGTCGCGAGATCGCGAAAGGCAGGCCGGCAAAATACACACCAAGGACGCTCGACAACCCGTTTTCGTAAGATGGCTGACCTTGCGCATCGAGGACATTGGGAACGCGCACCCACTCGAAATCCCCTTTGAACCCGGTGCACCAGATCACGGTTGTGATCCCCCGTGCGGCGAGATCAATCGATCGGATAGGCGGATTCGGCAGCACCGCGCCAATCACCTCTGCCGGGTCCGGCTCGGCCGGAGGGGCATCGATCCCGTTGCGCGCGATGTACTCGTCGACCAAGCTTCGGATCCTGGCGGAGCCCTCGTCCGCATGGCGAACATGCTCTTCCGCATCGTCGCTGAACGAGAGGCAGCCGTCGTCGACGCCCGTGAGACGACCCAGCAAGACAACGCCTTGCGCACTGAGGGATTGCAGGCTGATCGTCTGGAGCGCGCCTTGCAGCGGCCTTCCAGGGATGGGTCCCTGTTCAAGTATTTCGCTTCGCGTCACATCTATCAGTCCGGTAAGGACCATCCAGATACTGATGTGACGACCTCGGTACGTGCGGGGCAGCCGGCCGACTCGGCCGGTTGCAAGGAACACAGTTCGCCCCGCCAGGACCAGGTCCTCTGCGATCTGGCCGCCCGACTGAGCGCTGCCGACCACCAACACGGCTCCACTGTCGAGATCAGATGCGTTGCGATAGGCCGATGCGTCAATCTGGCGGATGTCGGGCGGCAACAGAGCCGAGAAGGGCGGGCGCGTCGGGCAATTCTGATTACTGCTGGCGATCACCACATTCCTCGTCCACAGCAGGCCGCGCGGAATCGTCAGCCGATACAAGCCACCGCTCGCAACAAGGTCGGTCACCGGCGTACCCGTTTTCACCGGCAGGCTATGCCGGCCGGCATAGTCCTCCAACAGCGCGACGAACTCGCCGCTTGTCATCGCACCGTCGGGATCGGAGCCGATATAGGTATCCCCGGGCATGACTGTTTGGATGTTGGGTATATTTAGACGAAAGGAGTCCCAGCGTTGCGTCCGCCAGGTCTCACCAATACGACCTCGTTCCAATACTTTGTGACGCAAGCCGCGCTGCATCAGCGCATGACTGACGCCTAGCCCCGCCCAGCCAGCACCGATGACCACGGCATCAAGAATGTCCGTGTCGCTTGTCATTGCGTCCCCCACTGATGAGGTCACCCTATGCCACTTTGTGAATTCGGCAAATAGCCCGCTTGCTGACACGGCTTGGTCTCGCGCGTGACAAAATCGAGCACGGCAACACTCGGCGGAGCGATGACCAACGTGTCCCGTCTCAGCCGAGCCTCTCCGGGCGTCTGTCAACTGAACGTCCGCTATTGATGCTGTGGACGGCTCCTCCGCCGGCATCGCGATGTGCCATGATTGCGGTGTTGTTAGGAACCGCATGGGAGGAGCCA
>MBFK01000174.1 GCA_001704765.1 Sinorhizobium shofinae
CCGGGATGATCAGCGCGCCACGGCGGGCAGGCTGATGAGCGGATCATCGCTCATCTGGCTGATGGTTTCCAGATGCTATGGGGGAGCACCGCGTCATTGTACGCTGGTGCCTTTGATTAGTTCATGGAGATGCCCCATGCTGCAGCAGCGCGACATTGGCCGCTCGACGGCCGCCTTCGCTCCGGATGAGACGCTTGTCGTTGTCGTAGAGATGAGCCGTTCCACATGGCTCATCGCCGGACTCCTCCCGGGTGTTAATCGCCGTCCTCTGAAGAAGCTCAAACCAGACGAGAATGTTCTGATGCGCCTGCTGGAAGGCTGGCGCCAAGAAGCTCTTGCCGCTGGTCGGACGATCGCGCGCGTGGTGGTTGCCTACGAAGCGGGACGTGACGGCTTTTGGCTGGCCCGATGGCTGCGAGCCCACGGGATCGAGGCCCACGTGATCCACGCAACCAGTGTCACCGTGTCCCGCGATCGCCGGCGCGCCAAGACCGACCGACTCGACACCGCCCTTCTCATGCGTGTTCTTCTCGGCTGGCTTCGGGGCGAAGTAGGGCACTGCACGATGGCCGCCGTCCCGGAGATCAGCGAGGAGGATGCCAAGCGCCCGACAAGGGAACGCGAGAACCTCGTCGCCGAGCGCACTCGCCTGGTGAACCGGATGAAGGCAGCGCTTGCCCGCCTCGGCATTCGTGACGTCAACCCGGCCCTGCGCAAGACGGCGGGTCGTCTCGACACGCTACGGACTGCGGAGGGAACAAAGATCCCTGGCAATACCCTGGCGGAGATGCGCCGCGACATCGCGCGGCTGCGGCTCGTTGAAGATCAGATCGCCGAGATTGAGCGTGAGCGGCTACAGCGGCTTGCGAAGCTCAATCCGGAACGCAGCCGCGCCGCCGCTATGGTTCATATGCTTTCGCGCGTCGTCGGCCTCGGCGTGGAAACGGCCGACATGCTGGCACACGAGATCCTGCTTCGCGATCTGCGCGACCGTCGCGCTGTCGCCCGCTACGCTGGGCTCACTGGGTCGCCCGATGATAGCGGTGCTCGCCGACGTGAGCGCGGATTATCGCGCGCCGGGAATGCCCGGGTCCGCAGAGGCATGGTCCAACTGGCTTGGCGGTTCCTTGTCTTCCAGAAGGAAAGCGCCCTGGTTGCGTGGTACCGAGAGCGTACCGCCGACGGGCGGACTCGCACGCGAATGGCAATGATCGTCGCGCTCGCCCGCAAGCTGCTGATTGCGCTGTGGCGGATGGTGAAGACCGGCGAATTGCCCGAGGGCGTGCGCGTCCGACCGCATGCCACGGCAGCTGCCGCATAGTCGCGAGAGGACAGGCGAAGAGTTCCGTCTGCCTGTTAGCGAGCCCGAGGTGGCGGGCGCCCGTTACATGACATGGTTCCAATACCGCTTTCCAGATGGGGACCGCCGCCCGGAGCCTGGTTGTCGATGCGGATGACTGCATCATGGTTCGGGCTTCCCTACGGCCCACCGAATACAAGGTCGCAGCGCACCTTGTGCGCCTCGCAAACCGGCTCCGCCTTTGACCACCTCGGCCCGTTCGACCCGAGATTGAAGCGCCGTGCTCAGGACCGTCAAGGACGCTTCGCGCTGCTGTGCAGTGCCCTGCGGGCCTCCTTGACCGCCCCTGCGCGCGGCGCTGGTGAGAAGTCAGGCCGGAACGAAGGAATGCCCGCCCCGGCCGAACAAAGGAATGGAGGTAACGATGCAGGCGTCTTGACTTCGAGGTCCCCATACAAGAGTCATGTATCTGGCGCGCTGGACGGCCCATTC
>MBFK01000122.1 GCA_001704765.1 Sinorhizobium shofinae
CTATCGCCCACATCCGGGTCCTGACACGACGCTTGGCAAGGTACGGATATTGTTGAGACCTTTTCGAGTCAGGCTCTTAGAGCTCGCATGCTGCCCCCTCAACCAACTGCACGACCACACAAATTGAGGAAGACCCTCTTTAAATGCCACATCCGGCTGAAACAGCCGCATTCTCACATTTACGTGCCAAGCGACAGATAGACTTGCTTGGCACTGAGCTCATGCCGCTCACGCACTGCGACGATGATATGCCTAACTGACCATAACCTGACGCTCAGGCGCTAAGCATGAGCTTTCTGCAGCACTGTTTCTGAACAATCAATCTCTCCGTGAAGATCCGCCGCGGACAATCCGGGTTGACGCACCGCAAACGGCGGGCTTGAAGCCTAACTTCCACGACACGTCCATGCCAAGGCAGATCTGCCAACTGACGCTGATAATGGCTGTGAACCCGGCAGGTGCGCAAGCCGCAACAGGGGCAACATGTTTCCTTTACAGCCGGGCGCGCTGCATCACGCAGGAGCTTGGCGAATAAATCCGAAGCGGCATTCGGCGCTCAGTTTACGCGAACTCGAGCGCTACATCGCCCTCGACATTGTCGGCTCCTACCATCAATCGATCCACAACAGCTTGAGCCGCCCGCCGAATGCCGTCTGGCGGGAACACGAGGGCGAGATTCCGCTTCGACTGGCACAAGATCGGATGCGTTTCTGGTTGAAATTCCTGCCCGAGCAGGAGCGCACATTGCGGCCAATCTGTTTGGTCTGTGCTACTGGTCACCTGCGCTTAGCGCCGACGCCGGTCGCTCGAACCGTCGTCTGCTAGTGAAATATGACCCGCGGGGAAATGGCCCGTATCTTCATAGGCCTTCGGAGAATTTCGTGGAAGCCCGTTTGCTGATTTGACCTTGCCTTCAGTGACGCGCTCCATGATGCCGTGGCGGCACGTCGCGCGGTGCTGGCGAAGGGCGACAGGAAATCAATACCCGTGTCATCGTGGGCACGGCAAAGATGGTAGGGTTGCGAGATCATTAGATGGGACTCGCAAATGCCGGGTCACAGTCCAACGGCACTTGTGAATCGATGCGTCTTGATCGATTCACAACAATGATGAATACACCGGTTAGTAGCCGCGCGCTGGTTTTCGGCGCGGAGAAGACATTCGAGGTTTTAGCATGGAAGAAACTGTTCAAATCGGGAGCCGTGGCGACTTCGGCCTCTGGGCGATTGAAGTTGCCAAGCAGATTGTCGGCGAGCAGGGCTTTGAGCTTGCCAAGGCCGCGCGTGACGGAACGGAGGATGACGTCCGCGCGGCCGGCAATGCTTTGGGTAAGGCGATCACAGATGTGCTGCTCGAAGTCTATGACGGACTTCTGGAGGAAATTCCAGAGGACCAGG
Source organism: Sinorhizobium shofinae (assembly GCA_001704765.1). Taxonomy (GTDB): domain Bacteria; phylum Pseudomonadota; class Alphaproteobacteria; order Rhizobiales; family Rhizobiaceae; genus Sinorhizobium; species Sinorhizobium shofinae. The sequence goes on from MBFK01000122.1 coordinate 1,398, forward strand.
ACGCTACCTAAGACAGAAGCTGCACTGCCTCTCCGCGTTAGCATGAAAGACGCGTTTGGCTTCACGCATGCTTTCATATCCGCTCTGCGAAACCAGATCGCGCGCCCGCACCTAAGAGGCGCATTGCCGGCGGTGAAGACTGTTCGTCGGCGCGCATGCCACGCTTCATGCGGCAGGATCAGCCGCCGGCTGACAAGTTGCTTCGAGCGGGTTCTCGACGAGCCGGAGGACTGCGTCCACCGGCTTAGTTGATTGACCTCCACAGTCGTAGCGCCGCAGCGCCTGGAGACATATTCGGCGGTTTCGGGATCGTTGATGGCCGAAGCTGATCTAGCTAGTTTCCGTCCATAAACGACAAAGTGTTGATTTTGTTGGCTGAATCGTAGTTTGCACGGGCAAAGCCCGGCGGTTTCA
>MBFK01000056.1 GCA_001704765.1 Sinorhizobium shofinae
CGACTGCAGACCGAGGCGCAGCCAAAGTCCGTCGATCAGCGCGGTAATGCCAAGAACGACGGCCTCGCACTCGTCCTCCGGCAGGAGATGGATCAGCGCCGACATGAGATTCGATCGCATCCGCGCATGAATTACTTTCTGGATGCGCGCTAGCTGCGGGTCGCGCGGCACCTCGGCGCAGAGCGCTAGCCAGGCATGGCAAATGGAAGGCTTGAAGAAGCGTTCTTCGAAGTTGCCTTCAATGATCGCTTCCAGTCGCTCTAACGGAGTGGTGGCCCGGTTCAGGCGCGCCACCACCGCATCCTTCAGCGCGGCGTTCGCCTCGCGCATCGCATGCTCGAACAGTTCCTGCTTGTTCGCGAAGTAGTGCAGGACGATGCCTTTCGATGCGCCTGCTTGAGCGGCGACCTTCTCCAGCGTTGCCCCCGCCATGCCTTCACGCTGCAGGACCTCGAACGCCGCCCGTCTGAGTTCACGTTTCCGGATATCGCTGATCTTGGTCAGTCTCATTTGCACGCCCTCACTTTCGTTCACATTTGACAAACTCTCCGGAAATATCAATAATTGACCAATGGGATAATTAAATGACCAGTCGGACAAAAGGGGAATATCATGAAGCGATCTGTGAAAGCCGGGACTGCGGCGCTTGCCCTCCTTGCCATTGCCGCTCCCGTGTTTGCGGCAGATGCGGAAAGCTGCAAAATCGTGCGGTTGGCTGAGCCGGGTTGGAATGATCTTGCCTTCACCACCGGGGTCGGTCTGACCTTGCTGAAGGCGCTGGGCTACGAAGCGAAGAGCCAGCTTCTCGGTATCGACGTCATCTACACGAGCCTCAAGAGCAAGGACCTCGACGTGTTTCTCGGCTATTGGGACCCTGCCATGGTCGCTTACTACAAGCCGTACAAGGAGGAGGGCTCGGTCGAGACGGTTCGGACCAATCTCGAGGGTGCCAAATACACCTTCGCCGTTCCCACCTACGTCTGGGAGGCTGGCGTCAGGGATTTCTCCGACCTGCAGAAGTTCGTCGATAAGTTCGAACGGAAGCTCTACGGCATCGAGCCAGGCTCGAACCAACTGATGCTAGACGCGATCAAGGATCCAGCTCTCGGCCTTGAGGGGTGGGAAGTGGTGGAGTCGAGCGAGCAGGGCATGCTCTCGGAAGTGGTACGTCGGACACGCGACAAGTCGTTCATCGTCTTCCAGGGTTGGGCGCCCCATCCGATGAATACCGTCTTCGACATGAAGTATCTGACTGGCGGCGACAAGTTCTATGGCCCGAATTTCGGTGCGGCAACGGTCTCCACCCAAGTGCGCAAGGGCTACGTGCAGGAGTGCCCCAATGTCGCAAAGCTTTTGAACAACCTCGTTTTCGATGTCGAATACGAGAACCGCGGCATGGCCTACATCATGAACGATGGAATGGAGCCGGAAGAAGCGGCTCTGAAATCGATAAAGGACGAGCCACAGCGGTTGGAAACCTGGCTGGCCGGGGTATCAACTTTCGACGGCCAAGCGGGCCTCGCCGCGGTTAAGGCAGCGCTCGGCCTGTGATGTGCAGCGTCAAGGACGAATGGCATCGTCGCAAGCGGCGCGTCGAATTGCCAGGGGAAATGCCGATCGCTTTCGTCGACAGTGGCGGAAGCGGGCCACCGCTTCTGCTGCTGCATGGCTATTCTGACACCGGCCGCAGCTTTGCCGCGCTTGAGCCCTTTCTTGCCGCCTACCGTCTGATCATTCCCGATCTCCCCGGACACGGTGAGTCCGCTTTGGGGGATGGGATGCGCGTCAGCGATTTTGCCGCAAGCATTGACCGGTTTCTGGTGTTTCTGGGCGTTTCGCAGATTGCTGTCATCGGCCATTCCATGGGTGCCATGACAGCGATCGAGCTTGCCGCTCGGCGTCGCGATGACGTGAGCGCTCTCGTGCTTCTGTCTGCAAGCCTGAGGCCAGATTTCGGCAGCAGGAGCCCGCTTTCGCGCGGGATCCGCGCGCTTCGCGACCCGATAGACCCCGCGGGGCATTTTCTCCGGGACTGGTATTCCTGCAGCCGGCCCGTCGAGCCCGACTTTCTCTCGAAGATGAAAAGGGACGCAGCGGCAATGCCGGCGGCCGTTTGGCA
>MBFK01000111.1 GCA_001704765.1 Sinorhizobium shofinae
ATTCCTTATGTGAAACCAACATCAGCCAGCACTTGATTTCATCAAAAGTGAGTCAGAGCCAAATTTGCATGCCGAAACACACCGTGCGTTCAGCCGTGTGCGTTGCTGTTGGCCGAATATGCCGGGTTGTACCGATCTCACCTACTACATGTGGCTTCAGACTCACGCGATTTAGCAATCAGGCATCTCTTCTTTAGATCCGTATACTCATATAAAGATATCAGCATATGGTATACTCGAAATATACTTCCTTCGCATTTTTCAGGTGAAAGCTTGGGGGTAAAACTCTTAATTGAACTTGCTAAGAATGGGGCAGTTGCGCAATAAAAAGGCACGCGCCGAGTGATTCGGGCGTGCCTTTGTTTGTTTGGGCTGCGGTTATACTGGTCTCCGTAGACGAACAGTGATGCTGCAGCGGTAGTCTAGACAACGCCGTCATAGGTCCCAGGGGCTTCTTTGGCAAGACCAGGGAGACTAAAACGATGGCGAAGACGCCAACCTTTAAGCCTGGCCAGATTGCTCCCAGATCTGGCCAGTATGAAATCACAGGTCCGCGCGGCGGCAAGGGCCCGGAAAGAACCGTTACCCGCGGCGAACCTCTTCCGCCGACTCCTAAGCCGGGATCAACATACCGGCTTACGGATCCCACCAAGACGAAGTGACGAGTGAAAAGGCGGCGGGCTACGGCTCGCCGTTCTTTAGCTACAGCAGATAAATAATTGGAATTCGATATGACCGACAAGAAACCACCAAAGCCCGCGTCTATTCCAGCACCACGTCCTGGTCGATTTGGCGAATCAAGCATCGGGTCCGTTAAAACTCAGAAGTCATTCACGACCAACTACGTGCCCGACAAGATCGGAAAGCCCAAGCCTGGCAGCGGAAAATGAAGGCTGCGCTTGACTGGCTTTTTGAGCCAGCAAATCTCTCGCTCTTGTCTAACCTCGTTACAGTTTTTGGGTTTCCGATCGCTCTCGTCGGCCTTTTGTTTGTGGGACGACAAATGAAGAACGATCGATTGGCTGTGTCTGCTGGCGCCATAGGAGAGATGCGTGCCAGTATCATGCAGAGAGTTGATCGACTGCACCAAGCCAAAACAAACGACGACCTAGCTGCGTGGGAGAGCGAGTTTAAAGAGCTCGCCAACGATCTCGAAATGGCCTGCGCAATCTATCTGGATGGCCAAATGTCGGGCCGAACGGGGCTGCTCGCCAAGAACCTGATTTGCGATTTCCTGAACATGATCAATGCGGATTCGGATCTGCGGGAAGAGATGGAAAAGGCCATCCACGCCGAAGATACGTTCACCAACATCAGAGACTTTAGGGCAAAGGTTAAGCGTGATGCATAGGAAAAGTCAGTTGGCCGTAATGAGGATGGCGGACCTCGAGCCCGGCGAGTTGTTGAGGATGTCGTTTGGAAGCAGCGCCGCCATCGTCCTCTTCCTCAAGCGGTTAAATGATGATGAAGGTCTTTTCGGTGTTTTGCAGTCCGAAGATTTCACCGAGACCATGACGTGGCACGCGACATCCTTGGATGATGCGTGCTTGTCGTACGGACACGATTGGGTGCTAGAGGAGGAGCACGGAAGCGAAACAGCGTGTCGTCACCATTATACGCACGAAAGCGCCCGCTTGTTTCTGGCGAAATCCGGCCTTGTCATGGCTTTTCGCCCTCCGCAAGGCAGAGGAAGATATAACACTTACTACTACAGCCTCGCCAATCTTGAAGATGGCGAGCTAGGCCGGGACCCAGCCCCAATCAACCGTTGGCGCGTTTGGGAGAGCCGAGAGCATTTCGACCGAGGTGGAACTCCACTTTTTGAGATGCCTCAAAAGACTGCTTGATGTCCCGACTATCATTCGCCGGCTTCAGATCTGGCCACAGCCAAACGCGGTTTTTCTATCGCGCGGCAGGTGTTCTCGTTCTGTGCTCAAATGTGGCGGCCAGGTTGAAATGTCCGTTCCGGCGCAAAGTAGAAATGTCACTTTGGATACGTCTTCAGCCATTTAGAAATGCGACACCCGACATCTCCACTTGCGCTGAGGCAAGCCCCCGACCGGACCGGCTGGGCCGGGTTGCAAGGGAAGGGAGGGGGCGGCTGAAGGGCACCCCTTCGGCTTTAGCTTTCTCAGTTAGTTTCAT
>MBFK01000071.1 GCA_001704765.1 Sinorhizobium shofinae
TGTCAAGCGAATCGAAGAATTGACCCCCTTGCCGAATTGAAGAACTGACCCCCTCATTGGTTTGCGGTTTCGATGGGTTCGAGCGCCGCTCCGGCCTTCTGCAGAAGGCCGGAGCGGCGCTTTTCGCGAAGCCGGTAGCTGTCGCCCCGGATGGTGATCACCGTCGAGTGGTGAAGCAGACGGTCCAATATTGCCGTGGCGACGACAGGGTCGCCAAAAACACTTCCCCATTCGCCGACGGAACGATTTGAGGTGATCAGGATCGAGCCCTTCTCGTAGCGCCGGGACACCAATTGGAAGAACAGGTGGGCGGCATTGGCCTCGAAGGGCAAGTAACCCAGCTCGTCGATGATCAGCAATTTCGGCCGCGACAGGATCGTCAACTGCTTATCGAGCGAACCGTCGCTGTGGGCCTTCGCCAGCATCGCCACCAACGTGGCCGCCGTGACGAACTGGACGTTGTAATTCTGGCGGATGGCCTCGCGGCCGAGGCTCACAGCCAGGTGTGTCTTGCCTGTACCTGGCGGTCCAAGGAAGAGCACGGTGTCACCGTGAGCGATCCAGCGGCAGGTCGCAAGCTCCCTGATCTGCCCCTGATCCAGCGAGGGCTGCGCCTCGAAGTCGAAGCCGTCCAGTTCACGCACAAACGGGAACTGCGCCAGCTTGCTCGACATCGATATCCGCCGCTCGTCGCGCCGGGCGATCTCGCGCGACACCAGGAAGGCGAGAGCCTCACGCAATGTCATCTTCGAACGCGCTGCCTCGTCCAGCAATGTGTCGAGCTGGTCGCGGATCGCCGTCAGCTTCAGCCGGTCGAGCGTTGCGATCAGCACGTCATGATCCACGTTCGTCATCACCAGCCTCCTCCGACCACCGCTTCATACTCCGCAAGCGGCCGCAGCAAGGCAGCGGGCGCGATCTCGATGGCCTCTTTGCGTACCGGCCCCTCGAAGCCGGCCACACCAACAAAATGCGCCCGGTCCACAATCCGCTGTCGTCGCCCCCGGCACTGGGAATGGTCCGCGACGACCTGGCCGGCATGCCGGATAATCACGCGGCCGGCCAGCACCACGACCTGAACGCTTTCGCCGATCAGGCGCCAAGGGACCGAGTAGCTGTTGGTATCGAGGTCGATTGCGCAATCGGCTTGAACTTTGCGAACCAGATCCCGCAATTGTCCGAAAGGTGCCCGTCCGGCCAGCGGGCGTAGCGCCTTGGCTTCGTCGGCAAAACGTTCCACCGGTTTGACACCGGTGGTGCCGTGTTCACGTTGGTCGGCAACTTCGCGTGTCCATCGATCCAGGTGCGCTTCGAACGCGGCCCAGCTCTCGAAGCGCCGCCCGGCGATCGCGTTCTTTTTGACATAGCCGACCCCGCGCTCGTCCTTGCCTTTCGTTCTCGCCCGATACGGGGCGCAGGCCCGCGGCGTGAAGCCCCAATAACGGGCAAAAGCATGCAGTCGCGCGTTGAATCTCACCTCCCGCGTCACCGCATCATGATGCTCGACCAGGGCTTTCGCATTATCGATCAGCACTTCGGCCGGAACCCCGCCGAACCGCAGGAAAGCGCCTTCCATGCCTTCAAACCAGTCTGACTGGCGCTCCCGAAGTGACACGCGAGCATGCATCCGCCGCGAATAACCCAGCGTCCCCACGAACAGGTGAACCCGAACCCGCTCGCCACCGATCCACACCTTCGTGTCACCGAAGTCGATCTGCATCTGATGGCCCGGCGCCGTCTCGAAGCGGACCGTCGCCCGCTTCTGTGCCTTTAGCTCTCGCCGCCATTGCCGTACGCGAAGCTCCACCGAACGCAGACCGATGATAATTCCATGCTCGCTCGCCAATTCCTGGCGGATCACATCCGCATTACCGTCATGCCGGAAAAAGCGCTCGCGAAGCCAATTCTCAAGCCCGTCGAACGCAGTGCGCCGAGCAGGCTGTTTAAACGGTGCAGCGCCACCCTCGCGAAGATATCGGCGAACCGTATTGCGGGCGCATCCAAACTCCTTCGATAGACGTTTGCTACCCCAACCAAGCTCGTGCAGCCGCAGCATTGCCACCACCTCATCAGCCTGAAGCATATCCCCGCCCTGCATCGTTCGCGACAATGCAGGATGCGATGAAATCGTGCTCGTCATCTAAAGCTCCTCGTTTTAATACGAGGGGGTCAGTTCTTCGCTTCGTTAGGGGGTCAGTTTTTCATTTCGCCCGACA
>MBFK01000161.1 GCA_001704765.1 Sinorhizobium shofinae
ATCGTGAGCACGGATTTCACCGCATCGTGAGCACGGATTTCGCGGGATCGTGAGCAGCGATTTCAGACGATCATGAGCAGCCTTCTCGAAGGTTGTGGACGCTTCGGCCGACATCTCAACCAGGCTACAGGATGCCTCGTCAATGCAACGAGGAAGCCTGATGCCAACCCAGAGATTGTCGATGCGCCGGATCAGAGAAGTTTTACGTCTAAGACATGTCCAAGGCCTGACCGAGCGTGTCATCGCGCGCACGCTCGGGGTGAGCAATGGCGTCGTGCATGGTTATCTACGGCGCGCCCGTCTTGCCGGGCTGAGCTGGCCGCTGCCCGAAGGGATGGATGACGAAGGCCTTGAGCTGCTCCTCTTCCCGGCGCCGAAGGCGGCATCGCAAAGCCCCCGGCGACCGATACCCGATTGGAGCTATGTGGAGAAGGAATTGCGCCGCCGCGGCGTGACGCGGGTGCTGCTGTGGGAAGAGTATCGCGCCGCCAATCCCGACGGCTTTGGCTATACCTGGTTCTGCACGACCTTCGAGGCCTGGAAAGGGCGGACGCGCCCGACGATGCGCCAGACGCACCTGGGCGGCGAGAAAGTGTTTGTCGATTTCGCTGGCGACACCATCGACATCTTCGACCCCATCACCGGCGAAGCGCACGCCATGAAGCTGTTCGTCGCAGCGATGGGCGCCTCGAACTATACCTACGCCGAGGCGTGCCCGAGCGAGAGCCTGCCCGATTGGATTGGCGTTCACACCAACCTTTTCACCTTTCTGGGCGGCGTCCCGAAGTTCGTGATCTGCGATAATCTCAAGGCCGCCGTCACCAACCCCGATCGCTACGACCCCGGTCTCAACCGGACCTATGCCGAGATGGCGAGCCACTACGGCACCGCGGTACTCGCGGCGAGGCCGAGACGCCCGAAGGATAAGGCAAAAGTTGAAGTTGCGGTGCAAATTGCCCAGCGCTGGGTCCTGGCGCGTCTGCGCAATCAGCGCTTCTTCTCCCTGGCGGAGCTGAACGCTGCCATCCGCGTGCTCGTCGCCGAACTCAACGCCCGCCAGATGCGCGGTTTCGGCTCCAGCCGAGCCGAACTCTTCGCCGAGATCGACAGGCCGAAGCTGGGAGAACTGCCGGACCAGCCATACGTCTTTGCACGCTGGAAGCGTTGCCGCGTGGCACCCGACTATCACGTCGAGATCGACGGGCATTGGTATTCCACGCCCTACCGCCTCATTCGCGAGCTCGTCGATGTGCGGATCGCCGACAAGACGGTCGAGATCTTCCACAAGGGCCAGCGGATCGCCAGCCACGCCCGTGCACCCAACCGGCGCGGCCATACGACAGTCGCCGATCACATGCCGAGCGCGCATCGCCGCTACGGCAAGTGGACGCCGGGAGGATTGATCGCCGCCGGCGAGAAGATTGGTCCTTCCACCGCCGCCTTCTTCCAGGCTGTCATCGCGGACCGGCCGCATCCCGAACAGGGCTTTCGCACCTGTCTCGGCATTCTGTCGCTGACCAAGAGCTACGGCAATGCACGTGTCGATGCGGCCTGCCAACGCGGCATCCTCATCAAGGCGCGCTCCGTCGCCTCGATCCGTTCGATCCTCAAGAACGGCCTCGATCGCGCTTTCCTCGACGAGGCGCCCGATCACCAACCTCTGCGCCACGGCAACATCCGCGGTCAGGGCTATTTCCACTGAACCATGGAGGTCTCAATGCTCACCCACCCCACTCATGAACAGCTGATCGCACTCGGCCTGACCGGAATGGCCAAAGCCTTCGAGGAGCAGCGACGATCGCCGGATCTCGATGCCCTGTCGTTCGAGGAGCGCATCGGGCTTCTTGTCGATCGCGAAGCCGCCGAGCGCGACACCAAACGGCTCACGACGCGGCTGAAGTTCGCCGCGCTGCGCCAAAGCGCCTGCGTGGAAGATGTCGATCTGCGCACGCCGCGCGGCATCGACCGCGCCGTCTTCGCCCGGCTCGTCGCCGGCGACTGGATCGACCGCCACGAGAACTTGCTCATCACCGGCGCAACCGGCCTTGGCAAGAGTTGGCTGGCCTGCGCTCTCGGCCACAAAGCCTGCCGCGACAATCGTTCGGTCCTTTACCATCGCGTCCCGCGGCTCTTCGAGGCGCTCGCCCTCGCGCGGGGCGACGGACGCTACGGGCGCCTGCTCAAGACGCTTGGGCGCGTGCAGATCCTCATCCTCGACGACTGGGGCCTGTCGGTTCTCACCGCGGCCGAGCGCCGCGACCTCCTGGAGATCCTCGACGATCGCCATGGTCGCGCATCGACCATCGTCACGAGCCAAATCCCCGTGGAACACTGGCACGACGTTATCGGCGATCCCACCCTCGGCGACGCGATTCTTGACCGCCTCGTTCACAATGCTCACCGTCTTCAACTCACCGGAGAAAGCATGCGAAAACAGAACGCTCAACGCTCAGCTCTTGACGCAGACTCAAACACCTGAATCAATGAACACGTCGGTCGAAGCGGCCGCTCATGATCGCCTGAAATACCTGCTCACGATCAAATGAAATGAGCGCTCACCATCGCGTGAAATGGCTGCTCACAATCAGCGAAATGCGCA
>MBFK01000116.1 GCA_001704765.1 Sinorhizobium shofinae
CTGTGCGCATGCGCCACACTCGCATACGCACTCGCCAAAGGGAATCCCATACGGACTCTTATGTTAGGCGGATACCACTAGATCTGTTCGGAACTCGCATTCCACTATCCTCGAATGTTAGATACGGAGAACAACCATGTTCGTGCGCAGCCTGCGGGATGTAGAAGGCACCGGCCACTTCGTCGAATGGGGCAGTGACACCAGTCACCCTCGCTGACAGAGAAAAACGGCATGGGCGCTTTACCGTCTATCACACGATTGTGCCGGCCAGGACGGTCTCGCCTATCCGATACCGCAACCACCTCGAAGCCGCCCATTGCATCGGTGGAGAGGCGTAGTCGGGGACATGGGCGGCAATTGTATAAATTAAGAATAGCGGCGAAGGAAGCGGCCGCGCCATATTGGTATATAGAAATTGGAGAGCGAAATGAGCGTAAATAGTACGCGTCATAAGAAATATAACAGCTGTTTGACTCTGGGCATATCATATCTATCGGAAAATGAATTAGTTAATAGTGACATACGATCTGTTGGAAAGAACGTTAGGGTCGCCGAAACATGTACGGTTAACGGGTTGGAAAACGTGTCCATAGGTAATAACGTTATAATTGATGGAAATGTTATCCTTAGTTGTCCGATAGGATCAGTCACCATTGGCGATTATGTCCATATCGGATCTGGGTGCTATTTGGACGGAGAAGGAACTATTACGCTCGATGATTTTTCCGGGCTTGCACCGGGAGTACGCATATTTTCCGGAACGGACGACTACACAGGGGAATATCTAACGAATACAACTATTCCAGACGAATTCCTTGGAGTCGAATTCGCTACCGTGTATATAGGCAGGCACGTCATCATTGGATCAGGAGCGGTCGTTCTTCCCGGATGTAATATCGGAGAAGGATCATCGGTCGGGGCGTTGTCTCTAGTAACAAAGCCTCTGGATAGTTGGGGCGTATTCTGTGGTATTCCAGCAAAGCGCTTGAAGACCAGATCAAAAAAGCTCTTGGAACTTGAACGACAGCTATTGTCCAGGCCAGCTAAATATTCATAGGACGCGATCCAGCCCCGCTCGAGCCCCGCGACCTTTCCGAAAACGCCCGCGGTCAATGAGCGGGTTACCGCGTAGCATGGATCGAACCTCGGCGGAGCGGCCACAGGCGATCACGCTCGGCGCGCCGATAGGCCTACGACGCGTAAGTCTTAACTGCAACATTTTCTAAAGAGGAGTTTTCAACAAATGTCAGCCGCTACGGGTTCAATCAAACAAAATGCAGATCTCGACTCCGTACTCAACGACGCACGGCAGCGATTTGTGGACCACAATCCTAAAAGCTTGGCCCGCCATATAGACGCTAAGCAGTCGCTTCCAGGCGGCAACACCCGTACCATCCTCTGGTACAATCCTTTCCCGCTCACTTTGGTGTCCGGAGATGGCTGCTACGTAAAAGACCTTGATGGCCATCAGTATGTGGATATCTTGTCGGAATACACCGCGGGACTGTACGGACATTCCGACCCAACGATAGCTGAGGCCATGATTAACGCCATCAGGGAGGGCGTCATGCTCGGTGGGCCAAACCGTTACGAGGCAGAGTTAGGCGCCGCTATTGTCGACCGCTTCCCGGCGATCGAACGCGTACGCTTCTGTAACTCCGGCACGGAAGCCAACATTATGGCGTTGACAGCCGCGCGCGCAATCACGGGCCGAACCAAGATACTGGCTTTTAAAGAAAGCTATCACGGCGGAGTGATGTGTTTTGCAAACGGTGGCTCGCCGCTCAATTTGCCTTTCCCTTTTTTGTTGGCTGACTACAACGATGAAGCTGGCGTAGAGATGATTATGCGACAACATGCCAATGATCTCGCTGCGGTCATCTTGGAGCCAATGTTGGGAGCTGGAGGCTGCATTGTCGCCAAGCCAACATTCCTGCCGCGTATCCGGGATGTGGCTGACGAACTTGGTGTTGTCTTGATCTTCGACGAGGTGCAAACGTCACGCCTAGGTTATAGAGCGTTGCACGGTGAACTCGGTATATTTCCCGATATGGTCACGCTTGGGAAGTATATCGGCGGCGGCGCAAGTTTCGGCTCTTTCGGCGGCAAGGCCTGGATCATGGACCGCTTTGATCCTGCGCGTGCCAATTCGTTCTCGCATGGCGGCACCTTCAACAATAACGTCCTAAGCATGGCGGCGGGATTGGCTGGCTTCACAAAAGTTCTGACTGAAGAAGCAAGCCGAAGAGTGAACGCCACAGGCGACTGGTTGCGCAACGAGATGAACACCGCCCTCGAGCAGCATGCGGTTGCTGCCGTAGTTCTCGGCCGCGGCTCGCTGATGAATCTGCATTTTGTCGATGGCGTAGTCGAGACACGGGCGCAACTTAAGGAAAGAGACGTACGCTGGCTGGAGCTCTGGCACGTGGAGATGCTGCTGCGCGGCTTCTATGTGGCGCCACGCGGCCTTCTCTCTCTCTCGCTCCCCTTCGGTGAGGTCGAAGCGAAAGGCTTTCTCGAGGCATTTAGCGACTTTTTGGCTGTTCATCGTTCCCTTTTGCCTGCACGCGCCAGCTAACACTACTTTGGCACTTTTGGCTTGGGGCGTTCTGTGAGGAGCCACTCACAGTGGGGGCATCGTAGCGGCGGTGGCCG
>MBFK01000054.1 GCA_001704765.1 Sinorhizobium shofinae
CACCGTATGCGACGTCCACGCCCCATGGCTTTTTCAGTTGCAGCGATCTGAGGTTGATCTACGGGCCGTCAAATGAGCTCACCGAAGAGTACCTGACGAGCTCATTGTGAGGCCTTGATGCGGGCGGCATAGGCCCATGGCATCAGGGCATCGATGTCTTTGGCGAGGTGGCCGTTTGCGAGGCGGGTGAAGAGGTCGCACAGATAGGCGTAGGGCTCAACGCCGTTCATTTTACAAGTGCCGATCAGGCTGGCAAACCGGGCCCAATTGCGGCCCCCTTCATCGTGCCCCGCAAAGAGCGCATTGCGGCGGTTCATGGCCGGTCGGCGGATCGCGTTTTCCACCAGGTTGGAGTCGATATCGACGTGGCCGTCGCCCAGAAACAGCCGGAAGCCGTCCTGCCGCGTCAGCATATAGGCCAGGGCTTTTCCGAGGTCAGACTTGCGTGAGACGCGCTTGGCTTGCGCTGCCAGCCAGGTGAAGAACTCGTCCACCAGCGGGAGGGACAGGTCCTGTCGAACTGCCCGGCGATGTCCGGGATCTGAGCCCCGGATACTGTCTTCGATCTTGTAGAGCGCGGCGATCTGCACCAGCGCCTCGTCGACGATGGGCGATCCACTCTTTGGCGTGGCCTTGATCAGCTTTCTGCGCCCGTGCGCCCAACAGAAGGCCAGCTTCAAGGGATCGCCACCCATCCGGTCCGACGTGGCGAGGTGAGAGTAACCACCGTAGGCATCCACCTGGATTGTCCCGTTGAACCCGTCGAGGATTTCAGCGGCATATTCGCCTTTACGCCCAGGTCGATAATGGAACACCACGCCCGACGGCGCAGAGCCATTCCAGCCGCGATCGTCACGCAACACGGCCCACAGATAGCCGGTCTTCGTCTTGCCTCGCCCCGGATCAAGCACCGGAGCCGTGGTCTCATCGACATAGAGCCGCGTGCTTTCCCACAGCAGCCGTTTTGCCATGTGGTCGACCACCGGTGCGATTTCGCTGCCCGTGCGCCCCATCCAATCGGCCAGGACCGTGCGGTCTATCGGCACCCCGTGTCGCGCCATGACCTCGGCCTGCCGGTTGAGCGGCATATGTTCGGAATGCTTGGAGACGGCAATCTCAGCCAGAAGGGCTTCCGTCGGCCAGCTCCCTTCCAGCAGATGCGCTGGCGCTCTGGCCTGGATGACGCCCGTTCGACCCTTGGGGCATGCGTATTTCGGGCGGATGGTGACGATCACCTCGTAGCGCGCCGGAATCCGGTCGAGCCGTTCCGTCCGGTCTTCGCCGATCCGAACCATGTTGCCGCAACCGCAGGGACAAACGATGCTCTCGGGCTCGATCACTCTCTCGACCCGCGGCAGGTGTTCGGGCAGTGCACGGGCTTTACGCTCCTTGCGAGGAGCGACTTTTTCCGGATCGGATGCGCTGGCTTCGATCTTTTTCTCCACGGCGGCAATCCGCGCCTGTGTTTCGGCAATTGCCGTTTCAAGGTCTTCCAGCGCCAGTTCCATCTGCGCCGGATCGAGCTTTTCCGATTTCGGCCCGAACTTCGTGCGCCGATAGTCGTGAACCTGACCTTCAAGCTTCTCGACCAGTTCCTTCAGCTCGGCGATGAAGGCGTCCTTTTCGGCAACCACAGCCTGCTCGTGCTGACGTGCAGCACGCTCGACCGACAGTTCGAACTGCATCGCCGCAAACGCCTTCACCACCTCTGGCGGAAGGTCCGGAAACAGGCTGAGATCAAGGGACGACGACATGCGGTCTTATAGCAAGACAGCACAAAAAATCCAAATAAAACAATGCAAAGGCAGCGGGATATTCACCCTGCCGCCGACGGCGCGATCACCCGTTGCGCCATGACTCGCCGCCAGTCGAGCCCCTCGAATAACGCTTCGTATTGCCCCCTGGAAAGACCCATCGTCCCATCCTGCACCTTGGGCCAGGCAAAGCTTCCATGTTCAAGAATTTTGTAGGTCAACACCATTCCGGTGCCATCCCATACCAGGATTTTCAGACGATCACCGCGCTTCGACCGGAAGATCACCGTCACCCCGGAATGCGGGTCGAGCTTCAACTCGGTCTGCACCATCAGAGCCAACGCCTGATGCCCGCAGCGGAAGTCCACCGGCCGCGTTGCAATCAGGATCGGCAGTCGTTGGCCCGCGACGATCATGCCGTCCCTCGCATGGCGCGCACCAGAGCGGCCACACGTTCAACTGGCACATCGCCGGGAACCCGCATCACAACGTCCGGGCCGATCTCCAACGTCAAGACCGGACAAACCGCCTCCGACAGCGGCGGCGCCAAAACATTCACAGCCTCGCTCGGCTCTGCCGCAATCGCCAAAGGCACAAATGCTGGCTCGGCATCGCCGCTCTCCGACAGGCCCGGCATAGCCTCAAAAGGCAGCGTCAGAATGCCCTCGCGCACTTGCCGGCGCCACAAGGAAAGCTGGTGCGGAACAACGTCATGACGGCGCGCGACATCAACAACACGAACACCAGGCTCAAGGCTTTCCGCGACGATCCGCGCCTTCACATCATCTGGCCACCGCCGGTTTCCGCGGCGCGGCTCGACAACTTCGTAGCGCCCAACAAATCCATCATCTGCCATGCAAATCTCCAGATAGTCCTGGAAACCTTCTCGCACGCCCGGCCAGCCTCAAAATACAGCCTATCCAATGGGGCGGAGACGGCGCTTAC
>MBFK01000013.1 GCA_001704765.1 Sinorhizobium shofinae
ACCTTCGACCTGCATCCCAAGAGGCGACGACTGTCGCATCTCTAACTGGCCTATGTGTCGCATCTCTAAAATGCCGCTACATATCAAGATCGCATAATCTATCTTATGGAACAGCAGAGCGGTTTTGTTCCTGTTGCTTTTTGCACTTAAACCGCCGTCATGCAGGTGTGGCACATTTCGTTTAAATGCGTGCATCGCGCACCGAATGCGCGTTAGCCCATTAGGCTCCTGATCGTCGCGATCGGCAGGAACATCCGAAGCGGCATTGACGGCAAAGGTTGAAAGCCATATTCGCTGTAAAGCGCGACACGCCAGCTCGTCTTTTCTTCGTCACCGCAAACAAGGACATCGAGAAGAACGACGGCGATCCCAATCTGGTCAGCAATTCCGGCGATCCTTTGCAGGCAATCGGTAAGCAGATCGCCGCCGTAACCGCCGTCTTGTGATGTGATGCCGAACATTGGAAGTCCTGGTGGTAGCACTGGGAGTAGTCCTATGACGAAGCAGCATATTGAGGTGATCACGTCGGTCGAGCGTCGCCGGCATTGGTCTCGCGAAGAGAAAGAACGGCTGGTAGCGGCGGCGTTAGAGCCTGGAACCGTTGTTTCGGATGTGGCGCGCTCGGCCGGGATTCATGTCAGTCAGCTATTCCGGTGGCGCAAAGAGCTCTGCCAAATGTCAGCGCCGTCCGTGCCTCCATTCATTCCGATTGAGGTCGTCGCGGCGTTGCCAGCGCCTGATCCTTTGGAGACGACACCGGCACCACGGGCGCGCAAGAAGCCAAGTATCGTGACGATCGAGCTTGGCCGCGGCCGGCGCATTCGAGTGGAGAGTGATGTTGACACCGAAGCTCTGGGCCGCATCCTCGATGTCGTGGAACGGCGATGATCCCGGTTCCGAGCGGGGTAAAGGTCTGGCTGGCGACGGGCTATACGGACATGCGGAGGGGATTTCCTGGCCTGTCGCTGATGGTGCAGGAGACACTGAAGCGTGATCCGCATAGCGGCCATTTGTTCTGCTTCCGCGGCAGGAAGGGCGGCCTAATCAAGGTGATCTGGCACGACGGCCAGGGTGCCTGCCTGTTCACGAAGAAGCTTGAGCGCGGCCGCTTTATCTGGCCGTCAGCGGCCGACGGCACGGTGGTGATCACGCCGGCGCAGCTCGGCTATCTGCTCGAAGGAATCGACTGGCGAATGCCGCAAAAAACCTGGCGTCCGAGCTCTGCTGGATAGTGGAAATGGCTGGAAAGGTCGGAGCGAATATGATTCCATCTCGCCATGACCGATGCGGCCGATCAGCTTCCCGACGACCTTGCCAGCGCGCATGCGATGATCCTCGCCGAGCGCGCGGCACGCCGTGAAGCCGAGGCCGTTGCTGCCCGAGCCCAGGCAGTGAACTCGCATTCGGATGCGCTGATTGCCAGGTTGAGGCTGGAGATCGAGAAGCTCAAGCGCGACATTCATGGCAGCCGCTCGGAGCGCAAGGCGCGGCTTCTTGAGCAGATGGAATTGCAGCTCGAAGAGTTGGAGGCGGACGCCAGCCAGGACGAATTGGCCGCTGAACTGGCGGCACGATCCTCGACGGTTCGGGCCTTCGAGCGCAAGCGTCCATCGCGCAAGCCGTTTCCGGAGCACCTGCCGCGCGAACGCGTCGTCATTGCTCCGCCAACAAGCTGCCCATGCTGCGGCTCGGCCAAGCTGGCGAAACTGGGCGAGGACATTACCGAGACGCTGGAAGTGATCCCGCGCCAGTGGAAGGTCATCCAGACGGTGCGCGAGAAGTTCTCCTGCCGCGAATGCGAGAAGATCGCCCAGCCACCGGCCCCTTTCCATGTGACGCCGCGCGGTTTTGCAGGGCCAAACCTGCTGGCGATGATCCTGTTTGAGAAGTTCGGCCAGCATCAACCGCTGAACCGGCAAAGTGAACGCTATGCCCGCGAGGGTGTCGACCTCAGCCTCTCGACGCTTGCCGACCAGGTGGGGGCTTGCGCCGCGGTCTTGAAGCCCTTGCACGGATTGATCGAGGCGCATGTGCTGACCGCCGAGCGTCTACATGGCGATGACACGACCGTGCCGATCCTGGCGAAGGGCAAGACCGATACCGGGCGGATTTGGACCTATGTCAGGGACGATCGGCCGTTCAGCGGAACGTCGCCGCCAGCCGCCCTCTACTATGCCTCCCGCGATCGGCGGCAGGAACATCCCGAGCGCCATCTAAAGACCTTCACCGGCATTCTGCAGGCCGACGCCTATGGCGGCTACAACCCGCTCTTCAAAATGGACCGCGATTCTGGTCCGCTGACCCAGGCATTGTGCTGGTCGCATTCGCGTCGCAAGTTCTTCGTGCTTGCCGACATCGCCACCAACGCCAAACGGGGAAAGAACGCCACGCCGATCTCGCCGGTGGCGCTCGAGGCCGTGAAACGGATCGATGCCCTGTTCGATATCGAGCGTGACATCAATCGTCTCGCTGCAAGTGAAAGACTGGCGCGACGCCAGCGGGACAGCCGTCGTCTTGTCGAGAGCTTGAGGCCTGGATGCGGGCCGAGCGGACAAAGCTGTCGCGCAGCTCTCCGGTCGCCGAGCCGATCGACTACATGCTAAAGCGCTGGGAGGGCTTTACGTCCTTCCTGGGCGACGGTCGGATTTGCCTGACCAACAATGCCGCCGAACGCGCTCTGCGCGGCTTCGCTCTCGGCAGGAAGTCGTGGCTGTTTGCGGGTTCTGATCGTGGTGCTGATCGCGCCGCCTTCATGGCGACGATGATCATGACAGCGTTATGCCGCGCGCGGCATAACGCTGTTTATGCCGACCGGCGAACTATGCCGAATGTCTCTTCTGATGTTTGCGG
>MBFK01000197.1 GCA_001704765.1 Sinorhizobium shofinae
TTGATCGCCTTGACGATCTCCTCGGTGACCTTCTTGGCATCGCCGAGCAGCATCATCGTGCCGTCCTTGTAGAACAGCGTGTTGTCGATGCCGGCATAGCCGGAGCCGAGCGAGCGCTTGACGAACAGGCAGGTCTTCGCCTTGTCGACGTCGAGGATCGGCATGCCGTAGATCGGCGAGGTCTTGTCGTCGCGCGCCGCCGGGTTGGTGACGTCGTTGGCGCCGATCACATAGGCGACGTCGGCCTGGGCGAATTCCGAGTTGATGTCCTCGAGCTCGAACACCTCGTCATAGGGAACGTTCGCCTCGGCGAGCAGCACGTTCATGTGGCCGGGCATGCGGCCGGCGACCGGATGGATGGCGTATTTGACCTCGACCCCCGCCGCCTTGAGCTTGTCGGCCAGTTCCCGGAGCGAGTGCTGGGCCTGCGCCACCGCCATGCCGTAGCCCGGCACGATGATCACCTTCGAGGCGTTCTGCATCAGGAAGGCGGCGTCGTCGGCCGAGCCCTGCTTGACGGTCCGCTGCACGCCGTCGTCGCCGCCGGCTGCCGCCGTCTCGCCGCCGAAGCCGCCGAGGATCACCGAGATGAACGAGCGGTTCATGCCCTTGCACATGATGTAGGAGAGGATCGCACCGGACGAGCCGACCAGCGCCCCGGTGATGATCAGCGCCAGGTTGCCGAGCGTGAAGCCGATGCCGGCCGCCGCCCAGCCGGAGTAGGAGTTGAGCATCGACACGACGACCGGCATGTCGGCGCCGCCGATCGGGATGATGATCAAGACGCCGATCGCCAGCGACAGAAGGACAATCGCCCAGAAGTCGAAATGGTTCTCGGTCAGCGCCAGGCCGATGATGAAGAAGACGATGAGCGCGGCGAGCCCCAGATTGATCAGATGCCGATAGGGCAACAGGATCGGTTTGCCGGACATGCGGCCATCGAGCTTCAGGAAGGCGATGACCGAGCCGGTGAAGGTGATCGCGCCGATCGCCACGCCGAGCGCCATCTCGACGAGCGCCTGGGCATGGATCGCGCCGATCTCGCCGATGCCATAGGAGGACGGCGCATAGAGCGCCCCGGCCGCGACCAGCACGGCGGCCAGGCCGACCAGCGAGTGGAAGCCGGCGACCAGCTGCGGCATCGCCGTCATCGGGATGCGCTTGGCGATATAGGCGCCGGCGCCGCCGCCGAGCGCCAGGCCGAGGACGATCAGCAGGAGGCTGCCGATCGACGGCTGCGCCAGGAACAGCGTCGTGACGATGGCAATCCCCATGCCGATCATGCCGTAGGTATTGCCCTTGCGGCTGGTGGTCGGATGCGACAGGCCGCGTAGCGCCGTGATGAACAGCACGCCGGAGACGAGATAGAGGAAGGCTGCGAAATTAGCGTTCATCGGCCGGCCTCACTTGTCTTTTTTCTTGTACATGGCGAGCATGCGCTGGGTGACGAGGAAGCCGCCGAAGATGTTGACCGAGGCGAGCACCAGGGCGACGAGGCCGAAGCCGGTGGCCAGCCCCGAGGCCGAGATCCCGACCGCCAACAGCGCGCCGACGACGATCACCGAGGAGATCGCATTGGTGACCGCCATCAAGGGCGTGTGCAGCGCCGGCGTCACCGACCAGACGACGTAGTAGCCGACGAAGATCGCCAGCACGAAGATTGCCAGGCGAAAGACGAAGGGATCGATCGCGCCGCCGGTGGCGCCATGCGCCACCGCGCCGGCCGCGTCGGGCACGTATTCGGCCGCCGTCCTCACCGCCTCGACCGCCCTTTCGAGATCGGTCAATGCCTTGTCAAGAAGTTCGTTCGCCATCACTTGTCCCCCTTATCCGCGCCGCCGAAGGCCGGGTGCACCACGGCGCCGCCGTGGGTCAGCGCCGTCGCCTTGACGAGCTCGTCCTCCATGTTGAGCGCCAGCCGCTTGTCCTCCTTCGAGACCATCGTCTCCAGGAAGGTGACGAGGTTCTTGGCGTAGAGCAGCGAGGCCGAGGCGGCAATGCGGCCCGGCACGTTCAGGTGGCCGATGACCTTGACGCCCTCGACTTCGGTGACCTTGCCGGCTTCCGCCCCCTCGACATTGCCGCCGCGCTCGACGGCGAGGTCGACGACGACCGAGCCGGGCTTCATGGCCTTCAGCATGTCGCGGGTCACGAGCCGCGGCGCCGGGCGGCCGGGGATCAGCGCCGTGGTGACGACGATGTCCTGCTTGGCGATGTGCTCGGCAACCAGGGCCGCCTGCTTCACCTGGTAGTCCTTCGACATTTCCTTGGCGTAGCCGCCGGCGGTCTCGGCCGCCTTGAACTCCTCGTCCTCGACGGCGATGAACTTGGCGCCGAGCGAGGCGACCTGCTGTTTGGCCGCGGGGCGCACGTCGGTGGCCGACACCATGGCGCCGAGGCGCCGCGCCGTGGCGATCGCCTGCAGGCCGGCGACGCCGGCCCCCATCACGAAGATCTTCGCCGCCGGCACCGTACCGGCCGCCGTCATCATCATCGGCAAGGCCCGGTCGTATTCGCAGGCTGCGTCGATCACCGCCTGGTAGCCGGCAAGGTTGGCCTGGCTGGAAAGCACGTCCATAGACTGGGCCCGGGTGATGCGCGGCATCAGCTCCATGGCAAAGGCGGTGAGCCCAGCCGCCGCCATCGCGGCGATCGCCGCCTCGTTGCCGTAGGGGTCCATGATGGCGATGACGATCGCCCCCGACCGGTAGCCGGCGGTCTCTTGCGGACTCGGCCGGCGCACCTTGAGGATGACGTCGGCGCTCCTGGCATCCTCCGCCGCGCCGATCCGCGCGCCGGCGTTCTCGTATTCCGCATCCGGAACGCGCGAACTGAGGCCCGCGCCGGCTTCGACGACCAC
>MBFK01000188.1 GCA_001704765.1 Sinorhizobium shofinae
AGAACAAGCCGACTGGTGCTAAAGCCTCGTGTTTCTGAGCAAAACGTCACCCTCCACTCCGCGTGGAAACTGAGCCACCAATTCGAACGAAGGCAGTAGGTCAAGAATTGCGCGCAGGGGCAGTTGACCTTCATACAGCTCCTGGTCACTATATTCAGTGTAGATGAAGCGCGTATTGTTTAGAGTCTCTTTGCCGCCAGCGATGACGTCGGACTCGGCCCCCTGCACATCCATCCAGATCAGGTCGATACTCTCCAAGCCAGCCTCACTGCACCAATCGTCCAGTCTCCGAGTCTCAACTGAGATGGGTCCGTCAAACCGGACCCACTGATATTCGGAAAGGTGATTCTTGGGCTGGCGTATTGAGCCTGACAGATCCCATTCCTTTGCATCTCCATTACTGGGGTGGAAATCGATTCTGCCGTTTCGATCACTGATCGCGACTTCAAATAGCCTCATCCTGTCCAAAGGCCCCATGTTTTCCCTACAGCGAGCAGCGGCTCGGGGGTCTGGCTCAAAGCAGAAAAGCTGGGCCTTCGGACGAAGCTGGAGAAAGCGTCGCGCATCGCTTCCATCATTGCAACCGATGTCCAGAATCACGGGGTCAGGCTTTTCAAGGAGCGAAACGATCTGTCGATGGACCTTCAAGGAAGACGTTGGCTTTCCTATGCCCTCCGCAAATTCGCGAAGGCGTTGCTGAAGAGAGATTAGCAGGCCTTTTTTAAGATACCGTCCTACTTCCATGAAATTACACCTCAATATTGATTGCAGATGCGGGTGCTGACCGCTGGTGAGACATTGAGTGCTCGTGCCACGCTTCGCTGGAGCCTCAACGAATGCCGCCCCTCACTCATGAGCGTCTCGGCCCCACCAGCATGGGTGAAGGAGAGGGACGGAACTACCGCGATTGTCATAGGCGGGCACCGCTTGACAGATTGATTGAACTTGATAGTGGTTCCGCTGCAGAGCCGGCGCGCATTGGATGCAGTCGCACGCTACGCTGCTCCCAAAGCCCACGCAGTTCATTTAGGAGCGCTTCACGCTGGTTCTGATTGGGCGCGATGAGGTCCAAGATATCGCCGAGCGGAGCTTCTCCATCAATCCGCATTAGCAGTTCGAACAACTCGGATGAAATCCGCACGGCTTCTCGGCTGGAGGGACCCGTGCGGATCTCGCATACCGTCTCTTGGCGGTCTAACGCCGTAAATGCACGCACTTGATGGAGGCTTGAATAAGGCGGCAACGAAAGCGCAAGTCTACTCCAGTCCTCCGGTGACGCAGTCCGCTTCTTGATGAGATACGACCCAACCACGAGTCCATCCAAGTCGGTGGTCAAAAATGTGGTCACCGCATCCGCAACCGAATCCACTATCGGCTCAACATTATTGTTGAAGGACGTGTTGAGCAGAATCGGGACACCTGTTCGTTTCCTGAAGGCGTTGATGACCTCCCAATACGCTTGATTGATGTTGCGCGATACTGTTTGCAAGCGCGCCGTACCATCGACGTGCGTGACGGCACCGAGCAGATTGCGCTTGGATTCGCGCACAGGCACTACGAAATTCATAAAGGGAAATTCCTGCCTGCTATCTGGCAATTCAAAGAACTCGTTGGCGTCCTCCTCCAACACGGATGGCGCAAAGGGGCGATAGCCTTCGCGCTTCTTGACAATCGCGTTGATCCGATCCTTGTTTGTGGCCGGCCTAGGGTCGGCAAGAATGCTACGGTTGCCAAGCGCACGCGGTCCGAATTCCGATCGTCCCTGCATCCAGCCGATAACGGCGCCATGGCGATCCACTCGGCTGCTCTGCTGGCCACATCATCGCAGCGTTCGATTTCAATGTGGCCGCCCCATGCAATTAATTCCTGCTCCACGGCGCGGTCGCTCCCGAGATCAGGACCCCAATAGACCTCCTGCAAACGCTCTCGAGGTGCGGACTGCCCTAGTTCATTAGACATCATCAATGCAGCGCCTAATGCGCAGCCAGCGTCGTGTGCCGCGGGTTGCACGAAGATGTCTTGGAAGATTCCCGAGCGCAACAGCTTACCGTTCAAAGTGCAGTTGTGAGCTACTCCTCCGGCCAAGCTTAAGCGCTTTATGCCGGTGATCTCGCTGTGATGCCGTAGAACGTGAAACACAATCCGTTCGAGTGCTTCTTGCAACGAAGCACTCAAATCTTTATGCTGCTGAGTGAACGGCATCCCTTTTCGGCGTACCTCAATGCTGCGAAGCAGCGTGGGACCAATCCGGTCCAGATAGATCCGGTAGCCACCGTTGTCTAATAGCTCGTAGAACTGT
The DNA here is from genome assembly GCA_001704765.1 of Sinorhizobium shofinae. Lineage (GTDB taxonomy): Bacteria > Pseudomonadota > Alphaproteobacteria > Rhizobiales > Rhizobiaceae > Sinorhizobium > Sinorhizobium shofinae. The sequence goes on from MBFK01000188.1 coordinate 2,300, forward strand.
TCGAAGAGGTCGCGATGGGGAGCGGGGTCGCCGTACGGTGCAAGCCCCATGACCTTGTATTCATCAAACATGCCGTAACCGAGATATTTTATGGTCTCAAGGTACAGAAGCCCTAAAGAATCGCTCTCCGGAAATGTCGCAAGCGGTGTGACTTCCGTGCCAGATCCTACCGCCAAAAGACCCGAGGCGAAGTCTCCACCGCCATCAATTGTCAAGATGAGACTTTGTTCGAAACCCGACATAGAAAACGCGCTCCAGGCGTGCGACAGGTGATGGCTTACGAATGAGATTCGCGACGGATCGACCTCAGTACCAAATTCCTGCGCGAGCAACCCACACAACAACAGCTTGGCATTCAACGGTATTGACATGTGCGGCTGAGAAACGAGCAAGCGCTCGAGCATAGCATTGCAAAATGCCTCGGTTGCATAATACGCGAGCAGTCGATGTCGCTGAGCTGAACCCCGGCGTATTCAAGGCAGTATTGAATCGAACGGCGCGGCAGCTTGTTGGAATGTTTGATTCTATTAAGCCGCTCCTCTTCGACAGCAGCTATCACTCGGCCGTCTCGGACGAGAACCGCTGCACCGTCGTGCATAAATGTATTCGGCAGA
>MBFK01000176.1 GCA_001704765.1 Sinorhizobium shofinae
CGGTGCGGTCTTCTCCAAGGTCAAGGACTGGGGCGCACACACAGTCGTCGATGGCCAGCTCATCACCGGTCAGAACCCGGCATCATCGGGCGAGGCAGCGGAGGCGCTGCTAGGCGCTTTGAGCCAGAGGAAGAGCAAGACCGCCTGAGCGGTCTGGAACATCGTGATCTGCCGACGGCTCGTGTCGCGGCAGATCACGCTGCCCTACCTTTTAGATGCTGTGTGAACAACGCCCTGCGGTTTGCTGCTGCTATGGCAGGATTTTCGCCGGGCGGCGCTGCCGGGATGGTTTTCATGCTGGCTGCCATGGATGGCTCGGGAGGCAGATCCCCCGGCGGCGTCACACCGCCTCGACCGCTGATTAGGCTCTGCGATTGATCGCTGTGTAGGGCGATGACGGCGTGGGCGGGACGCCTGACCTTGGTCAACGCTCGGAGGGGAGAATGCGCATCATATTTGGGAAAGAGCAATGACTCACTTCGTTATCATCGGAGCCGGCGAGTGCGGTGTCCGCGCCGCGTTCGCCCTCCGTGAAAAGGGGTTTGAAGGCGAGCATCCCGACCCCCGCTCATCGGGAATCACCTTATCAGATCAATGCGTTTCCACACAGGCTGGACCTCAAACACGGACGTGGAGGAACCCACATGAGCACGTTATCCAGCGAATCAGCCTGCCGGAACCTGTCGGCTCGACGGAGGGGTTAGGCCGGATTGAGCGCACTGATGGTGACGTAGTATCCGTCAGGATCCCGGAGCGAAAACTCCATAGCTCCAGTGTTGGGATTCACGTGTGGCTCTTCTTCCAGCCGACTGACGAGAGTGCGCGCTCTTGGCAAAGCTGCGTCAAAGTTGTCGACGCAAAAGAACAAGAGGAGGCCGTTGCCAGGCTTGGCGTGATGGGGACTTGTTAACGAGGGATGCTCGTGGGCGCCCCACTCGTGGAGACAAAGCAAGACCGTTCCATCCGAGTCGACGATTTGCCCGAAGTAGTCGTGGGCAGGAACCGTCTCCGGCAAGCCAAGTAGCGACTGGTACCACCTGAAGCTCTGGGGCACGTCAGCTACGCCAATGATCGTCCATATGCGCTTCATAGTTTCCTCTGTGGCCTAACAATCATCAGATTGCGGTCATTCAGCGCTTATCCTACCAATTCCCCTTTCCCCCAATGCGGACCTCAAAGTGTGACTCCCACCGGGCGAACTTTCAACGCGAAGGGGACGTAGCAACCCCTTGATCAAAATTCCTCTTTTGTTGATCTCGATTTTTCCGCGCGGCGCTGTAGCACGATCTTCTCGTCGGCGTTGATGAACCAAGTCTCGGAACGGCCTAGTACAAAAGACCTCGCCATGCCCCCTTTTTGCCACGGGTGCTTGGTCACTCGCTTTCCAGCCAGATAGCCCCCAAGTGTTCCACCGCCGGACGCTCAAGCCATCAAAGGTATCAGGGCATCAAGCGACTTCTTCGCGTCCCCATAGAACATTCGCGTGTTCTCCTTGTAGAAAAGCGGGTTCTCGATCCCGGAATAGCCCGTTCCCTGGCCTCGCTTGGACACGAACACATGCTTGGCCTTCCACACCTCCAGCACTGGCATGCCAGCGATCGGCGAGTTCGGATCTTCGAGGGCTGCGGGACTGACGATGTCATTCGAACCGATGACGATGACAACGTCGGTGTTTGAGAAATCCTCGTTAATCTCGTCCATTTCGAGCACGATGTCGTACGGTACCTTTGCCTCGGCGAGCAGTACGTTCATGTGACCCGGCAGTCGGCCTGCGACGGGATGAATGGCGAAGCGCACCGTCTTGCCAGCGGCGCGCAGTTTTCGCGTCAATTCAGAGACGGCCTGTTGGGCTTGGGCAACGGCCATGCCATAGCCTGGAACGATGATGACGCTGTCAGCTTCGTTCAGCGCACCGGCCACACCATCTGCATCAATCGCGACCTGCTCGCCTACGATCTCCATGGTTGCTCCAGAAACCGTGCCAAAGCCGATTTGCTATGGTTCCTGGCCGTGGCCGAGGAACGCAGTTAAGGCGGCTGCCAAGCTTGGCGTCACTCAGTCGACGCTCAGTCATACAATCAAGCGTCTGGAAACGCGCATGGGCCTGAGGCTTCTGACCCGCACCACCCGGAGCGTTGCACTGACGGAGGCTGGCGAGCGTTTGCGGCATTCGCTGGCGCCCGCGAGTCTCGGCCATAAGGGATGACATCGCTGCTCTTATGGAGTTTCGAGACAAACCTTCGGGCACGATCAGGATAACCTTGTCCGATCATGCTTTGGAGACCCTCGTCTGGCCCAAGCTGCAGCCTGTCCTTACAGAGTATCCTGACATCAAGCTTGAGTTGAGCAGGGACAACGGCTTGCGAAACATTGTGGAAGGTGGGGATCGATGCCGCCCTCAAGGGGCACGGCATAGCTTATGTTCCAGAGGACCTCGTGAAGAGTCACATCGCGGAGGGGCGGCTGATCCCATTGCTCGAGACATGGTCGCCACCGTTCCCTGGATATTATATTTACTACCCAAGCCGGCATCAGAACTCACCTGCATTCAAGGTCGTGGTGGATGCATTGCGATCCCACGAGGTTTCATGAGCGGTTCAAGAGCGCTCGAGCATACTCTGAGCTGAGCCCGCTGGCGGTAGTAGGAGGAGCCTCAGCGAAATTCAGGGAGATGATCACCACTGATCTGCTAGTCGTCGGAAAATCGGAGACGCTGGCAGCGGACTATGCAGTGCTCATCACTGGAGCGTTGCGGGAGTCTGCAACTACATTGCGAGAGATCCAGACCGCGGCGGCTGTCAGCCGTGTCGAGGCCGGCCTCGGCACGTTCCTGCTGCCGTGGTCCATGACCAATCTCGGCACCTCGGTGTCCATGCTGATCGCCGCCGGCATTGCCGCTCTCGGAGCCGGATTGTCCCAGTGGCTGGCAACCGGAGACCAAAGGCAAGAGCCTCACCGAAGTGGCTGGCGGATGTTCGCACTAGCTAGTGCCCGTCCATAAACCGCTGTTTTTCTGATGTTACAGCGACTTTCGGCGCAAGGGACAGCGCCTTTGAAGCCA
>MBFK01000053.1 GCA_001704765.1 Sinorhizobium shofinae
AACATGTCCTGGCATAAACCGAAATTCATCGAAGTGAGCTGCGCTATGGAAATCACCCGCTACGCCCCCGCGGACGGGGATGAGCCAATCCTCTTCTGAGGCTGATCTCCACGACGATCGGCTCACAACGCATTAGGTATCCCGGTGAAGGAAAAGTCCGATCTTCATATCATCGTTCTGGGGACCGCCGCTGGCGGCGGTCTCCCACAATGGAACTGCGGCTGTGTGAACTGTTCGATGGCGCGCGATCCGGCCTCCGGCCTCAGACCGCAGAGCCAATCGTCGCTGGCGGTGAGCCTCGACGGCGAGGCTTGGACGGTCTTCAATGCCTCTCCGGACATCCGCCAGCAAATTCAGGACAATCGTCCACTGCAGCCGCGCCGGCTGCGTCATAGCCCGATCAAGAGCGTGGTGCTGACGAATGGCGACATCGATCACCTGGCCGGACTGCTTGTGCTGCGGGAAAAGCAGGCGTTCACCGTCTTCTCGACCGCTGCAGTCGGCCGCATCATCGCCGACAATCCGGTCTTCCAGGTTCTCGACCCGGAACTGGTTTCAAGAAGGATCGTCGCGATCGAAGAGCCTTTCGCCCCGCTTCCGGGTGTAGAGGTACGGCTGTTCGCCGTTCCCGGCAAGGTGCCGCTTTTTCTCGAAGAGGGCGAGCCGGATCTCGGCGTCGAGGGCGAACACACAGTCGGCCTCGAGTTGAAGACCGATACGAAGCGCCTCTACTACATTCCGGGCTGCGCCATGCTGAACGATGCGGTCAGCGCGCGCCTCAACGACGCCGACGCAGTGTTCTTCGACGGTACGCTCTTTAGCGATGACGAGATGGTCGCCGCCGGCACCGGTCACAAAACGGGCCGCCGCATGGGCCACATGCCGATTGCCGGCGAAGGCGGCAGCCTCGATGCACTCGCCGGCCTGAACATTCGCAGAAAGGTCTATGTCCACATCAACAACACGAACCCGATCTGGCGACCCGGCAGCGCGCGCGAGCTCGTTGAAGGCCGCGGATTTGAAGTCGGGTTCGACGGCATGGAGGTCTGCCTGTGACGACGCCAACCGACAAGCAAGCGTTTCATGCGCGCCTTCTGGAGATCGGCAAGGAGCGCTATCACGACAAGCATCCCTTTCACGTCATGCTCCACGGGGGCGGCTCAACGATGACGCAGGTTCGCGCCTGGGTCCTCAACCGCTACTATTACCAGAGCCGGATTCCGATGAAGGACGCCGCCTTCCTGTCGCGCTGCGACGATCCTCAACTGCGTCGGGCATGGCGCCCCCGCATCGAAGACCATGACGGCGGCATCGACGCGGGCGGCGGTATCCGCCGCTGGCTGCGTCTCGCCGAGGCCGTCGGGCTCGATCCCGGCTATGTCGCTTCGACAAGGGGCGTGCTGCCTGCGACGCGGTTTGCCGTCGACGCCTATGTGGCGTTCGTGCGTGAGAAGCCGCTGCTGGAGGCGGTGGCCGCCTCGCTGACCGAGCTTTTCGCGCCGAAGATCCATTCCGAACGGATCGCCGGACTGCTGGAGCACTATGCGTTCGCCGACGACGCGGCGCTCGCCTATTTCCGCCAAAGGCTGACCGAGGCCCCGCGCGATGTCGAATACGGTCTCGCCTATGTCCTTGATCACGCCGACACCAGGGAGAAACAGGATGCCGCCGCCGCGGCGCTGACGTTCAAGACGGATGTTCTGTGGTCCCAGCTCGATGCGCTTTATTCGGCCTATGTGATGCCCGGGTGCATTCCGCCGGGAGGCTGGGACGGTCGGGAAGGCGTCGTCGGCGAGACGATCTCGACGGAGGCCGCGGAATGACTGCCGATGCGCCTGTGATTTCCGGTTCCAGTGTCGTCAAACTGGCGCGCGGCGTGCGGCTGCGCGCCGATCCGGTTCGCCGCCAGACGGTTCTGTTGGCACCGGAACGCGCCATGGCGCTCGACGATATCGCCGTGGCAATCGTGCAGGCCCTTGATGGCAGGCGGAGCCTCGATCGGATCGCTGACGACTTTGCCGCTGAGTTCGATGCGCCCGCCGACCAGATTGCAAGCGATGTCCAGTCTTTCGCCCACGAGCTTGCAATCCGCCGCATGCTGGAGATCGTCGCATGAACGAAGGCCCGGCCCCTGCAAACGATGCGGCTGGCAGTTTGTCGAGAGTGCCTCCTCCGATGGCGATGCTGGCGGAGTTGACGCATCGATGTCCCTTGGCCTGCCCGTACTGCTCCAATCCAATCGCGTTGACGCGGGCCGACGAGGAGCTTTCTACCGAGGAATGGAGTGGCGTCTTCAGGCAAGCCGCCGCTCTCGGCGTGCTGCATCTGCATTTGTCGGGCGGAGAGCCGGCGGCACGCCGGGATCTCGCGGAATTGACGCAAGCGGCGGCTTCCTTTGGGCTTTATACCAATCTGATCACGTCCGGCGTCGGCCTGACCGAGGCTAGAATTAGCAAGCTGGCCGATGCGGGGCTCGACCATATCCAGCTCTCCATCCAAGGCGTTTCTCCCGAAAGCGCCGACAGAATGAGCGGGTATGGGGGCGGTTATGGGCGAAAGCTCGCGGTCGCGGGCTGGGTGGCGGATGCCGGTATTCCGCTGACGCTGAACGCCGTCTGTCACAGGCAGAACATGAGCGAGATCGAGGCGATGATCGAATTGGCGATACGGCTCAAGGCGCGCCGTATCGAAGTCGCCACGGTGCAGTTCCACGGTTGGGCCGAGCGCAACAAGGCCGCTCTCATGCCGACGCGCGAACAGGTGGAGGGCGCGACGCGAACCGTCACCGAGGCGCGCAAGAAGTACGAGGGCATACTGGTGATCGACTATGTGCCGGCCGATTATCACTCCAGTTATCCAAAGGCGTGCATGGGCGGCTGGGGCCGCGTGGGCCTGAACGTCACGCCGTCGGGACGGGTGCTTCCGTGCCATGCCGCGGAAACCATTCCAACCCTGTCCTTTGAGAATGTCCGCGACGGTTCACTCGCCAAGATCTGGTACGAGAGCGACGCGTTCAACGCCTATCGCGGCGAGGACTGGATGCCGGAGCTCTGCCGGAGTTGCGAGCGCAAGACGGTTGACTTCGGCGGCTGCCGCTGCCAGGCG
>MBFK01000011.1 GCA_001704765.1 Sinorhizobium shofinae
AAATCGCGTGTGTCGCCGCAGCCTGACAGCCGTCCCCGCCAGCTATCGCTGCATCAATCCGCTGATAACTTTACAGTGCCGGTACGTAGCACTGATTGTTTTTGCGATCGTTGACCCTGGTCTGTCGTTGAAGCTGTCTCGATGGCTGCCCGCAGCGCAGCGCGCTGTCCATGTCGGTTGGGCTTCGACTTTCAAATAGCGCAGCAGGTGTGCGATGTGATCGCGGCGAGTTTCCTCACGGCGAGGGTAAAAGGCAATAGCCTGTGATCTGCGTCGATATATGTTCGGAAGGAGTGCCCGGCCGGGATAGCCCACCAGGCACAGTTGCACCGCAAAACCAAGCTGGTTGCGCCTGCGAAGCTTGATTTCCAGCCGATCAGCCGGCGACAGGGAATAATGGCGGATCAAGCTGTCTTCATCGGCTGGAATGTCGAAAAGTCCTGTTGCGCAAGTCAGATGGAGAACCTTGCATGACCGCGAATGTGGGCGCGAGGAATGTCGGAACCGATTGTCCTGCCAGTTGGATTGCGGCGGCATCAGCATCGAACCGCCGAGGCCAATGCGCTGGATACCTCCATGTACCTCTACCGATCCAGTGTCGGGCGAAATCGGCTCGGCGGAGTTCTCCTCCGATAAGCTGAGCTGCAGATGGCCAACTGCTGCTCAAACCCACCTGGTCCGCCGGCGCGTCGTCCGATTCCTGCCTCGCACGCAGCAACTGTTGCTGCTCAGCGTACCAAAGATCCCACCTCTTCAGCACAAGCATCGACGAGGATTTACGTGGACTTCAGTGAACACTACGCCGCGCAGGACGCCCGACTCATGTCATCTTTTGGGTGGTCACCGTTGTTAAATGCTGCCGGTTTGGATTGCTGTAGCGATTGGCTAGGCTTCGGAACAAATCATCAATCTGATCTGATTGCACAGTAAATTCGCCGAAATTAGGATCGAAGAGCGTGGTGTTTCCATCCATTGCCGAGGTCGCAACGGTGTGTGCGCCGCCCTCAGCGAAATACAAGCTGAGCAAATGGTTGGATCCGTCGGCTGTAATCTTGGTCAGCATGCGCGAGAAGTTAGGCTCGCCGACTTTGTATACTTTCTCCTTTCCGGATGGAGCAAGGCCTGCTTTCTGCAACATAGTGTTTTGCGCCGCGAAGTCGGCCTCAGAAGGTCCTGCTCCTTGTCTTCGTAGGTGAACCTTCAGATTCTCGTACTCCTTCTGCCGAACAGCGGCTGAGGCGTGCCTTTGCGATCCGGGTACTAGGGCCTCCATTCGGATTGACGGATGACTGTTGAGGTTACGCAGCCACTCAGCAGTCAAACCCACGCAGATTCCATCTGCGTTCGCCTGGGCCAATTCGGCCGTTCTGTATCGGAATAGGGAGGTGCTCGGTCTCGCAGGAGAGGAGGTACTGGGATTGTTCGGATCACGCAGCACCCCATCTTATCGGGGCACTCCGCACTTGGTGATTTCGTCCGGAGTTCAACATTCGCAAGCGTCTCCCTGAAACCATCGCTGTTCGCTGGATGAATCGGATCGTCAACTTGCGTAGAGCTTGTGAATGAACCACTGATGGGACTGTGCATGGCGTTCGTTTCCCTTCGCACGGTTATTGCCAATATGGGGCCGCTTAGACCGCGCTTCGCACGATGCTTCGTTAAGCTGACGGCGAACTTACGGTCCGTTACTCACCTCGCGAGGTGCATCGGTTTCTTTAAGCTTCAGCTATGCCGGCAACGGTGTTGGCTGCCTCAAAAATGGCCCACGCTTGGCGATAGCCGACCCGCTGTAGAAGCTCAATTCTTGGCGATCTCCTGGTGCCGCGCTCCTGACCGAGGATGATGTTGAAACCCTGAGCGGGGATCGGGGAGCGCCCCGAAACAGCTTTCAAGATAAGGAATGGCGGTTTCTGCTCCACGAACTGCCTATCTCAAGAATCCCCCGGCCCTCCAAATGCAACCAAAATAGTCAAATGCGATTTCCTCCTCCCCTGCCCCGGGCCGGAAGCCCTGCTCCTGATATTCGTGCCCAGGGGTCCGGTTAAGCGCAAGGAGGACCCGAGCCACGGCATGCCGGCGGTGGCGAGGCCGGATTACGGGCCGAGCGCCTGCTGAGGGCCGACGGCCCGCACGCACCAGGCACGGTGCAACGGCGGCTGACCTACCGTAGTCCGCCGCGCACATTCACTATCCCCCGGCGACAGGTTTTCTATTGTAGTGCGGCGGCACGGGCCGATGCTCTCGCAGGTCAACCACCACAAAAAGCAGCGCCATATAAACGCCCGCATAGAAACATCCAAGGCGCTGCGACTGTTCCGCCACACGATTTTGGCGCTCCAGGCTGCCAATGATGCCGATGAAGATGCGATCGAAAGTCGGCTGGATTCGGCTGCTGCAGATCAAGCCCAGTCTCGAGGCGATTGTGGAGAAAGGGAACTTATCGGTGATGGCGACCGAGCAACATGCATACGTCCGTAAGTTCGCTGGAGTCTTTCTTCAGGCATTCAAGTCCACTCGCGCCGGCGGCACCATCCGCTGCTTGCGACGATCGCGACTGATGTGCTCCGAACTGAGCAGCGAGACGTGCTTGAGCAGTTCGTCGGGAGAAGGATCGACCGGTGCCCTACTCCCCTTCGCCAATTGGGCCTATTTGCATGGAGACGACACGGCGCTCAGGCATGGAAGTGATCAACGCACCAACGACGATAGCCAGTGCCGCAGACATCCCTGGACCTGTTAGCCATTCCCCGAAGAACACGGCTGCGAAGAGCGCGGAAAAGCTTCCATGCGAAGATAAAGCTGGCGTAACCTAGGTCGGCGACAAGAGCGAGGCTGACGCGACAATGCTTCCGGTCGTCAGGCCGTCACCAGCAATCAGGAAGCTGCCTCCAAGGAAGGCCATGATCATAGATGAGATCTGCTTTGACGCTTGGCATGACGATCGCGTGGGCAGAACCTCCATTGCATGCGAGTTGGTATTCGTTGACGAGCCATCCCCGATTGTTTTGGAAACACAACCGTCAATGACCACGGATTGAGCAACACCAAGACGCCCACCGAGCGAAGTGCTGCGTATTTCAGGCGATCGTGAGCACGGATTTCACCGCATCGTGAGCACGGATTTCGCGGGATCGTGAGCAGCGATTTC
>MBFK01000063.1 GCA_001704765.1 Sinorhizobium shofinae
CAGCCGGGCTGCGACGAGCCTTCTCGGCCGGGTCGTGACAGGTCAGTCCACTGTGATTGCCTTCGACACGGCGTTCAACGCAGTCGCCCTGCTTTTTGTCATCGCCGCCCCCATGCTGGTCGGCATCAAGATCACACTCTCCCGATATGCGAAAATGCGCGCTGCGCGATTGGCCAAGACGAGGAGTCCGCGCCATGATTTTGCAACCCTCAGCAGTTCGATGAGAAACCGCAGCAGCCCGCCGGGCCGCACGCAGAATGTGATGTCGAATTAAAATGAATATACTGCCCGACATAAAATCGACGACTTCTAGGTCTTTCGAGCGAAAGTTGCGAAAGTACGCAACTTTACTTATGTCGTTATCGTGCATTCTCGTGCTTGCGACCTGTTCAACTGAAAGAGACCTTGTCGGCGAATTGCGGACTGGGACACAGGCTGCTGCTTCCAACGTTAAACAGGATAACTCCCTCGATCTACTTTACGTCACTGATCGAGCGCCTGCCGCTTCGGCTAATGGCGAACTCGCCTACAGCTCATTTCGGGGTCGTTCAATGAGCTTCGGTTCAGTTACGCTTGCTCGCGAGCGGTCGCGCTTTCACGATCCGGCTGGACAGCCTGACGCGTCGCTACATGTTTCACGCACGACCAAATTGGGAGAATTTCCGCAGTCGCCATACCCGATTGAACTCACGCCCCAGGGGCCTCGTCGGGTACCCGCAACTGTAGATGCCCATATGCGAGCAGCCGCTGGGTTGCAGGGTGAGGTGGCCCGGCGCCTTGCGAGGGCGAAACGCAAAGAAGTGGTCATTTTTATTCATGGCTATAACAATAGTTTCGACGATGCCGCCAAAGCCACCGGCAAGATATGCAATACCCTTTCCGCAGAGTTTGTATGCATTTCGCTCTCGTGGCCCGCGGGCGGATCGGGCGGCGCTTTCTACGGCTACAATATCGACCGCGAGTCCGGCGAGTTCGCAGCAGCGGATGTGAAAAAGGCTATTCGCATAATTTCCGCGACCGAAGCTATCAAGCATCTCCACCTCATCGCGCACAGCCGCGGCGCAGACGTGCTATTATCTGCCCTTCAGCAGTTGGGAATGGAGGCCTACGCCACTCGGTCTTCTCCTACCGAGCGCTACAAAATCAATAATGTCGTGCTGTTCGCTCCTGACATCGATCTCGATGTTGCCACAGCAAGATTATTCGGATTCGTGTCTGATCCCGATGCGCCCTTCGGAGCAAAAGCAACCCCCCACGGCCATTTGCCGCCCATAGGCGCGCTGCATCTGACAGTATACTCATCCCCCAATGACCAGGCGCTTGCCCTTTCAAGCGGGCTGTTCGGAAGCGTAGCGCGGCTCGGGAGTTTAAACAGCGCCAGCATCAGCTCCAAGGAGGCGGGCTCGAATGCGCTATGGACGAATTCGCAGTTATCCGGTATCGCCGACTTTATCGAATACAAGGGAAGAGCGGGCTTTGCAGGTCATAGCTATTTCTTGTCCGACCTGGAGGTTCAAAAAGATCTAGTTGCTTTAGTTAGGAACCGTCTTAAGGCTGGTGATCCCGGTCGGCCACTAGTCGAAATAAAACGTCCATTTTGGAGCGTTCTCAGCCGCAATATTAAGCCTTCTCACTGAGAAGAAGTGATAGCGACCAGCACGTACACATCGCTATCCGGGGGCGCAATCCTCTCCGCACCGCCGAGTCCTGGAGGTACGCGGCCACGATCGAACCTCCAAAGGATTGCATGATCGGGGCACCGTCTGCGCAAGATTTCCGAACATTTTTCGCAACGCGGCAGAAGTAGCGGTTTTTGCAAACCATGAAAGTCCGCTCTGGCGTGATCTCGACCTTCGGCACCCTGGAGCGAACTGCCGCTCTCCACCCAACTGAGACGATTGGCGTCCAGCAGGTCCCGGATATCGAGTGTTTGTCCCTCGCCTTGAAGGGAATCGAACCGTAGGCCAACCCGTCGTTGTTTTTCAGCTGAACTTAACGTTGCGATCAGTCCATAGGCTGATGCTGTAACCCGATAATCAGGTTATAGTCTGACAGCTGTATGTTGAAATTCAGTCTGTGGACTGATACTGTGGCGCATGAAATCAAGTTACAGTCTGAGAATACTATGAAGAGCGATACTCGCAAGAGAGCCCGGCTGCGCCTCGACGAAAGGCTTCAGGCGCTACAGCCCATTGATCGGTTCAGGGCGCCCCCGAAGGGATGGGTACGCGCGCTGCGCGACGCTCTTGGCATGACGGGTGCGCAGCTCGGCGCGCGCATCGGCGTTCGGCCCCAAACCATCGAATCGATTGAGAAGTCAGAAGCAGCAGGGACGATCCAGCTCAACACGCTGCGCCGGGCCGCCGAGGCTCTCGATTGCACGCTTGTCTACGCCCTCGTTCCAAACAGCTCGCTTCAAGCTGTCGTCGAGGCTCGGGCACGCAAGATCGCGATCCGCGAGCTTCAGCGCGTTGCGCACACGATGCGGTTGGAAGCTCAGGGGACGGAGAATGCAGATTTCGAAGCTCGCGTCCAAGCTTACATTCGCGACAAGCTCACTGAACGCGATCTCTGGAACGAAGCATGACGGATCTCTTCCAAGAGCCTGATGACGCAACGCCGCTTGAGCCGCACGAGCGAGAGGGCCTGCTACAAACCTGGATCAGCCACCGCAGCGACCTCAACGAGGCCGAGCAGGAAAACATCGTCGAGGGTGCGGCCTGGGCGCGCGGCCGCCGGCGTTTGCCCCTTGAGCAGATGCTCACTGAAGACTTCATGCGGACACTGCATAAGCGAATGTTTGGCGACGTTTGGCGATGGGCCGGTACGTTCCGGACGACGGAGCGCAACATTGGAGTTCAGGCCTACCGCATCGGAATGGAGCTCGCGAGTCTATTGGGCGACACCCGCTATTGGATCGAGCATGAAACTTTTTCGCCGGAGGAGATCGCGATCCGGTTCCACCATCGGCTGGTCGTTATTCACCTATTTCCGAATGGAAACGGTCGTCATGCGCGACTGGCGGCTGATCTTCTGATTGAGCGCCTTGGAGGAGAGCCTTTCAGTTGGGGCGGCGGTAGTCTGGCCGACGTCGGTGAACTGCGCGCACGTTACGTCGCAGCACTACGCGCAGCGGACAATCATGACATCGGGCCGCTGCTGGAATTCGCGCGCAATTAAGTGCTGTTTCGCTGCGGTACGTACGTTCGAACCGGAACTGACCCGGCATCGTTGTACGAGGCGGTCGGTGCGGTCGGTATAGCCATGCTCATGCATGAGCATCAGTTCCGGAGTTCCGGACGATACATTATGCGATCTTCTGTAACGGGCTTTGCGTCAATCCCTTGTGAGCTTAATCCCTCGCCGAGTGCTTGCTTCTGTCC
>MBFK01000020.1 GCA_001704765.1 Sinorhizobium shofinae
TCGCGTGTGTCGCCGCAGCCTGACAGCCGTCCCCGCCAGCTATCGCTGCATCAATCCGCTGATAACTTTACAGTGCCGTTCCGAAATAGCGTATGTGGGCGACATCGAGGATGCGATTGACCAAGCTCGAGTAGCTGTGTCCGGCTGCCTCCGCAGCCACGAGATACGACGAGTCTGTTGAGAGTGACGGCGCGCCGTTGATCTCTAGGACAAAAGGCTGGCCGGCGCGGTCGATCCGGATGTCGACGCGGGCGTAGTCACGGCCTTGGCAAGCACGGAATGTAGCAACCGAAATATCCCGCAGGACCATTGCAAGCTTGCTTCCGATCTGTGCCGGGCAAGTCTTCGACGGCGCCGCAGCCGCTATGTACTTCGCTTCCCAAGTCATAATACGCGTTGCGCGGTCGCCGAAGTCCTGCTCCACAAGAGGCAACACCTCGAGTTCTCCGTTTCCAAGCAGCGGAACGCTGATTTCGCGCCCCTCAATGTACTCTTCAACCAGCGCGTCCTGCTCATACTGCTCGACGATCACTTCGACCGCCCGCTTTAGCTCAGCCGGTTCATTTACGAGCTGCAATCCGAAGCTGTCATCTTCGCGAGAGGGTTTTACTACCGCTGGAAATCGCAGCCCGCCGATACTCTCAGTGCCCCGAGACATCACGCGAAAGTTCGGCGTCGGCACACCACGGTCGCGGAGGAGGATCTTAGTGATGACCTTGTCGTGCTCAAGCCCAAATCCAAGAGGGCCCGGCCCGGTATACGGAACGCCGGCCATCTCGAGCATGGCAGGTACGTGGGTGCAACGGTGCTCGCCCTGAATTCCATACGCCAAGTTGAAGACGATTCCCGAAGGGCGTCCTTGCGAATCGGGCGGCATAAACTGCTGGAGCGTCGCGATCAGTCCCTTGTCGCCCTCACATAACAGGACCTCGTGGCCGCCTTCTTGCAGCGCCGCCACCACATTGTCGCTGTAGTCCTGTGGCTGAGGCCCCGGCGGCTGGGGACGACGCTGCCCGAACCGGTTGATCACACCCGAAACGTCCTTGTTTCTTACGACGGCTACTCGCATGAGCTACTCCTTCGATGTGTGCCTGTGTCACGGTCATTTGCGGATGTGGCATCGACACCCCGATCACCTAATCGGACAAGCGCGCGAGCACGAGTGCCCAGCCTGCCAGCAGGATCACCTACAGCGTCGTAAGCATCTTGTGCACTCCAGAGCCAATCCTGCTGCGCGGTCGTACCAGTATTCAAGCTCAAGGAGCTCATTCCTCAACCAACGGCCCTGCCAAAGGGCGACGTGTGCCGTTTAAGTTGGCAATGACAGGAACTTGGCGTCGTCTCCCACTATAGTTGACGGTTCCTTTCTGCGCCCCTACCAAGGATGGTAGTATCCGTGAAAGAGTATTCGGTCGTATTCACCTATACCGCTTACGAATAAGTTGAAAGGCGGTCGCTTGAACAGAATAAGATCTGTTCTTAAGTGGTGTCCGGTCCGGTGTCATGTCGCACGCAGTTTGCCTGCAGTTGGTTGAATGCGTATTAGTGCGCCACTTAAAACAGACGACCGATTGCCGAGAGGAGCCCGGATGTTGAGGGCACTGAAGGAATCAGCAAAAGGGCTTATCGTGGAGCAACGGGGAGTCGCCGCCTCGTCGTTCTTCCGACGCTTCGGTAGTGGTTATGTAATCAATCCGGCCGGCGCTCGCGGAGAAACCGCGCCGCAGGCGGTGATCGCTAGGTGGATACACAGCAATGCTAGCACTACCAAATTGCTTTAAAGTATTGTGTCGTTTGCCAGGGATCATGCGAAAGCTGTCGATTAACGGCAGTGCGGTCATGAGGTCTGGGTCGTTTTCAGCTTAAGGATGGTTCCGATGGACCGTATTGCGCGTGAGATGATGACACACGATTTCGCTGACGCTGCATGGCAAGAGCGTCATGCTATTACTCGCGTTGACCAGTTGCGCGCATGGATGGGCGTCGCCGCCGGCGACGACCTGATGCGAGACATTGAGCTCGGTCTCGCGCGTGCGCCGATGGCGATGCGGATCACGCCCTATGTGCTCAACTTGATCGACTGGTCGAACTTCCTCCAAGACCCGATCCGTAAGCAGTTTATACCGGTTGGGAGCGAAATTCTCCCATCTCACCCGTTGCGAAGAATGGATTCGTTACATGAACGAGAAAGTTCACCTGTAGATGGACTGGTGCATCGCTATCAGGACAAGGTACTTTTGCTCGCAACGGATCGCTGCCCGGTCTATTGTCGTTTTTGCACCCGCAGTTACGGCGTGGGCCTAGACACGCAATCGGTCTCAAAGAAACGGTCGCCCGCATTCCAGAGCCGATGGGATACTATTCTGGCATATCTTCGTGCAACCCCCGTCATCGTAGATGTAGTGGTGTCGGGAGGAGATTGCTTTCGCCTCAAACCTTCCCGGATTTTAACAATCGGCATGGGCCTTCTGTCCATTCCCTCAATTCGTCGCGTCAGATTCGCGACAAAAGGCCTCGCTGTACTGCCTATGAAAGTCACAAGCGATCATGAATGGACTGATGCTCTTGCCGAAGTTAGCGATGCTGGCCGGAATCGGGGCGTAGAAGTTTCATTTCATACCCATTTCAACCATCCTCGAGAAATCACGGCGTACACGATTGCGGCCGCAGAGCTTCTTTTCAAGGCGGGCATACGGATGCGCAATCAGTCGGTCCTGATGGCTGGCGTCAATGACGATCCCGAGGTTATGCAACAGCTCGTCAAGACACTCTCGGACCTGCATATTCAGCCGTACTATGTGTATACTTGTGATCTTATCGACGGGATCGAGCACTTGCGATGTTCGGTGAGGCTTGCATGTCAGATAGAAAAAGCCGTACGCGGGATCACGGCTGGGTATAACACTCCATTGTTCGTTGTTGACACGCCGGGAGGCGGTGGAAAGCGCGATGTCCACAGCTTCGAGCATTATGACAGCCAGACAGGGATTGCTGTGTACCAGGCCCCATCTGTCCGGCCAAAGCAACTGTTCACGTACCCGGATCCTTTGCACTCTCTTGCTCCAGATGTGCAGGTGGCATGGTCAGATCCCCAACACGCAAAACGTATGCTGACCGATGCAGTTGAGGCCGGTAGAGCAAATTCGACGGGGTTTGAATGAGCGACTCTGCCTCGCGGCATCCAATGCTAAAATGAGCGAACAGTTATCGCCTCCACGCTGCGTACGGGATGCACTTGGCTGAGCACGTCGCGCTTAGGCGACGCTTCGACAGTTTGGCGAAGAAGCCCTCGACGGCGTTGAGCCACGAGCACGAGGGGTCGGCGTGAAGTGGAAGGTGACGCGCTGATGGCGGGTGAGCCGGACAGCGCATGCCGGGTTTGTCCTCGACGCTCTGGAGCAGGCGCTTCATGCGCGGCGTCCCGTCATGGTGGCGGTCTCGTCCATCACAGCGATCGCGGCGTCTAGTACGTCTCGATCAAATGTTCCGAGCGACTGGCCGAGGCAGGCATCGAGCCTTCCGTCGGAAGTGTCGGTGACAGCTACGACAATGCGCTCGCCGCAACGATCAACGGCCTTTACAAGGCCGAGGTCATCCATCGGCGAGGACCGTGGCGCAACTTCGAAGCCGTTGAGTTCGCAACACTCGAATGGGTGGACTCGTTCAACCATTGGCGGCTTCTGGAGCCCATCGGCAATATCAAACAGTCATTGGTTAGGAGTAATGACATGAACCTTGCGGAATTCGGTGCCAAAATGAGTCGAGAGTTCGAGCAGCTATCGCCTCAAAA
>MBFK01000021.1 GCA_001704765.1 Sinorhizobium shofinae
GCCTGACCAGATGCCGTTCCCAACGCAAGACGATCCGTCGAAATCGCCGGCGTCAATGTGCGGGGAAAATCGCGCTTACGAAGCACACGTTCAACCTGTCGGACGAGGCGCTGTGCGAGCGCTGGGTCGAAAATCCCTATTGGCGTGTGCCTTGAGCTGGCATTTTGTGTGTGTGCCGGCGCAACTGTGTTGAAGATGGGAGTGGGCCTCCCGAAGCCGACCTGCAGGGGCTGGCTTCAAACCACTCCATGCTGCTGCGCTCAAAAGGCGTGGTGGTGAGCGATGGAGAAAAGGCGGCGCGCGACGCCGTCAGGTGTGTGACGAGAAGATGAGCGAAAGCGAACCGCTGACGACATATCGAAATGGGTTCAGACGCTGTCAAAACGGGCGTGGGTTAGTGGCGCCCGGAAGAGCATGGACGGCACCTGTTTACGGGCCATGCGGCAGCCGGTGTATAGGCGGCATGATCTCGCCACAGGCTTCAGCACGGAACAAGGGAACCTGGCGTGGGATGCCAAGGGAAATCCGCAAGTGGCCCAAACCATGAGGGAGAATACCGAAGCCCATGTCAGGGGCGGAGTGACCCGTAGTAGTGATGAAACGTCTGTAATGGACGCGGAGCGAAGGGGGCACGTCGCCCGGTCCGGGATTATGCGTCAACCGGTTCTTCCGGGAGGAGCGCGATGATGTCGGACAAACCATTGCCGATCACCAAGCGGATGGTCTGGGAGGCCTACAAGCTGGTGAAGGGAAATGGAAAGGCGGCGGGCGTCGATGGTCAGAGCCTCGATGCCTTCGCTGTGGATTTGGAGAACAACCTCTACAAGCTGTGGAACCGGATGGCATCAGGAAGTTACTTTCCGCCGCCGGTGCGGCGCGTGGAGATTCCCAAATCCGGTGGAGGCTCGCGACCTTTGGGCATTCCGACGGTCGCGGACCGCGTCGCACAGATGGTGGTCAAGCAACACCTCGAGCCGGGTCTGGAGGAAATCTTCGACCCGGACTCCTACGGGTATCGCCCGGCGAAATCGGCACATCAGGCAGTCGAGCAGGCGCGTCAGCGCTGCTGGTCGAACGACTGGGTTCTGGATCTTGACATCAAAGGCTTCTTCGACACGATCGATCATGGGCTCTTGATGCGAGCACTTCGGAGGCACTGTCAGGACGACTGGGTTCTGCTCTATGTGGAAAGATGGCTGACGGCGCCGGTGCAGCTGCCCGACGGAACGCTCGAGGCACGGACACGAGGCACCCCGCAAGGGGGCGTCGCAAGTCCGTTGCTTGCCAACCTGTTCCTGCACTATGCGTTCGATACCTGGATGCGCCGGGAGCATCCGGACATCCCGTTCGAGCGCTATGCCGACGATGCCATCTGTCACTGCCGTACGCGGCGGGAAGCGGAACGGCTCAAGGCAGAGCTGGAGCAGCGGTTGGCGGACTGCCATCTCATGCTGCATCCGGAAAAGACCCGAGTGGTCTACTGCAAGGACAGCAATCGGCGCGGCTCCTATCCGCTCATCCAGTTCACCTTCCTCGGCTTTGCCTTCCGGCCCCGGATGGCGAAGAACAGGTGGGGCAGGCTGTTCACATGCTTTCTGCCCGCCGTTAGCCCACAGGCACTGAAACGCATGCGGGAGCGGATCAGGTCATGGCGCTTGCCAAAGCATGCACCACTTCGTTTGGTAGATATCGCACGTAGCCTCAATCCGGTCCTTGAGGGCTGGTGGCGATACTATGGGCGGTTCTATCCAACCGAAATGTGGAAGTTGTTCGTGTACTTCGATGAGCGGCTTGGCGCATGGCTGCGTCAGAAGCACAAGCAGTACAAAGGCTATCGCGGGCGCAGCCTGCGGCGGCTGAACAGTATGGCAAAGCGTAGCCCTGGTCTCTTCGTCCACTGGAAACGTCTTGGTCACGCGATGGTTGGGTGACAAGAGCCGGATGAGCGGCGACGCTCACGTCCGGTTCCGTGAGGGGCTGGGGGTGAAACTCCCCCGGCCCACTCGACAGTACCTGTGCGGCGAGGAGTTC
Organism: Sinorhizobium shofinae; assembly: GCA_001704765.1. Lineage (GTDB taxonomy): Bacteria > Pseudomonadota > Alphaproteobacteria > Rhizobiales > Rhizobiaceae > Sinorhizobium > Sinorhizobium shofinae. The sequence continues at coordinate 2,032 of MBFK01000021.1, forward strand.
TTTCGGCACGAACTATCGTTCGACCGCTCCTCGATGACGCGCTGGCGGCAGCGCATGGGCGAGGAACGGATCGGCGGGCTCTTGCAGGAGAGCTTGGCCGTGGCAGTCAAGACAGGCGCGATGAAGCCGCAGGATACGCGGCAGGTGATCGTGGACACGACCGTTCAACCGAAGAACGTCATGTTCCCGACGGATGCCAAGCTTATTCACACCAGCGCTACGCTCATGCGAAGCAATTCAAACGGGCCGGCAAGGCGCTGCGCAAGTTGAAGACCTATCTCGGCCGGACCGTTCGCGACATCGAGCGTCAGATCGCCGGCGACGAACAACTCGACGCGATCTTCAAATGGTCGCTTTATCAGGCAAAAACGGTCATCGCGCAGCGGCAACGTCAGCGTGGCCGCAAGATCTACAGCCTGCATGCCGACGAAGTCGAGTGCATTGGTAAAGGCAAGGCGCACAAGCCCTATGAGTTCGGAGTGAAGGTGTCCGTGGCCACAACACTGAACCGTTCAAAGGGCGGGCAGTTCGCCCTGCACGCGACGGCGCTGCCCGGCAATCCCTACGACGGCCACACGCTCGCGACCGTCATTCCGGATATGGAAAAGATGCTTGGCAACGAGCTCTCCCGCATTCTGGCCGATGCTGGATACCGCGGCCATAATGCTCCCGAAAGGCACAAGCTGAGGGTCTTCACCAGTGGCCAGAAGCGCCGCCTCACGCCCGCCATCAAACGCCAGATGCGACGACGATCGGCGGTCGAACCCGTCATTGGACACCTCAAGAGCGAACACAGAATGGACCGGAATTATCTCGCTGGCGAACAGGGGGATGCCGTCAATGCCGTTCTGGCCGCCGCCGGATACAACTTCTCCCTCGTGCTGCGATGGTTCAGGCAGCTTTTGTGTCTGCTCGCCGCACTACTCCTCACGTTCCAGAGCCGACCAATGCCGCAGCAACCTGCCTGAAAGCGAGTTCTTCACGATCGACTAAACCGCAGATCCTGACGCCCGAAGTGCTTACTGTTCTCGACCCGGCCAGCCCCGCCATCCCGGTAACCGGCCACGGCGACATACTGATGGTAGTGCAGGCGATTAGGACGACGCCTCTGACATTATCGCCAAGCTCTTCGCCGCCGACGTGATCCACGAATTTGAGTGCGCGAACACCATCGGTCTGGCACGACGGGACTGCCACCTCACCGCCTTCTGTCCATAATTCTCACCTTTGTCTCAAGGCAAACCTTGGCCGGCAAGAAATGTTATTTGCCTCCATCAAATGACCGCCGAGACATCTTAATCGGCCTCCAGCCAAAGTCCGCAGCCGCTGCATCGATTGTCGATAAAGACCCGGGTGGAGGATAGCGAGATGACTGATTTTTGGCGCCACCGACAGAACTGGCACAAATCTTGAAACTGCTCATTGCGAGGCGGCGGAGCTGCTCATTGCGGCAACAATCCTATGCCTCGACTGCGCCACGTATGAAGATTTCACAATACTATTCAATTGAGTTCTTGCGACAAATGGGCGTTGACGATGTGCAAGATGGTCGCCAGAGCCGCTGTAACGAGAGGAAAGCGAAATGTCCAGGACCGCAGAAAAGCCCTTCGAAACTGTCGAAAACTCGATCGTCGGTCAATCCACGGCAATCAAAAGGGGCGAGCAGTTGACGCATGCTATTGAGTCACAGGAACTGGCCGGATCCGTCTTCAAGTCAACAATGATGGTGGGATTTGAACTGTCGCTGAACACTTTCGCTGCAGTCCAAGCCAACACCTTCGCTAATTTGCACCATCTTAGAGCCTGACCGAAAAAGAGTTGAGTGAAATCAGCCAGTTGTGATTCTGTTTGTTTGCTTAGGACGAACGGAGACCAC
>MBFK01000060.1 GCA_001704765.1 Sinorhizobium shofinae
CCATGCTGATCCGCCGTGCCATCCATCCCCCGAGCCGGGACAGCGAACCATGGCCATCCCATCGGGAGCATCAACACTATCGGTAACATTTTGCTTGAGGCAATGCGCCCCGCTTGACGCGGCGGTAAATCAGGTTTCGCAGCCCGGGCTTCGGGATCTTCTGTTGTGCTCAGGTGGCCGTATCCGACCGCAAATCCTCGACAGCGTCCTAATTTCATAGCTTTCCGCCGTCTCCTCAGCCTGTGCTGCCGGACCGATGTTAAACGCGACAAATCTCGCTTGGGCGGCCCGCCAAGCGCACCGTCGTGGTTCTATAACGAAACCGAACTTTTTGGCGTGCGGGAGCAGAGCGGACTACCCAAACGCTCACTTTTCATAAGCTCCGCGGCAGCATACCGCACCGACGAAACCCCATGGCAGCTACGAAACGCCTGGAACCGGCTGGATCTGCATCAGAGGCGACGGCTATGCGCCATCTTTGTGCCATCCGCGGGAAACAAGTGGCGGTTGAGCGTGACAACCATCACGGCGCGGCGGTCAAGCAGATGAGATATTCGTGGCCTTGCCTCGTAGTAACCGGCAGCACGGCAGGTCTAAAATGGCTACGGCGAATCGCGCTCCAGGTTCTTAAGGTGGAACGATGAAAACCCCGTGGAAATTCCTTGTTGAACTGGCGTCGCGGCGACGACCGTCGGGCGCTGAACCCGACGCTCTTGAAAGCGAAGCCGAACACACGCCGGCGCGTCCGTTCGATAATCCGACGGAAGCGCCAGGCACCGCTGATCGCGACGGCGGCATCCCGGTCAATCATTCTTCCTTGGCGGTGGACAAAGCGGACGACGCCGCTGTTGCCGCGCAGCCAACGGACCTGCCCATTGGAGAAATGGAAACCACTACGCTAAATGCAGCGCAACCTTCAGCGACGGAAGCGGCTGACGAGGCGCCACAAGGTAAGCAAAGCACAGAGTTTCTGACGACACCGCGGGTCGAGCACCGACAGCGTAAGCAGAGGCCCCCCGCCGGCGCGAAGAGCGTTGGTTTCGCAGATAAAGATCGACACGCAGAACCTTCGCGCTCCGGGGACCCCCCCTTCTTGAATGAGGTGGTCATCCTCGACAAGGAAATCCAGGAGCTGAGAACCCTCCTGGCTCAAAAGCTTCATCTGCAAAACAGGCAGCTCAAGAGAATGCTTGAACGTTTCGACGGTCGTTGACGCCCAGAGATCCGACTTGTCGTGCTTGTCTCCTGACCGTGTTCTTGCGATGGCGTCGTTCACGCGGGTTGCATATGGATGGTCTGGATGAGCTCAGGTATCTGCTCGGCGGGGAGGGGGCGTGCGAACAGATAACCTTGCGCCTCATCAAACCCCTCTGCCTTGATGGCGTCGAGCTGGCTCTCCGTCTCGACACCTTCGACAGCCGTTGTAATTCCCAAGGTGCGACCAATTCCGGCGACCGCGCGTATGATCGCCAACGATTCCGTGCTCATCGGCAAGTCGGAAATGAAGCTGCGATCGACCTTGATCTTGTCGAAACGAAAGCTCCTCAGATAACTGAGCGATGAATAGCCGGTCCCGAAATCGTCCATGGCGATCTTGACGCCGAGCTGACGCAGCTCCTGAAGGAGCCGGAGGTTGTTGTCGCTCTCATCGAGCAACACTGACTCGGTCACTTCGAGCTGCAATCGTGATGGGTCCAACCCGGTTTCGCCCAGAGTATCGCGAACGTCGCATGCGAGCCCCGAATTCCTGAACTGCAGGGGGGACAGGTTCACTGCCACACTGACATGCGATGGCCATTTGGTCGCCTCCTTGCATGCCTGCCTCAGAACCCAGTCACCGAGCGGAGTAATCAACCCGGTCTCCTCGGCGATCGGGATGAACTCCGCTGGGGATATCCGCCCGAGCTCTGGATGTGTCCACCGCACGAGCGCCTCGCAGGTCGTGACTACGCCTGTTGGCAGGCTTACCAGCGGCTGGTAGTGGACCTCCAGCTCGCCGTTTGCGAGCGCACGCCGAAGGGAGACCTTCATCTGCTGTTTTGTTTGAAGATCAGCGTCCATACCGGGCTCATATTCCACGTATGTGCCGCGGCCGCCGGCCTTGGCCCGCTCAAGGGCAATATCGGCAGACTGAACAAGCTCGTCGAGTGACTGGTCAGCCACCCGGCCGGCCACCCCGCCGACGATGACGCCAAGATCAACCTGCGTTCCATCGAGCTCATACGGCACTTCAAGCACACCGATAAACTGCTGAGCCAGGTTGCGCGCCTCGTTGCTGCCCGTGATGCCCGTGCGCAAGACGACGAATTCGTCGCCACCGAAGCGGCAGAGCATGTCGGAGTGCTTGACACACTTTCGGAGCCGCTCAGCCACGTGACGTAACAGCAGGTCGCCGGTGGTTCGACCATAGGCGTCATTGATCGCTTTAAGATTATCGAGAACAAGGCAGAGAAGCGCGATTTTTGTGCCTGGCGCGATCTGGTCCGAAATCCGTTTGAACTCCTCGCGCAGAAACTGTCGGTTTGGCAATCCCGTGAGCGAATCGTGTCGCGCCATGTGGTGAATTTGCTTCTGTGCCAGTAGCCGCTCCTGTTCCGCTTTGCGACGTTCCGTGATGTCGAGCGCAATGCCAACATAGCCGAGAAACCCGCCATCCGAAGCAAAGCGCGGCTGCCCGATATCAATGACCCAGGCTAAGCTACCGTCAGCGCGACGAAGTCGATATTCCACCCGAACAGGTTCTTGCCGCCGCAAGGCATCGTCAAAGCCGCATTCGACCTTTTGACGATCATCTCGGTGAACGGCATCCGCCCATCCGAAACCTCTGGCCTGCTCGGCGATTTGACCGGTGGTTTCGAGCCAAAGACGGCTGTGGTAAGTGGCGGCACCACTTGCGTCCGTCACCCAGATCATCACCGGCGCGTCGTCGGCGATCGCTCGGAAACGGGATTCGCTTTCCTGGAGGGCTTCCCACGCCCTGCGGCGATCGTCGACATTTTCGACAATCCCGTACCAGCGAACGATCGTGCCGTCTTGCGCCCTTCGCGCAGCAGCACGGTTGCGAAACCAACGATAGCATCCCTCTGCGGTCGCAAGGCGGAACTCGACGTCGAGCGGCTCGCCGGTCAGAAGCGATCTCAACCACAGGCGCTGCACGCCGTCGAGGTCGTCGGGATGTATCGCCTTCGCTCTCTTCAGAGCATCGCCGGCTTCGAAGCCGGTGATGTCTTTCCAGCGCGGACCTACCTCGAGAACGTCTCCGGATGGACTTGCGGTCCACGGGACCTGGGGATGCAGCTCAACCAATGACCGATAGTGCTCTTCACTGTTGCGCAGTTCGGTCTCGGCCTTGCGACAGGCAGTGACGTCCTGGATCGTCGCGACGACAAGCCTCTGCTTCGAGCCTCCACTGGCGAGTTCGGCACGACGCTGCTGCGTCACAAGGTGCCTTACCGTGCCGTCCGACAAGGTGATGTCTTCCTCGACGGAGAGAGCAGTACCCGTCCTGAGGACCTCCTTGTCCATCTCGCGAATGCGATTGGCCTCGACGCCAGGCAAGATGTCGCAATCGGTGCGGCCAACCAGATCTCCGCGCGTCTTCCCGACCAGGGCACATGCCGCAGCGTTCAGGAAACGGAAGCGAGACAGCTCGTCCTTGATGATAATCGGCTGGGGAATAGCATCGAGAATGGTCTCGAAATCGTGGTCAAACAACTTCATCTGCTCCGGCGACTTGAGTTGCGTCTTTTCCATCATGTCTTCGACAATCACTCTTAGGAATGTTGGCGGGAGTGGCTCTGAGGCCGCGTGGCGGAACACCACCGGCTGCAGCGAAGGTGCTCATCCGCGCATTGTCAACATCCTAAGAGTCGGACTCGAAAAGAACTCAATGGTAGCAATACCTTGCAAGGCGTCGGGTGACGAGGCGAATGTGGGCGATCA
>MBFK01000067.1 GCA_001704765.1 Sinorhizobium shofinae
AACCGTCACCATGACGCTTGAGCTACGCTCATATCCCACAATTAGCCATGGCATCAGCGTTTCTACACAGCCAGGGTCGGATCGTGACGTTCTCCATCTCCAGCTTCTAAGCCGGCTCCTGGCGGCGATGCCGCCGTTCGGAGCTTTGGCTGCGAATGTCTGCTCTCGATTAGCAGCTCGTCGCGTCGTTAACGTGCATTCCCCACGCAGAGAAGAGGAACAAGAACGAAAAGGCCAAGCCCTTTCAGTGCACACACAACCAGACGACCCGCGCTGCCGCTGCTCCCGCATTCGACTCCGGCGCCGGAAGGACCCGCGATACTTGGCAATCGAACGCTTACAATCGCGCGAGCGTGGCCGCAGAGACGCAATGCGGGTCTGCGATATACTGCCATCGGCATAGTGCGAAGCCACGCCATTTCGGCGCTGTGGCGGCTGTGTGTGAAGGATTGCGCGACCCCCGGAAACAGCCTTGGCGGTTTGTAATCTCTCTCGCCAGCAAGAGTTTTTGCCGATGGCGAGCACATTTGGCGATCACGCAACGGGTTGCATTCCACAGATGGAAGGAGCGGCATGGGTCGGTTTCGCCGGCAAAACCTTTTGCCTTGTCCTTTGATCCCATCGGGTCGAGGCGGACAGCCCCAACGCGCGCGCGCATCGGGACGTCAGGCGGTGAAGCGGGCGAACCTTGACGGTTTCGGCAATTCCAGAAGTCGTGCTCTGCCTTCATTGCACCGCGCTAACCCTCGAGCTCTGATAGCAAGGTCCGATACGATTACACCAGGCGAACAGCTCTTGCGATTTCGCCCATGTCTGACTTCCGTTGAACAGGCGGCTGGTTTGCCCAAGAGTGGGTGCATGGCGTTCGCCTCGCCTCGTCGTCACGGCTGCCAAAGCCAGATTTATGTCTCGCTGGACTCATCCTCGTTGCGGCCGAAATGATCTTCTGCCTTGAGCATTCGCCGCAACGCGTCGCTGATCTCGACCGGCTCCTGGGAATAATCCGGAACTTGCGGCGGTGGCCTTGGTGGCGGTCGCGTTCCCGACGGGCCGTTAGGGCCCGCCCGCCAGTCGTGATAGAGTTTGATTACGCGTGCTCGACTCGCCTCGTCATGGATTACGCGTGCCCCCTCCGCGCATGCGTAACGCCGCCGTTCCTCAGCGGCCCGGCGCTCCCGCTCCAGGAGCGGTTCCATCACGCGGTCGATCTCGCCGCGCAATTCCGACGGCGATGGCATGAAGGCGTGGCCGAGCGAATTCTGGTTAATCCGGCGTTCTGCCTCGAACAGGGCCCATTGGCTGACGCCTTCGAGCGCCTGCATGTAGGCGGGCCTCATGAGCTTGAAGTCACTTGGTGCCCGACAGTGGTAAACTGCAAGCATGCGGGTAAGCACGACAAGTTTGTCAGTGTCGGACGCCGGGCGGGAGATATCCGGCGGAATCGTCGGCAGATTCGTCGTCGCCGTCATTGAACAATCCTCCTTGCTGTTGCTGAAAGGCTTGGCGGGCTTCATCGAGCGCTTGCTCGGCAATGTGGGGTGGGCGTTGCCGGCGGTTTGCCTCGGCGGCATCCTTCCGAGCCCAGATCCGCCAGGCCGCACTCCAGTCGAGCTTGCGGCCGGCGGCCCCTGGCTTGGATTTCCAGTAGTCGAGGAAGTTGAGGGCGCTTCGCTGTGCTTCTGTGACCGTCATGCCCTCGGCCAGGGCCACGGAAAGATCAGGGCTGAAATTTTCCGGGAGACGGGTGCCTCGCTCGGGGGCGGCGCGCTTGCCCCCCTTAGTGTTCCCGTTAACGTGTTCATATATAGGGGGGGCACTGGAATCTCTCTTCCGGAAGTCCCGCGGAGAATTTCCGGTGGTCGCACCGTTCACCGGAACCCCGTTTCCGGTAGTCCCGTTCTCAAAAAGATAGAAATTCGACCTGCCGCGTCCGTTTGGCAGCTGCCGTTCTTCGATTCTGAGCCAGCCGCAGGCTCGAAGATTGACGAGCGAGAGACGGATCGTGCGGTCGGTGACGCCAACATCGTCGGCAATTGCTTCCTGCTTCGGAAAACAAGCACCAGTTTCCGCGTTCATGTAGGAGAGCAGGCGATAGGCCACGCGAAAATCGGTTGCTGACAAGCGTCGGTCGGTCGACATGCGATCGAGCAGATCAAATTTCCAGGCGGCAAACCCCCTCATCATCACGCGCCCGTCTTGCGGGCAATCGGCGCCGCAAAGCCACCGGCGGCCTCGCGATCCGGCTCCTGTTCTACGGCCGCCCTGCGGCGATCACGCTCGGCGATACGATCACGAACCCACGCCTCAACTTCGGCCTTCACGAAGGCGACGCGCTTGTCGCCGAGCGGGACGGCAGATGGGAACAAGCCAAGGGATCGCCATCGGTTAATCGCCGTGCGAGACAAGCTCGTCAGCCGGCAGACATCGTTGAGGTTAATTAGAACAGGCGCGTCGAAAGCTTGATGATGTTCCTGGACTTTTTCCATTTGCCGCTCCGGTGCTGGGAGCAGCTGGTTCGATAAAGCCACTCCGTTTGAAGTGGCTATCGATTATCCGTGCCGAAACGCGGCCGTCGCGCGTTTGCTTGTGGCGCGCCATTCTTTCCTAACCGTTTTCCTAATCCGTCGCGTTGGCAGCAAAGACGGTAGCGGACATTATGGTTAAAGATATTGGCGCAACATTCGGAAAAGGCAAGGGTGGATTGCCAATAAAGTCAGCAAATTCAGCTGTTTAGGTGACCCCCTCTCCGCCAGCGGATTCTAAGCTCTTGGTTTTCCCGCAGGTTTTCTGAGCGAACAGCCCAGCAAAGGGTCTTCCGCCGCGCTCTTCGCCAATCCACAGACGCCGAAACTGCGTCAATTCGTGAAATCTGACGTCAAATGACGGTTGACGCTTCGTTCAAGTCCCTCCGGGCCCACCACCCATATTTGACCTGCGAATCGATCGGTCTCGCCGATTTGTAAACCTGATGGAGCCTTCCAGTATTAGCATTCGCCGTAATTGGCGATCGCCCCTTTCCAGCGCACGGGCGAGCGAAAGGCAACGACCGGGACGCGAACGCGAAACCGGGCTCCGCAAGCGGCGTTTGGGCTAACCCATAGCCGAAGCCCAGCGGGTCCGGATACTTGCTCTCGTAAAGCCGATACCACGCCTGGTCCGGGCCCAGTCGGGTCACGACAAGCGGTCGTGACCCGAAATCATGTGGTGGATAATCGATCGCTGGCTTTGTCAGGAAAAGTCGCCCCTGCCAGCGGCTTTGGCGGCTGCAATTGCCTCTTCGACGCGACCTGCGCGCATCACATCAAGGCCGGTGCTGCCATCGAGCTCGCCATGATGTTGAACGAGGAAGCGATAGACGGCCCAGGGTTTGTCTCCGAGCACGTCAAACAATTGCGGCAGCCGGTCGATCAACTCTCCATTGCGGCCAAGCTGCCAGCGGGGAAAGCGAACGCCACGCTTCGCGCCCTCCAGGCCAAGAACTTCGTGACGCTTTCGCTTGCGATTGACGGTCTCACGGGTCGCGCCGATCTCCTCGGCAAATTCGTCAGCCGACATCATATCCGCGCCCTTCAGGATCTCGGCGATGCGCTCCGCGCCTCGTACCTTTGCCACCTCGAGGGCGAGGTCGAGTGCATCGGGCTGCGTTGGAGCCGCATCTCTGACTTCGATCTGCGGCTCTTCCCTGGCGGGATTAACGACAAAGGTCAGCCGCACCGTCATGCCGGTTTTCTTCGCGCGCTTGACCGCATCCAGATAACCGGACAGCATCGTGTCCGCCATCTTCTTGGTCACGGTAAGTCTGCCGCTTCCAGCCGCGACCCGCGTGACCAAGCCAGCGCTCAGTCCTTTTCCGCGGGTGCGGCGTCGACCGGTGGGGCCAGTTTTCTTACGAGTTTCCGTCATCGGACACCTCCGAGGACCAATATGACCACTGTTGCCATGTTCGTCAACTTCGTCAACATCACGATGCGCCAGCCGCGTTCATGTCCCAAGCGATCTTCCATCAGGGAGATGTTCTCGTTCCGTGCTCAAAAGATGGTGTAACGGGCGGAACCCGGACCGCCGGGTTTGAAGGGCCGGTGGTCGTCCCTCACAATGATGGTTC
>MBFK01000144.1 GCA_001704765.1 Sinorhizobium shofinae
CTTGTGCAGGCGGCTTGAAGCTGCCGCTGTATTCGTGTTGCGGGCAACCGCGATGGTTTCGAACAACGAAGGAAAGCAACATGGCAGGTCTGCGTCAAATCGCGTTTTACGGCAAGGGCGGTATCGGCAAGTCCACCACCTCGCAGAACACGCTCGCCGCCCTTGTCGACCTCGGGCAGAAGATCCTCATCGTCGGCTGCGATCCCAAGGCCGACTCCACCCGGCTCATCCTCAACGCGAAGGCGCAGGACACGGTCCTGCATCTGGCGGCCAAGGAGGGATCGGTGGAAGATCTCGAGGTCGAGGACGTGCTCAAGGTCGGCTACAAGGGCATCAAATGCGTCGAGTCCGGCGGCCCCGAACCGGGCGTCGGCTGCGCCGGCCGCGGCGTCATCACCTCGATCAACTTCCTGGAGGAAAATGGTGCCTATGACGATGTCGACTACGTCTCCTATGACGTGCTGGGCGACGTGGTGTGCGGCGGCTTCGCGATGCCGATCCGCGAGAACAAGGCGCAGGAAATCTACATCGTCATGTCCGGCGAGATGATGGCGCTCTATGCCGCCAACAACATCGCCAAGGGGATCCTCAAATACGCCCATTCGGGCGGCGTGCGGCTCGGCGGGCTGATTTGCAACGAGCGCCAGACGGACCGCGAGCTCGATCTCGCCGAGGCGCTGGCGGCCAAGCTCAATTCCAGGCTCATCCACTTCGTGCCGCGCGACAACATCGTCCAGCACGCCGAGCTCAGGAAGATGACGGTGATCCAGTATGCCCCGGAGTCGCAACAGGCGGCGGAGTATCGCGCGCTGGCCGACAAGATCCATGCCAATTCCGGCCAGGGCACCGTCCCGACCCCGATCACCATGGAGGAGCTGGAGGACATGCTGCTCGATTTCGGCGTCATGAAGACCGACGAGCAGATGCTTGCCGAACTTCAGGCCAAGGAAGCGGCGGCAGCGGCCCAGTGACCGCCGCCGCAGACGCTGCCCGGGACGGTGATCCGGTGCGACATTCCACCAATGGTGCCTCTTCTTGGAGGACACGCAAAAAAGGGGGCAGGCCCAATGAGCCTCGATTACGAGAATGACAGTGCGCTCCATCAGGAGCTGATCACGCAAGTGCTGTCGCAGTACCCACACAAGGCGGCCAAGCGTCGCCAAAAGCACCTCAGTGTCGCATCGGACCGCGAGGCGGTCGGGGAGGAGGGCGAGACCCTCTCCGAATGCGACGTGAAGTCGAACATCAAGTCGATCCCCGGGGTGATGACGATCCGCGGCTGCGCCTATGCGGGCTCGAAGGGCGTGGTCTGGGGCCCGGTCAAGGATATGGTCCACATCTCGCACGGCCCGGTTGGCTGCGGTCAGTATTCCTGGTCGCAGCGCCGCAACTATTATGTCGGCACCACCGGCGTCGACACCTTCGTGACGATGCAGTTCACCTCCGACTTTCAGGAGAAGGACATCGTCTTTGGTGGCGACAAGAAGCTGGAACAGGTCATCGACGAGATCGAGGAGCTGTTTCCCCTCAACAACGGCATCACCATCCAGTCCGAATGTCCGATCGGCCTGATTGGCGACGACATCGAAGCGGTGTCGCGCAAGAAGGCCGTCGAACACGAAACGACGATCGTGCCGGTGCGCTGCGAAGGCTTCCGCGGCGTCTCGCAGTCGCTCGGCCATCACATCGCCAACGACGCCATCCGCGACTGGGTGTTCGACAAGGCGGACGGCAAGACGGACGTCGAGTTCGAAACCGGTCCCTACGATGTCAACGTCATCGGCGATTACAACATCGGCGGCGACGCCTGGGCGTCGCGCATCCTGCTCGAGGAGATCGGGCTGCGCGTCGTCGGCAACTGGTCGGGCGACGCCACGCTCGCGGAAGTGGAGCGGGCCCCCAGGGCCAAGCTCAACCTCATCCACTGCTACCGGTCGATGAACTACATCTGCCGGCACATGGAGGAAAGATACGCCATCCCCTGGATGGAATACAACTTCTTCGGCCCCTCCCAGATCGAAGCCTCTCTGCGCAAGATAGCCAGGCATTTCGGCCCGACGATCGAAGAACGGGCCGAGAGGGTCATCGCCAAGTACCGGCCGCTGGTCGACGCCGTGATCGCCAAGTACTGGCCGCGCCTCCAGGGCAAGCGAGTGATGCTCTATGTCGGTGGTTTGCGCCCCCGTCACGTCATCACCGCCTATGAGGACCTCGGCATGCAGATCGTCGGCACCGGCTACGAATTCGCCCACAACGACGACTATCAGCGCACCGGCCACTACGTGAAGACGGGCACGCTGATCTATGACGACGCGACCAGTTACGAACTGGACACGTTCATCGAGCGGATCCGCCCCGATCTGGTCGGCTCCGGCATCAAGGAGAAGTATCCGGTGCAGAAGATGGGCATCCCGTTTCGCCAGATGCACTCCTGGGACTATTCCGGCCCCTATCACGGCTATGACGGCTTCGCCATCTTCGCCCGCGACATGGATCTCGCCATCAACAATCCGGTCTGGGATCTTTACGACGCGCCCTGGAAGAAAATGACCGTGCCGACGGCCGCAGTTGCAGCCGAATGATCGTCCGGTCTTGCGCGGCACGAGGACCGCGGCAAGACCGGAAACCTCTCGAACATCCCTGGCCTAAGAGGCCAGATCAAGAAGGTCAAACACCATGCCGCAATCGGCTGAGAAGATACTCGACCATGCGCCGCTGTTTCGCGAGCCGGAATACCGGCAGATGCTCGCGGAGAAGAAGCTGAACTTCGAATGTCCGCACCCCGAACGGCTCGTCACGGACCAGCGCGAATACAGCAAGGGCTGGGAATATCGCGAGAAAAACCTCGCCCGCGAGGCGCTCGTCGTCAACCCCGCCAAGGCCTGTCAACCGTTGGGGGCGGTGTTCGCAGCCGCCGGCTTCGAGCGGACGATGTCGTTCGTCCATGGCAGTCAGGGCTGCGTGGCCTATTATCGCTCGCACTTGTCGCGCCACTTCAAGGAGCCGGCTTCGGCCGTTTCGTCCTCGATGACCGAGGATGCGGCGGTGTTCGGCGGCCTGAAGAACCTGGTCGACGGGCTCGCCAATACCTACGCGCTCTACGATCCGAAGATGATTGCCGTCTCCACCACCTGTATGGCCGAGGTCATCGGCGACGACCTGCATGGCTTCATTGAGAACGCCAAGAGCGAAGGCGCAGTCCCGCCCGAATTCGACGTGCCGTTCGCTCACACGCCCGCCTTCGTCGGCAGCCATGTCGACGGCTATGACAGCATGGTCAAGGGCATCCTGGAGCACTTCTGGAAGGGCCAGGCGCGCACGCAAGCGGCCGGCACGATCAACATCATCCCGGGCTTCGACGGCTTTTGCGTCGGCAACAACCGCGAGCTCCAGCGCCTGCTCACCCTGATGGGCGTGTCCTACACCTTCATCCAGGATGCCTCCGACCAGTTCGATACGCCGTCCGACGGCGAATACCGCATGTATGACGGGGGCACCACGATCAAGGCGCTGAGGGCGGCACTCAATGCCGAGGCGACGCTGTCGCTGCAGCACTACAACAGCCGCAAGACGCTCGAATATTGCCGGGAGGTCGGTCAGGCCACCGCCGCCTTCCATTACCCGCTCGGGATCAACGCCACCGACGCGTTCCTGATGAAGGTGTCGGCGATTTCCGGCCGGGAAATCCCCGAGACGATACGCCTGGAACGCGGCCGGCTGGTCGACGCCATGGCCGACAGCCAATCCTGGCTGCATGGCAAGACATACGCGATCTACGGCGATCCGGACTTCGTCTACGCCATGGCCCGCTTCGTCATGGAGACCGGCGGCGAGCCGCGGCATTGCCTCGCCACCAACGGCACGGCGGCCTGGCAGGCCGAGATGACCGAGCTGCTCGCCTCTTCTCCCTTCGGCAAGCAGGCAAAGGTCTGGCCGGGAAAGGATCTCTGGGCCTTGCGCTCGCTGCTCTTCACCGAGCCGGTCGACCTGCTGATCGGCAATTCCTACGGCAAGTATCTCGAGCGCGATACCGGCACGCCGCTGATCCGGCTGATGTTCCCGATCTTCGACCGCCACCACCACCACCGCTTTCCGCTCATGGGCTACCAGGGCGGCCTGCGCCTGCT
>MBFK01000202.1 GCA_001704765.1 Sinorhizobium shofinae
GAAGCCGCCGGAAATTGTTGGGTAAAAGCCCTGCGGCGAAGTGAATCAGCGGCCTGAAAGGGCAGGAAAACCGGAGCAAAATGTGCTCTGGTCGAACCGATGACGCCGCCCGATCTCAACCTTCCAGACGACGTTGAAGCGCTGAAAGCCATGGTGCTTGCCATGGCCGAAAAGGCGGCGCGAGCCGATGCCCTGGAGAGCGAGGTCGCTGATCTCAAGGCACGAAACGCCGATGCCGATGAGCGCATCGAGCGGCTGACGCAGATCCTGAAGGCCTTCGATCGCGCCCGGTTCGGCCGCCGGTCGGAGACGCTCGGCTCGCCAAGCACCGACGACGAGCAGCAGGCCTTTGTCTTCGAGGAGATCGAGACCGGCATCGCTGCGATCAGGGCGCAGGTCAGCAAGGGCGGCGAGCGTCCGGATGGCAAACGTCCGCCGCGGCCGCGTAAGGGCTTCGCACGCCATCTTGAGCGGGTCGAAGTGGTCGTCGAGCCGGAGGATCGGCCGGAGCATGCGGGCAAGCGGAAGGTGCTGATCGGCGAAGACGTGTCGGAGCGGCTGGATGTGGTGCCGGCGAAGTTCCGCGTCATCGTCACCCGCCGCCCGAAGTATGCCTTCAAAAACGAGGACGGCGTCATCCAGGCGCCGGCGCCGGCATACATCATCGAGAGCGGCATTCCGACGGAAGCGCTTCTGGCCCAGATCGCCGTCTCCAAATATGCCGATGGCCTGCCGCTCTATCGACAGGAAGCGATCTACGCCCGCGACAAGGTCGAGCTCGACCGCAAACTGATGGCGCAATGGATGGGCAAGCTCGGGTTCGAGCTGGAGATCCTCGCCGACTACCTCTTCGATGAGATCAAGAAGGCCGAACGGATCTTCGCCGACGAAACCACCTTGCCGACGCTCGCTCCCGGCTCCGGATCGACGAAGACAGCCTATCTATGGGCCTATGCCAGGGATGACCGACCATTTGGCGGCAACGGTCCGCCCATGGTCGTCTACCGCTTTGAGGACAGTCGGGCCGGCGAGTGCGTCGCCCGGCATCTCAAGGGCTACCGCGGCATCCTGCAAGTCGACGGCTATGCCGCCTATAACAAGCTGATCCGCTCCGATGGCGGCAATGACGGCGTCACATTGGCTGGCTGCTGGTCACACAGTCGGCGCAAGTTCTATGAGCTGCATGTCGGCAAAAGCTCCGAGATTGCAACGACGACGGTCGAGCGGATGGCGAAGCTCTGGCAGGTTGAGGAGACCATCCGCGGCAAAAGCCCTGACGCCCGTGTCGCCGCGCGTCAGCAAATCTCTGCGGTGGTGGTCGCCGACCTCTTCGCCCTCTGGCAGAAGACCCTGCCGCGCGTCTCCGGCAAATCGAAACTGGCTGAGGCGCTCCGCTATGCCATCTCGCGTCGCGCCATCTTCGAGCGCTTCCTGACCGATGGCCGCATCGAGCTCGACTCCAACATCGTCGAGCGAGCAATCCGGCCCCAGACAAGCGTTGATTCATTATACCCATCTTCTTCAAGTATCTGGAAACATTGATATTTGTTTCTGCGTGTGCCCGCGACACGGGGTTGCATTACTGCGCAGGGCTGTGACGACGCTGTTATTTTGAAGCTGACACGCTTCTATTTGCCATGGTGCGCCCGGAACGACCTGCTCGGCGGGCAAAACACCATCAACAATGAGGCGGCGAATGGTATGACGGGTCACTTTGAGGTGTTCGGCCGCCTCTTTCATGGTCAACCATCGGCCATCTTTGTCGGCAGAGCGAAAGGCATGTATGCCCTGAACTCTGCGGATGGAGCTGACACGGTGCGCAGTCCAGGTTTTGTTCTGGCCCGTTCGAATGCCCATACGATTGAGCGTTGCTGCGATATCGTCGTCGGAATAGCGGGTTGCCATTTGCTTCATGACCGCAATCGCCTGGTCGGGTGTCTGGCATCCGTGTTCGCCGGTTTTGGGTTTACGGACACGCAGGACTGAATGCTGTCCGCCTTTCCAGTGAATGGTCAGGACGACTTCCCGGCTCGTATCATCAACATCTGCAATGATATCGGCGATCAGGGTCCGCAGAATCTGTTGGCGCGTGCGTGTGGTTACACCGGAAGCGTTCCATGCTCCCATCAGATCATCGGCCAGCCCGTTAAAATCCGGCGGTCGGTTCGCTCCGTGAGATAAGTCGGTCTCAGCGAGGCGTGCGCGGCACTCTTCTACTCGCCGCAGAGCAGCCTCCCAGGTCTTCTCCAATTGAGCAGCAATCAGGCGGTTATCCGGATCGCAGGCAGCGTAACGACGTTCGGCCAATGTAGCGTCGTATTGGGCCTGCTGGAGATCAAGCTCCAGAATACTTCGTCGTTCGGCCTGACGCTGGTTGTGCATCCGCTCGGCTTCCAGGGCAGCCTCGATTGCTACCGGTTCTACGACACGCAGGATCTCCTGGGCAACGGCAGCATCGACGCGGGCGCCACCGAATCCAAGACAACGTGGCAATCCGAGCATAAGATTGGGCCGGTCGCAACGATACACCGGGCGCCCTGGCGCAAGACCTGCATAAACGACGGCCAAGCCCCGGCCGCAACGGCCGCAGGTTAGCATGCCGGATAGCAGGGCGCGGCCTCCACGGCCGGACTTCTGTCCGCCACTGCGACCGTACGCATTGCACGCCAGCGATGCCTGATTGCTTTCGAACTCCGTCCAATCGATATACCCCTCGTGGTGCTCACGGATCAGCACCTCCCAATCATCGAAGGGCTTTCCGTGGCCGTAGCTTTTGCGAGCTCGTCCGTCGACGACGGTGACGCGCTTCTCGCTTTTGCCGTAAGCATAGGCGCCGGAATAGAACGGGTTCTTGAGAAGCCCGATCACATTGCGATAGCGAATGGGCTGCCACTCGAAAGACGTCAGGCGCTTGCCGTCCGACGGTCGGGGAAAGAACACGCGCTCGGCCGCCAGCGACAGATGCGTCTGACGTGCACTGCCAAGCAGGCGAAACCGTTCAAATATCAACCTGATAGCCTGTTGGAGGCGCAGGTCGGGGTCGAAACCCAGGCCGTAGTCGCGATGCCAAATATAGCCGATCGGTACACTGATCCTCAGTTCGCCTCGTCGTGCTTTGGCACGAGCGGCATCCAGCATGCGGGCCCGGATCACACCGAGTTCGAACTCACTGATGCTGCCCTTCATGCCGAGCAGCAGCCGATCATTGGGAAGACAAGGATTATAAACCCCATCCAGATCTATGACCCGAGCTTCGACGAGGCCACATAGTTCAAGCAGATGATGCCAGTCGCGACCATTACGAGCGAGGCGTGAGGCGTCGAAACAGAGGACAGCGCCAACTTCGCCGGCGCATAACGCCGCCACCAGCTTCTCAAACCCAGGGCGCGCCACCATTCCGCTGGCCGACCGTCCGAGATCGTCGTCGATGACTTCGACGCTGCGAAAGCCACGATGTCTTGCGACATCAACCAGCTCATATTGCCGGCGACGGCTCTCAGTATTGTTCTCAACCTGACTCTGGCTCGACTGCCGCACATAGACAATGGCCTTGCGTTGCAGAATGGTGGGCGGAAGGATGTCAACGTTCGTCATCGTGCCGCGTCTCCTTCGTGCCGTTCGCTGCTTCCATCAGAAGCGTTGCAAGATTGGACACCAACTGGCGTCGTTCGCTCGACGGCAGACCAAGAAGGCGCGGCGGTTCGAAAGGGATCAGGAGTTGGCGTTGATGCAACTGAAGGCGAAATTGCGGATCGGGCATCTTGGTGTTCCTCGACGAGATTCGGTTCGCCGGAACAGGTTCGCCGCATTCCACGACGCTGTAAAAGATCATCCAGATCCATAAGGGCCGCTAACGAAACGCGTGGCGCCCCCAAGTCCATGCCCGCACACGATGCTGCATCAAGCATCCAGGCTGCGATCGCGGTCACAACGCCCGGCAGGACCTCAACATGGACAAACCGGCCTTTTTTGCGAGTCTCGCTATAGTGCAGCCGAAGACGTCGACCGAAGTAAGGGTGCCACTGATAGTGGACGACAACTTCTTGCCCGACATGGGCAGAATGTTCGGTTGATGACCATTACGAGAAAGAACTCACTCTTCGCTGGCAGCGACGGCGGGGGACGGACCTGGGCAACCATCGCGACCATGCTGCAGACAGCGAAGATGAACAATATCGATCCGCTTGCCTGGCTCAGCCAGACCCTTGAGCGCATCGCCAACGGCTGGCCGAGCAGCGAAATCGACGCGCTGATGCCGTGGAACTACGCCAGCTGAACGGCCTCAGCTTGCCGCTTAC
>MBFK01000206.1 GCA_001704765.1 Sinorhizobium shofinae
AACCTGCAGCTCGGCGGCATGTATCATGTCCGCTTCTGGGATACCACCGTGCTCTGCTCAGTGTCCGACTTGAGGGCGCATTGCGGACAAGCCTAAAATGTATCCCGCCTGCTAGTATGCTTAGGTTTGCTTCGGCGCCCGCGCCTCAATCGCCCCAGTACAACGCATGTCGAAGCGTTTGGCGAGTTCCGCCAGGCTGACCTCCCCGAGACGGCCGATCAACAATGCCTCAGCCTCACGCATGGCGCCTTCGACCGCCTCGTTGACGACCTTCTCGACGGCGCAGTCGGGGTTGGGATGCTCGCTACCGATGGCGAAGATGCGCGGACCTCCCACTGCCCGATGAACATCGAGCAGCGACACTTTCGCAGGTCCATGGCGATCGACCAACCGCCGCCGTGCCCTTTCTCCGATCGCACATAACCCGCTTTACGCAGGCCTGCCATGGTACGGCGTACGACCACGGGTTGGTCCCAAGCATGCGCGCGACCACCTCGGACGTCATAGGTCCATCGTGGCGTGCCATGTGGAGCAACACATGGAGCATGCGGGAAAGACGGCTGTCGGTGCGCACGGTTTCATCCTTTGCACGGTGGAGTGGATTGGCAGCATCGGCAATTCACGTTACATTAAATGTTACATGATTCGTAGAGGCGTGACATGCGTGAATTTGAGAACCCCGATCATTGGGATACTGCCGCTCGGCACTACGAGAAGACCGCGCACCCCTTCACTGCGCGCTATGCCGAAGCGGCGTTGGCACGCGTGCCGCTGACCTCGGAGGCTCGAGTCCTGGATGTCGCGGCCGGCACTGGCGCATTGGCACTGGCTGCGGCGCGCACGGGCGCTCAGGTGCTCGCGACCGACTTCTCGCCCGGCATGGTCACCCGCATCGCGGCTGCCCGACTGCCCAATGTCGAGGCGCGCGTCATGGATGGGCAGAAGCTCGACCTTCCTGACGCGGGTTTCGACGCAGTCTTCTCGATATTCGGCGTGATCATGTTCCCTGACTGGCGCAAGGGCCTCGCCGAGATGGCGCGAGTGACTCGTCCGGGTGGATATGGTGTGGTCGCAACCTGGCAGAGTCGTGGCGCGGCGACGTTTCTGCTGCTGGGCCAGATCCGCCAGACGCTGTTTCCTGACCTTCAGAGCATGGCGATGCCGGAAGCCGTCCAGGCGCTAAACGATCCGAAGGATTTCGCGCGGGAACTGATCGATGCAGGCTATCGGGATCCGCAGATCGATCAAGTCATATATGAATATGAACTTGAGGTCGCGACACTCAATGAGCCCGACACATTGTTTGGCATGTCTCCGGATTGGACTAGCCTTTCCGATCAGGAGAAAGCGGCAGTCGTCGCCGAGGTCCGCAGAATTGCTGCCGATCGAGCGGTTCTGCCGATACCATCTACCGCGCTGATCGGTGTCGCGCGCCGTCGAACATCGCGCGGCGGCGGCTGAACGGATGACTGCTTTCAAGATGGTGGCAAGTCGTCCTGAATAACGTATTTGGGGGCGCTTTCTCAACGTTCAGATCGACGACGGCAATGCGGCTGGCCTGAGCACGCGCCGTTCGACAAGATTCTAGTCACGGTGGCGGCCAAGCGGTCGCCCCCGGCTTTGCTTGAGCAGCTCAACCCGGACGGACGCCTGGTTATGCCAAACGGTCTAATGCAGCGTGCGGACATCCGGCGCGGCCGCACCTTTCCGATCGTCACAGCAGATGTCAGGTTTCCGCCCGTCTGCACCCTTCACTATTTGCTCTTTGATCTCGTGGGTTCGACCGAGCTGTCAGGCTCGATTGGAAGGAAATGCGCGACGTCTTCCGTGCTTACCAAGTGCGGTGTCGACCACGTTCGTCAAACTGTTGAAGCAGTCGGTCTCCACGCGTGGGTGTCGCATTGTCCTGGCGCCGATTGATAGCCGCGCCTTTGTTTACTATAGTGATACGATGAGCAAAGAAGATGATATGGATAAGCGCATCGGTGCCCGCATCCGCACCGAACGCGAGAGCCGCGGCTGGTCGCTATCCGGTCTCGCCGAGAAGGCATCGGTTTCACGCGCCATGATCTACAAGGTGGAGCGGGGAGAAAGCAGTCCGACCGCCAATCTGCTTGGTAAGCTCTCGGGAGCTTTCGGATTGAGCATGTCCACGTTGATGGCGCGCGCCGAGATCAAGCAGGGACGTCTGCTTCGAAAGGCAGAGCAACCCGTGCGGACCGATCCCGAGACGGGATACGTTCGCCGTCACATTTCGCCTCGCTCCGACCTTCCGTTCGACATCGTCCACGTCACCCTGCCGGCCGGCAAGGAAGTGCCGATGCCCGCTTCCGCCTATGCCTTTCTGCGCCAGCTCGTGTGGGTTCTCTCAGGCGAGCTCGTGTTCGTCGAGGGCCAATCGCGGCACGAGATGAAAGAGGGTGACTGCCTTGCGCTTGGTCCACCGGCAGATTGTGTCTTCAGGAACGAAGCCGACCAGGACTGCAGCTACGCCGTCGCGGTCCTGAGCGTCTCCTGATCGTCGGCTACAAGCTGCCGACCGCAGCATTCTTCCATACCCTTTTTTCGCGCGCGCGGCCCATCACGGACGTGGTGCCCATTGCGTTCGACGGTCTACCATGATAGCCATCTGTGATAATATAGTAGACTAAATAGAGGGTATCTTGAACATAAGAGACGCTGGGCCCGCCGACGTCGATGGCATCACCGACATCTACAACGATGCGGTCGTGAACACGACGGCGATCTGGAACGAAACGAAAGTGGATGCCGCCAATCGCACCGCGTGGCATGCCGACCGGCAGCACTTGGGCTATCCGGTGTTGATAGCTGCCGAGGAGGACGGCCAGGTGCTGGGTTATGCCTCGTTCGGAGACTGGAGAGCATTCGACGGCTACCGTCACACCGTCGAACATTCCGTCTACGTCCGGGCGGACCAGCGAGGAAAGGGCATCGGTGACGCCCTTATGCGTGCGCTGATCGAGCGAGCGCGAGAGATCGGCAAGCATGTCATGGTCGCAGGGATCGAGGCTCAGAATGCAGGTTCGATCCACCTTCATGAAAAGCTCGGCTTCGAACAAGTCGGCAACTTGAAAGAAGTCGGTACCAAATTTGGAGCGTGGCTCGACCTCGCCTTCATGCAGCTCACGCTCGACGCCCGCAAGACTCCAAACGAAGACTAAGTGCGATGATGCACTTTGCCGTGTTTTTTCTGCTGATCGCGGCGGGAGCCGCGATCGTGGGTCAGAACCTGCTGATGGCCCAAATATCGGCTGGCGTCTCTACCGTTCTAATACCGCTTTTCATGAATTCGGCGGTAGGACTCGCAGCCTTGCTCCTTCTTCTTATCTGGCGCTCGGGTTTCTCAGGCGTGTACGAAGTGGTGAACGCGTTCCGGGTTTGGAATATCCTGCCCGGCCTCCTTGGGTCGTTCTTCGTATTCGCGAGCATTGTCGGATACCAGCGGCTTGGCGCGGCTGCAACGATCGCGCTCCTGGTCGCCAGCCAGCTTGTATTCGGCCTCGTCGTGGACCTCGCCAGGTCCGGCGGAATCCATGGCCATGCGCCAACGCTTGCGGGCGCTTTCATACTCACGGTCGGGGCTATCATTGTAGCTTGCCGAGCAATTTAAATCGTAATTGGTTGAGCTTAGCTAAGCCAGGGTCTGCATTTGCCCATAGCAGAAGCACTGCGAACCGCCGCCTGGCTGCTGCGTCACCGCGCGTCACGGGTTCCATCCGCCGCTGCCGTATTGACGGGTAATGATCTCAAGAAGATGACCGTTCGGGTCCTCGAAATAAACGCCGCGGCCGCCGTCGTGGTGATTGACCTCGTCCGGTTGCGCCCGGCTAGGGTCAGCCCAATAAGGGAGATTGCGTTCACGAATCCTACCGAAGATCTGGTCGAACTCGGCTTCGCTGACCAGGAACGCATAGTGCTGCGGCGTGATTTCGCCATCGGTATCCATGTAGTCGAGGTTGGCACCATTATCGGTCGTGACCATCTGGAACGGCCCCCAGTGCCGCGCGGCTGGAAGGCCGAGCATTTCCGCTAAGAATTTTGCCGACGTCTCACTATTGCGGGCCGACAAGATTGTGTGGTTGAAGTCGATAGCCATGCCATCATTCCTTGTGATCTCTCCTCGCACGTCGCTCAGGGTTCGCCCCGTCACGTAGTCCTAACTTTGAGCCAGTGCCGTCTGTTCCAGGGCAAGAATGCGTCCGCTTACGGGCGCATAGCGGTCGTTCATGAACCGTGGCTGGAAAGTCGTTTTTGGGTGGAGGCTGTGTGAAAACTCCCGCTCATGATAGTCTACCTCGAGTTGAGCGGGAG
>MBFK01000151.1 GCA_001704765.1 Sinorhizobium shofinae
GCCACCACCGCGGACCAGACATAGGCTTTGAAGTGGTCGAGCCCGCGCCAGGTGCAGCGGGCCAAGCCGTAGGCCCGCTTCTTCGCTCTCGACCGCGCGGCGTCAGACGGGCAATTCTTATGGATGTTCATCCGGTCCCCCTAGAATCACTCAAGCTTCGACAACCTCAGCTTTCCCGGCTCGGACCGGATGGACAACCTACTGAAAGCTCACAGCTAGTCACCGCCCGGGCGCCTCCAGCCGCACCGTCAGCCCCACCTTGACCCGGTCCATTGCGACGAAGGTGCGGAATTTCTTGACGTTGTTGTTGCCGAAGAAGAGGCGCCGGGTCAGCGCCTCGTAGTCGGCCATGGTGGCGACGACGATGACCAGGATGAAATCGGCCTCGCCGGTGACGTAGTAGCATTGCTGCACTTCCGGCGTTGCGGAAAACTCCGCCTTGGCCGCGTCGATCAGATCGGCCGTCTCGCTGATCACCTCGACTTCGACGAAGATAGTGATCGGCTGGCCGACCTTGGCTGGGTCGACGATCGCGCAATTCGCCTGGATGACCCCCGACTCCTCCATGCGCTTGATGCGCCGCTGCACCGCCGGTGCGGAGAGATTGACCGCCTCGCCGATCGTGCGCTGCGGCGTCGCATTGTCCCTCTGCAGGATCTTCAGGATCGCCAGATCGAAGGCGTCGAGGGCAATTTCGGGCGCGGTTTTCGCCAAGGGAGCTCCTCACGAAACAAACTTGCAACTTGCACCCGCAAATACAGCGCAATTTTCGTCTTGCATGCAATATATCTTCGCCAACTTTTGAACGAGGTCGGCCATGTTTCTTTTCAACACCCTCCCCAGCCATAATGAGCCGCTCGCCCCCGTCGACGCGGAAACCCTCGGCGAAAGCGCGGCTGAAAAGGTCGAACGGTTCCTCGCGCACCGCGCCAATCATGCCGAAACGCCGCTACATTCCCTGCCTGCGCTGGCCGCCGCGCTTGGCGTCGGCGCCGTCCACATCAAGGATGAGGGCCATCGCCTAGGCCTGGGCAGTTTCAAGGCGCTCGGCGGCGGCTATGCGGTGATCCTGCTGGTGCTGGAGACGGTGGAACGCCAGCTCGGACGGCCGGTTGATGTTTCCGAATTGCATACCCAGGAGGTGAAATCCATTGCCGCGGGAATGACCTTTGCCTGCGCAACCGACGGCAACCACGGCCGTTCGGTGGCGCAAGGGGCCGAGTTCGTCGGCGCCAGATCCGTGATCTTCGTTCACGGTGGCGTCAGCGCGGCCCGCGTTGCGGCGATCGCCCGCTTCGGTGCGGATATTATCCGGATCGAGGGGACCTATGACGATACGGTTGCCGAGGCGGCGCGCGTCGCGATCGAAAACGGCTGGACGATCGTCTCCGATACGTCCTGGGTAGGCTATGAGCGCATCCCGGGCCTCGTCATGCAGGGCTACACGGCGATGGTGCGGGAGGCGTTGCGCCGCCTGCCCGAACCGCCGACACATGTCTTTGTGCAGGCCGGCGTCGGTGGCGTCGCCGCAGCCGTTAGCGGTCATCTTGCCCTTACATTCGGCGACAGGCGCCCGATCTTTGTCGTCGTCGATCCGGTGCGCGCGGCCTGCATCTTCGAGACCGCTCGTGCCGGGCATCCGGTAAGGATCGCCCACGGCGAGCCGACGGTAATGGCCATGCTCGAATGCTACGATCCGTCGCTCGTCGCCTGGCGGATCCTCAAGCACGTCGCCGATGTCTTCATGACGGTCGACGAGGAGGACGCCATTGCCGCGATGAATCGGCTGGCGCGACCGTCCGGCAACGATCCGGCAATCGTCGCCGGAGAAAGCGGCGGCGCAGGATTTGCGGGCCTTATCCGAGCGGCCACGACGCCCGGCATCAGGGCGGCCATCGGGCTTGATGAAAACGCACGCATCCTGCTCTTCAACACCGAGGGCGCGACCGACCC
This sequence comes from Sinorhizobium shofinae, assembly GCA_001704765.1. Lineage (GTDB taxonomy): Bacteria > Pseudomonadota > Alphaproteobacteria > Rhizobiales > Rhizobiaceae > Sinorhizobium > Sinorhizobium shofinae. The sequence continues at coordinate 1,954 of MBFK01000151.1, forward strand.
CGAGCGCTATACCGAGCTTGTCGGCATGACGCCGATAGAGGTCGTCAGTCGCCGCGACGCAAGAGGAGAGACAACATGAGCGCCTCTTCGGTCAATGCAGAGCGACTGCTCGGCCGTATCCGCGTCCTCGGCGAAATTGGTCGCGACAGCGATGGCAGGCTGACCCGGCTCGCAGCCTCGGACGCGGACAAGGCCGGGCGGGATCGGCTCGTCCAGTGGCTCCGTGACGCGGAACTCGAGGTCGTCATCGACCAGATCGGCAACATCTGGCGAGAGGCCGACAATACCGAGAATGCGCCCGTCCTGATCGGCTCGCATATCGATACCGTCATCAATGCCGGCATCTATGACGGCTGCTATGGTGTGCTTTCGGGTCTCGAGGTGATCGAGACGTTGAAGGCGTCCGGCGTCGCTCCCGCACGGCCGATCGCCGTTACAGCCTTCACCAATGAGGAAGGCGTGCGATATGCTCCCGACATGATGGGATCGCTCGTCTATGCCGGCGGGCTTTCGACCGAAGCGGCTCTCGCGACCGTCGGCATGGACGGCAGCGTGCTTGGCGAGGAATTGACGCGCATCGGTTATTCGGGTCAGCAAGAGCCGAACATTCTGAAACCCTATGCCTATGTCTCCATGTCGAGCAGGGACCGGTGTTGGAGCGCGAGGGCGTGCCTATCGGCGCGGTTGAGAACCTGCAAGGCATTTCCTGGCAGCGCGTCACCATTGACGGAGTCGCCAACCATGCCGGCACGACGCCGATGTCGATGCGGCGCGATGCCGGTCATGCGGCCGCCCGCGTCATCAGCTTCCTGCGCGGTCGCGCAACGGGGTCCAATATGCCGACCGTCGCCACCGTGGGCTGTATCGCTTTCGAGCCGAACGCGATCAACGTTATTCCATCGCGCGCCACCTTCACCGTCGATCTGCGCGATCCCGACGCGGAACGGCTGAGAGCGGAGGAAGCCGTGCTTGCGGGCTATCTGCAAGACCTGGCGGTGGCCGAGGACGTGACGATCTCGACCGAGCGCCTGGCGCGATTTGAGCCTGTGACCTTCGACGCCAGGATCGTGAAGATCATCGAGCAGGCAGCCGCGACGCGCAGCCTCGCCTCGAAACGCATGACTTCCGGCGCCGGCCATGACGCCCAGATGATTGCGTGGATCGCGCCGGCCGCGATGATCTTCGTCCCGAGCGTTGGCGGCATCAGCCACAATCCACTCGAATACACGCCGGATAACGACCTCATCGCCGGAGCCAATGTTCTGCTCGACGTCGTCCAACTGCTAGCCGCCGCAGACTGAAGGAAAGATTTAATGATTGATCTCAAGATGCTGGATAGGGAAATGACGGAATGGCGGCGCGACCTTCACGCTCACCCGGAATTCGGCTTCGAAGAAAAGCGCACCTCCGCCTTCGTGGCAGAAAAGCTCAGGGAGTTCGGGCTTGAGATCGCCGAAGGTGTTGGCGGCACCGGCGTTGTCGGCACGCTGAAGCGCGGCATCGGCAATCGCGCCATAGCCCTTAGGGCCGACATGGATGCGCTGCGCATCCCGGAACAGGGGAGCTTGGAATATCGCTCCCGAAATCCGGGCGTCATGCACGCCTGCGGCCATGATGGTCACACGACCATGCTGCTCGGCGCGGCAAAGCTGCTGGCCCAGGACGGCGGCTTCGATGGCACGGTGCGCTTCATTTTCCAGCCGGCGGAGGAATGGGGCAAGGGGGCGCTCGCCATGCTCGACGATGGGCTGATGGAGCGGTTTCCCTTCGAGGAAATTTACGGCCTGCACAATATGCCGGGGCTTCCGATCGGCCACTTCGAGACCCGCCCCGGGCCGATCATGTCGGCAGAGGACAATTTCGAGATCGTTCTCGAGGGTATCGGCGGACATGCGGCACGACCGCATGCCGGCAACGAAGTCCTAGTTGCCGCCTGCGCGCTCGTCACCAACCTGCAGACGATCGTCTCGCGTCGTCTGAGCCCGGCCGATATCGGCGTCGTCTCGGTAACAGAGCTGATCACCGACGGCACGCGCAACGCCCTGCCCGGGCTCGCCCGCATCCTGGGCGACGCGCGCAGCTTGCGCCCGGAGGTGAGCGCCGAGATCGAGAAACAGATGCGCGTGATCGCCGAAGGCATGGCGCTCGCCCACAATGTCTCAGCGCAGGTGAGCTACACGCGCGAGTTCGTGCCGCTCGTCAACGACGAAAGATTGGTCGAGCAAGCTTTCGCCGCGGCGCGCAGCGCGTTCGACGCCGACCACATCCGTGTCGCTCGCGAGCCGATGACCGGTTCGGAAGACTTCGCCCGCTTCCTCGCCCATGTTCCGGGCTGCTTCGTGTTCCTGGGCAACGGCAACTCGGCGCCGCTGCACAATCCGAACTATGATTTCAACGATGCCGGACTGATCCACGGCGTAGGCTTCCACGCGGCGATCGTCCGGCAGCGTTTGCCCGCAGCCTAGACTAGTGCCCGTCCATAAACCGCTGTTTTTCTGATGTTACAGCGACTTTCGGCGCAAGGGACAGCGCCTTTGAAGC
>MBFK01000113.1 GCA_001704765.1 Sinorhizobium shofinae
GTCGGGCTTTACCCGCGGAAAAATCGAGAATAATCCAACAATATCAGCGACTTGCCGTTTATGGACGGGCACTAGTCTATGCGCACTGCGAGCGGAGCCGTGATCGCGCCGCGGCGACCTCGGTTCAGGGGACCGGCGCTTGCCGCGCGCACCCGCACGGCGCCAAGGGGCGATGCGGCCGACGCGATCGCCTCAGTACAGACGCGAACCACGGCATGTGGGGTACCCGGAATCACTGCAGTTGGGGCCGGGAACCGCAAGAGTTCGCCTCGCTCGTATTCGCCGCGCAATGCTTTTAACGGCCACAGGATGCGAGGCAAGACGACGGCTTGGCGTAAGCCCGTTGCGGGAGGACTGCCAACGATCGTGCTAGCAGCGCCAGTCCCTAGCGAAGCGGGGCCTGCGGCCGAACTACTCGAAGCACCCCCCGAACGAGTGACCGCTCTCTCACCGCTCGACGACCCGGCTCCCAAACCGCCGCCCGACGATTTGCCGTGACTTGTAGGGCCGACGCTGCTGCGGGCCCCAATGCTTCGCCCCCCATTCGTGCCGACCGCGGCCCCAGCGCGTGTCCCCTTTCTGCCGCTAACCCCTGCCGAGGCGCCATTCTTGCCAGCCCCCACGCCAACGCCCGCGCCGGCGTCGATTGCCAAAGCAAGCCCGATCGCAGCTGCGACCAACAATGTGGCAGCTAGGTACTTGCGCATCACCATGTTCCTCATTTTGGGCGGATAGCCCTCGAAATTCGCACACGGCGCTGATGACCCTCAAGCATAGCAGTGTAGCAAAGCTCGTTCGTAGCGGTGGGCCTGACATCGGGTTAGAGGTATCCCCCAATTTGATTAATTGGCCTCATCGCCTAACCCGTAGTGCCTGGTCAGGCTGGGGCGACGTCAAGTGCTTGGATTTATGGGTCCTAGGCGCTACTGCCTTGCTACTGGGTTCCGCGATCTTGGCGGTGAGTGACCGTTTCGTAGAAAACGCAGGAGACTCATGCGCAGTCAGCGCCAACGCCATCGTTTGCCAAAGATGAGCCAGACGATCATATTGCCGAGGCTCCCAAGACGATAGCGGCGAAACATCAACACCAGTTGCACGCGGCTCCGTAATCTGCGACCGCAAGCGCTAGAGCGGCGAGCGCCACTCCGAGCACAGCGCCTGAGGCGAGTGCCATAATCTTAGTCAACGGTCGGCCCATCCGGCTCGTTGGTTGAATTCTAAAGGGTTTTCGACCACCGGAAGTAGTAAATATTCCCATACAAATGCCCTCTGCTGCACAGCATGTGCGGGTATACTGGAGCGCTTCCAGCTCTCACGCGCGAGACCCGTCACGCCGCACCGGCCGTCGCAGACGCTGCATGACGGGAGGCATTCTCAGCCCGCGACGGAGCTTTCGCAAAAACTCGTGGCGAGGCTTTACAATTTCATCCTGAACGAGCCAGCACGTCTGTCCAGCTGCCATTTGTGACTAGCTCTTCTTCGCGTTGCTTGCGCTGATGCAAGTCGGCCACATCCCATGTCAGCCTCAGACCGTCCGACCTCTGCATTCTTCGCCCTTGACAAGATTGGAACCGTGAGCGGGTTTACGTTGGTGGCATGTGACCTCAGTTGACAGCGGTGTTGGCTCAGCGGCAGGCCGCCGGCGGACGGACGCAATCTCGCCGATCTCGTCTTAGTGACGCTCAGATAGCAGTCGGTTGGAAATCGATTTTTAGACCAGCCATCAAATCGCTCTGGCGATTGAAATATGCCGCTCCTCGCGCTTTTCGTAACGAACATTGCTGAATTATCTTCACGCGTGTCCGCGCAAGGCATCCCTCATTCGGATGAGGTCGCCAGCCATCTCAGGAGAGGACCCTTTACCTGCTCCCAGCAGGTTAGGTCATGGGGTAGCCGATGAGATATCGGCTGTGAGGCGTGGACTCTCTTCGAGGCGCATACGTTTCGCGGCAGAGCTGAAGTCCTCTCATTTTTTCGTGGCGATCGAGCCTTGGTCGATCAGAACGCGGTCAAACAACGCGACCAAACCTGCATATTCGTCGGCCAGCACCTGGTCACGACCTCCACCACACATGCCGCGAAGAAAGGTACTCAAGCGTTCCTCCACTTCTTCGGGGGCCGAAAGGACCAGACCTGCGGCGCCGAGGCCAGCGGATAGCGATTCGCCGTCTTCTAGATAGCGGTTGGCCTGCAGGGCCTCCGCCTCGGAAGCCGCGACCCGTAGAAAAACAATTCGGCTGGCCGACGGCCGCGGGTCGTGGCCAACCAAGATGGCTCCGCAAATAAGCCCGGCAAGCACGCTAGCAGGCGGCGCTGGACGGTACAGGCTGAAAAATAACGGAAGGTTGCTGCCCCGTTCGCACAGATGCATATAAAGCGATCGCCCGGAGGCTGTCACCGATCCTCGCACATTAACATGCGAGGTGGGCAGCGTCTCCGTATAGCTCGCGGCAAGCCGTCCCTGCGCCAGTGGCGATTCGATCGTTAGCGTTCCGCGTATTAGGCGCTCGGAATAATACGGTGACCAAGCAAATGAGTAGCCGATATATAAGCCACATATGTGATGATCACCGCCAACGCTCCGCCTGTTGACGGTCAAAGACGATCCGGCCGCGAATGCCTCTGCACGACGACGTACTTCATCGCGTGGCAGATTTCGACTTCTGCAAAGGACTTCGAGTAGTTCTTCCGTATCGCATTCTACAAGCCAGGCGAGCTGGCGGTCGATGTTCAGAAGCGCCAGCCAATCAAGATAGACCTGCTGCTGTCGAGGCATGGCGCGGCCTTGTAGCCATTTGTATGCGCGCTCAACATCGAAGGTCGTGCGAGGGTTGATGCGTCGGAACTCAGCTGCGAGTTCCTTGCATGTGGCGCAGCCAAGTACGGCGCCGGTCAAGCGCAGCTTGCGATTGAAATCACGGACCATACAAGCACCTTTCTGTTGTGACTGCGCCAAATTCCACTTCATTTCCAGGAAAAGATAGAAATTTCCGCCACCTTCTAAGCGCCGATGGTTGCCGTGTGGCGTTTCGACTTTCAATGTCGCTGTCGGGTGAGTGTAATCGTGGGTAGAAGTATCACTTGTATCAGGGGAACTTCTTAAGGAAACACACCGCACTTCTCCAGAAGTCCAAAAGGTTTCAATAAATACAATGAGTTGCGAAATAAATCGTCTCGTGGAGCTTCTTTCCCCGCACCGAGACAACGCCATATAGTGGCACTAATTCCTATTTTGCACGCGCGCTATTTCATAGCAACAAGACTTCGCTTTAATAAGAAAGGAATACATCATGAGCAGCACGCTCGCCCGCCTGTCAGTTCTTGCCGCATTTGCCGGCGCAATTGCCGTCCTCGTATCGGCTGCGGCCTCGGGCCGCGAGCGTCACGCGTCACGCGCCAACTTGCCACGCGCCAATGCGCCACGCTCGATCGCGCCGCCGACGCGCATCGAAGTCGACAACCAGGCGCACGAGATACGCTTCTATGTCAACGGCGAGCAGATCACGATGCTCGACTCCCTCGGCTTGCATGGCGCCACCGCGCATTGAAGAGAAAGGGTGTTGCCTCGGCCTGTTACTCAGGTCACAGACGTCCGCCGCCAAAATCGACAAGGTACAGGAGTGGAAAACTGATCGGAACGCGGCATCGGGCCGATCCACCTGTAAGCAGCTGCACGCGAACATTCAGGATTTTGGCTCCAGAGGGAGAAATGACGATGTCCAGGTTCTTGACAGCATTCGCGCTATCCGGTTTTTTGTTGACAGGCGCTTCCGCGGCTGCCGAGTTGGCTCCTGGCAGCGGGCACAGCATTCATTTGCCCGCCTTCGACGGCGTTATTTATTACACGGTCGAGCAGGCCGGCTATCGCGTCGTTGCGACGCTGGCTTCCGGCCCAGACGCGCTGCCGATACGCTTCATCTCGACGCTGGGGCGCGGGCAGCGCCTCGTCATTTCGGTGCCCCAATCGGTCGGCCGGTCGGCCGTCGATTTTGAGATTCTGCGGAATGGCGATGTGCTTGTCGTGAGCGACCCCATCGCTGCTGCCGAGGTCAATTTCATGGACGAAGTAGCGAGCCCGGCAGCGCTCGCCGAATGACCGGCGCGTGGCCACGCCCGAAGTGGGTGTCATGTTCTGTATCCCTGCGGCGCTGCGGAGTGAGGCCAGATCGAGGGGAAGAGGCGATGCTCCGCACTCTTGTATATGCAGGCGCAACCATTCATTGCACTTGGATGGAGACACCTCAGATAATCATCGCTGCGGCACATCGATGATCCGGCTCAAGCCCTTCATATCTCCCCCTCGTCTGCTTCGAGGAGCCAGTGTCGTTTAGGGCAATGCGACCGCATCGATTCTCGATTAGCAGTGATATCACCATTCGCGATCATCTCACGATCTTGAGCCCAGCGCCGCCGCCCGGTGCGCCCGAGCCAAGTACCAGGATCGTAGCACCACAACACGGAGGCAAGTGCCGAGCCAGCCGCTCGGCCTAGGAACATGCTCGTCATGAAGATGGTGTGGATGCGGCTACGGGCCTGCGGATCAAGCGCTCGCGGAACGGATGCCAATTGGAAACGTTTCCTCTAATCTACCCGCGAATGCCTTCGATTGGCCGTGGAATTTGCTGTAACGTTCTCCAGCCCAGCGAGGCCTCGCGGAAGCAGAAACACTCATCCAGCCGAGCGAATCAAGCGCCTGATGCTGGTATTCCGATAACTAACGCGGAGAACGCGATCGACAATGCGTTCTAGCACTACTTTGGCACTTTTGGCTTGGGGCGTTCTGTGAGGAGCCACTCACAGTGGGGGCATCGTAGCGGCGGTGGCC
>MBFK01000132.1 GCA_001704765.1 Sinorhizobium shofinae
CCCTGTTCATCCCCTCGGTAGGGAGCAAATTATGTGAGGCAACGGTTGAATATTCAGGAACAGTTTCGACGAGGCAATGCGCGTCTCATCCTGATCGCCGCGCTATATGGGTACCGACTTGTGCAGCGACTGCTGGCGAGCGGAATGCCGCGGTTATCCAAGCTCCCTCGTCCCGCTCACTGATCACTCTATGGCGCCGGTTCCTGTGAACGTCAAACAAGAGACACCTGCTGTCCATTCTGTCGTGTCCGCGACACAGCGCTCGCCAGCTGAGATCAGGCGCCACGCATGCACGTCATTGAACAATATACAGAAAGTTTCTTCCCATAAGTTTGTGCAAGCTGGCACAACATTTGATGCTCCCCAGTCGCATGCGTCTGGGGATACCGACCCCGGTGGGGATGGATAGCTTAGCGGTCGATTGAGAGAGGCAAAAAGCAAATGTCCTCGTCAGCTCATATACGAGAACGCGCGTGCCAGGCTCACCACCTCCCGAAAATGCGCCCGCCGTACTTTGGACCTGTTTCGGGGTGTCCGGGCGGAGGATGCTACTGATGAAACAGCGGCGAAATGAAATGAAGGTGCTTGATCTGGACTGCTTTGATCGTAAGTTGCCTTTGATTTGTGACCTGGATGGCACACTGATAAAATCAGACAGTCTTCACGAGAACCTGTTTGATGCCTTCTTCCATTCCCCGCAGCAGTTGCTTCGCACGATTCCAAACTGGTTTAAGGGGCGCCCGGCCCTGAAGGAAGCTCTGGCGAAAGTCCGTTCGGTTGAGCCGCAGGCGCTTCCCTACCGTGAACAGATGCTTGAACTGATACGCCGCGCGAGATCTGCCGGGCGTGAAACCTATCTCGTTACGGCAGCTGATCAGAGCATAGCAGATGATATCATTTCTCATCTCGGCGGTTTCGACGGTGCCAAGGGGAGTAGTGGCTCACTGAACCTCAAGAGCCGGCGCAAACTGGAATGGCTTCAGGAGAGCTTTCCAGAGGGATTCATCTATGCAGGCGACAGTGCCGCCGACCTGCCGATCTGGGAGGCGGCTTCCGGAGCCGTTCTGGTTGGCGACGGAGTAAAGTTCGAAAGCAAACTCCGTGAGGCTGGCGTCGAGGTTAGGACGCTCAGTCCTGAAAAAAGACATCCGGTGAAGGATTGGCTTTCTGAACTCAGGATACACCAGTGGTCGAAAAATGTGCTGATCTTCGTGCCTCTGTTTCTCGGCCGCATTGCGGACGACTTCCATGCTGTACTGAAAACGACGTTCGGTTTTCTCGCTTTCGGCCTGATTGTTTCGGCAACCTATATTATCAACGATCTGGCTGATCTGGAGGCGGACCGGGCGCATGCGACCAAACGCTTCCGGGCAATCGCTGCAGGCCGAATCAGTGTCATGAACGGCTTTTTGGCGTGTCTGGTTATGCTTGCTACAGGCATTGGGACGGCCCTCCTTTTGGACCATCAATTCGCGGTGGTTGCTTCTGTCTATCTCGTGCTGACACTGGCCTATTCATTCCGCCTGAAGCGTGTTGCGTTACTCGATGTGACAGTTATTGGGGCGTTATTCACCTTAAGGATTGTCATGGGTCAGGTGCTGAACGGCCTGGCATTCTCCCCTTGGCTTTTTTCGTTTTCAGTAATGTTCTTCATTTCGCTGGCTCTGGCAAAGCGTCATGTGGAAGCAATGCGCGCGTGCTCAAATGGCAAGGACACCATCGAAGGGCGCGGATACTTGCCTGGCGACTGGCCGCTAACCTTGGGCCATGGCCTTGCGTCCGCTTCGGCCTCGATCGTCATCATGCTGCTTTTCCTCGCACTCGAGCCCAGAGTTCACCTATATCATAATCCAGCATGGCTTTATGTTGCGCCGCTCGGCGTTTCCATTTGGCTGCAAAGGATCTGGCTCCTCAGTCATCGTATGGAATTGCACGACGACCCTATTGTCTTCGCGCTCAACGACAAGACCAGCTGGTTTATCGGCGCCCTCATCGCGTCGGCGTTCGTGATGGCCATGTGAAATTAAGCAAATGCCAATATGCAAGAGATAACCCCTATAACTTTGAATGCGCCGCTCGTACTCCTAACTGGAGCTGCCGGCTGGTTGGGCGGGCGGGTGGCGGCCGCGTTGACGACGGGCCTGCCGGATGCAGGACTTCTCGCAAACGGAAGCTTCCGGGTAAGGGCCCTCGTGCCTACGGGAGAAGACATATCTGAGTTGCGCAAACAGGGCATGGAAATCGCGACAGGTGACCTTCGGGAGATGCAGTCCGTCCGCGCGTTCGTCGCCGGCGCCGAAGGCGCCGTTCTCATTCACATGGCAGGTATCATTCATCCCAAAAATGTTGCCCAGTTTGAAGCAATCAACACACAGGGCACGATCAACCTCGTTACTGCAGCGCAAAAGGCAGGTGTGCGGCGCGCTGTCGTCATGTCGTCGAATTCGCCGGTCGGCTTCAATCCTCACTCGGACCACAGATTCACGGAGGAAAGCCCCTATGATCCCTATGCGGGATACGGCCGCTCCAAGATGCTGATGGAACGGGCACTGCGTGCGGAAGTGGCTGCTGGCAGCACTATGGAGATTGTCATCGTGCGCGCGCCCTGGTTTTACGGTCCCAATCAGCCTCCAAGACAAACGCTTTTTTTCAAGATGGTCAAAGAAGGCAAGTTTCCCATTATTGGATCAGGGCGGAACCGCCGATCCATGGGTTACACTGACAACCTGGCTCAGGGCATTCTTCTGGCAGCAGTTCACGAGCGGGCTGCGGGAGATATTTTCTGGCTTGCAGACGAGACGCCCTACACCATGAACGAAATCATTGAAGTCGTTGGAATGGTCCTGCACGAAGATTTCGGCATGACGGTCAAGCCCAACCCTTTCCCTCTGCCGGACATCGTAGGCGGCGCCGCAACGATACTTGATGCTACCCTCCAATATGCCGGGATCTATCACCAGAAGATCCATGTGCTGTCGGAAATGAACAAGACAATTGCCTGCGATATCACCAAAGCCAGAAAAGTGCTCGGATACGCGCCGAAAATTGCGTTGCGCGAGGGCATGCAACGTTCGGTCGATTGGTGCCTCAAAAACGGTCAGTCATTCTAGTCAAGCTTGCCGAGGAGCTGTGAGGCCGTCAGTGCTGGTGCAAACTTCTTCAATTGTCTCCAGCGCACTTGTTTCAAGTGCTATAGGATATGCCATAGGTTGGCCTGTTTCGAAGTATTTTGACAGCAACACCACGATGCGCCTGCTTCTGTCGCCGGTCATCGGACTTGGGATATTCGGCGCCGCAGCCGTTTCCATTTTTCATTTTTTACCCATGACAGCGACCAACCTGATGCTGATCGTCCTTGGTTTGTCCGCTGTCGCATTCTGGCTCTCGAAGGGCACCATAGACCCGCTCCTGCGATCGCCTGCTAGTCCCGGCTTTTGCTGGTTCACTGTTGCGTTTCTCCTCTGCCTTTTACCAGCTTTCGAGATCATTCCGCAGCATTATGGAGGTAGCGTCGGCGTCGGTCACCCGATCTGGGACCATGCAAAGATCGCGATCGTAAATGAAATCGCTCAAAACGGATTGCCTCCCGCCAATCCATTCCATTCCGAAGTCGGCTCTCCCAACACCCTAATTTACTACTACGTCTGGCACTTCATAGCCGCCTGTTCATCCGTGATAACAGGCGCAACCGGCTGGGAGGCCGACATCGCTCTTACCGGCATGACCGCGCTTTTCTCCACGTTTGTCGTAACTTGGCTGGCTGTGGCGCGAAGCAGAAGTGCATATGCCGCTTGGTGGTCACTCCCGCTCTTATTCGTCGGTTCGCTTAAGCCAGCCGTGCGATTTGTCTTCGGAAAGTGGCTCGACAAATGGATGGCACCCGAACATGGCCTCCAAACGTGGATTATCCAGGCCCCCTGGGTACCCCAGCACGTCTTTTCCGGGACGCTGGCCCTGATTGCCATCATGGCATACCTGCGAATTTTATATTCCAACGCCGGGCGCAATATGGCTCTGGCAGTATTTATGGGCGCAATCTTGGCTTCTGCTTATGGGAGCTCGATGTGGGCGGGCGGCTTATCGCTGCTTTTGATATTACCCCTTGTGGGGGCGCTGTCGGTCTCACATGTGCTAAAGGTCAAACGGCTTCTGGAGGTTCTCATTTCACTTTCGGTCACAGTCGTCATAACCCTACTCTGTGCAGCCGTGCTTATTCGCGAACAGTCCGCTATATTACACACTAGGAAGGTCGTGGAGTTTTGGATTTTTCCCATTTTTGCCGGCGATTATTGGTTTTTGGACATTCCAGGATTCTGGCTTGTTCTGGTCTTTCTTGAGTTCGGAATAATATATTTATCATTCCTCATCTGGAGTTTTGCCAGACCCTCTGACGACAGTAAGCGATACGCACACATTGACTGCGCTTTATCTGTCTCGGTGCTAGCGCCTCTATTTTGTACACAGATACTCCATAGCGTAATGATGTACAATGATTTAGGATGGCGTGTACTCATTCCATCTATGCTTGTCATGACTGCGCTGACTTCTGGGCTTTTCTCCACAACTATCGGCAAAGGCACGCTAGTTGGGCGTCTCACAACCATAACAGCTATTATTTTACTCACCCCCTCAATTTTGGTTGGCGCCAAGTCTGTCTATTCGAACACCTTCAAATTCCAGGTCGAAGGACCTGATTCAGAAGAAGGCACTGCTTTCAAAGCATCCCCTGAGATGTGGAAAGCTGTCCGCGAGGTAACGCCTCCGAATGAAGCGGTGGCCAACAACCCGCTTGATCTAGACTAGTTTCCGTCCATAAACGACAAAGTGTTGATTTTGTTGGCTGAATCGTAGTTTGCACGGGCAAAGCCCGGCGGTTTCAG
>MBFK01000002.1 GCA_001704765.1 Sinorhizobium shofinae
TTTGGTGTCCACCTCCTTTAGGTGGACACCTCATGCCAAAGCTCACACCATCACAGAAGGTGCGGGGAAATTCGCGCTTACCCCGCAGGCGCTTCGGGTATCTTGCGCATCAGGGTTAGGAGGACACATGGGCCTGTCAGACATTTTCGGTCGACTGGTCGCACTGATCGGCGCCGTAGCAATCCTTTTGCGGCGCCAGGACGGCGATTCTCTGGAACCGGCCTATGGCAGCGCACCGAAAATCCCGAGAGCCAAGCCGCAGGGCATTCCGACCCTGAAGATGCCGACAGCCAAGGGATGGACCGCGGAGCAAATGCCGACTGCGGCGGCCGGGCTCAAGGTGAACGCATTCGCGGCCGGGCTCAAACATCCCCGTTGGATTCACGTGTTGCCGAATGGCGACGTACTGGTCGCTGAGGCACTGAGCGAGCCGGGGGGCATCAAATCTGCCTTCGACTACGCCATGTTCAGCACAATGAAGCGCGCCGCCGCAGTGGGCGCAAGTCCGAACCGCATCACGCTGTTGCGTGATGCGGATGGCGACGGCGTGGCCGAAACACGTACGGTATTTCTCGACGGACTCACTCAGCCGTTCGGCATGGCGTTGCTGGGCGATACGTTGTATGTCGGCAACACAGACGGGGTGGTTGCGTTCCCGTATAAAACGGGCGACACGCGTATCAGCGCGACAGGGCGAAAGGTTACGGACTTCAAGGCCGGCGGGCATTGGACGCGAAGCCTGCTTGCGAGTCGCGATGGACGAAAGCTTTTCATCGGCGTCGGTTCGCTCAGCAACATAGGCGAGCGCGGCATGGCGGCAGAGGAAGGACGGGCCGCTATCCACGAGCTTGACCTCGAGAGTGGTGAGCACCGCATATTTGCCTCCGGCCTGCGTAACCCGGTGGGCATGGCGTGGGAGCCAACGACAGGTGCACTCTGGACGGTGGTTAACGAGCGCGATGGCCTGGGCGACGAGACGCCTCCCGACTATCTGACATCGGTGCGCGACGGCGGCTTCTATGGATGGCCCTATTGCTACTGGGGGCAGATCGTGGACGACCGGGTGCCGCAGGACCCGGCGATCGTCGCAACCGCTATAACACCGGACTATGCCTTGGGCGGACACACTGCATCGCTCGGCCTTTGCTGGCTTCCCGCAGGCACTCTGCCCGGCTTCCCGGACGGCATGGTCATCGGGCAGCATGGTTCCTGGAACCGCAGCACGTTACGCGGCTACAAGGCTGTCTTCGTGCCGTTCGTGAATGGATGTCCGGCCGGGCTGCCGCGCGACATTCTGACCGGTTTCCTTTCGCCTGACGAGCGGGCGTCCTATGGACGACCGGTTGGAGTTACCATCGGCCCGGACAGCTCCCTGTTAGTGGCGGACGACGTCGGCGATGTGATCTGGCGCGTGACGGGCGAGGCGGAGTGCGGCTGAACGCGCAACGGGTGCCGCGCACCGCAGGGGACATAGTGTTGCACGCTACCGTAAGGTGCTGATGGCCCATGGGACCCGATCACCGACGGCGACAGGCGTCGCGGGCATAGCCGACATAGGGTCGAAGACCTGCTTCGACCCAAAGCTGCCGCTCGCCGATAGCGCCGGGCCATGTCCGGTGCTGGCGGATACTGTTGAAAAACTCCGCGTTGCTGACGTCGGAACGGCGTGATTCAATCCTCTGAGTGATTTGCAGGGGATCAGGCGAATGATGGGATTTCAGGCGGCTCCGGCGCAGCTCTTCTACGATTTCAGTCTCGAAGAGCACGTGCCGACCGACCATCTCCTTCGCCGCATCGATCGCCACCTGGATTTGGATAGCATCCGCGTACAGTTGCAGCCCTACTACAGCAGCACGGGCCGCCCCTCGATCGATCCGGAACTAATGATGCGGATGCTGATCATCGGCTACAGCATGGGCATCCGGTCAGAGCGCCGGCTCTGTGAGGAAGTCCATCTTAACCTAGCCTACCGTTGGTTTTGCCGCCTTGGCCTGGACGGCAAGGTGCCCAACCATTCGAGTTTCTCGAAGAACCGCCACGGACGCTTCCGTCAAAGCGATATCCTGCGGCACCTATTCGAGACGGTGGTGGAGCGCTGCTTGGCGCAGGGGCTGGTCGGCGCTGAGGGCTTTGCCGTCGACGCCAGCCTGATTGCTGCCGATGCCAACAAGCAGCGCTCGGTGTCTGGTGCGGAATGGAAGACTGATGAGGTGAAAGACGGTGCCAGCCGCTCGGTGCAGGAATATCTGGCAGTCCTCGATGATGCGGCTTTCGGTGCGGCCTCGCCGGTGACGCCGAAGTTCATATCCCCGTCCGATCCGGCGGCGCAGTGGACTGGAGCCCATAAAGGCCATGCCTTCTTCGCCTATGCCACCAACTACCTGATCGACACCGACCATGGCGTCATTCTCGACGTCGAAGCGACGCGCGCCATCCGCCAGGCCGAGGTCGGGGCGTCACGCACGATGATCGACAGAACAGAGGACCGCTTCGGCCTGAAGCCAAACTATCTTGTGGCCGACAGCGCCTATGGCTCTGCCGACAATCTTGCCTGGCTGGTCAAGGAAAAGGAGATTGCACCGCATATTCCCGTCTTCGACAAATCCACTCGAACCGATGGGACCTTCTCGCGCGCCGACTTTACCTGGGACGGCGAGAATGATCGATATCTCTGCCCTGCAGGGAAGGAGCTGAAGCAGTTCCATCGTACCTACGTGACACCCAGATCAGGCATCACCAGCGAAGGGACCCGGCTTTACCGGACCCGCAAGAGTGACTGCGACGCCTGTGATCTGAAGAAGCGCTGTTGCCCAAATGCTCCCATGCGCAAGGTGCCACGCGATCTCAATGAAGATGCCCGCGACGTTGCGCGAGCCATTGCAGGCACGCCGGATTACGAGCGTTCGCGGCATCGGCGAAAGAAAGTGGAGATGCTGTTTGCTCACCTCAAGCGCATTCTGCGAATGGCTCGGCTGAGGCTCAGAGGGCCATGTGGGGCACGCGATGAATTCCTCCTCGCCGCAACCGCCCAAAACCTCAGAAGGCTGGCGAAGCTACGGCCGCCGCGCCACCTGGCCGCCGCGGGAGCAGCCCACTGATGGGCGGGGCTGGACCCCGTGCCTTGCATCGAGCCATCGCCAATTCGTCAAAACTCTAAATCATCTCGGGATGACCGCCGAGGATGTCCAAACTGACCAGTTTTTCAACATGGGGTAATGGGCAGCAGCTCTTCTCGGAGACCGCTAAGATCGGCTCTGTCATTGAAAGAGGAGACTGACCATGGAGTATTTTGCCGGCCTGGACATCTCGATGGAAGAAACGCATCTCTGTGTTGTCGACCGCGAGGGAACAATCGTTCATGAGGAGAAGGCGGCATCGACGCCTGAGGCGATCGCCGCCTCGCTGGCAAAGGCGCCCGCTTGCCGGCGCATCCTCGAGACCGGTCGGATGGCGCCGATGCTCTACCATGGGCTGGCAGCCTTCGGTCTGCCGGTCGTCTGCATCGAAAGCCGGCAGGCGTACCAGGCGCTGAAGACTCTTGCGACCCACAAGACCGATCGCAACGATGCCCGTGGTTTGGCGCACCTTGCCCGCACCGGGTTCTTCAAGCCCGTGCACGTGAAGTCGCTCCCAGCGCATGCCGTTCGCGCGCTGATCATCGCCCGCAAGAAGCTGGTCGGCCAGCGGGTCATGCTGGAGAACCAGATCCGTGGTCTCGCCGTGGTATTCGGTGTCCGCCTGCCGCGCGCCCTCAGCCCGGCCTTCATCGATCAGGCGCTGAGAGCCAGCGAGGGGATCAACGGCCTGTCCGCAGCGATGGAAGGTCTTATCACAGCCCGAACCGCCGTGCTGTCGGCTGTCGCGGCGATCGACGCCGACATGAAGAAAATGGCCAGGCTCTCCGGCGCATGCCGCCGGCTGATGACTATTCCCGGCGTTGGCCAGCTCACTGCACTCGCCTTCACGGCCGCCGTCGATGATCCCGGCCGCTTCAGGCGCTCCCGCGATCTGGGCGCCTATCTCGGCCTGGTGCCACGCCGCTTCCAGTCAGGCGAGGTCGACTACACGGGCAGCATCTCCAAATGCGGTGACCGGCGGATGCGAACCCTGCTCTACGAGGCCGCAAACGTCATGCTGACGCGCTACAAGGGCCCGCTGAAGCTGAAGGACTGGGCGCTGGCGCTCGCAAGGCGGTCGACGATGCGAAAGGCGCGGATTGCTCTCGCCCGGCGGCTGGCCATCATCATGCATGCGATGCTGCGGCACGGCACCGAGTTCAAAGCCGCATAGCCGACGATCGCCCAGATAGGAGACCGAAACGAGCTCCCGAGCGGAGCGACGCCCCAGGGAGGGAATGGATGACGGCGCCGATTCTGTAGCATGCGGCCAACTCGATCGGCCGACTGCGCTTTCAACCAAGCCGCTCCACACCCAGCTTACCCCATCAAGTGCCACCTGAGCACGCAGAGAACGCAGGCACCCGAAAGCGTCGACAACGCTCATAACCGAGCCGCCGCCCTTGACCCATTAGAGAACGATATCGGCGCAATCCGGTCATGGTCGACGTACCGGCCCAAAGCGAAAGTGCACGATTGAACTCTAACTGACAGCGGTTGTTCGCGCTGTAGTCTTCCTTACCATCAGCCGTCAAGGTCACCGCCGCCCGACGACGTGATACAGCCTGACGAATGTCAGAGATGCGGCCTTCAGTGTCGGAGGCTGCCGGCAGCGGCGAGCATCTCCGCCGCGTTTGGAAAGATGGAGAGGCTGTTCGGCCCGTCGCGCGCTTCAATTTGCACCCAGCGAACGATGCCGTCGGCGTCGATGAGGAAGTGCCCGACAAGCTGTGTGGCGTGGCTTACGAAGATGGCATGATCAACTTCATTAAGCTCGAAGCCGTCCTGGGCGTTGAGTATGGTATTGGCCGCCATTGGATGTAGCGCTTCCGGCAATTCGCCCGTCGGGTTAATGCGAGCGGCCTCGAATTGCTCCATGCTTGCCCGATAGGGCCATACAGGCTGCTCGCGGCTGTCCTCGGGCAGGAACTCGGCGCGCGGCACGCCAAAGGCCCGGTGCGTGGAGCAATCCTGGTCACATAGGAGCACGGCCGGCGTCGGCCGGTGCCCGAAATATATGCGGGCGCGCTCCACCGGCGTGTTGATCACGGCAACAGTTTCCACCCCCGCGGCGCGCAGGGCAGGCTGTAGGCCACCGAGCTGTCCCACCTGACGCCGGCAGAACGGGCAGTGCAACCCGCGGAAGAAGGCGATCAGAAACGGGTGACCGTGGAGGCTGGCGAGAGAAACCGTTCCTTCTTGATTTGCCGACGGAAGCGCGAAGGCGGGCGCGTATTCCCCTGGTTGCAGCGGGCGTATCTGGTCTCCCATGGCATCTGTCCTTTGCTAGGCGTTCAGGTGAATGCTGGGCTTGATCCAAGTCCAACACCTATCAAGCCACGGCACCACTCGCTATGTTCACGGTGCAAATCAGCTCGGGGTGCGAACCTTCAGAAGTCTTGCGACGGCGGCACGTCCCCTTTTGATGCTGTGGACGGCTCCTCCGCCGGCATCGCGATGTGCCATGATTGCGGTGTTGTTAGGAACCGCATGGGAGGAGCCA
>MBFK01000047.1 GCA_001704765.1 Sinorhizobium shofinae
CGCCTGACCAGATGCCGTTCCCAACGCAAGACGATCCGTCGAAATCGCCGGCGTCAATGTGCGGGGAAAATCGCGCTTACGCTAAGTAGGCCTGCGAGGAGTGCGCGTTAGTCGACGCGCAGGGTGGGGCCGTTGAAGTCTGTGATTGCTTACAACCTAAAACTGTACTATTCATTCAAGCAGTAATTCTTGGGGGCATTCTATGGCGACGATCACGGTATCGCAGGACTACAGTTTCAATCAGACTGATTTTGATTTCAGCGAGCTTTACTACGGGGCGTCGTACGTTCGCTCGGGCAACCTCTTCCGGGTGAACTACGGCAACGGCTACATCGAAGACTTTGTAGGCAGTGGCTTTACCTACAACGCCAACGGCGAGCCGATCTCGGGAACGGTAACGAGCTACACTGCTTTTTATAGCGGACAGATGCTCGTTTCTATGGAAGGGGCCGTCGCTATGACGAGTATCCTCGCGGCTGCCCAGACCGTCAGCACGAACGACGATGCGGGTGTCATCATCCAAGCCCTTAAGGGCAACGACACTCTCAGCGGAGGCATATACGTCGATGTTCTCATGGGCTTCGACGGCAATGACGTCATAAGCGGGAATTACGGGGACGACATTCTCTACGGCGACGACGGCAACGATGTGATCATTGGCGGAGCCGACGAGGACCAGATCGACGGGGGAACCGGGACTGACACCGCGTCCTACTTCAACTCGTCTTTCGCGATCATCGCCAGCCTGTCAAATACGTCCTTGAATACCAGTGACGCTGCGGGTGACAAATATTTCTCGATCGAGAATCTGCATGGGTCCCGATACAACGACTTTCTGTACGGCAACGGCGGAGCCAATTCGCTGAACGGCGGAGACGGTCACGACACTCTTATCGGCGGTGCGGGCGCGGACAAGCTGATCGGCGCCACCGGCATAGACGCGGTCTCTTACGCCGGCGCTGCGGCGGGCGTCATCGCCGACCTCGGCAATGCGAGCGCAAACACGGGTGAGGCCGCTGGGGATACGTATTCGTCGATCGAGAACATCGGCGGCTCGAGCTACGGCGACATGCTTTTTGGCAATTCAGGCGCCAACGGTCTGAGCGGCGGCAACGGCAACGATGCACTGGCAGGCCGCGCCGGAGACGACACGCTGTATGGCGGTGCCGGCGCTGACCGATTGACCGGCGGCACGGGCGCAGATCGCTTCATCTTCAAGTCGCTGCCCGATTCGGCAGGTGCGGCTTACGACACGATCCTCGACTTCATGACTAGCGAGCAGGATAGAATTGACCTGTCGTCGATTGATGCGAACAGTCCAGCAGGAGGAAACCAAGCGTTTACGTTTGTCAATACGGCTGCGTTCAGCGGCGTTGCCGGCGAACTGCGTTACGACAAATTGGCGTCAGACAGTTGCATCTACGCCGACGTGAACGGGGACAAGAAGGCCGATCTGGCGGTCCGTCTCGACGATGCCGTGACCCTGACGAAGGATTATTTCATCCTTTGATAAAGCACCCTAGTGCCCGGACAGCTTAGTTCAAGTCAAGGACACAGCTTCGACCTTCGAACAGGTGAGGATCGCGTTCGAGGTGAACTCCGAACTCCGTGCTGTGGTCGGAGACGATCATGCCGGGCTTGCGGCGCCGTTCGCGGAGCGTTGTCAGTTCCCGTGCGACGCGACGGCCAGAGGTTGACGTGTCAGGGATCGCTCGCAAGTCATTCGCGCGTCACGTCATCGACGATGTTGAGCACTCGAAAGCGTCTCCCGCAGGGTAACCATCCGGCGAAGGCCGCAGGTTAGGCCGCCTGATGTTGTAGGGACTTTGGTGCCACCCAGTTCCACGGGAGCAATTGCTCGAGCTTAGTGATCGGCGTGTCCGCGACACGAGCGAGAATGTCGGCAAGCCAGGCCTGCGGATCGACGTCATTGAGCTTGGCGCTCGTGATCAGCGTTGCCATGAAGGCGACGCGATCAGCGCCACGATCGGAGCCGGCGAAGAGCCATGCCTTTCTGCCGAGGGCGAAGCCACGCAGCGCCCGTTCGGCGGCGTTGTTGGTTAGGCAAATCCGGCCGTCACCGAGGAAAGACGTGAAGCCCTCCCAGCGCTTCAGAATATAGTCGATCGGCTCGGCAACCGGAGAACTGCGCGACAGCTTTGCCCGCTCGGCCCGCAGCCACTCTTGGAGTTCTGTGGCGAGTGGCTGACTGTCGCGGCGACGTCGTTGCAGGCGTTCGTCGGCGGCCAGTCCGTTGATCTCACGCTCGATATCGAACAGGGCGTCGATGCGCTTCACCGCCTCGAGCGCGATCGGTGAGATCGGCACGGCGTTCTTGCCGCGCTTGGCATTGGTGGCGATATCGGCGAGCACGAAGAACTTGCGGCGCGAATGCGCCCAGCACAGCGCCTGCGTCAGCGGACCGGGATCGCGATCCACCTTGAACAGTGGGTTATAGCCGCCATAGGCGTCGGCCTGCAGAATGCCGGTGAAGCTCTTGAGATGACGCTCGGGATGCTCCTGCCGCCGGTCGCGCGAGGCATAGTAGAGTGCGGCCGGCGGTGATTGTCCGCCGAACGGCCGGTCATCCCTGACATAGGTCCAGATGCGACCGGTATCGGTCTTGCCCTTCGCCAGGATCGGCACGGGGGTGTCGTCACCATGCAGCCGTTCTGCGGCAAGCACATGCGCCTCAATCAGCGCATGCAGCGGCTTCAGCGCCGCGGCACAAGCCCCGACCTGGTCGGCCAGTGTCGACAGGCTGAGGTCGATGCCCTCGCGGGCATAGCGTTTCGCTTTGCCGGTTCAGCGGCTGGTGCTGGGCGAACTTCTCGAACAGGATCATCGCCAAGAGATTCGGCCCGGCGAAGCCGCGCGGCGTCACATGGAAGGGCGCGGGCGGCTGGGTGATCTTCTCGCATTCGCGGCAGGAGAACTTCTCGCGCACCGTCTGGATCACCTTCCACTGACGCGGAATCACCTCCAGCGTCTCGGTGATGTCCTCGCCAAGCTTTGCCAGCTTGCCAGAACCGCAGCACGGGCAGCTCGCCGGCGCGGCGATGACGACGCGCTCGCGCGGCAGATGCTCGGGAAACGGCTTCTTGGACGGACGCTTGCGCTCGAAGGCGCTGACCGCCGAGGACCGTGCCGCCATCTCCGCCGCCAGTTCGTCTTCGCTGGCGTTGGCCTCCAGCTCCTCGAGCTGCAATTCCATCTGCTCGAGGAGCCGGGCCTTGCGCTCCGAGCGGCTGCCATGGATGTCGCGCTTCAGCTTCTCGATCTCGAGCCGGAGCCGGGCGATCAGCGCATCCGAGTCGAGTTCACCGCCTGGGCGCGGGCGGCAAGCGCTTCCGCCTCACGGCGGGCCGCACGCTCGGCGAGGATCATCGCGTGTGCGCTGACAAGGTCGTCGGGAAGCTGATCGGCCGCATCGGTCATGGCGGGATGGAATCATATTCGCCCCCGCCATGCCAGCGGTTTTGCTCATCCCGCCGAGCTCGGATGCCAGGTTTTTTGCGGCATTCGCCAGTCGATGCCTTCGAGCAAATAACCGAGCTGCGCCGGCGTAATCACCACCGTGCCGTCGGCCAGGCAGGCACCCTGGCCGTCGTGCCAGATCACCTTGATCAGGCCACCGCTCCGCCCCCTGAAGACGAAGAGATGGCCGCTCATCGGGTCGCGCTTCAACGTCTCCTGCACCATCAGCGACAGGCCGGGAAAGCCTCTCCGCATGTCGGTATAGCCCGTCGCCAGCCAGACCTTTACACCGCTCGGAACCGGGATCATCGCCGCTCCAGCACATCAACAATCCGGCCGAGCGCATCAGTGTCGATGTCACTCTCGACCCGAAGGCGACGGCCGCCGCCAAGCTCGATCATCACCATGCTTGCTTTCTTGCGCGCCCGGCAGACCGGCGGCGGCTCGGCCGGGGTCGCTGGCGCTGGCAGCGCTTCGACGACCTCCACCGCAACGAGTTGCGGGAAAGACGGCGCGGAGATTTGGCAGAGCTCCTTGCGACAGCGGAAGAGCTGGCTCACATGGATGCCGGCCGAGTGAGCGATCTCTGAAACACTTGCGCCCGGCTCAAGCGTCGCCGCGACCAGCCGCTCCTTCTCCTCCCGAGACCAGCGCCGACGCCGCTCGACCGACGTAATGACCTCAATCTGATGCTTCGTCATAGGACTACTCCTCTTATGTTCGTTTGCAAGTCAGTTGGGCATGACCTTCCCTTTCCGTCTGACGACGAAAGGCAAACGCTCGGAGTTGTTGAACAAAGCAGGAGACAGGGCGTTTCGACGACGGCTGGCATACTCTCATTCGCGGGCTGGATACCGCATTTCCGTATGTTCGTCTGGGGCTGCCTCTGTCTAGTGTCGGGCCTGGATATATCTGCCACATAGGAGTAACGAGGGTTCCCCACCGGGGCCCTGCCTCCAACTTTGTTCAACAGACAGATGATCTCGATGTGTGCGGCCGTATTTTGGGTGCGCGACCGTATTTGGGGCTGACTGCTGATTTAAAGCTTCCCGAGCGGCGCAACCTCTTGTCCAATCGCCCATAGGAAGGCCGCCATTTCTCGCGCGATAGCGGTTACCGCCACTGTCTTCGCCTTGCCCGCGCTGATCAGTCTGCGATAACGCGTGCAAAGCCGCACCTGTCCTTTCCAGGCAATGTCACGGACGATCTTCGGCAGGCCTACCAGCCGGGCCTGGATCGTCGGGCTCACCCGTGGCGGATAGCGATATGTCCAGGCCCCTTCTATGAGTGCGCGGCGGGCCCGGATGTTGCCTGCTTTGGTGATCCCACCACGTTTGACTCGTTCGCCTGTCGAGCTTTCTGACGGTACAAGGCCCAGATAAGCCATTAACTGACGAGGGTTGTCGAAACGGCGTACATCGCCGATTTCGACCACGAAGGTGACCGCCGTCATGAACGCGACCCCACGCATCGCTTGGTAGGCTGCCACTACTGGGGCCATAGACCAGGATGCCGCGGTCTCAGCCACAAGCTTGTTCAACCGATCCAGACGCACCGTGGCATCTTCAATAGCCTGACAATATTCCGCCAGCAGAACTTGATGGGCGTGATGATCGAATGCCTGGCTCGCCAGCCACCGCGCATGCGCACGCGTCCAGGGCTTGCGCCCTGTATAGATCCTGCCGTGACGAAGCAAAAATGCCTGGAGCTGTTGGCGCGCTTGCTTCTGCGCCTCGTGAGCCGCATCGCGTGCACGCACTAGATCGCGCATTGCCTCGTGGCTTTCGTCAGGAACCCAGACCGCCGTCAATTCGCCCGCACGATGCAGCCGTGCCAAGCTCATCGCATCCCGACGATTTGTCTTCACCCGATCGCCCGGACGTTTGGGCACAAGCGACGGCGCGACCACGGCGCATTCATGCCCCAATTCCACAATCTGGCGGTAAAGACCATAGCCCGTAGGTCCGGCCTCGTAGCAAAAGTGAAGATTGGCACCGTGCTTGGAAAGCTTGCGGACCATCGACGCCACCGACGCGGGCTCCGAAGAGATGTCGCCCAAAAAACCGGACCTCGCCATTGCGCTCTCCATCCGCAACCGCAACTGAAATCTTCAGTTTCGTAAGCGGCAAGCAGACCCCGTCTGGCGGAGGGGGTGAGCGGTCGGATATCGGTAGCGGACCCGATGAGCTGCTGTGAGC
>MBFK01000147.1 GCA_001704765.1 Sinorhizobium shofinae
CAATCGGTCGGAACGCGACATCAGGATGCCGAGCGGAATACCGATCGCGATCGACAGGATGGTGCAGACGAAGATCATCGACACCGTCCGCATCGTGTCGTCCCACATGTCGAAGTAGCCGATGGCCAGCAACGTGACGAGACAGCCGAGCACCACCTTCCAGTTCCGGCTCGCACCCCAGGCAATCGCCAGCACGATCAGCGTGATGATCGGCCAGGGCGTCTGCGTCATGAAACGCTCGGCCAGGATCAGGAACTTCTGTAAGGGTACGAAAAACCCTTCAAGCGCGCCGCCATAGGCACGCGTGAACGCACGAAATCCCTCGTCGATAACCTTCTTCAGTTCGCGAAGAGAATCGTCGTTCATATGCGGGAATTCATAAAACCAATCCATTCGGTTCCCCTTTTTCAAAGAAGCCGGCGTTAGCTCTTGTAATTTTTCGGCTGGTGGAATGGGACGCGCCTTTGGCGCGCCCCACGCGTCAAGTGGCTTAAAGCGCCGCCTTGATCTTCTCGGCGGCTTCCGGCGAGACCCACTTCGACCAGACGACTTCGTTCTCCTCGAGGAAGTGCTTGGCACCTTCTTCGCCGCTGGCCTGATTGTCCGTCATCCAGGCCATCAGCTTGCTGACGGTGTCGTTGCTCCAGGCGCGCTTGTTCAGATAGTCCATCACCTCGGGACCGACCTTCTCCGAGAAGGGCTTGGCCACCAGTGTCACGATCGTGTCGACCGGCCACGCACTCGGCTTGGGATCGGGGCAGTCGGCAACGGTAATGCAGCGCTTCCATTCGGCAGGATCGTTCGGCACGCCCGGGTCGAGCTTGACCATCTCATACTTTCCGAGGAGCGCGGTCGGTGCCCAGTAGTAACCAAGCCACCCTTCCTTGCGTTCGTAGGCCTTGGCGATCGAACCGTCGAGGCCAGCTGCCGAACCGGTATCGACCAGCGTGAAACCTGCTTTCTCGGCGCCGAACGCGTTGTAAAGCTGCGTCGTCACCACCGTACCGCCCCAGCCCTGCGGGCCATTGAAAATAGCACCCTTCTTGGAGTCCTCCGGATCGGGGAAGACTTCCGGATGCTTCAGCGCGTCGCCAATCGTCTTGATGTCTGGATGGGCGTCGGCGACATACTTGGGAATCCACCATCCCTGGACGCCGCCGTCGGGCAGCGGAGAGCCGACCTTGATGATCCGGCCTTCGTCTGTGCCCTTCTTGACGACATCGGGCAGCAGGTCGATCCACGCTTCCGGGGCGATATCGGGCTGACCCTTTTCCGCCATGGAGGTGATCGTCGGCACGGTGTCGCCGATGGTGATTTCGGCACTGCAGCCGTAACCTTCGTTGAGAATGAACTTGTCGAGGTTCGACAGGACCTCCGCACTCTGCCAGTTCATGCTCGCGATGGTGACGCTCCCGCATTCCGCGGCATT
Source organism: Sinorhizobium shofinae (assembly GCA_001704765.1). Lineage (GTDB taxonomy): Bacteria > Pseudomonadota > Alphaproteobacteria > Rhizobiales > Rhizobiaceae > Sinorhizobium > Sinorhizobium shofinae. The sequence continues at coordinate 1,430 of MBFK01000147.1, forward strand.
CGACACCGACGCTCCACCGATGAGGCCAAACACCAGACATGTAGACGCAAGCAGCTTTTTCATTAGACGTTCCCTCTTCTTCTTTGCGGCGTTCATGGAGGAGCAGGGGGCCGCGTTTATCTGCTCCGACGGTAGTTAGGAGCGCTCTCCCATACTCACCGATTTCTTAAGAGCGGCCTGAAGTCCGCCGGCTACCACAGTGTCAAAACCGGCGGTGCGCATTGCCTCAATGGCTGCCGCAGTGGTGCCGCGATAGCTGACGAAGGCTTCCACAAGCTCGTTTGGACATTCGTCGCGACGTTCGAGCAGGCGGCCCGCCCCTACAATCAAAGCGGAGACCGCACGCCGAGCGATATCCGAATCCAGTCCGCGTGCGACCGCATCGTTCATCATTGCCGCAGCCAACAATGCGGGAAATGCCGGACCGGACCCCGAAAGGCCTGTCAGGTAGTCGATGTCGCTTTCGCTTGTGACCTCGTCCTCCGCTCCGCACGCATCGAAGATTGCCCGGACAACGGTGCGGTCTTGGTCGTTCACACGGTCCGATCCGATCCAGGGGGTATAGGACTTGCCAACCTCAGCCGCCGCGTTAGGCAAGCTGCGGACAACCCGGTCCGTGTTGTGGTGCTCAGCCAACTTGCTCAAACGAACGCCGGCCATGACGGATATCACAAGCTTGCCGTTGGCATCGATCGCGAGTGGCGGCCAGTCGGCAGGTCGGACCGAGAGGATGATAACGTCCGAGCGATCGGCGAGCCGCTGATTCTCGGTGGTCCAGAAGGAACCATTGAAGCGGTTCGGTTGCTCCGTCCGATAAGAGAGGGACAGAGCATGCGGCTGCACCAAACCAGCATCGAGGATCGAAGCGGCAATTGCTCCGCCGAGCCAGCCGCCTCCGCCGATTATGCCAATCCTCAATGAGCCGCTCATCGTCCGCGTCCTCTTACTCGGGTTTGTAGCCGTGCCGTGAATAGAAGCGGTCCAGCTCCCTTTGCTCCGGCACCTGGCCCGTGTAGATGGCGATGTACTCGGGGATCCGCTTCATCCGGATGGCTATATCTTCTTGAGTTTGCATCGAGATGTAGCCGATCTGAACCAGGTAGGTCGTGCGGGCGCGGACATCGGCGGTGATCTCCGAATGTCCGAAGCGGACAAACATACGTTTGAGAGCCTCCAGTCGGACCTGATCGGCTTGCTGAACTTCAGCCAGGATATCATCGGATTGGAGTGCCCAGCTTCGCACGGCAAACTCAAATTTTGAGTCGAATAGATCCTTGTTCAGCCAGCAATCGAATACGTTAAGCATCGCCTCTGCCAGAGATTCCGCGTACGCCTCCGATTGCTTGACGATGTTGCCGGTGTTCTTGTATCGCCACCGACCGATGAGCGCTGCCAAAAGTTCTTCACGGTCCTTGAAGAACCAGTAGAAGCTCGTTCGCGAAAGATTGAGCCTCTTCGCCAAAGGCAGAATTTTTACCGAGTCCACTCCTGCTTCCAACAGGGATTCGTAGGCTGCTTCCAGCCATCCCTCTTGCGAGCCGCGCCAGCCGCTATCGTTCAAGGTCTGCTCCATGACGTTCTCCTAACAAATTGAAGTGGGCTGCGCAAGAAAAATGTACATATATGTCGATGCACCTGACTTCATTGTTTTCAATGTTGACACGTATGTACATTTCCGCGTAGCGTTTGGACCGAAGTTTCTAAATCGGAGCCCGGCAGATGTCGAACGACCCCCTCCTTCAGCCCTACAAGCTCAAGCATCTCACCCTGCGCAATCGCATCATCGTGACCGCGCACGAGCCAGCCTATCCGGAAGACGGGATGCCGAAGGAGCGCTATCGCGCCTACACTGTGGAGCGCGCGAAGGGGGGCGTTGCGCTGACGATGACGGCCGGCTCTGCCGCCGTCTCGAAGGATAGCCCGCCGGTGTTCAACAACCTGCTCGCCTACAAGGACGAGATCGTGCCGTGGATAAGGGAGATGACCGACGCCGTGCACGAGGAGGGTGCGGCGATCATGATCCAGCTCACTCATCTCGGCCGGCGCACGCGCTGGGACAAAGGCGAGTGGCTACCTGTCGTGGCTCCGTCGCATCATCGTGAAGCGTCACACCGTGCCTTCCCAAAGAAATTGGAAGACTGGGATATCGAGAGGATCATCAAGGACTTTGCCGACGCGGCTGAGCGCATGAAGGCCGGCGGCATGGACGGTGTCGAACTGGAAGCATATGGCCACCTTATCGATCAGTTCACGTCTCCGCTCACGAACGAGCTTGACGGTCCGTATGGCGGCTCGCTCGACAACCGATTGCGCTTCTGTCTGGATGTATTCAGGGCCATCCGAAAACGGGTGGGCGAGGACTTCATTCTGGGCATTCGCTACACGGCCGACGAATGTCTCCCCGGCGGCACCGCCAAGGCCGAAGGCCTCGAAATCTCCCGGCGCCTCAAGGAAAGCGGACTTATCGACTACCTGAACGTTATCCGCGGGCATATCGACACAGACGCCGGCCTGACGGACGTGATCCCGATCCAGGGCATGGCCAGCGCACCGCACCTGGATTTTGCGGGCGAAATTCGCGCCGCCACGAACTTCCCGACCTTCCATGCCGCGAAGATCCCCGATGTCGCGACCGCCCGCCATGCCATCGCGTCTGGCAAGGTCGACATGGTCGGCATGACCCGCGCCCACATGACCGATCCGCATATTGTCCGAAAGATCATCGAGAAGCGGGAGGACGAGATTCGGCCTTGCGTCGGCGCGAACTACTGTCTCGACCGCATCTACCAGGGTGGCGCGGCCTATTGCATCCATAACGCCGCGACCGGACGTGAGCTGACAATGCCGCACACGATCGCCAAGGCGGATCGCCGAAAGAAGGTCGTGATCGTCGGCGCCGGCCCCGCCGGTCTTGAGGCCGCCCGTGTGGCCGGCGAACGCGGCCACGAGGTCGTGGTCTTCGAGGCGGCTAAGGACGCGGGCGGCCAGGTCCGTCTGACGGCGCAGAGTGAACGTCGGAGAGAAATGATCAGCATCATCGATTGGCGGATGAGCCAATGCGAGAAGTACGACGTGACTTTCCGCTTCAACACTTGGGCGGAAGCGGAGACGATTCAGGCGGAAAACCCGGACGTCGTCATCATCGCCACGGGCGGGTTGCCGCATACGGAGGTCCTCTCCAGGGGTAATGAACTCGTGGTTTCCGCGTGGGACATCATCTCGGGCGATGTCAAACCCGGGGCGAACGTGCTGATCTTCGACGACGCCGGCGACCACACTGGCCTTCAGGCCGCGGAGTTCATTGCCAAGGCAGGGGGAAAGGTCGAGATCATGACGCCGGACCGCTCGTTTGCCCCCGAGGTCATGGCGATGAACCTCGTTCCTTATATGCGGTCCTTGCAGAAGCTCGATGTGACCTTCACCGTTACTTACCGCCTGGAAGCGGTCGAGAAGAGCGGCAATGAACTCGTCGCCTATGTTGGTAGCGACTATGGCGGCGTCGAAAAGCAGCGGACGTTTGACCAGATCGTCATCAATCATGGCACCATTCCGCTCGACGAGCTGTATTTCGAGCTGAAACCGGCTTCGAGCAATCTCGGAGAGATGTCGCACGAACAACTGATCGCCGGCGAGCCGCAATCAGTCGCCCGCAATCCGGACGGCCAATTCCAGCTCTTCCGCATCGGCGATGCGGTCGCGGCGCGCAACACGCACGCGGCAATCTACGACGCGCTTCGTCTTCTCAAGGATATCTGACAGAAGGTGGCCGCCGAGCGGCGGCCCTCCTGCTTCTTCCATGGGGGAATCAATGAGCGATCGAAGCGAAGCCCTTCAGTCATTCCTCGACGCTGCCTTCGCGGCGTACGATCAATTCGCGCAGGCACCGGAATCATGCCGGTCGGTACGGCAGATCTTTTCCGCGCTTGAAGAGCCGGGTGCGCAAAGGTCCGGCACCGGCAGCCGACTGCCGGTGTGCTCCCACCTCGATGCGGCACTCGCGGTTGAAACGGACCAGGAGCCACTCAGCCGCTTGATTGATCGGTTCAAGGCGATCGAACCGCAGCTCGAATGGCGGCGGCGCACGAACCACGACAGTTCCGCCAGCGACAATTTCGAAGACAGTCATGCCAACGCGATGATCATTGGACCTGGCGGTCTCGAGGAGCGGCGGGACCTATGGTTCGGCGTAACCCTGATGGCGCCGAACGTTCGCTATCCGGATCATGACCACGCACCTGAAGAAGTCTACCTCGTTCTCTCCGATGGAGAATTCCGGCAGGGTGAGGGGGCCTGGTTTTCGCCGGGCATCGGCGGCTCCTTCTACAATTCTCCGGCAATCAAACACGCGATGCGATCGGTCGACACTCCGCTCTTTGCCTTCTGGGTGCTGCTGGCGAATAGGCCATAGCCTTCGGACGGAACATTCAACAATCAGGGGAAACCAGCATGAAGATCATTGTCCCAGTGAAACGGGTCGTCGACTTCAACGTCAAGATCCGGGTGAAAGCGGACGGGTCGGGCGTCGAGCTCGCCAACGTCAAGATGTCGATGAACCCGTTCGACGAGATCTCCGTCGAAGAGGCGCTGCGGCTCAAGGAA
>MBFK01000080.1 GCA_001704765.1 Sinorhizobium shofinae
ATTCCTTATGTGAAACCAACATCAGCCAGCACTTGATTTCATCAAAAGTGAGTCAGAGCCAAATTTGCATGCCGAAACACAGGGCGATCGCCAGCAGCGGTATTGTGGGCGCAAGCCCTAGAGCGGCAATCGAAACCAGGAACGGGATCGCGATCATTCGGGCGACCCGCACTGCACCCAAGCTATCGGACAGCCTTCCGGTAATGGGGAACGAAATTAATGCGCCCAACCCTAAAAGCAACAGCAAAACCCCAAAGCTCGCTTTGGCAACGTGAAAGTGACCCATCACGGCGGGAACGCGAGAAGCCCAGGTCCCGAGGAGGATCCCGTTCAACAGAAAGCCTGCAGCGACACCGCGCCAGGGAGTAAGCAACCTACGCATTTCTTCTCCAACATCCCGTAGCTTCTGACGTCGATTGATTGTCCGGTCGTATTCCGGCGCTTGCGTAGCGGACCCTGAGAACTCAGGTCAGCGCTCGCCCATTCCGCGGCAGGCTACAAATGAAAAGATCTCGATCTCCCGTTCTGAGGTCTCAGAATAGGAAATCCGGGCCGGCTGGACTCTTCTTTTCCGCCCTGACCGGTGAAACCGGTGTAGAAAGCATCGCTCGCTTCAAGTCGGATCGTGGTCGGCGACTAAAGCTGCGCTCAAGCTAGTACGAATGAACTGCAGATGAATTGATTGAGATCATAGACAGGTTTGCGCAAAAAACCACGTTCAATGGCTTTTCAGTGTGGTGAGTCCCGGAGCGATTTTGCCTATAACGCTACTCGGCAACTGCAAATATCGGCCGCCACAATAGACCAACGAACGGCCGTTGCCCTTGCAAATGTCGACAAAACGGCCGAGCATATTCGCATGGGCGTGTCGTTCTATGACATCCTCAAGCTCGCAGTCGATGGTCGCCGCAGCATCCCGAAGGACGGGCGCGGCGCTCAGCCCGCCAAGATTCGGAGAATTGATCGGCGAGTATCGCCTTGGTATTTCAGGACGTTTAAAGGGTGAAGGGCCGTACGAGAGTATCGGACAGACTGGTGACTCATTTCCCAGTGCGGTGGTGCTTGTCTGACTTTATAGAGACACTCTGTCTCCACACAGAAGCGGCCCAATCCATACATCACCGCTCGTGTGCGCCCAAAGACTTGACCAGCATCACGATTCGGCGGCGCACACGATAGTCGCCCACGCGAGAAAAGGCCCTGATGAGCTCGATCCCTTCCTTGCTTACAACGAATTCAACGACTTCGGGTGGGATGTTAATCTGATTTGAAGCGGACCTCTCCTCCGACCGGATTTTATTAAGCGTATCCTCAAAGAAGTAGGAAGGCTCCACTTTCAGAGCCTTCGAAATCTGCTGAAGCCGACCCGCACCGACGCGGTTCACGCCCTTTTCGTATTTTTGAACCTGTTGAAACGTCACCCCGATAGCTTCGCCGAGAGTCGTTTGGGACATGTTCTGCCACTCACGCCTCTGGCGGATTCGTTGACCGACATGGGCATCCACAGCGTTTGGCTTACGTCTTGTTTGTTCAGAGTTAGTACTCAGCACATTCGTCTCCTCAATTTCGGCTATCTTAGTTCTTCGGGAGATATGATATGAGCTCCACCTCCCGCACATACACTCCTTTAACATACCTCAACTGAAAGTCAGAAACTCAATTGAGACATCTGGAGTCTTCGGCGGCCACCCTAAGCACATTCGGATTATGCTTCAAGTGTGAAGCCTTAGCGGTGGTGCTGATGCGCTTTCGTGAGTAACGCGAGAACCGCTGCTGCAGGGTCAAGCAGTCTCGTTGCCAGCAGGTCACCAGCATCGCAGGAGCAGTCGTGCTAGAGAGCATTCGCCTGTTTGCGCCGAGACACCACATTCTCTCCTGCCGTCGGGCGGAGGGAGGCTGCGATGCGGGACCTCCCTTGCTGCTTCAGGAGTCGCATAGAGCCTGGAATCGAACATCTGGTGACCGCGAGAGGTGATCTTGACTACCCCCATCCCAAGGTAGTGCCCCGCCGGGGCGTTGGAGAAGGTCGGCCGGACGCTGCCAGCCTAGCTTTCCTTTGGACGGTCATCGGTTCGTTCCCTTGAGGGACGGTCCAACAGTCATTACGGTGGGGTCGGCGGAGAGCAGCCGTTTCGCGACTGCCCGTACGTCCTCCACGGTGACGGCCTGGATCAGTTGTTTGCGACGCTCGACGTAGTCCATGCCGCGATCTTCGAGTTGGATTTGGACCAATGTTTGGGCGACCGCACTAGATGAGTTCAGATTTTCGATCGCATAACCGCCGATGAGCTTTTTCTTTGCCGCAGTGAGCTCGTCCTCACTGACGCCCTCCTCTGACATTCGCCTGACCTCGGCTCGGATGAGGGAGAGCGTCTCTGCGGCCCGATCCGGGCGGGTTCCCGTGCCGATGACGAGCGCCGAAGCATGGTCGATGTTCTCCAAGGTTGAGTAAATGCCGTAAGCGAGGCCCCGCTTCTCGCGCACCTCATTCCAGAGCCTGGATGTGAACGCGCCTCCGCCAAGGATTTGGTTCATGAGATTGGCTGCAAAGAACTGCGGGTCCTTTCGGGGGATTCCCGGGTAAGCTAGGCTCAGTTGGGCCTGAGGTAAGTCATACGCGACGCGAATGGCGCGCCCCAGCTTAGGCACTGCGTCAACGACCGGCGTTAGGGAGGGGCTAGCAGGCAATCCGCCGAATATTCGATCCAGATCACGCTTGAGTGTGCCGGGATCGATCGCTCCCACCACGGCAATGGTAAGGTTGCCGCGCGCGAAAATCCGCTCATGAACCGCCTTCAGATCGGAGGTAGTGACAGCGGCAAGTGTTTGCACGGTGCCCTCCTCCCGACGCGAATACGGATGATCACCATAGATCGCCCTCATCCATGCGAACTGTGCGGCCGTCTCCGGATCCTTGGCTCTTGCCAGGATGCTGGAGACGATTTGGGCACGAAGGCGGTCCACCGGCTGTTGGTCGAAGCGCGGCTGCTCGATTGCCAGCCGGAGAAGTTGGAAAGCCTCATCCTTTCGCTCCGCAAGCACCCGCATATAGCCGTAGACTGCATCGGGCCCCGCCTCAAAGAGCATCTCGGCGCCAGCATCGTCCAGCCGCTCCTGAAAGGCATCGCTGTCAAGATTTCCGGCCCCTTCGTCCAACAGCTCTGTGATCAGATTCACAATGCCTTCCTTCCCAGATGGATCCTGCGTCCTGCCGCCCCGAAATGCGAAGCGGGTGGTGACGATCGGTAGCGAATAGTCCTGCACCAGCCACGCCTTTATCCCGCTCGATGTCTCGACCTCCTCTATGGCCATGCCCGCAAGCGCTGGACACGCGGCAAGGCCCAGCAATATGCATGCCACGACGAGTGAGGGCTTGGCCCCGATGCGCAGTCGGCTGAACGATATCATCGGCTTTTATCTCCTGAGGTAGCGCTTTCGCGGGGCAGCAGATACCCCGCTACGGACCGGTCGGGACTGAGGTATTTCCTGGCAGCCGCTTGCACCTCTGCCGCCTTTACGGCGCGGATCCTAAGTGGCCACGCCTCTACGTCGTGTGCAGTATCGCCTGTCGCAAGCGCCGCCCCATAAATGCCGGCCATTCCCGACTGGCTGTCGCGCGCGAAGATTATCGAGCGCACGAAGCGGTTTTTGGCCTTCTCGAGCTCGACATCCGTAATGCCGAACTCGATGATCTTCCGAATTTCAGCGTCTATCGCATCCTCCACCTCCTCAATCTTCGCCTCGCCGCGCGGCGAGCCAAAAACCGTGAAGCTCGACGGATCGAGCGACCTTCCGTTGAAATAGGCCCCGCCAGATGAGGCTATTGCCTGTTTGACTACCAGCTCCTGATAGATCCGGCTGCGCGTTCCCCCGCCGAGAATCTCCGACAGGATATCGAGGGCTTCCGCTTCGCCCTGCTCAGCTGTTCCGTAGGACGTCGTTACCCAGGATTTTTGGAAGCTCGGCACCGTGACGCGCGGGTCGGTGAGCGCGACGATACGTTTAGTGTTCTGCTCCGGCTCCTGCGGCCTCACCCGCGCCGGCAGATCCGGACCGCGAGGCAGGGTCCCGAAGGTCTCGTCCGCTAGCCGCCGCACCCTGCCGGCGTCCACGTCGCCTGCCACGACCAGAATGGCATTGTTGGGGGCATAGTAGCGGTCGTAGAACTTTAGTGCGTCTTCGCGATTAAGCTGTTCCATTTCATGCATCCAGCCGATCGTCGGGATGCGGTAAGGGTGGTTCTGATACAAGGTCGCCTGCATCTCCTCCTCAAGTAGCTGCTCCGGACTGTTCTCGACGCGCCAGCGTCGCTCCTCAAGAATGACATCGCGTTCGGGTACGATCACCGCATCGGTGAGAACGAGATGGCGCATCCGGTCAGCTTCGAATTCCATTATTGTTCTGAGCGACTCTGGCGTGACCGTCTGATGGTAGGCGGTGTAGTCGGAACCCGTGAAGGCGTTCTCCTCACCGCCGATCTCCGCGATCTTTGCGCTAAACTCTCCGGACGGATGCTTCTTCGTTCCCTTGAACATCAGATGCTCCAGGAAATGAGCAATGCCGGATTTGCCGGGTGGCTCGTCGGCATTGCCGACCTTATACCAGATCATCTGCGTGACGATCGGCGCCCGGTGATCAGGTATGACGACTACCTCCATGCCGTTGCCCAGCATGAAATTTGCAACCTCGGCTTCGCGAAGGGGGCTCTCGTCGGCCGCCATTGCTGAGGTCATCAGAAATTGCAGTGCGACCATACATAGGACAAATGCACAGATACGCGAACACACTCCATCATGGCTCGTCGACCGCTGTGGCAAATGCGACCGTGCAGTGCCAGCTCGACCATCGCTTGGCGAGTACCACCTCTTCCTTCTTCTCCAAGGTTCTGCAGTAGGGTGGCCGGGCGCGGGCCCCGACCCCGGCATAAAGAACGGTTCTGACATTTCGACATTCTCCGCACAATTCTCGTCGACGCTGGCACGTCAGCAGAGCAAAATACGTGCCACGGAAAAACCGTTTAGATTCAAGCACCTTTGGATCGAACTAGCTATGTCAGCATTCTAACATTGTCGTATGTCGAACAATGACAGCCTGGCGGCTAAAAGTGGACCGCCGCGTCCAAAACCGACAGGCGGCGATCCGTAGAGGCTGGCCTTCTGCCGAGTAGGCGAGCGCGCTCGGTCCCGCCCGACATGGTTCCGCGCGGTCATTGGCACTATAACGGTGCCATACTTCCCGTTCACGCCTGCCGATCGTCTTATTGCTCCGTTCCTGGGTCTATGCGGCGCCGCATATTCGTGTCCGCCAAGGCGCTCCCTGCGACATGCAGGGCTTCGTCGAAAAAGCCGATAAGAAACCCAAGCGCCGCAATGCGCTCTCTGTGCCGGCCATGATCAAGGCAATGGTAGCTGGGTCCGATTTGCAAGATGAATGGTGTTGAACCCAGTCTACCAATTTCCTCATCGGCATCGCCAACCGCCACTCGCCAAAGACATCGACGCGCTCATGCCGTGGGTCCATGCACAACGGATCAGCGTCTCACAAGTAGCTGAGACTCCCCGACGTGCTCATGGCGATCTCACAACGGCAGAGCGCTTGGGCGGAAACGCCGCGTACGATCCATCGGACAATGAGATGGTTATTAGCCCTATTGCCGATGGGCCTTGATTCAAGTCAAGGCCCCGCACCACGCATTACCTCATCCTTGAGCACGGAAGACTACCTTAGAGAAATCACGGAAAGGGACTGGAGTGTATGATCGCTAGGATCAAGACGTTTGCGCCCCCCACAAACCGGTCATTAGCTCCAGCCACCGCCGATCGGCTGGCCTTATTGGCAGGTTCTCACGAGGACCAACTGGCTCTCTGTGACCGTCTCGAGGCCATTGCAAACGGCCTTCCGTACGGAGTCGACCGTAGTATATGCGCTCACGCCGGAAAGATGCTTGGCCCGCACTTACGGAATCTTCACGAGAGAGAAGAAGCTGCTGTTTTCGCGTGGACAGAGGAGAAGCTGGGGGACGATCCATCAGTGTTAAGAGGCTGCCTCAAAAAGAAGTGGGTGATTTCAATGGGTTGTGATTCCTTCGGATTTGCAAAGATTCGATGGAGCTCAC
>MBFK01000119.1 GCA_001704765.1 Sinorhizobium shofinae
ATGATCGCCCACATTCGCCTCGTCACCCGACGCCTTGCAAGGTATTGCTACCATTGAGTTCTTTTCGAGTCCGACTCTAAGTACTTTGGGTCTGCTCAAGTATGAGCATTGCGAAGACGAATGCTTCGCCGAGGAATTGGCGGAAGTGTTGGGTCGGCTGGCGACGGCGGATGCTACTGTCAATCCGGAGGCAGCGGGCTATATGCTCCGTGGTTTCTTCACCAATTTGCGTCGGCATGTGCGCTTCGAGCAGCAGTGCTTTAGTAACCTAACTGCTGATCGCTCAGGCTGCTGACGCATCCCGTTCCTGACCGATGCCAACGGGGCATTCGAAGATCCTCTCTGAGTGCCCGCGCCGCCAATTGCCTCTTGACTCCAAGGCAGGGATTCACCCTGAATCACGCGAGGAATCAGTGTCGTGCCAATTCTGTCTCATTCCGAGTTCGGCGGACTTGCTCTGGCTCTCAGGTGGCTGGGCAGTTCGTTGTTCTACGTCGGCTGCTAGCTGCGGGACGGGGTCGACGGTCGGCGATGTCTACGTCTTTCGTCAGCTTGCGCGACGGCAAAGGCTCTTTGGGGACTGTCGTTTCGACTACGATTGCATTTATAGCGGCCAAAGTCGTTTTCCGGAGTCCGCTCGTCAGATCAAGCAACAATTTTGTCGGCCGCTACATGGGTCTGGCAGTTCTTCGGGCATACCCGGGCGCAGGCTCCGCAGCCGATGCAGCGGCCGGCGTGATCGACAACCATGATCGTGCGACTGAACTCGCCATCGAAGTCGTCGTCCTCGCCATCGCAGGCCCCGAGGATCTCACCGGATTCGTCGATGCCGTGCAGATGCATGACCTCGCGCGAGCAGACCTTGAAGCAGCGGCCGCAACCAATGCACGTCATGGCGTCAATGGCCGTCAGATATTGCGGCATCCATGTGGAGCCGTCGCGGGTAAGGAAATGACTTGTCATCGTTGGTTCTCCAATCAGGATCTGTCTCTCCGCATCCGCCACAGGCAAAAAAGTAAAATCTCTTCCGAGATCGGACGTGACCTCATCCGTCACATCCGCTGAAATTCCGGTCTTGTCGGCCGATTTTTCGGGCCGGTCTGCTAGTCAGCGGCCATTGCAAAGACTTGGCTAGGCATTTTTGAGCCTCGCCCTGTGGAAAGATCGCGGCAGCGGGACCGGTGCGCGTGGGGAGGAGTGGTCCCGCTGCCTGACGTCGGCTCTCCAGGGGAAATGAGAGCCGGCGGTTCGTCATCGCCTAGATCGACCGTCAACCGCGTCACTTGGGTGCGTGGATGGCGGTTATCGCTTCGGTCTCCGGCGAGCTTCCTATTGGAAGACTGACGGATGGTGTTCCGTCAATACGACTCTGCCCGGTCGTGAGAAGCACCCCGAAGCCCTCGTACACGGAGCGAACGGACGGTTCGATCGCAAGCCCGGCGGTGGTGTGGAAAGCTTTGAGCCACCACGGCACGTCCGCATCGAAATCGCGGATGATCGCGTACCACGCTGGCGCGCTGTCCCGCGGCATTGATTCCAGGATGACGCGGCCGGAGTTACTCTTCAGGTTGCGGCCGACACTACCGACTTTCGGTCCGAGGTCAAAAAAAACAGCGAGCGCATTCTGGGCGGCGGTGCACGTGTCGATGCCTCCCTCGCAGCCGAATGCGACCTGACCTAGACCTGCCACGTTGCTTGCCTCATTCGTACCCTGCCGATCCCCGGCTTTCCAGCCTCTTAGATGGCATGTCGGCAAGACTCGTGCCACTCGGGTGCTCGACTTGAAAAGAAGCTTGTTATGTTAGCATTTCAGGCATTTAGCCGGGAGGCAGAGAAGGGAACAGTCGACAAGAATGTGTCGCTTTACCGACAAGAGTGTCGAAGCGGCTGTTTGAATTACTACACATGGTTCTCATCGGCGGCTACTGAACGAGTACTCAAGCGGTACAGATAAACTGCCCGGGGCAGACGGCGGCGCGCGTCGCTGAGGTTGATGCACGGGCTCATACCCTCCGTTTCGGAAAAATCCACTATTTACTCGCCCTCAAGCCGCCCACGGGCGTAGCCCTAATCCTTGGCCGGTCGCCTTGGCGCCGGCAGCATGCCTTTTGCCGGATCGATCGTCAGGCCCGAGCCACTTCGGGATAGGTTTCAATGGCGGCGGTCGCATCATCCACCAGCTTTGCACCGGCTTCCGCGAGCTTGCGAAGTGTCGCGAAGCCGAAGCGGTGGATGTCGCGCACTGTTTTCGAAAATACGACCAGCCGCCCGGTCGTTAGAAGCACTCGTCCGAAGCCCTCATGGCTGATCATCGTGATCGGCGACGCTACCAAACCGGTACGTGCTTCGATTGAAAGCGCGACGGCGGTATAAAAGATATTGAACCGCAACATGACATCCGGACCGGGATCGCCGATGATCGGGATTTCTCGACGCTGCTCTTCAGTGATGATGAAGTGGGCCAACAACTCCGCGTCCGATGCGCGGTCCTGCGATCCGTAGGTATCCTGCGCGCGGACCAGCCGCGCGAGGCATTTGACAAATGGCGTGACAAGGGCCGCCTCGTCCACCTTGACATCAGGCGTGCCTGTATTGATGGACGTTTTTTTCATGATTCAGTCCTCGTCCTCGAATGGTTTTTTCTCTGCGACGCCTGCTTGCGCCAGCACCTTGCGCAACCACGGCGGAGGGGCCGTCTTGAGCATTTTCTGGGTTCGTGAAAGTACGTCTTGAATGGCTTCCGGCTCTCCCACTCTAATCGGATGAATTTTCGCAGAGACGACCCTGGCTGCGGAAGGGCCGCCGATAGCCCGACAAAAGAGGAGATGACAGCCTGTCAACGCGGTCACCTTTGGGGTGATGCGGTCCTCGCCCTCGATCGGACGCTTCCCGGATTCGTCGGAGACGTCATCGAAGCTCACAGCTTCCACGAAATCCCAGCCGTCGCGCGACACGTCGTAGACTGCAAAGTGCTTGGCCGACCCGAAATGGGCGTTTAGGACTTTCATGTCCTGCGTCGCGATCGCTATGCGCAATGCGCCGGAACGCCGCGGCTGGATTTCGTCAGTGACGAGCGAGAGGCGACGAACGGAATTCATCCGGCATTTCTCCGCTTTCGCATTGCATCGATTTTCTCAAGCGACGGCGCGGGCTGGTTGGCCTGGATGATGTTGGCCGCCTCGAAGATCAGGTCGCGCGTGCCACGATAGAGAACTGTGAGTTTGTGCTGGCTGCCGAGGCGGTCGAATATCGGGAAGCCGATCCGCAGCAGAGGGATGCCGAGGCGCTCCGCTGCCTGGCGTCCGTGCGAATGGGTAACGAGAAGATCAGCGCCGCCTGCTAGCTCTTCGAGATCACCGAGATCGCCGATCTGGACCTTTTCGGCCGGGACTTTCTCGATAATTTCTGACTCACCCGTAGTCGTAACGGCCGAGATGATCTCGGCGCCAAGTCCCGTAAAAAAGGTGGCAAATTGGTACAGCTGGTCCGGCTCGGTGGCGATCGCGATCTTCTTGCCGGCGAAATGGAAGTGTCCGTCGAGAAGCGCGTCTTGCAGCTGTGAGCGGTGACGGTGGATTTTCGCCGGCGCCGGCACGCAGGAAATCTCGGAAAGAAGCGAGACAAACTGGTCGACGTTCTTCAATCCCGTTAGTGACTGGACCAATACGTAAGGCACACCCGTCAACGTCTGCAGTAGCTCAGCCGGGCGCCGCATATGTTCCCCGATGGCGATGCACTGCACCGCCCTACCCAACTCCTGTATATCCTCGATGCTTGTACCTCCATACGTTGTCGGCATCCAGCGGTCGGGCACCGTACCGTCGAGGGAGCCTGAGACGTCCGGCACGATCACCGGCCTCAGCCCGAAACCTTCCACCATCTCGCGCAGATGCTCGATATCGCCTACCGTGAGGTGCCATCCGGGCAGGATCGCAACCTTCTTTTGCTTCCACGGCTGCTCGCTAGGTTTTGTAATCCTCTCGATCAGTGTTGCCTTTCTCGAGCGAGGCGCCTGCTGACCCCGCAGTGTAATCTGTTGGATCATCGCGGCGACGGCCCTCGCCCAGCCCTCCTCCAAGGCGCCATCGAAATCCGGCGTGTTTGCCAGCACGACCTCTGTGCCTGCAAGTTTCTCCGCATGCGTCATTTTGATGTTGGCGATTTGCCTTGCGAAATCTTCAGAACGGGTTTCCACAAGTGCCGTCGTGCAGATCCCGATCAGCCGCGGATTCGCCCGCTTTTTCAAGTTCAGAATCGCCTCTTCCAGATGGGCTGCCCCGCCCAAGACTGTTGCCAATTCGTCCATTGCCGTCGTCTGCAGCGGGATCGTTTCTTTGAAATGGCGCGCGCACAGCACTAGCGCGAAGCTAGTGCAGCCTTGGCTGCCGTGGAACAGCGGTATCGCGCCATCGACCCCGAGAAAGGCTAACGCGGCACCCAGCGGTTGGGACGACTTGAGCGGATTGACGGTCGCTGATTTAGATTGGCGATGGATGTGGACCATTTGCTTTCCTCAACACTCAACGAAGTCACCGGCGTCGTGCCGGCGAATTGAGCGCCCGACACTCGTAGCATCGGTGTCGGGGCGCGTGCTCGGCAGTGGTTCCTGTGTAGCAGGACGGCTTTCCCACGGTGCCGGCTCCCTCACCTGCGACCAGACCGGGTTGTGAATCGCAAGGTCGATCTGGCGCACGAGTTCCACCGTGCCGTCATAGGCCGCATAGGGGCGGTGACGCTCTTGGTTGATATCGACCCAGGGCATCTTGGCCTTCAGCGCAATGAATTGCGTGCGCCCGCCCGACAGCATGATGTCAGCCTTATGTTCTGAAAGCATGGCATAGAGCTCTCGGGGCGACATCGACTCGAACATCTGGAGATCGTCCTTAAGCACCTGTCTGATGCGCTCCTTGTCCTCGACCGTCGATTTCTTGACCGAGGTGCCAACGATCTCCATGCCGATCTCCATCAGCGCATGAACAAGCGACCAGGATTTCACGCCGCCGGTGTTGATGAGCACCCGCTTGCCTTTAAGCCGCGGCCGGTATTCCTGGAGCTTTTTCCACGCAATCGCCTCCTCCTCCGCAATGAGTGCATCGGTGCGGTCGAGGATCTCTTGATCGGCACCCTTCTTTACGAGCAGATCGGCAATCTGTCGGAGTGCTTCCGAGGTGGCGGTGATGCCGTAGAAGGATCCCTCGAAGAACGGGATATCCCAGCGCTCCTCCATTTTGCGGGCAAGGTTGATCAACGCCGTAGAGCACACCAACATGGCTGCTCGAGCGCGATGAGCGGAGGCAATGTCGAGATAGCGGGCATCACCAGGAATGCAGGCGCGAACACGGATGCCAAGCCTCTCCAAGAGTGGCCTTACCAACCAGAACTCACCAGACAGGTTGAACTCGCCAAGGATATTGATGTCGCAAGGGCCGGCATCATCTGGCTCCACCGTGCCGATGACATGGTCGAGCAACGCCTCGCCAGCCAGCTTGTTGCCGAGGTTCTTCGAACCGACGAAGCCCGGCGAATTGATCGGCACCACCGGTAGGCCGCACGTTTCCTCAGCGCGCTTGCAGACCGCTTCGATGTCGTCGCCGATAAGTGCCGTTACACACGTCGCATAGACAAAGATTGCCGGCGGCTGATACGCTTCTTTAATCTGGCGGATCGCTTTGAAGAGCTTCCGCTCGCTGTTCCCCATCACTATGTCTTGCTCGGTGAGATCGGTCGTGAAGCTGGTGCGCCAAAGCGTCGGACCGGACGACGCCGTACCTCGGTTGTCCCAGGAATTGCCTTCGCAGGCGAGTGGTGCATGAACCAGATGCGCGACGTCGGTGATCGGCTGCAGCACGATCTTGGCACCATCGAAGGCGCAGCCTCCGGCCGCCGCGCCGGGGGTCAGCGGTTTCGAACAGCCTTTACTGCGTGCGTTGGAATCCTTGCTGCGATTTCTCTCACAGGCTGGCTCATCGAAGACATCTTGTATTTTGACATTGAGCGAAGACATTCGCTAATCTCCAGATTGCATCAGGAGACGGCCGGCGTTTTGCCGACCGCCGCTTTTAGCGGGTCAGGTCATAGGAATAATCGGTCACCGCCGTCTGCATCGTTTCGCGATCGAGGCGGTCGAAGATCGTGTCGAGGATCGTCGTCAGCAGGCGCAGGCCGCCCTGGTAGCCCATGAGCGGAAAGCGGTGGTGGTGGTGGCGGTCGAAGATCGGGAACATCAGCCGG
>MBFK01000052.1:2500-6301 GCA_001704765.1 Sinorhizobium shofinae
TCCAGGTGTTGACGGCGATCGTCGAAAGACGGTCGGTGTTGGCGTCCGAGCCCAGTCCTTTTGAAGCCATCGATGGTCTAGCCGACCGGAGATGGAAGAGGGGCTGGAGGTAGGAGGGAAGTCTTGTCGTTCAAGGCATGGATGTTGTTGGGGTGTCCTTCGGGATGCCCTTCTGGTGTTCATGCCCGATTGATGTTGCCTGACCGCGCATCACCGGACAGATCTCGAGAAGCTGGTCTTAAGATACGGCCTCGGAGTTGCTCGGCGTAATTCCAATGAGGACCGTATCGAACACGTCGATGGCATCATGAGGCGGTCCGATTGTAAAAGGTAATCGGATCTCTGGGCGGCTTTCGCGGCACATTCGGTTGTGCCCGGATGGCCAGGTTTGGCTGCCCTGCGAGGCGACAAGCCGAGTGGGTAAGCTTAGCCAAACCCAGATAGTGATGAGCATTGGCAATGAGAACGATCAAGTGTCAAAAGGGCATTTGGTGGATGCCTTGGCATGCACAGGCGATGAAGGACGTGATACGCTGCGATAAGCCGTGGGGAGCTGCGAATGAGCTTTGATCCATGGATCTCCGAATGGGGCAACCCACCTTAGATGCTTGGAAAATTTAAGCCGTGCGAAGGCACGGCTTAGGTTTCCAAGCATTGTTGAAAGGTATCTTATCCTGAATTCAATAGGGATAAGAAGCGAACGCAGGGAACTGAAACATCTAAGTACCTGCAGGAAAGGACATCAACCGAGACTCCGCAAGTAGTGGCGAGCGAACGCGGACCAGGCCAGTGGCAATGAGGAATAAAGTGGAACGATCTGGAAAGGTCGGCCGTAGCGGGTGATAGCCCCGTACACGTAGAACACTCATTGTCCTTGAGTAAGGCGGGACACGAGAAATCCTGTCTGAACATGGGGAGACCACTCTCCAAGCCTAAGTACTCGTGCATGACCGATAGCGAACAAGTACCGTGAGGGAAAGGTGAAAAGCACCCCGACAAGGGGAGTGAAATAGAACCTGAAACCGGATGCCTACAAACAGTCGGAGCCCGCAAGGGTGACGGCGTACCTTTTGTATAATGGGTCAACGACTTAGTGTGACATGCAAGCTTAAGCCGGTAGGTGGAGGCGTAGCGAAAGCGAGTCTGAATAGGGCGCCTTAGTATGTCGCATTAGACCCGAAACCGAGTGATCTAGCCATGAGCAGGTTGAAGGTTGGGTAACACCAACTGGAGGACCGAACCCGCATCTGTTGCAATAGATTGGGATGACTTGTGGCTAGGGGTGAAAGGCCAATCAAACTCGGAAATAGCTGGTTCTCCGCGAAATCTATTTAGGTAGAGCGTCGACCGAATACCCCCGGGGGTAGAGCACTGGATGGGCTATGGGGACTCACCGTCTTACTGATCCTAACCAAACTCCGAATACCGGGGAGTACTAGTCGGCAGACACACGGCGGGTGCTAACGTCCGTCGTGAAAAGGGCAACAACCCTGACCTCCAGCTAAGGTCCCCAAGTCATGGCTAAGTGGGAAAGGATGTGAGGATCCCAAAACAACCAGGATGTTGGCTTAGAAGCAGCCATCATTTAAAGAAAGCGTAACAGCTCACTGGTCTAAATAAGGGTCTTTGCGCCGAAAATGTAACGGGGCTAAAGCCATGCACCGAAGCTGAGGATGTGCCGCAAGGCACGTGGTAGCGGAGCGTTCCGTAAGCCTGTGAAGGGATACCCGTGAGGGGTCCTGGAGGTATCGGAAGTGCGAATGTTGACATGAGTAACGATAAAGAGGGTGAGAGACCCTCTCGCCGAAAGACCAAGGGTTCCTGCTTAAAGTTAATCTGAGCAGGGTTAGCCGGCCCCTAAGACGAGGCGGACACGCGTAGTCGATGGGAACCACGTTAATATTCGTGGGCCTGGTGGTAGTGACGGATCGCTTAACTTGTCCGGACTTATTGGATTGTCCGGGCTTGGACGCGGTCCCGGGAAATAGCTCCACCATATAGACCGTACCCGAAACCGACACAGGTGGTCAGGTAGAGTATACCAAGGCGCTTGAGAGAACTGCGTTGAAGGAACTCGGCAAATTGCACGCGTAACTTCGGAAGAAGCGTGACCCCATTATGGGCAACCATGATGGGGTGGCACAGACCAGGGGGTAGCGACTGTTTATCAAAAACACAGGGCTCTGCGAAGTCGCAAGACGACGTATAGGGTCTGACGCCTGCCCGGTGCTGGAAGGTTAAGAGGAGGGGTGCAAGCTCTGAATCGAAGCCCCAGTAAACGGCGGCCGTAACTATAACGGTCCTAAGGTAGCGAAATTCCTTGTCGGGTAAGTTCCGACCTGCACGAATGGCGTAACGACTTCCCCGCTGTCTCCAACGCAGACTCAGTGAAATTGAATTCCCCGTGAAGATGCGGGGTTCCTGCGGTCAGACGGAAAGACCCCGTGCACCTTTACTATAGCTTTACACTGGCATTCGTGTCGGCATGTGTAGGATAGGTGGTAGGCTTTGAAGCAGGGACGCCAGTTCCTGTGGAGCCATCCTTGAAATACCACCCTTATCGTCATGGATGTCTAACCGCGATCCGTCATCCGGATCCGGGACAGTGTATGGTGGGTAGTTTGACTGGGGCGGTCGCCTCCGAAAGAGTAACGGAGGCGCGCGATGGTGGGCTCAGAGCGGTCGGAAATCGCTCGTCGAGTGCAATGGCATAAGCCCGCCTGACTGCGAGACTGACAAGTCGAGCAGAGACGAAAGTCGGTCATAGTGATCCGGTGGTCCCGCGTGGAAGGGCCATCGCTCAACGGATAAAAGGTACGCCGGGGATAACAGGCTGATGACCCCCAAGAGTCCATATCGACGGGGTTGTTTGGCACCTCGATGTCGGCTCATCGCATCCTGGGGCTGGAGCAGGTCCCAAGGGTTTGGCTGTTCGCCAATTAAAGCGGTACGTGAGCTGGGTTCAGAACGTCGTGAGACAGTTCGGTCCCTATCTGCCGTGGGTGTAGGAATATTGACAGGATCTGTCCCTAGTACGAGAGGACCGGGATGGACATATCTCTGGTGGACCTGTTGTCCTGCCAAGGGCATAGCAGGGTAGCTATATATGGAAGGGATAACCGCTGAAGGCATCTAAGCGGGAAACCCACCTGAAAACGAGTATTCCCTTGAGAACCGTGGAAGACGACCACGTTGATAGGCCGGGTGTGGAAGTGCGGCAACGCATGAAGCTTACCGGTACTAATCGTTCGATCGGCTTGATCGTTCCCATTGCTCATGCTCATCAAAGATGAGCATCGCAACTTTCTTTGTCCTCACGCTGTCGCGATCTCACGATCGCTCCAGCCGCGGACGGCGCGCCAGACGACTGGCGGCTCGGCTCTGCCGGCTGCTGGAATTGTCCGGAGAGCGCCCAAAGACGTGTTCAAAACAAAGTGAAGTGAAAAACTTCAGCCAGCTTCTCAAATCAGTTTGCGCGCCTCGGCGCGCAACGCTTGCGCTTTGCCGACCTGGTGGTTCTGGCGGGGTGGCTGCACCCGTTCCCATTCCGAACACGGCCGTGAAACGCCCCAGCGCCGATGGTACTTCGTCTTAAGACGCGGGAGAGTAGGTCGCTGCCAGGTCTGCAAAACGCAAGATAACATCTTCTCTTCCCCTTCGGCCCTGCCGAAACAACGGGCCGCCTACAAGCGGCCTTTTTGATGCACTAAACTTTATACAATGACGCGGGGTGGAGCAGCCCGGTAGCTCGTCAGGCTCATAACCTGAAGGCCGCAGGTTCAAATCCTGCCCCCGCAACCA
>MBFK01000101.1 GCA_001704765.1 Sinorhizobium shofinae
ACTTTGCTGGGAAAGCGCCTGTCGACGCCGAGCAATGACGGCCGGATCGTTCATAAAATCCGTCCGCTTGCCCGGCTTGCGGCCCCGCGGTTTGTAGCCAATCTTCTCGCTGTTGGTCTTCACGGTGTCAATCGGCGTCCAAAGACGAATTCGGCAGTGCGACAAGTGCCCGTGGAAAGTATCAACCGACCCTCACGATATTCCGCATGGCTACACTGAAACGCTGCATCACGCACTTGCGAGGACGATTGCCGAGCCGGGATCCCTGCACGACGCAGGACATGTGATGGCTTGTCATGAGCACCCACCGGGAGACGAGGCCCACTGCGTAGGCTGGCTCATGAACCAACTTGGTCCAGGCAACAACATCCCACTGCGCCTCAAGGTTCGGTCCTGCGAGAACATAGATGCGGTCACATTGGACGGTCCGCAGCATGAACGGTTTGTGGATACGTTGCCTAAAACCCGCAAGGAACCAGCCGATTAGGTGGTCTGCGGCCGCGACGTGAGCGCTTCGAGATGACGAGAGATCGTAACCGTACCGCGCCGCCGCTTTGCCGCCAACGTGTATGCGATCGCCTGATCCAAATTTCCGATTGGCTAGGTCAGTTGCTGACAACATGGTGGTTCATCGCGGTCGCCACTTCCATTTTCGAGCTAAGCACATAATCTGGGCGCGACGCCGGAGACCGCCACTATGACGACACCACCGACCGAACCCACCTACTGCCTGGCGTTGGTAAAGCCCGGCTCGCGGCTCGCTCGCGAATGGAAGCTGCTGAAGCCGAGCTACGGAATCTACGAGTACGACCGAGCCTTCGGGACGAGGGAGCTGCGTTGGGGTGATGGGTCCTGGCAGGAACTCACCGATGAAGACCATGCCGATCTGATTTTGCTTCCGCAGTTCGGCAAGAAAGACATTGAAGCGCTTTTTGACTACTGAGAGTTCATGAAGCAGCGCGGATCTATCTTAGCGTCAGCTCGCAAGAACTCGGTGCGCCAAACCAACGCTCCGCGCCTTTCGCCCCAGGAGGTGAGCTGGTTTTTCAAAGACCGGATGCCTTGGTAAGATTGACGCGGAAGCGGTCGCGCCGGCGCTGATAGTTGCGGGTCATTTCTGCTGTGGCTTTTGCTTCCCGATTTCAATTGAAGCGGTACGCTGAAATCTCGGCCTTGATTTTGACCTTACGCTTTTACGCGCCGAGGAAGGGGAGGGGGCTTTCGAAGCCCGGATGCCTTGGTGCGATCGATCCGAAATTGGCGCGCCGGCGATGGGATTTGGCCGTACTGGCATGCGGAGCTCTGGACCTAACGCTCGTCGACGGTCGCTTGTCCCAAATTGCTGATGCTGCCGTTGATGTTTGATCTCGCAATCGCCGTGGCAAAAGTGGTTTCACTGAAACCCTTAGGGGAAAATCGTCCGGTGCCTATCGTCTAAACCCAGCCGGCATACGACAATTTCCGGTTTGAAGTGGCAAAGCAAAACCTACAGCCCGATTGACGGTCGGGCACGGAGCGGATGCATTTCATCAACACACTGCAACTCGCTGGAGATCGACGGCTAGGGACGGATAAAATGTTTCGCTTTAGTCAGTCTGATACGGGCGAGATGTCGCGCAGGTGAATCACCCATCGAAGAGTGGACGCGCTCGCACAGGACAGGGCGGGCAGAATACGCGTGGCCGCGTGGGCATGGCGATATATGGTTGTGGGTTACGGTTTCTGCCACTTGCCAGCGACCTCGAACTAACGCCAACTTCTATTCTGGGACGCATGGGTGAAGCCGACCGTCCGGAACGTCGGTCCAACTTACTGCAGACGAAGCGCAGGTAAACAGAAGACAATAAATCGGAGGACAGCGAACTTGGCACGACTGTTCATAAGCTTTGCGATCGAAGACATTTGGGCGAGAGACTATTTGGTTGGCCAAGCGCGCAACGAGAGGACGCCCTTCGAGTTTGTCGATATGTCGGTGAAACAACCTTGGGAAAGTGCCTGGAAAACCAATTGCCGCACGCGGATTAGAGGTTGCGCGGGGGTCATCGCATTGGTTAGCAGGAATACGAAGAATGCGAGCGGACAGTTGTGGGAGATCAACTGTGCGCGACAAGAGGGCAAGCCTGTCCTCGGCATATATACAACGCCGGATGCTCGTCCTCAGGTGTTACCAGCCGAACTTGCTGGAATTTCTGTCCGGTCGTGGACATGGGAGAACATCACCAATTTCCTAAATCGGCTTCGATAATGAGCAGGCGCGCATTGATTGTCGGAATCAACGACTACGAGAGCCCGGCAGTGCCTAATCTGAGGGGATGCATCCCGGACGCGATCGCGATGCGGGACGTCCTCAGCCGTCATGAGGACAACAGGCCGAACTACGACTGCCTTATGCTCACCTCAGACGATAAAAAAGTCACAAGAGTCGCTCTGCGGGCGGCCATCGGTGAACTATTCGCGTTTGATGGCGATGTCCTGCTTTATTTCTCCGGCCACGGGTCGCTGGAGGAAACCGGCGGGTACCTTGTCACCCAAGACGGGGAGCCAGGAGATCCAGGGATTCATATGGACGAGATTGTCAGGCTCGCCAATGGGTCACGAGCGCGATCGGTCCTGGTCGTTGTCGACTGCTGTTTTTCAGGGAGCATGGGCAATGTAGCTGCCAACCAGGGCGGACAACATGCCCAGGCACAACTACGGGAGGGCCTTACGATCCTGGCGGCGTCGCGGCCCTCCGAGCCGTCCATGGAGGTTGGAGGGCAGGGGGTCTTCACAGAGCTCGTAGTCGGAGCGCTGAAAGGCGGTGCCGCAAACGTGAGGGGCCGAGTTTCGGCAGCCTCGATCTACGGGTATGTTGAGGCTGCCCTGGGTGCGTGGGATCAACGCCCCATTTACAAATCGCATGCAAAACAACTCGACTCGGTTCGGGATTGCGAGCCAATGATCTCTGACGATCTCCTCCGGCGGATTCCGGAATACTTTCCGACGTCGGATTATGTTTACCTACTCGACCCGACATACGAAGAGCAAAATACGAGCTGCGCACGGCCCGAAAACGTGGCCACGTTCAAGATATTCAAACAGTATCAGATCGCCGGGTTGCTCAAGAACCGCTCAGGGAGGGATTTGTACTGGACTGCTGAACAATCAGGGGGAGTGTATCTGACGCCTCTTGGAGAGTTTTACTGGCGTCTGGCCGCCGGGGGGAGAATCTGATGATTGTCGGAGTAACAGGGCACCAAAACAGGGAGGGTATCGATTGGGATTGGGTTAAGTCGAAGATTCGCGACGAACTGAAGGCCATCGCTAATGTCACGGAGGGGCTGAGTTGTTTGGCTGAGGGCGCTGATCAGATTTTTGCTGAGTGCGTCCTCGAACGCGGAGCTCGGCTGAGGGCAGTCATTCCCACAGATAATTATGTAAAGCAGTTCCGCGGGCGTCCCCGAACGACATACCTGAGGCTCATCTCCCTTGCGGCGATTGCGAAAATCGAAGGAGGGCGCGGCTCTGAAGAAGATGCCTTTCTCGAGGCAGGTCGATACATCGTCGACCATTCCGACGTGATTATCGCGATATGGGATCAGCTACCTCCTCAAGGAAAGGGCGGAACGGCAGACATCGTGGCCTATGCTCGAGAGCAGAAGCGTACCGTCAGAGTGATAAATCCAATAAAGAGGACAGTAGAATAAATCCGATGCCCAAGAAGGTTTTTGTGTCTCACAAAAAGGAAGACAGCTTCACTGCCTCGAAAGTGGCGGAACGGGTCAGGGCGAATGGCATTTCGACTTACCTGGATGTTGTCGATGACGCACTGGGGTCAGATGGACCCGATCTCGCGGATCATATCCGGAAGCGGATGAGCGAGTGCGATCAGCTTATGGCAGTTCTATCCACCGCGACAAAGGATTCCTGGTGGGTTCCCTGGGAGATCGGCGTTGCGTCCGAAAAGGACTTCCGAATAGCGAGTTACGCTGAACATTACATCACGCTCCCCGAGTACCTTCAGAAATGGCCGGTGCTGCAGAATATGAGCGAAGTGGACCTCTATTGTGAGCATTCGAAACGCAATGAATTGACGACCGTACGCAAAATGAGCGAGGCGTTTTCGTCACAAGGGAGGACCACGATTTTCAAGTCCGGAATCGGCGATTTTCATAAAGATCTCACACGCGCGCTTACCGCGAAGAGACGCGGGTTTTAGTATTTTTGCGAGTGCAAACTGAGGCGGGCCAACGTCTCAACGTTGCAAAAGAGCTCTGTGACTCACATGCATTAGATGGACGCGAGCATCGGTTTAAATGCGTCGCAACAGCGCTTCTGTCTGCAGCCGACCTTTGGATCTCAGTGTCCGCTGACCTTGCCCCCAAGTTTTATCCAGTTTTGAGTTCGCTCCAGCGGTTTTGAGTTGCTGTATTTGGGGCGGTAGCGGCGAGTTGCGGTGCGGAGCCATTTCGGCTGCGCAGCACCGCATCGCGTCGCGGGTTGATGGTCTGAGCGAACTCGGTCGGTGTCAGCCAGCCGAGGCCGGAATGCGGTCGGTGATCGTTGTAATCGCTGCGCCAGTTTGAAAGCGCCGATCGAGCATGGGTCAGTGACGAGAAGAGCGTTTCATTCAAGAACTCGTCGCGCAGCCGCCCATTGAAGCTTTCGATGAAGGCGTTCTGGATCGGCTTGCCAGGCGCAATGTAATGCCAATCGACCTTGGCCCGATCCGTCCATTGCAGGATCGCGTTGCTAGTGAACTCGCTGCCGTTGTCACTGACGATCATCCTGGGCTTGCCACGTTCCTCGATGATCCGATCAAGCTCACGGGCAACCCGCAGGCCGGAAAGCGATGTATCGGCGACGAGGCCCAGGCATTCTCTGGTGCAATCGTCTACGACCGTCAGAACCCGGAACCTGCGACCATCGGTGAACTGATCCGACACGAAGTCCAGCGACCAACGATCATTGGCGGCCATCGGGATCAGCATCGGTGCTCGTGTGCCTATCGCTCGCTTCCGGCCGCCGCGCTTGCGCACGGTCAGCTTCTCCTCCCGATAGAGCCGGAAGAGCTTCTTGTGGTTCACAAGGTGTCCCTCGCGCCTGAGCAGCACATGAAGGCGTCGATAGCCAAAGCGGCGGCGTTCATGCGCCAGCGCCTTCATGCGCTCGCGAAGGCCCTGATCGTCGCCGCGGCTGGTTTCGTAGCGGATCGTCATGCGGCAAAAGCCGATGGCTTTACACGCCCGCCGTTCGCTCATCCGATGTTGGTCCATCAGATGCGCGACAGCTCGCCGCTTTGCTGCGGGCGTCACCACTTCTTTCCCAAAAGGTCTTTCAAAGCTGCATTGTCGAGCATGGCATCCGCCAGAAGCCGCTTCAGCTTCGTGTTCTCGTCCTCCAGCGTCTTCAGCCGCTTGGCTTCCGACACCTCCATGCCGCCGAACTTGGCTTTCCATTTATAGATGCTGGCATCGCTGACGCCGTGCTTGCGGCAAAGCGCCGAGACCGGCGTGCCCGCCTCGTGCTCCTTCAGAATGCCGATAATCTGTTCGTCTGTGAAACGGCTGCGCTTCATTCCCTGTCCTCTCAATGGGCCAGAGCTTACTTCAAAATGGATTATTTCAACGGGGCAAGGCCACCGCACCAAGCCAGCGTTTGCAAGCTAGCGGAATACCCGAAAAGCGATTATATCTCGTTCAGGAGGTACCTTGAGCATGTCGAAGAAGGGGCAGCACGTCGTTCCAAGCGCGGATGGTTGGAGCGTTAAGAAGGCGGGTTCTGCGCGAGCTACAAGCACTCACCAAACCCAGGCTGAAGCGATTGCCGCCGCCACTAAGATTGCGCGGAATCAGAAGACTGAACTCTATATTCATGGTCGAGATGGGCGTATTCGCGAGCGCAACTCGTATGGCAACGATCCGATTCCGCCCAAAGGATGAGTGAGCCGCCTTCGTTTGAGCGGTCTGTCTTCATCAACTGTCCTTTCGATGAAGACTTCGCCCCGTTGCTGCAAGCTATTGCATTCTGCGTCACGGACCTAGGGTTCTTTCCTCGGCTCGCTCCTGAGAATGCGGACAACGCCGCGAATCGATTGGATCGGATTATCGAACTGATCCGCGGATCTAGATTCGGGATTCATGATTTGAGCCGATGCAAGTCGGCTGCAGCAGACGAATATGCCCGGCTGAACATGCCTTTTGAGCTTGGCATAGACCACGGGGCACACCGATTCGGAAATGGCCAGTCCTCCCGGAAGGCGATTTTGATCCTTGAGCAGGCGCGTTACGATTACCAGAAGAGCCTATCTGATATATCCGGTTGGGATATTCACGCCCATGACGGAGATCACATCACAGCAGTTCGTCATGTTCGCAATTGGCTCGTGAGACAGGCGGGCGCTGAGCCCGTCGGCCCCGCTCGTATTTTGGGGCATTACACCGCGTTTCAGGAATGGTACTGGGAGCGTGAACTCGCCACGGGCGCGTCAGAGGACGACATCAAAGCTTATCCAACGGTTCAAATGGTCGAAGCCATGCGCACATGGGTCGATGAAGGCGACCTATATGAGCAGTTTCGAGGTGCCGGATCTGAGATCGGAAAAGAGCCTGGCAATTCGTACCTCGGTCACACCGAATTGCTCCGACCGCGCTAGTTTTCACATACTCGGAGTTTAATATCTCGTTCCGCATGTCGCAGCCCATCGCGTCCCGCAACTTGACCCCCTTACTCTTCGAGACAACTGCTGGGTTGAGCGTCGTTGGTAGCAGGCGACTATTTCGTTCGTCCTCAGATTAACCGCTCATAGAAGCACTCTACCAGTAGCTGTGTAACACGCGCGCTGGATCGGGCGGAAATGTGTGCCAAGCGCCGGCACTTATCTCGATGCTAACCGCCGGTCTGCTGATTGGCAGGTGAGATCGGCAGTCTCATCATCCCGATAGAGCAACGACGCAACGACGCGGACGGGGCCACCTATAAGCGCCTCAACAAAGCCGTGCGTGTCAATCGGCGTGCAAAATTGGCTCTGACGCAGTTTTGGTGGTGACGGATTTTATCCCGCGCCAATGACGCGGGCTTGGA
>MBFK01000137.1 GCA_001704765.1 Sinorhizobium shofinae
TAGGCGACCGCTATGGTACCGGAAACGTTGGCAAAAAGTTGATTAATCGGCATAGTTCGCCGGTCGGCATAAACGGCCAAGATGAACGGCATCGATCCGCAGGCCTATCTGGCCGACGTGCTCGATCGCATCCACGATCACAAGATCAATAGGCTCGACGAACTGCTCCCATGGAATTGGACACCGGTCATCACCGTCTGCGCCGAGGCCGCCTGATGGCAACCATCACCTACGTCTTCACAATCAACCATGTAGCCGAAATGCTTGGCGAAGACCTGGAATTCCTGGAGGCGATCGTCAGCAATTCCGACAATCTGACCTATGGAAGTATCATCAGCGTCGTAACCGGTGACGATCAGACAATCACCGCACTGACCGATGATGGCATCGATGAGCTTAACCAGATGCTCTCTGCTGCTCGCCGTTCGCCCGAAGCCTGGAACGACTTCCTCGACAGCTTTCTCGATGACGAAGAGCTCATTGCCCGCATCAAAACGAAATCTCCGCGGTAACAATCGGCCGGTTACCACATGCACGTCCAACCAGTCCTGCGAAACGTCGGCCCCTACGGAAGTCGCGTCCATTTTCCCATCCTTGCCTAATCGGGCTTCGCTTGCGACCCCGGCGATTCGGGTTTGATGGAACGGCGCACGAAGACCCCAGCTCTGCCACGGGCTTGGGTCCCGAGGTGCTTCGGTCTCTCGTCCGCCACCGCATCCACAAGCATGGCGGATGCGGCTAATGAGAAGTTACAAAGGGGCTACCTTCGCCATTGCTGTCGCGACGGTTATCGGGCCGCCAGTGCAGTTCAAACCGCCGCGCCATCCACTGTGGAGGGATTTACCCGTGGCCGATCCGGCGCGTGTTTGCAGCCTCTCTAATCAACGCAGAGAATTTGCTTTATCAACTCCGCAATCTGCGGCGCGTTGTCATGCCGCATGATGGTGAAATGGTCTCCACGAACGACATGAACATCCACTTTGGCTGCAACTCTCTTCCATCCCCATGACGGATCAACTGAAGTCGCTTTCTCCGTTGGCAATTCGCTCCCGAAGACTCCCACTGTTTCCGCCCTTACAAATGTGAGCGGGATGGTCGTTTCGCTGGCTTCAAACGTCGGTGCGATAATGCTGTTTGCCCAATAGATCGCGGCTGTTTGTTTCAAACTGGGATCGATTGCTCTGCCAGCACAGGCAAGATTCAAAGCATCGAATGCCTTGGCGGGCATGTCTGATAGCATTGCATTGAAGCTCTTCTGGTCCAGGGGTCGTGCGGCTTGTTCATTTACCGAGATCGCTGGCGATGCACTCGCCGGTATGTCCAAAATGATCACTCGCGCCACGTCGACATTCTGCCGATGGAGCTCGACGGCGACCTCGTTTGCGATTTTTCCTCCAAAAGAGTAACCAACTAGAACGACGGGTTTGCCATTTGCTGCCTCTTTGGCGCGAGTAGTCATCGGGATGATAATATCGGACGGTTCAATCTTATTTTGCCAAGGATCAAGCTCTGTTGGGTATTCAAGGATTTCAAATGGAAGATCACCGAGTAGGGGGAGGAGCGCTGAGAAGTCCATAGGCTCTCCAGTGATGCCCGGAATAAGAAGAAGCCGAGCATCTTTCGGGGTCGGGTGTTCCGATGTTGCACGCATTTGGGAAGAAGCCTTGAGTAATTCGGTAGCAAGACGGCGCGGAGTTCGGCTACTCATGATCACGGTCGAAGATATATTCGTTCCAAGCGATTTCCGCAGCTCACTACGGAATTCGATTAAGCCAAGCGAATCTAGACCAAGGTCGCGCCATTCAAGATCCGGATCGATAGTCAAAACATCCCGCTCCCCGAGAAGCATAGCAATCTGCTCTGAAACTACCCGCAAGAGGCCCTCTTCGGTTTGATCTAGATCCAGTGATTTGAGCGCGCCCCTAGTGTGAATCGGTTCAACACTCGGTTGGTTGTGAGGGCGACCAGACGCGGCCGGCATAGCAAACGGATCCGAATGAGTTTCTGGGGTACAGCTGAATTTCTTCCTGCGGAACGGATAGGTCGGCAAAGATATGCGTTGCCACGGCTCCCGAGACGCAAGGTTATCAAATCGAACATCGACGCCAAGCTTGAACAATTCGGCGACTGCAGTCAGAAAAGTTTCTACTTCACAAGAGCTACGGCAAGAGGCAATCCAGGTCCTCTCTGCGTCGACGTCATTCTCCATACCGAGCCCAACAAGCATGGGTCTAGGTCCGAGCTCCACGAAAACCGTTGATCTATCTTCAAGCATGTACTGAAGCACATGGTCAAAGCGGACCGGTTCCATGACGTGATCCGTAAGATATCCGGTCCAGTCTAGATTACTTGGAAGAGGGACGCCTGTGACCGAAGAGACGACAGGAATAACTGGTTCCGAGAAGGAAAGCCGCGCGGCGACGGATGTGTATTCGTTAATAATGGAGCGCATGTGCTCGGAATGAAATGCGTGTGATACTGGCAGGGAGGTGATGCTGCAACGGGACACTTCACCAGTGAGCATTGTTATAGCATCTCTTCCGCCAGCCAATACGACGGAGTTAGGCGAATTGAACGCCGCAACAGTGACACCATCGCTCAAATTGGAGACTAGGAGTGCAATATCTTGCGCGCTCCCCTTGGCGACGGCCATTGCACCAAGTCCAGCGGGGATAGTTGCCATTAATCTTCCCCGCTCAGAAACGAGAACGCACGCGTCGTCTAGCGACAGCGCACCGGCAGCAACCCAAGCGGCAATCTCACCCAAACTATGACCTGCCACCTGCTCAAACTGAACTCCAAAAGACCGAAATAGACACGTCATGGCGTACTCGAACGCGAAGATCGACGGTTGCGCAAACTGGGTCAGATGTAGTGATGATTGCAGTTCTGGCTCTCCCACCACCTGCTCAAGGTCGATCCCATGGCTACTTCTTAAGCGCTTAAAGCAATCTTCCATCGCGCTCTTGAAAACAGGGAAAGCGCGCGAAAGCTCTGTACCCATCGCCGTACGCTGGCATCCCTGACCGGTAAATAGCCCAGCGACTTTTGTTGAACCTGCACTGTCGGAAGGCAACAGCACTCCCTTGATTACATCATCAAGGTACTGGGACAAGTCGGCTTTGCTAGAAACCGGCTGAGCGATCCGGAACCGTTCCGGCCTGCGGCCGATGCAGGAGGTCATACAAATATCCCGCAACTCCAGGTCTTTGTTAGACGAAGCAAGGAGGTTATACACCTCCTGGCAAAGACTGATCAGTTGTTCGGGTGTTCGAGCCGATAGCACGAACAGTTCGTTCTGCGGAGAATAACGAGGCTCTTGCTCATGTTCACAACGGTTTTGCCGGCCCTCAAGGATAATGTGACAATTGGTCCCTCCTATCCCCAAGGAGGTGACGGCTGCTCGTCTTGGTCTTCCCGGTCGACCCTGCCAATTCCGCGCCTGCCCATGTGCGATTTTCAGGCGGGATCCGTTTAGGCTCACACGCTCATTTGGGTTCTGGAACGTCGGGACGGCCGGGATTTGGCCTTGTTGAACACAAAGGGTTGCTTTAACCAGTCCTGCTGCACCTGCCGCTTCATCAAGGTGGCCGATGTTGGCCTTTAGGGATCCGACTAGGCAGTGTTCAGCGACTTTGGCTTCGCCGTATGTTGCTAGGAGCGCCGCGATCTCGATGGAATCGCCAACCGGTGTACCAGTCCCATGCGCTTCAATGTAGTCAATGTCGGAGGAAGTAAGACCAGCGTCCGCCAGAGCTGCGTTGATAACTTCAACCTGACCTTCCAGGCTCGGCCCAGTATAGCTCAGTTTGCGATTGCCGTCGTTGTTGACAGCCGTACCAACAATCGCGGCCAAGATTTGATCGCCATCGCGAACGGCGAGATCATAGTCCTTTAAAACGACGACCGCGCATCCGTTTCCAAACACCGTTCCGTCAGCTGTCGCATCAAACGGTCTGCAGACGCCCGTCGGTGATAGAATCAGTCCCTCGTGCGCAAAATAACCCACATGCTGTGGCGTGCAGATTGATACGCCACCTGCAATTGCCATTTCGACTTCTCTGCCACGAATGGCCTGGACAGCATGATGGACTGCGACCAATGCACCTGAGCAGGCCGAACCTATAGAGACGCTAGGGCCTGTCAGATTTAGCTTGTTTGATACCCTCATCGAGATTTGATCGGGAGAGTTGCCCTGCTCGACGAGAATCTCTTCGATATGCTGAATCAGCCGGTGGCTCAAGAAAGGCCCATTGGTCTCCTTCATCACCGTAGGCAAAATACTGTTGATGAGATAAGTACTCGAGCTACTGGCCGAGTACACGCCTGTGCGATAAGGCACCCTCGTCGGTGCATAGCCGGCGTTCTCGAGCGCATGCCATGAGCATTCCAAGAAAACGCGATGCTGCGGATCCATCAGCGAAGCTTCACGCTCACTGACTTCAAAGAAATCGGCATCGAAATGATCATGGCCGTCGAGAAATCCACCGGTCCTGACGAAGTGGTCGCATTCCGCCAGTGTCGGTGGGTCGTTCGTGGATGTCGTGAGGAAGACCTCATTCCTTAGAAGTCCGCGCCAAAGAGCATCAACTGAGTCAGAACCGGGAAAGCGACCTGCCATGCCGATAATTGCGACGTCCTTTCGCCATGAATGAACAGAGGTCAGCTTGCTTTGGCCTGCGATGCCCCGAAATCCTGCAATCTGGAGGATCGACTTCTGCGTAGTCTCAACGGAAATGTCTGCTACCGAAATGTCAGCCTGCAGTTCTTGCTGCAGGCGCGTCACCAGTTGCATGGCACTAAGTGAATCCCCTCCTGCTTCACCGAAACTTCGCCCCTCGCCACCAGGGAGGACATCATTCCAGATATCAGAGACTGCTCGCTCGAAACTTTGCTGGTTGCGTCTAGCAGAAGGAAGTGCGGCAGTGGCAGAGGACGCCATCGCCTCAAGCGCTCGGCGGTCAATCTTTCCGGTCGACGTCTCGGGAAACGTTGACACCGTATAGGCGCGGTAAGGAACAGCTACGTCATCCAGTGTCTGGCGAACAATTGTTCTAACATCTTCTTGCAGGAGGTCCTCAGTAGACTCTTCAGCCAGCGTTACGAAACCTATCAGTTCGGCTCTCCCACTGATCTCAGTTGCTACAACCGCAGCCTGTCTGATGTATCGAGAACGTTCCATTGCGGTTTCTACAGCTGCGACGTCGACCCGTTGGCCGCGGATCTTCACCTGCCGATCGATCCGTCCCGTGACTGCAATGCTGCCATCATCCAGGATAGCTCCGAGATCGCCCGTGAGATACTCGTTAGCTGCGCTTTTAGAGGATGCAGGAAGGGCTAGGAGACCGTCGGTGCCCCTTTGCATGTACCCCATTGCAACCTGTGGCCCTCTGACTACGATTTGTCCTTCAGATCCCGGATCCGACGTGACCCCTCTAGGAGTGAGTACGCCCACTTGCATGCCCGCGATGGGAAAGCCGATTGATGGTAGATCGGGCCATTGATCAGGATCTCCGTCGAGTTGCAGCGACGTAACGTCCTGCACCTCTGTTGACCCATAATTGTTGTAAAGTACAGCGCCAAGTCGGTGGAAAAGCGCCCTAATGTGGCTGTTGATCTTCAACGGCTCCCCGGCTGTAGTGATCTCCGTGAGATATAGCGGTTTGGTGAATGAAGACGACGCAAGTGCCAGCTGATTTAGCACACTGTACGGCAGGTACGCCTTTTCGATGCGACTTGAAGAAAGTAAATCTAGGAGCAGGCCGATATCCCGCCGCTGCTCACTTGTCGCTAAAACCGCCGCTCCTCCCGAACTGATCGCCGCAAACAACTCATGAAAAGCTATATCGAAATGGAAGGATGCGAATTGCAGATGGAATTTACCGGGTTCACATTGTCTGTGATATTTGTCCCATCGGATCAGGTTGGCGAACCCCCTATTTGACATTAGCACTCCTTTTGGGGCGCCAGTCGTACCGGACGTGAAAAGGAGGTAGCAGCCTGACTCGGGCATTGCGCGATTTTGATCACCTGACAACTGATAGTTTGCTTGCCGATCGATAAGAACCGTTTGGACCCGGAAAAAGTCGAAGAGCTGGGTCGCATCGGCAGCGATGGGAGTATTAGGCGTAACAAGCGCAAACCGAGCCCCTGAAGTTTCCACGATATGGCGCGTCTTCGCCTCGCGCGCGGGAAGATCGAGTGGACACACTATCGCTCCCCGAAGTAGAATTCCTACGATAAGGAACACTGTGTCCAAATGACGGGACGGATTAATCAAGACAATGTCACCTGTGCCCACACCGCACTCAGATAGCCGACGCGACACATAAGATGCCGCACGAAATAGCTCACGGTATGTCATACGCTCGTCACCGCACTGAACTGCGATACTTTCAGGATATTTCTGCACGCACTCCACAAAGGCCTCAGAAACGGAGCGGCAGGATCCGACGCAGAATTGGCTGCTAGGCCCGTTGCTACTCATCATGGCGTCCTCGAACGTTTTGCCCTTGATAAGTCGACGCGACTAAAGGCGGATTAGAGGTTCAACGTCGCACGTATCAAGCGCGTGCGTCGCGATGGACACGGTAAATCTAGCACCACATTCACGCTCTGCGCCGCTGCTTACCTTAGTAGTTGCCATTCACTATCCCACCTCTGCTTACTGCGGGGTGCTTCGACGATTACCTAGCTTTTTGCGACCGTGGCAGTGTGTCTTTGCGAAGCAAGACCAGCGTTCAAAGCGTTCAAGGCATGGAACCTGAAAGGGCACAGCGGGTTTGAGTTAAGGTTTTTCGGGCTGGGGCATCCTTTTTCTTTCGAGGGCGATTCGCCGTCGTGCGGGCAGGCCGATGCATTGGATGAGCTGCGAGCTCGTGTTAGTAGCTGGCCGCCTCTGCGACTCGCCCGGTTGCGCCGAGAGCGCGGATCCGTAGTTGTCGTGTCGCCCGCCGCTCCCGTCACTCGATCTGACAGGAGCTGCACGTGCGTCGCATAATCGGAATCGATATCCACCGTATGCGACGTCCACGCCCCATGGCTTTTTCAGTTGCAGCGATCTGAGGTTGATCTACGGGCCGTCAAATGAGCTCA
>MBFK01000078.1 GCA_001704765.1 Sinorhizobium shofinae
AAACCGTCACCATGACGCTTGAGCTACGCTCATATCCCACAATTAGCCATGGCATCAGCGTTTCTACACAGCCAGGGTCGAGACGCGACGATCGCAGCTTCTGAGGTAAGGTCTGGAAGTGGCGCAAAGCACCAAGTCGGCCGACACGCGCTGGCATTCTGATTGCAGTCATCAGACGTACTGGACGTCCTGATCACGAGCGCTACGTTGATGCCGCATGTGTAACGACTACGAGCTGCACATCAGATATGCCGAATACTGCAAGATGATGCAGGACCTCGCGCTCGGCATCCCTTCGCATCAAACGGAACTCGACTTGCCACAAGCGGACGACGTCCGGATTGGCGATACGGGATCTGTAATGAGAGCTGCAGATGGTAACGTGGTCGAACTCGTGCCTATGACGTTCGGCTTCCCGCCGCCTGAAGGACGCAAGGGCGGACCGGTCTTCAACTTCCGCAGCGAGGGGCGCAGCTTTGCAGAGAGCAGGCGATGCCTCATACCGGCGTCGGCCTTTTTCGAGTTCACCGGTACAAAGTACCCGAAGGCCAAGCATCGATTCACGCTGAACGACACGCCTTTCATGGCGATCGCGGGACTTTGGCGGGAAGGGCAGAGGAACCAGCCCGCTTCGTTTACAATGCTGACCACGGAACCCGGACCCGATGTCGCGCCTATCCACAATCGCCAGATCGTGGTTCTGCGCCCGCCGGATTGGAAGGACTGGCTCGACCTGTCGAAGCCGGAAAAGGCGCTTCTCCGGCCGCTTCCCGAGGGAAGCCTCCACGTCGAGGAGGTCAGATTAGGCAGCGATTGATGATCGACCGATTGACATTCCCGTCCGAAGAAGCGGCTTTCTCATATTTCGACAAGCTGCATCCGGTGCCCGCGGTCGAACTGGTCGGCCTTTGGAAGGGAAGCGAAATCTCGACCGGGCATCCGTTCGATGGCGTGCTCGAAAATCTGGGATGGTACGGGAAGCGCTTCCGCGCCGACATGCGCGCCGACGCCCTGTTGTTCAAGAAGGACGGCAACCGTCTGGTGCCGATCGACCCGTCCCCAATCCCGCTTGGACTTGCCTTTCGCTTCCATCGACTGGGCCGTACCGAAGCTGCCAGGAATCTGTTCTCCCACCTGATCAAGCATCTGCGCGCGACCGGCCCAGTCGCTTCGTTGCGAATGATGCGCTTCCGCGGCGACGTCAGCGCGGCAATGGTCTATGACAGTAAGCCTGTTGCTGATTATTTCAGAAAGATCGACACCGACACATTGGTAGGGGTCCTGAGCGCACAGGGATACGACGGGCACTTCTTCTTCCAGCTTGAGCGTGTCAAAGTGCCTGACCCCTCGCGTCAGGA
This sequence comes from Sinorhizobium shofinae, assembly GCA_001704765.1. Taxonomy (GTDB): domain Bacteria; phylum Pseudomonadota; class Alphaproteobacteria; order Rhizobiales; family Rhizobiaceae; genus Sinorhizobium; species Sinorhizobium shofinae. Next base: position 1,359 of record MBFK01000078.1, read on the forward strand.
GGCCGCCTAGCGTCGTCACGGCCTGTGCTGCCTTACGCCGATGGCACCGCAGGGGCGCATAGGCGGACTCAATCACGATATGCATTGTTTGAAGGCACCCGGTGTCTATGCTGCCGCTGGTCATCCTTTAAATCATACCACAGCCCAGAGCGATCGATGCTTGTATGTGTGCTGGAGCTGGCGAGGTGCGACCTGCCCGGATGGCCGGTTCGCGCCAAACCTAGCCGTGAGGCCAGTTGGACGGCGTGGTGAAACAGACCAGATTCCTCAGATGGATTGAGGAGAAAGACCATGCCGAAAGCCAGCCTTGCCGACTTCTCTCGAGAGATCGCCAGCCTTGTCGCCGCCACCGCTCCGGGGATCGCCGCCGTCCATGCCAGCCGCCATAATTCTTCGAGCGCCGTCCATTGGCGTGAAGGATTGTTCGTTGCCGCGAGCGAGGCGATCGAGACCGAGGAAGGCATCACTCTGACTTTGCCGTCCGGCAACTCCGCGGCGGCTGAATTCGTCGGGCGCGACCCAACGACGGGGATCGCGGTGCTGAAATCGGATGTGCCTGATGGCGCGCCGGCTCTGAAACCTGCCGTGCGAACGGAGGCAGGGAATCTTGTCGTCGCCGTCGGCCGGGGGGACGCTTCTACGCTGGCCGGCTTCGGGATTGTCAGCGAGGCCGGACCCGCTTGGCGCAGCATGCGTGGCGGCCTGATCGACCGGCGCATCCGCCTTTCCGCGAGCATCGACCCGCGCGCCGAGGGCGGTGCGGCGATCGATGTCGAGGGTGGCTTCATCGGACTCGTCCTGTTCGGCCCCCGCCGGCGCGCTCTTGTCATTCCGGCCGAAACGGTTGACCGGGTTGCCGCAACGCTCGCCGAAAAGGGACATATGCCGCGCGGATATCTCGGAGCAGGGTTGCACCCGGTGCGTCAGGAGAAGGCGCGGGGCGCAATGGTGATGAGCCTCGAGGCGGGCGGTCCGGCGGAGAAGGCCGGCCTGGTGCTCGGCGACATCATCACATCCTGGAATGGCGAGACGGTGGAAGGCGTGCGGGACCTGATCCGCCAGATCGGTCCCGATAGCGTCGGCAAAACAGTGGCACTTGGAATATTGCGCGGTGGTGAGGCGCGAAACCTCGACGTCGTCGTCGGCACACGCCCGCGCTCCTGAGCGACAGTGAGGACGGATGGCTGAGCGCCCGCTGACAGTGATGATAGCCCTGTCCGATCCGGAGCATGCGGAGGAATTGGAACATGCTCTGGCGGAGCGCGGTCATGTGGTCGTAGCGACGTCTTTCGATTTCGAGCAATCGGAGGATTTCGATGTGGTCGTGACCGATGGCGAACCTCTCGATACAGCGACGCCGCATATCGTGCTTGGTGCAGCAGCCTCGGGTGGCAACATCCACGCTGTCCTGCCGCATTCCGCGGATGCTGCCCTCATCGCTGCCGCGACGACGGTCGTCGCGGCAGGATATCGCCTGTCAGCCGTTGATGCTGGAGATGCAAACGAGGCCGCTGATACGGAAGAGGCAGTGCTGCCGAGAGACGTGCCTCACAACCTGTCACTCAGCCAACGCGAATTGGAAACGCTTGCGCTGCTTGCTGACGGGGCCTCGAATAAGGTGATCGCCCGCCAACTCAAGATCTCCGTGCATACCGCGAAATTCCACGTCTCTGCAGTGCTCGCCAAGCTTCATGCGCAGAACCGCGCCGACGCTGTTGCCATAGCGCTGAGGCAAGGGCTGCTTTACGTATAACGCTCAGCCAATAAGCGTGAGAACCGCGACGGCAGCACCAGGTGCCTTCGGGTCGTGATTCGAGATGTGCCAGGAACGACCCGGTAGACTTGAAGGGCATTTTTTGCGCGCAGCGCGAGCGTGACCCAGCCAAAAGAATCATTGTAGCCTGCGGAACGAAGCTGGCGGTGTGGCGGTTCTCAGTACGACCTTTGAGGAAATCCGAAAATGAAAGAAGCACCGTGGCGCATTCCACTGTGGGTGACGCTGCAAAACGGTATGCCGCGCCAGTTCTGCGGCCCCTACGACGCCCTTGATTTCCTGGAAAACGAGTGGCCAAGCCATGGAGTGCAGCAGGCTCGAGCAATCGAGGCTTGTCGCGCCGCAGTGCGCCATTCCGAGTATACGAATTCCGCGAAAAACTCCCTCGTAGCAGCATGCATCGAAGCGTCGCTGGAATGCAGCGACGGTGTGAAATTTGGCCATCGGGTCAGGTTCAAAGGAGCGAGCCGGCATCGATAGGTCCGGCCAGCAGTCAAAATACCGTCGGCGCCAGGTTTCGCTTCATTCGGCTTCTGTTCCGGGGGGCGAGCGGTCGCTCGGCCGATTCCCATTCTGAGACCGGAACGCGCCACAAGCCGACCAAATGTGTTCGATCCGACGTCAGCAGCCCTTGTGTGAACTCCTGCTCGCCAGTTAGGCTGCGACTTCCCGGATCGCTCGCGCAAAGACGGGCAAAGAGCGCTCCACCATGCCGTCGTTTGCGGTCAAACTGATTCGCAGACGTCCAGGTAATTGGACGACGCTGCCAGGAAGCACCCAGACACCGTCAGTTGCGAGACGTGCCGCGAAGGCCATGTCGTCCGGTTTTGGGAGCGTGGAATGAGATAGAAGGTACCTTCAGGTACCGGCAGGTCGTATCCCGCTGCCCTCAAGCCTTCGACCATGCGATCGCGGCGCCGCGCGAGGGCTGCTACATCTATGCTGAGCTTCTCGAGATCAGGCAGTGCCCGCTGCAGGGTACGGCCGGCGAAAGCCCAACCGTGCGAAACCTGCGCCATATCGACGGCCTCGCGCAGCCTTATGCGATCGGCCTCGGGCATGTCCGCCCCGAGCGCGAGCCACCCCAGGCGCTCGCCGGGCGCCAGCAAGGTCTTGCCGAAGGAATATGCGATCAGTGTGTGTGGGTAGCTCTCGGCCGGACTGATATGCGCATGGCCGTCAAACACCAGTCGCGCATAGGGCTCGTCGGCAAGGAGATAAATCACCTTGCCAAATCTTTTGGACGCGGCCGCGAGTTTGTCGGCGAGTGCGTCGAGGTGAGCGCGGGGAAAGATGCGGCCGGTCGGGTTGTGCGGCGTGTTGACCACCACCACGCGGCTGCGCGCGGTGATCGCTGCCTCGATCCTTTCGAGATCGAGGTCATAAGTTCCCGGCGCTAGGTCGACGGCGATGGGTGTCCCTGCCGCGCCGCGAATCTGGGCACCATAGGCGAACCAGCCGGGACGCGGATAGATGACCTCCTCTCCCACCTCGAGCACGGCGAGCAGCGCAGCCGCTATAGCGCCGAACCCTCCCGCGGTGATCGCAACGTCGTCTGGCTCGTAGTCCCGGCTTCGCGCCTGGCTGAGCGAACGGGCCACCGTTTCGCGCGCCAGCGCTTCGTACTTTTTATAACCGAACCAGTGTACATCCTGTGGTTCGACGTGGCGGATCAATGCATCGACAAGTCCACGCAGCGGCGTTTCCTGCGGATTGCCGAACATAAAATCGCAGGCATCGGGCCCTAGGCCGTCGCCCTCCAGGACCTTTCGCGCAAAATCCATGACCGTGCGCATTTCCTCGGTGACAGCGAGCATCCGGCTGGACACGGTGGCGATTGGCACGACGCACCCCCCTGCTGCAGGCGGCGCATGTCCCCTCGACGAAACCGCCGCTGCCTACATACCATTTTTTCGTATTGCTCAGAGGCCGAAAAGGGGTGGGCAGCCGCTCGGCTCAGGTCTGGTTCGCGCCATAGCAGACGAAAATGCGAATGAGGTCACCATTTTGACGTGAGTTTGGAGGCGACCGAACATAGAGCGGTGGACACGGTGATTGCTGCTTTCCCCCAGCTAGATGCGGCCGGGGTGAAGCAGCGGGGCTAGTGATAGCTTGAGAACCGCGGCGATAACCAGCATCCAGACTGGAACAGTGAACCCCCCGGTGCTGTCGCGCGCCACGCCAAGCAAGAATGGACCCAAGGCGCCTGCGAAGTAACCAATGCCCAGAACAAAGGCTGTCCAGGAGTTCGCTTCGTTTGCATCCCGTGCGTGGTCGAGCGGCAGCACCATGCCCAGGGTAAAGGAGCCTCCGACGCCAAGGGCGATCAGGGGAATGAAAAGATACGGCATCGTCGACGGCATAAGAGCAATCGCCAAGATGCCGAACAGAGACATAGACGCGAACAGGGCAATCAGACGCCGCCGGTCGTTGTTCCGACTGATGAAACCGGCAAGCGGATTTGCAACCATGAATGCAGCAGTGAAACTGGCGAGGAGTAACGCCGCATCCGTGCCGCTCATGCCGCGCTCGATACACATGGGCGCAGTCCAGGCGATCAGACCAAAGAACAGGAAGTTGTTAAGCGCGAAATAAGACGCGGCCAGCCACGCCACTGGGTTGGCGAACGGGAGCGAACTACCCTTCTGGGGAGCAAACGTGCCCGACTTAACCGTCCCGGCTCGCCGTTCCGCTCGCGCAATAACCATCCAGGCGCCGATCGCGATAAAACCAGGCAGCGTGAAGATGCCCGCACCAATTCTCCATCCGCCGCTTGCTTCAGCCAGAGGTCCGGCCAGCGCAGCAGATATTGTGCTCCCCAGCCCGATCGCGGCGGCATAGATCCCCGTGAACAGTGCCACGTGACGCGGATAGTTCTTCTTGATGAAGCCGGCGACCAAGGCCCCAGCAACGGCAATTCCCGCACCCACACCCGCTGTGGCGGCGAAAAGTGACGTAACACTGTCCGCGAACGCACGCGCGAGAGTGGCGATGGTAAGGGTGGCGAGCGCAACCAGCATCACCTTATCGCGCCCGAAGCGGCGGGCAAGCCATGGTGTCGGGAAAGCGAACAGCCCCATGTGCAGGGATTGCGGTCAGCAACGATGCCTGTGCGTTTGAAATCGCAAACTCGTCCCGGATAGAAGGAAGAAGAGGACCGACCGACACAATAGCCGGTCGCAGGTCGATAGCGACCAGCACCACACAGGTGATGGCGATCGCCATGGTCAATTCAGAGGACTTGCGGTCCTCTTCCTTATTGCAATCAGCTCCGTTCATTTTCTTTCTCCGAGGTTGATGACCTACTCGCAGGACGCGCGAAGCCGTTGACTGGATGTCCAGTCTTCGAAGCGCGGCGAGTGGTTGGTTTGATGACTGAGCGAGGGTGCCAGGCTCTGTTTCGGCGACACGCCAGAAATTACGAGGAGGCTGCCGAGCCGGCCTCGGCGATGGCGATGTCTTCAGCGACGGTCCCGCCGCTCACGCCAATTGCGCCGATCGTCCGCCCTTCAACCCGGATGGGAATGCCCCCTCCAAAAACCACGACCCTTCCACCATGCGAATGCTGGATGCCGTAGAGTTCGGCGCCAGGCTGGGCCAGTGCATTGAGCGCGTCCGTCCGGTTGTTGAAGATGTGAGCGGTAAAGGCCTTATGGCAAGCTCCGCTGACCCTGCCATGGCCCCGTCCTGGCGAACAAAGCACAGCAGATGCCCAGACGAGTCAACGACGGCGATTGAGCAGGCAACATCAAGCGCGCGGGCGGCGGCGATGGACCTCTCGATCATCTGTCGGGCATCCGACAGCAATATCGTTGGAACAGGGAAGGACATGACAAACTCCAGTTTCTGAAGGTGATCCGCCGACGCGAGCCGTCGGCAGATCACGATGTTCCAGCCCGCTCAGGCGGTCTTGCTCTTCCTCTGGCTCAAAGCGCCTAGCAGCGCCTCCGCTGCCTCGCCCGATGACGCCGGGTTCTGACCGGTGATGAGCTGGCCATCGACGACTGTGTGTGCGCCCCAGTCCTTGACCTTGGAGAAGACCGCACCG
>MBFK01000079.1 GCA_001704765.1 Sinorhizobium shofinae
CTCTCCTCAGGTCTTCGACCAACCAAGGCGAATGCTCTCATCCGCCAAGGGGAGCAGCAACCTCATGTATGGGATGTATTACGGTAGCAAGCGCCATGCCAAACTATCGGCAGGTGGTCAGGCGGGCTTCACGCCGAAGCTTGCCGCCACTCTCAGTCCCCACACCGGGCATATCCGCCGTTTGGGAAAATATGCACTCGACATGGACGACCAGCCAGCGCCGCTCGTGCCAAAATGATTGCCGTTCGAATTGCCCGCGTGAATTTTACCCAAATGGGCGATATCCATTACTGCCAGGCCTTGCTAGTCATCTGAATCCGAAATTCGTGTCATAAGCTGTTGTCGACCTTCTGACAGAAGCGTTTGACGGATGCGAGAATGTCGTCTGCCGATTTGGTCCACCGATATGGCTTGGGGTTTTCGTTGTGGCGCTCGATAAAGCTTTTGATGTCGGCTTCGAGTTGAGTTGTCGAAGTATGGACGCCACGCCGTAGTTGCTTGCGGGTCAATTCGGCAAACCAGCGTTCGACCTGGTTGATCCATGAGGCCGAGGTTGGCGTGAAGTGCACGTGGTAGCGTGGCCGTCGCATCAGCCAGTTCTTGATCGATGCAGTTTTGTGCGTTGCATAGTTGTCCATCACGATATGCACGTCCAAATCGGGCGGCACATTCGCATCGATCTGCTTCAGGAAGTCCAGGAACTCGGTGGCCCGATGCCGCTTGTAGCATTTGCCGATGACAAAGCCGGAGGCGACATCCAGAGCTGCAAACAACGTCGTTGTGCCGTGCCGAACATAAGAATGGGTACGCCGTTCAGGCACACCAGGCATCATCGGCAGCACTGGCTGCTCGCGATCGAGTGCCTGGATTTGGCTCTTCTCGTCCACACTGAGAACCAGCGCCCGATTGGGAGGCGACAGATAAAGACCGACGATGTCGCGGACCTTATCGACGAACAAAGGATCGCTGGACAGCTTGAACGTCTCAGTGCGATGCGGCTGCAGGCCGAAGGCATTCCATATCCGGCGGATCGTCGTGTGCGAAAAGCCGGCGGCTCCTGCCATCGAGCGGATCGACCAATGGGTCGCATCGCTTGGCGTAGAACGCAGCGTGCGCTCGATCACAGCAGCAATCTGATCATCGCCGATCGTTCGGGGCCGGCCAGGGCGAACTTCGTCGAGCAGGCCATCGAGCCGGTCTTTAAGAAAGCGCCGTCGCCATTTGCCAACCGTATGTTCATGCACGCCGAGTTCGCCCGCAACGATCTTGCTCGCAATTCCGTCGGCACAGCGAAAAATGATCCGGCATCGCTCAGACATGGAACGAGCAACCCGATGCTTACGCACCTGTCGCTCTAGATATTCCCGCTCCGCCTCGCTCAAAACCAATGGTGCCGTCGGCCGGCCAGTCGCATTTGCCATTGCTCAACCTCCCATGAAGAGGCCAAGCGTACAATGTAACGAACTTCAGTTCCAGGTGACTAGCCATGATAGTCATAAGAGCTTTGTTACCGCTACAATCGCATTAATTCGGTCGCGAACGTAACCGCAATTGTTCGAGCAATAACGTTAATTGGTTTTCGAGTTCTCGAAGAGAACGTTCCGTTGCTATAAAGTGAACCTCGGCGCCCGCTACGGTTGAAATTGATAACATTCCCGAATTGGAGCCATCGGCGGCCAGACCAGCTCTGACGCTGAATCCGGCTGCAGCAAAGGGCTTGAACTTTCTTTCCTCCTTCCCCGTTCTCGTAGCGATTTGATGTTGGAGCTGTCCGCATGCGGCCATGAACGAAGCAGCTATTCTGCTGCCAATTTCTGGACCGAATGCTACTGTGGTTGTTTCCCCTTGATTAAGGTGCTCCCCGTCTTTGGATCGCCCCGAGCCGGAACTTTCGGGGTTGGTGGCTCAGGGCGCAGAAGCTGCCGATGAGCCGTTCATGAGCGAAATCGGCGGCTTATTGCCAATCGCGCTGTGGGGGCGGACGGTATTGTAGTCCTTACGCCATTCCTCCATTTTTGAGCGGGCGTCGTCAAGGCTCAGGAACCAGTGTGTGTTCAGGCACTCCGCCCGGAATTTGCCGTTGAACGACTCGATGAAGGCATTGTCGGTCGGCTTGCCTGGTCGCGAGAAATCCAGCTCGACGCCGCGTTGATAGGCCCATAGATCGAGGTCGCGGGAGATGAACTCGCTGCCCTGGTCGACCCGGATCGTCTTCGGATAGCCCATGGTTCGGCATGCCCTGTCCAGTGTGGCCACGACATCCTCGCCCCGGTAGCTGAAGCGCGGATCGACGACGGGCGAGAAGCGCGAGAAGGTGTCGACGACCGTCAGGATACGGATCCTGCGGCCGGTCGCCAACTGGTCATGAACGAAATCCATCGCCCAGACGTGGTTGGAATGAGTGGCCTGTGAGCGGTCTTCCCTGAGCTTTGCCCGCACCCGTCGCTTTGGGGTTTTGTTCCTGAGCTGCAAACCCAACTCCTTGTAAAGGCGGTAGATTCGTTTGGCATTGACCTCCCAGCCTTCGCGACGCAACAGCACGTGCACGCGTCGATAGCCATAGCGGACGCGTGTCTGGGCAATCTCCTTGATCCTGGCTTTCAGGTCGGCCTGCTCGCCACGCTTCGACTTGTAATGATAAAGCGAGGTATCGATCAGCAGCGTGGCGCAGGCACGCCGGATCGACACTTTCCAGTCCTTGCGAACCTCATCGACAAGCCGTCGGCGACGGGCAGGCCTTAGAGCTTTCGCTTGATGACATCCTGCAGCATCGCCTTGTCGAGCGTCAGGTCGGCGACGATCTTCTTCAGCCTGTTGTTCTCTTCCTCGAGCTGACGCATGCGCTTGACCTCGGACGGCATCATCCCACCATAGCGCTTGCGCCAGTTGTAGAAAGTCGCATCGGATATCCCGGCCTTGCGGCAGACCTCAGCTATCGGTGTGCCTTCCTCCGCCTGGCGCAGAATGAAGGCGATCTGCGCCTCCGTGAACTTCGACGTCTTCATGAAACTCTCCTTGCCCCGACAACCGGAGCATAATTGGAAAATTCCAGTTCAGAACGATCCGATTTGCGGGAAGCACGTCAGATCAGCAATCAAACTGACAAATGCTAGTTGATCATCCGCGGTCGTTCCTATTCCGTTTACGTCTGTTATCAATATTGCGTCGATCTCGACCATCTTACCTCTTCCCAGAAGCCACGCTACCCGATAAAATACCTTCGAGTCAGATGTACTTAGCGCCGACCAGCCCATTGTTGGTTTTGGGGCCGAATTGGAGTTGCGCCTGATACGACAGGAAGCCGTCGCTTTTACACACGCCTGACTTCGTCAGGCACCATGGCACTCAGCCAACTCGATCCATTAGTTCCGATTGAATGGTCATTGCGGTATACAGCGAAGCATCCAAAGGCAAATCTCCAAACGCGACCTGACAAAGGAGATAGTTAGCACCTGCTTCGTCGACTTGATCAAGCAGAGCCCGTCGCACGACAGGCGCCGTTCCTACGACGCACAATTCACTTTCGATTGCTGCATCGAAGGTCAGAGGCAGATTTGGCGGAACTGGAATTGCATGGAGGTCGTACAGGAATTTGAAGTTATTCAGCCATCGTTCGAAGGCAGGAGCCGCAAGCGAGTATGCATGTTCTGCAGATTGCCCGACGACAATCATGCGGAGCAGTCCGAGAAATGACGCGTTGCAGTTCGCGCCAGAACTGAGTCCTTCCTCGGAACGGAAGGCATCAGTAATCCTGCGAACAAGCGAGGCGGGTCCCACACATGCGACATTTGCGCCGTTTGTAGCGGCCCAGCGTGCAGACTCAGGTCGGTTGGTGGCGATCCAAGTCGGCGGGTGCGGGCGTTGATGAGGCCTCAGGATCAAGGGGACATTGTTTAGTTCAAAGTGGTCGCCGCGGTAGGAAAGATTGCCGCCCCTCATCGCCTCCATCAGGATTTCGCTGGCTTCGAAATAGCGTCCAGCCACCGCGTCCGGATCGATCCCGAAGTAACCTAGCTCGATCGGAAGAGAGCCGCGCCCTATGCCCAACTCGGCCCTACCGCCGCTCAAATGGTCAAGCATGCAGATCTCCTCAAACGCACGCAGCGGATGAGAAAGGCTAAGCAGCATGACAAGCGGGCCAAGACGAAGTTGACGGGTGCGCTGCGCGACGCTCGATAGGAACAGATTCGGCGATGGGCTTCTCCCATGCGGCGAAAAATGGTGCTCCGCTAGGTGGTAAGCGTAAAAGCCGAGACGATCACATGCTTCCGTTAGCGTGAGGCGGTCTGCGTATTGCCGTGCCATGGCGTTACCGTCCTCGTCCAAATGGTCGAATATGCCGAAAGCTAGCTTTGAAGGAAGGATTTTTCTCATTTAACGTCTCACTTTACCCTGGTAGCCCCGGACTTCAATTCGAGTGAAATGAGACCTGGGGGCTTTATTTGGCCGAACATCGCTATTCACGGTGAGCCTGCCCTTGCAACGGTGGCGGAAGCCAAATCGTTAAGCCGCCGACGGCACACATCCTTGCGTGCTCGGCTATTGCTCAACAGTTTTTCAGTGCACCTACCGGCAGATGTTTCCGTCCCAGCGACCTTGTGTTGTGGAGCACGCCTTTAGACACATGCAGGCGCCAGGCTATGAACTCAGCTTCCTCACGGGCGTGGCGTAGTTAGCGCTGTGGGAGACCAGTCTTCCGGTCGTCGCTCTCTTTCCTGTCGCCACTGTCTTTTCCTACGTGCAAAAGAGCCGAGCCTGAAGCGGCTATACGTCCCATCATCGAGATTGTCTGAGCTCCCGAAATGTCCTCGACAGCCGCAAGAAACGCATCCATTTGTGGTTTCGTCCCGATGCTGACGCGAATGCAATCTTCCAGACCTTCATCGGGAAGAACGGCCACGAGTATCTTTTTCCGTTTCAAGCAGGCGTGCCACCAAACGCCGTCTCGTCCTGCAGGCACCCGCGCCAGCAAAAAGTTTGCATGGGAGGGCGTTACAGAGAACCCAAGTCGCGACAGCGCCCCCCTCACCCGCTCTCTCTCATGCCTGATATGGCGGTGGTTCTCATTATAGGTGGCGCGGTGGGCCAGGATGCTGACGCCAACCGCATGGCCGATCACATTCATATTGAACATGTTCTGGATATTGCGCAGCCTCCCTATCACCTCAGGATGACCGAAGCCGAAGCCGACGCGAATGCCGGCCGCAGCATAGCTCTTCGAAAACGTTCTTAAGAGCAGAAGATTCGAATAGCGGTTAACGAGGCGCAGAGCGCTGTCGGGAGCGAAGTCCACGTAGGCCTCATCGAGTACCACCAACTGGTCAGATAGTGCGACGAGGCTTTCAATATCAGCAATCGGGACAAATGTTCCTGTCGGGTTGTTCGGATTAGCCAGCAGGATGAACTTTGCCTGCTTTGCAGGACCGAAGAGCAATTCGTGTATCGGCAACAAGGAAGACTCGCCCCATTTGATTTCAAGTAATCGAGCACCTTGCAATTGGGCGAGCTTGCGGTTGTATGCAAAGCCGGGCGACAGCATCGCGACACTGTCACCCGGACCAAGGAATGCTTTATATATGAGCGAAAGAAGTTCGGACGAACCGTTACCGGCGATCACCTGATCCGCGGAAAGATCATAGGATGCAGCGGCGGCTTCCCGCAAACTGATGTTGTCATCCTCTGGATATAAATACTGCCGCTCGAGAGCAGCAACTGCGCTCTGCATTACCGCTTTTGGCAACGCAAATGGATTCTCGTTTGTATCGAGTTTGACATAGCCGGCGTAGGATGCCTGACTGGACGGCAGAGAATTTAGCTGTCTGTACACTTCCGTAAGAGACGAAAGTACGCGCTGCAGCTTTGCATCAGACATAGTTCTCTCCATTCAATTCGCAGAGGATAGTCGCTTTGTCCGACAGTCAACGCGAGTTGGGCTAACAGTGCCGCGCATTCACTGACTCCAACTTGATGAGCGTTCTTCTATTTCGCCCGCATCTATTCAGTAAAATCGTTTGTTTTCATCGCAGCTATTGATGATATGAATTTAACGCTTTATCGACTTTTGATTACTCATCTTCGTCAGTCCGATACCGCCGCTGGCCTCGGCCGGTCACCTCGATCCATTTCATGCCTGGTTCGCCCATGCCTTCAAAAATGGCGTCTGTGATCTCCAACCCGTTCCGTTCCGCGCCTGCCGATGAAGAATACTCGCGGCCTCGGTCAGCAAAAGGCGGAGTATTCGTCGCTCTCATGACAAAACGCTAAAATCTCTCAAGGTGCGATAAAGCAGGCGGTGATTTCTTCTATTGCTTGAGCACTGGAGCCAATACTGCCACCAAGGCTGCGAATAGTCCGACGATAAAAAAGCATAAACGCATTGTGGTTGCCTCGGCGAGGAGTCCAATTGCAAAGGGCCCCAACGTCATTGCGCCATATGCGAAGATTGCAACGGACGCGATGGCTTTCCCCGCCGGCACTACAAGATCGGCTGCTGCCCGACTGAAAGCCAATGGTAGGACGGCCGCATAGCCGACCCCCATCAGCACGAAGCCCGCCACGACTAACGGCAAGGTTTCACCGAGGACGATCAACAAAATGCCAAAGACAGCCGAGAAACCGCTTATGCGTGCAACAGTGGCTGATCCCCATCGCGTAACCAGAGAATCCGCCTTAAGCCTCATCATCACCATGGCCGCAGAAAAGCCCATGTACCCCAAGGCGGCGTCCGATTCTTCGGTCCCGACTACATCATGCAAATATACAGCACTCCAGTCGAGAGCTGTACCCTCTCCTAGTCCAGAGGCGAGAGCAATGAGCCCCACAAGAAAAAGGCCACTGTTAGGTAACACCAATCCCACTGCACCACTTTCATGCGTTCGGATGGTTGATTGCCAATCGAGCAGAAGGAAGGGTCCGAGCAACCCGCCGATCGTCACGGCCGTAACAAGAAAATGGACGTACACTGGGGTCTGAAAGACTGTAGCAATGTAACCGCCTGCTGCGCCGAGAACGGCCCCCACACTCCACATGGCGTGAAACGACGACATCACTGGCCGTCCCATGTGTTTCTCCACTTCGCTCGCCCAACTATTCACCGCAACGTCCATCGAGCCATGACACATGCCAAAGAGAAATAGGGCGATTGTCAATCGGCGTGCAAAATTGGCTCTGACGCAGTTTTGGTGGTGACGGATTTTATCCCGCGCCAATGACGCGGGCTTGGA
>MBFK01000073.1 GCA_001704765.1 Sinorhizobium shofinae
AAGCAAAACCGTCACCATGACGCTTGAGCTACGCTCATATCCCACAATTAGCCATGGCATCAGCGTTTCTACACAGCCAGGACCCATAGCGGTCATCGAAAGTAGGCGCAGTGAATGGCCGGCTTGATCCCATTGCAGCCCTTCGGTTCGTCGCAAAGCGAGCCGACCTGCCAGAAGTGATCGTTCATTCCTCCCCTTGAAAGGCATCAACTGCAGACCCCGCCAGCGGTGAAAATCTAGGATCACTACCCCTATCTTCGTGGCTCGCGACACCAGCAGTTCCATCAATACGTGCGATTTTGGAAGCACGAAAAAGCGGGAAAGGGTCGGCGAACTCGACGCCGGGCTACAGCGATGAAAGGGCGCTCGCCATGCGTGCCAAAGCTTCCTCGAGGACCGAACGCGGGCAACCGACGTTGAGCCGAATGAAGCCCTCTCCCCCCGGTCCATAAACGCGCCCATCGTATAAATTGACGGCGGCTCGTTCGACGAAGAAGCGGTGTACGCCTCCAACCTTTGCGTCCACTTCCCGCGCGTCCAGCCAGACCAGAAACGAGGCGTCTGGTCGCATCGGAGAGATATCCGGAAGTGACTCTGCGGCCCGGTTGCACACAAGATCGACGTTGTCGCGAATATAGGGTGTCAGGTGGTCTAGCCACTGATCGCCTGAGGTGTAAGCAACCTCCAGAGCTATACGCCCAAAGAAATTGGCGTTCACCATGAACGACGCTTGCATAACCCGGAACAATTCCTCCCGGCGTTTCGAGTCAGCGACGGAAAGCGTGGCCGAAGGCACACCGGCCAAGTTAAACGTTTTAGTCGGAGCTGTGCAGATGAAGGACTTCGCTGCCGCGCCCTCACTGATCGAGGAAAATACGACGTGGGGGCGGTCGTTTAGGCGAATGTCGCAGTGAATATCGTCGGAAATGACCAGAATGCCGTAGCGCTCGCATAACGCATCCAAGCTCTCGAGTTCCTCGCGCGTCCAGGCCTTCCCAGCGGGGTTGTGCGGGTTGCACAACAAGAAGGCCCGCGCCCCCTGTGCAGCCAAACGCTCGAAGTCCTCCAGGTCGAGCTCATAACCACCTCCCTCAACAAGCCTCAAGCGGTTGATCATGAGCGTCCTATTGTTGTCGCGGACGACTTGAAAGTATGGCGAATAGACTGGCGCCTGTACGATGACGCCGTCCCCTGGCTGCGTGAAGGTCCGCAGTATCGCCGCGACCGAAGGCATAATGGCAGGGGCAGGAAGCAGGGTCGCCAGGTCTACGTCCCAGTTGTGGCGACGCTCGAACCATGATTTGACGATTTCATAGTGACGCAGATCGCGCTTCGTATAGCCGTAGATGCCATGATTGACAGCCTCCCGCAGGCGCGCGATCACTGGCTCCGGCGCCCGGAAGTCCATGTCAGCCGTCCAGAGAGAGATCAGCCCTTCGCCCTCGACACGAGGGGAGAACTCATCCCATTGATTGGCCCATTTCGCAGATCCGAATTGGCTGCGATCGTGGACAACGCCAAAATCAAACTCCTCCGCGGCCAGTTTCCCGGCCGCCGGCACGCCCGGCTGTGAGTATGTCATTGGTTCAGATTCCTAGAAATTATTGTTGCGCGAACCACCGCGCTGGCAAGAAGATCGGACAAGTCACTTCAAGATTTGTCGCAAGAACTGCTGTGCACGCTCCGATCGGGGATTTGTGAAAAAGCCGGCTGGTGTCGCGGCCTCGACGATTTCCCCTCGATCCATGAAAACGACGCGATCGGCCACCTCTCGGGCGAAACCCATTTCATGCGTCACGCAGAGCATGGTCATGCCCTCCGCCGCCAATGACTTCATGGTGTCGAGGACCTCCTTCACCATTTCGGGATCGAGTGCGGATGTCGGCTCGTCGAAGAGCATCACTTTCGGGTTCATGCACAAGGCACGCGCAATCGCAGCTCGTTGTTGCTGGCCGCCTGAGAGCTGCCCCGGATAGCTTCCCGCCTTGTCCTCAATTCGGACCCGGCGGAGATATTCTCTTGCAACGCTTTCCGCCTCACGCTTACGCATTTTTTTTACCCAGATTGGGGCGAGCGTGCAGTTCTCCAGGACGGTCAGATGGGGGAATAGATTGAAGTGCTGGAACACCATGCCCGCATTCCCGCGGATACTGTCGATATTGCGCAGGTCAGCCGTCAGTTCAGTCCCGTTTACGACGATCCGACCCCTTTGATGTTCTTCAAGCCGGTTTATGCAGCGGATCATCGTGGATTTACCGGATCCTGAGGGGCCGCAGACAACGACCCGCTCCCCCGACCTCACGGACAGGCTGAGATCCTTCAGAACGTGAAATGCGCCATACCATTTGTTGACGCCGTGTAGCTCGACTGCGGTTTCGCGGTCGTTTTCCGGCGAGATTACTGGCGAGAGTTTTGATTTGTTGAACATCGACAACTCCTATGATTTATGACCGCGCGCGAGGTGACGTTCCACAGACTGCGAGTATCGGGACATTCCGAAGCAGAAGAACCAGTAGATGATCGCGGCGAAGAGGTAGCCAGTGGAGGAGATCGTTGGTCCTGCCCAATTCGGATCGATGCGGGCTGCTTCGACTGCGCGCAAGAAGTCGGCGATGCCGACGATCGCCACCAGCGTCGTATCCTTGAACAGGCCGATGAATGTCGAAACGATGCCGGGGATGACGATGGTCAAGGCCTGGGGCAGGATGTTCAGCCTCATCATCGTGAAGTACCCGACCCCAAGAGCCTGAGCTCCTTCGTATTGTCCCCTAGGGATAGCCTGCAATCCAGCACGCACGACTTCTGCCATATATGCCGCTGAGAAGAGAGCGGTGCCGATCATCGGCCGCAGCAGCCTATCGGGTGTGAGCGCCTCCGGCACAAATAGAGGCATCATGAAGTTCGCCATGAAGAGAACGGTGATGAAAGGCACACCGCGCACAACCTCGATGTAGAAGACGCAGACAGCCTTGACGATCGGTAGCTCGGAGCGTCGGCCGAGGGCCAGAACGACACCCAGCGGCAGCGAAAACACAATCCCCACGACCGACATCAAGAGCGTGATCATCATCCCGCCCCAGAGCATGGCGTCGATGACAGGCAGGCCGATCGCTTCGACTCCGCGAAGCAGAGCGAACCCAACAATGGGGTACACTCCGAAAAATAGGAGCGCTGCCGTGTTCCGACGCGGAGCGTTCCGCCAAAGAAGCCAAGCGATCAAAATGGCCCCGATCACCTGTGTCAGGTCGACGCGCCAGCGTTCCGTCGCAGGATAGGCTCCGTACTGGAGGTAGTTCAGCTTGGCACGAATGAATGACCAGCATGCACCATTGGGATTCGCGCGACAGACCTCGCTATCACCGCTCCAGACCGCATTAATCAACGCAAAACTCAGAAACTGAGAGACGAGCCACACTGCCAATCCGGTGAAGCATACAGTCAAAAGGCATGAGAACGGGCTTGAGAACAGGTTCTTTCGCGCCCAGGTCACAGGGCTAGGCCGGATGTCCGCCGGTGGCGGGCTGGTTGGGATATACTCGTGTTGGAAAGCCGCCGCGACGGGAAGAGTTGTGGTCATTTTATCGCTCCACGAGCGCGAAGCGCAGGTTAAAGGCATTCATTGCTGCTGACGTGATCAGGGAGATGACCAGGTATACGGCAAGCGTTATGGCCATGACCTGGACCGCAGCGCCTGTCTGGTTTAGTACCGATCCCGCGAAGACTTGCACGAGGTCAGGATATCCAATGAAAACAGCAAGCGAGGAGTTCTTGATCAGGTTCAGATATTGGCTGGTCAGAGGCGGAATGATGATCCGGAACGCTTGAGGCACCACGACGAGGCGCAACGTCTTGCCTTGCGGTAGCCCGAGGGCATGGGCCGCTTCGGTCTGCCCCTTGGAAACCGCCTGTATGCCCCCGCGAACGATTTCAGCGATAAACGACGCCGTGTAGACGGAGAGGCCTATAAGGAGAGCCGCGAACTCGGGGTAGATTTGTTGGCCGCCACGGAAGTTGAAGCCCCTGAGTTCCGGATACGTGAAAGACCATGGGCTTCCCGCCGCCACATAAGCCGCCAACGGTAACCCTGCGAGCAGGAGCAGACCGACAGCCAAGACCGGAAGCTGCTTGCCGGTTCGCTTTTGAACGCCGCTTGCGTAGGCGCTGAATGCTATTGTGAATGCGACTGCTGCAACGATGGCCATGCCAACCAAGCCGGCCCCTGCATGAAACTCGACGGCAGGCAGGATGATCCCACGGTTGTTGAGATAGATCCCCCCCGGAAGGGCGATAGAAGCCTTCGGCGCGGGCAGCGGCTTGAGTACCGCGTTGTACCAAAACAGAAGCTGAAGCAGCAGCGGGATGTTCCTGATGACCTCCACATAGGAAGTTGCCACCTTGGCTGCTATCCAATTGTTGGAAAGGCGCGAAATGCCGATCAGGAATCCGATGACCGTGGCAAGCACGATGCCACAAGCGCTGACAAGAAGTGTGTTCGCAACCCCGACCCAGAACGCCTGGCCATAGCTGGAGAGGGTGTCATAAGGGATGAGGGTCTGATTTATCTGGAAGCCAGCCGTTTGGTTCCAGAAGTCGAACGTCAGGGGAATGCCGCGCTGTCTCATGTTAGAAACAGTTTGCGTCGCAATTGCTGCAACGATAACAGCCAGACTTACAGCCAACCCGGCTTGATAGATGATTGCGCGAACCTTCTTGTCATAGATCGAGAAAGCCCTGCGCAGGTGCGCGGGCTGAGAGATATCAACCATTCGTGCCTCCCAACTTACCAGGAGGCCGCCGCTCTTCGCGGCGGCCTCCGTTGCCCATCAACGGATGGGGGGCGCGTACTGAAGACCGCCTGCGTTCCAGAGAGCGTTAACGCCCCGCTCGATCTTCAGCGGAGATTCCTTGCCGATCGAACGCTCGAAGATTTCGGAATAATTGCCGACCTGCTTGATGATGTCCTGCGACCACGTTTCGCCGAGCCCTACATCCTTGCCGAAGCTCCCTTCGACGCCCAGCAGGCGGCGGATGTTCGGGTTGTCCGAGTTTTTCATCTCGTCGACATTCTTCGAAGTGACGCCGAACTCCTCTGCGGCGAGCATGACATTGAGGGTCCACTTGGCGATGTTCAGCCACTGATCGTCACCTTGGCGAACAGCGGGTCCGAGAGGCTCCTTAGAAATGATCTCGGGGAGAACGACACTGTCATCGGCATTGTCCATGCGGATACGCGCAGCGTTCAAGCTAGACGTGTCCGCGGAGAAGACGTCGCACCGCCCCTCTTCATAGGCCTTGATGACGGCCTCCTCATCGGCGAAGCCGACAGCGCTGAAGGTCATGCCGTTGGAACGGAAGTAGTCTGCGAGGTTCAGCTCTGTGGTGGTTCCCTGCGAAACGCAGATCGATGCGCCGTCCAGGTCCTTCGCCGACTTGATGTTCTCCGACTTGCGCACCATGAAGCCCTGGCCGTCATAGAAATATGTGCCGGCGAAAATGATGCCGAGCGAGGTATCGCGCGAGGACGTCCACGTGGCGTTGTGGGCCAGAATGTCGATCTCGCCGGACTGAAGCGCGGTGAAGCGATCCTTTGCATTGAGGGGGATGAACTTGACCTTCGTCGCATCGCCGAGGACGCCGGCAGCCACAGCACGGCAGTAATCGACCACGAACCCGGTCCACTTCCCATCGTTGTCAGGAACGCTGAAGCCCGCCGTTGCCGGATTTGTCCCGCACGTGAGAGTTCCTTTTGCCTTGACGTTGTCCAGCGTCCCTGCCCAGACGGTGGACGCACAAGCGGCAAGCGCCGCGCCGAGAACTCCAGTCATAATTTTTCGCATGGAAGGATCCCCTTTTTATATTGCAAAAAGAGGGTGGCTCCTAAGGCGTTGATTTGTCAAATTGATTGTCTTCATCCGGATTATGAATGTCGTTCATATTATCGCCGCCGTCGCCGGACCCGTGTTGAACAATCGCGACTCGGAACAAAGTTGCCGCTTATATTGCAGATCGTCCTTGAGTAGCGCGAGGCCGCCACGGTTCACGCCATGAGCTTGTTCGCCAATATTACCTCGTTCTTCTTTATTTGTGCGGTGTGGTAGAGTTCGGTTATCAGTCGCCGCAGCCAAAGGGTTCCCTGATCAGCGGCCATCTGCCGATGGATGACGAGGTTTGCGCTTACGGATGAAATAGGAATTGGCGGCGAGAGAAGTGTCACCTCGCTTGTTTCATCAAGCATTTGAAGAATACCGTCCCCGCAATGAGTGATGAGCTCGGTTCCCCTCAGGACCCATGGCATAACCAAGTAGTTCGAGATGGTGGCCACGACCTTTCTCCTGAGCCCACGATCTCTCAGCGCCCGATCAGCCAGGCCTTCGGACAGACCATCTGCCGAAATCTGAAGATGCGAAGCCGACAGATAAGTCTCCAGACTCAGCGGACTTCGTGCCATTTGGCTACCGCTCCACACGGCGCAAAGCAACCTGTCCTGCCCGAGTTCCACCTTGACTAAGCTGGGATCATCCCTGAGATTTGCGCCCGTTAACGTGCAGTCTACCTGCCGAAAGTAGTCGGTGGTTTCCGCCTCGACCCGGTTCGCGGGAATCACGTTGAGCGTGGCATGCGGCGCCTGCTCGGAGAACTCCCTGATCAACCGCGGAATGAATATCATTGCATGATAGTCAGTGAGGCCGACTCGAAACTTTCGCTCGGTCGTGGTGGAATCAAAAACCTTGTAGCGCCCGATCGACGCGCGAATTTTAGCTAACGCATCAGACAAGTCCGTCGCCAGCTCGAGTGCTCGCGGCGTGGGTCTCATGCTGCCGCCATCTCGTGTAAACAATTCGTCCTTGAAAAGTATGCGCAGCTTGGCGAGAGAGTGACTAACGGCAGACTGGGTCCGCCCCAGATAGTCGGCGGCGCCCGTGACACTTCGTTCCTGCATTAACACATCGAAAACGCGAAGAAGATTGAGGTCAACGTCGTCTAAAGACATCGAAAGCTCCATGAGCAGGACTCATGGAGCTTATGGAAGCATCTCGCTTTGCGCATGGCAACGACCTGCGCGAGAGGCGCGATCGGACCAAGGGATCGAACCGAGCAATGTTGGTGAAATGCTATGTCAACACCCTAAAATACTAGCTTCAGCGCCGGCAGTTGCCGTCGGTACATTATGCGATCTTCTGTAACGGGCTTTGCGTCAATCCCTTGTGAGCTTAATCCCTCGCCGAGTGCTTGCTTCTGTCCG
>MBFK01000203.1 GCA_001704765.1 Sinorhizobium shofinae
CAAGAGGCGACGACTGTCGCATCTCTAACTGGCCTATGTGTCGCATCTCTAAAATGCCGCTACACATCAAAATCGCATAAGCTTAATTATGGAACTGAGGTTATCTGTAACCTTTCAATGCCCTTCCTTCCGGAAAACGCGATCGTCGATGATTTTGCATGCTATTGCGGCTGCCAAATATCTTTGCCCCGGGAGTCTTAGAGCCTCCCTCCCGAGTAATCGAGTTTGCGAATGCCGCGTCGTGATTTGGCAACCGATCTCTTGATCTTCACTCCAAGCTAAGCTCCGTGTTGGCACCACAAATGACGATGCAGATGTGATCAGCACTCGCCACATCGAGTTTGCCTGCCTTGAGCGCCGCGAGCGGAAGAGCAGCCGCGGGCTCGACGAGCAAACGCAGTTCGTCCCAGAGCAACTTTCTCGCCTCCTTTATCGAGCCGTCGTCGAAGGCGGACTGCGAGATATAGTGTTGGAGAATGGGAAAGGTGATTTCGCCGTGCGTCCGCCGCGACGCCTCCCGTCGCAACGTCGACCGGGTGTCCCGGCTTCAGGGCGTCGTAAAGCGTTGGAGCGCTTTCGGGTTCGACACCAATCACGTTGGTTCGGTGCTGGAACCCGGATGCGACACCTCCAGCAAACGAATGTTCCTGAAAATACAAGGATATAGCCGCTCATCTCAATGAAGGCGGCGGGCCTTAGAACGCGCCGGCGCCGAGCTCCGCCATCGCGTCATTCGCCTCGATGGCGAGCGCGTGATTTTCCGCGAGGTTGATCAGAGCCGCGGCGGTTTCGCGCTGCGACCAGCCGGCGGCCCTCCACGTGGACCGGGAGACTGTACCCGTCCCACTTCACTTCGAAGGCCCATTGCGGTCCTTTGGGCGGGTTGTCGACGAGCATCGCAACATACGGCTCGATGCGCCTTGGCGTCGGATCTGGCGGCGGCAGATCGGGCGGCTTTTTTGAGGTTGCTCGGGCCATCCCGCATTAACGCATTGAGTCAGGAAAATACACAGATCAGATGGAGCAGGCCGACGATCTAATCGACCTGCTGAACCGTCTGCACGCGAAGCGGCGTTCGGGTCGGTGCACCGATATCCGGAACCTCCCCGCCCCTCGTCGGTTTCTCCTTCCCTAAAGGAGAAACAACATGCCCAACGACGAACTGAGCGCCGGCTTCACCGGGACGCCGACCGAACCGCCCACTGGTGTCCGAAAGGTAGCGAAGACAGCCACCGACGCAGTGAGCCGCGAAGCGAATGCTGTGGTGTTCGGGGCCACGGATCACCCATACACTGCAACTGGCTTGGCGCTCACAGTCGCCCTCGCCTTCGCGATCGGCTATGTTATGGGCCGATCGTCAGTCGACAACGGGCGGAGTTACTGGCGATAGAAGCCGCGCGATGCAAAAACAGTGCCGCCGGCTGGCGAGACCGGCGGCCTCCGCCGCCACGGCATGAAACATCGCCTTCCCGGCGTCGAGTGTTCGAGCCCGGTGCAACCAGTCCCCCGCACATCTTGCGACCGGCCGACCGAACAAGCTCACGAAGTCGTGATGATCAATTCGGAATGTCGGCGGCGGCAGGTGTGTCCTAACTGTGGGGGTGCAAAAAATGGAGTCTTGTTATGAAGATACACACTTTGATAAGCGCAGCGGCGGTCTTGCTGATCTCCTCCGGTTCCATTGCCCAGGCAGACGACCACCTTTTCCAGGCGCAACAGAATGGATTGGCGCCCGGCAGCACAGCGTCTTCCAACACGCACGCCTTTACGACAAACAATGCTGGTCACAGCGGTACCTTGGCCCCCGGTCAGGGAAGCCCCTTCACCGGCCATGATACGCAGACGCCGGCCACCGACACGGATGCCGCCAACGCGCACGCAAACGTGAAGCCTCGCATATAGGCCAACAGCCGTACCCAGAGTGATTCCGTACCGCGGGAATGTCCGGAATTGATGCATACTCGCCCGCCTGAGCGGGCGAGCGAAGGTCTGCTCATTATCCTTTTGGACCACTGCGGACCGTAGCCGACCGGCGCAGCGTTCGGGTTGCGGTACACGAATTAGGATACAGAATGATCGATTGCAAATATTCGGCCGGTTTCGGGTTCGCGCGCACGAGGACCCGCGAAACTACCATGACCGGCGATTGGCGCTCATGTTTTGGGAGGAACGTGACATGCAAAGGCGCGCGCAGATTTCTACTTTATTATTTACCCTCCTGCTATCGACGGCTCTCGTTCCGGTCTTCGCTCAAATGAGCAAGAAGGCTGCAAGCGGCAAGGACTTTGACGCCACGGTCGCCGAGCAGGCAAAGCGTTATCTGGAAGAAGGGCGCGACACATTCCGCTTCGACACTTTCGGCAGCGAGGATTTTTGGGGCGGCAAGCTCAAGCTTCACGAGGCAATCGCAGGCGAAAAAGCAGGCGGCGTGGGACCGGGCCTCAGCCCGCAAGTGGCTCTCGAGCTTGGTTTGAAAGTCGATGTGAATGCAATTCCCAAGGACGTGGCCGAGGCACTGAGCAAGGGCGAAGTTGATCTCAAGGATCCAGCCAGTACGCTGGTCCTGCTCAAATCCAACGCCGTTGTTGGCGTCACCGGATTCTTCGACGAGCAGGGCAAGACCTTAAGGTCGGTCGGCATTCAATGCGCATTGTGCCACTCGACGGTCGACGACTCCTATGCGCCCGGCATTGGACATAGGCTCGACGGCTGGCCCAACCGTGACCTTAATATCGGTGCGATCGTAGTCTTGGCGCCTGATCTTACCGCCTTTGTGGATATGCTGCAGGTTACCGAAGGGGAGGTGAAAAAAGCGCTGGAGGCGTGGGGCCCCGGGAAATTCGATGCCTTACTCAACCTCGACGGCAAAGCCTTCCGGCCGGACGGCAAGACCGCCGCCACGCTCAATCCTGCAGCTTTCGGGCTGGCGGGGGTCAACAATCACACATGGACCGGAGCTTGGGGAACGGTAAGTTATTGGAACGCCTATGTCGGCAATCTCGAAATGCACGGTAAAGGCGTGTTCTACGATCCGCGGCTCGACAATGCCAAGAAGTATCCGGTCGCCGGCCGGACCAAGCAAGGCCATAAACAGGACAAGGAAGACCGGATCACCGCTAAGTTGCCCGCCCTGCACTTCTATCAGCTTGCGCTACCCACCCCAAAACCGCCGGAGGGAGCCTTCGACAGTGCGGCCGCGGAAAACGGCAAGGCTCTCTTCAACGACAAGGCCAAATGTGCCACTTGCCATGTCCCGCCAATCTTCACTGAGCCGGGCTGGAACCTGCATACGGCGGAGGAGATCGGCATCGATGATTTCCAGGCGATGCGCTCTCCAGACGAGCGATACCGAACGGCGCCTCTGCGTGCCCTGTGGGATGTCGAGAAGGTCCACAAAGGCGGGTTCTATCACGACGGACGGTTCGCGACGCTTCAGGATGTCGTGGAGCACTACGACCGTCACCTCGGTCTCAAACTGAGCGACAAGGAAAAAAGTGACCTGGTCGAATATCTCAAATCGATCTGACGGAGAGCATCGGCTCTATCCCGAGTCTGGAATTGACATTCAGGAGGCATCCATCATGTGCGTGTAAGGTCCGCCCGTTGCCGGACCTATTTTTTGGAATCGCTTTCGTTGGTTCGTGCAGCCTGGATGCTCGCACCAGTGCCCATGGAGCGCGGGTTTCTTTGCGCGTGGTCGAGCCGGCTTCGTCGCTCATTGTCTGATACCGTGCCTTGGATGTGAAAGCCGCAGTTAGGCGTGAAGGCATCAGAGCCTGGCGGATGCGCCAAGAAACGAGATAGCGCAAGCGGGCGACTTTTCGGATAAAGTTCACGTTCCCCTTTTCGAGCATCTAAGGACGCTAAGATGTTAGAATCTGACCTAACGAAATTTATCGAGCAGGATCATCGGGCTTTGGATGCCTTCGTGAAGGGCAACCCTGAACCTCTGAAAAATCTATATTCGCGGCGCGATGACATCGTTATCGCTAATCCGTTCGGACCGCCTGCGAAGGGGTGGGAAAAGGCCGCCGAGACTATGGAACGGGCTGCCACAAATTACCGGGATGGCGAGGCCACCGGCTTTGAGCGCATCTCCGAGTACGCGACGGCTGACTTGGGCTACATCATCGAGATCGAGCGGTTCCGATCCAAGGTCGGTGGCGGGGACGAGCTAGTGCCGCTTTCGCTTCGGGTCACCACCATATTCCGTCGGGAGGAAGGTGCGTGGAGGGTCGTCCTTCGTCATGCCGATCCGATAACCTCCGCGCGCCCGCCGGTGTCAATAGTCGGATCGGAAACCCCGGCTGCGTAAATCCGTTCGACTGGCTGCGTGTGGATCTGCGAACTGCGGAGCTAGGCGCACTCCGTATGCAATGCCCGAAATAAGTTGTGTCGTTCTCCGAGGTGCTCTCGTCGATGCCGCGGATGTGATCAGGAGGCTGAAGATCGCTTGATGGGAAGGACTGAAAAGCGTTTACCCTGCCTATTGTTTTTCGAAGAGGCGTACCGGAATGGCGTAATCAGGCCTTCCTCTCTGATCAAACCGTAGATAGCGTCTCTTCGTAGCTCTCATCTCTGGGCTACGTCCCGCATCCAACGAAGGCAACCGGATGTGGACTTGCCCCGCCATCGTGCGGGGCTTTTTCGTGGCGCGCGTCACGCGGTGGGGAACTGCATAAGTTCCCGCGTTTGATATCGTCGCAGTCTCAGCAGTACCCCGTTTGAGCAGTGCTCCTAATCCTTGACTGCAACCTGCTCTGTGAGACCCTACGATCTTTGATTGTATTGCGTAGGGAAAGTAATGACTTTCGACGATGACATTGAAGCGGCGCTCGCTCTGGCTTGCGAAGAACTGAAGATGACACGAGATGAGGCAATCCGTGTCTTCATTCGCGAGTGGCTTGAGAGTTATGGCTATCTGCCCGTCCATGACCTGGACGAGGGGAGCGACACGGAAGGCAGCGCGTAAGCAATACTTACGCCTGCCCATCGCTCCTGATGGATGACGGCCAAGATTGGCTGCAAGCGAAATCAGACACGTGCGGTTTTGTGGGACAAAATCGGCGCGTAAACATCATCATGTTTTTTGCTCCACATGTCCCGCGCCAACGCGCCGGACCGGACGGAGAAGGCCGACTGCTCCGGCCGCATGCTGGCCGATTTGATGGGGCACGAGTCCGACGCCCAACGTATGGTGACGATGCGGAGATGAAACGATTCCTCGAAGACATCCTCTTCCCCTGGCCGCATGGCTGAAATGTGCAAATCTTAGGATGCTTGACTCCTTCAAGGACTCAATCAACTTTCTGTTGCAGTTCGATTGGGGAACACCTTCATGCCGGATGAACAGAATCGCACTACCGAAAATGAGCTTGTCGAAGCCGTTTTGACCATCCTTGCACTGCGCCAAAGGGCAAAGGCAGTTTGGGAGATTAAATGCAAATGAAAACAATGATCACTTTGTTCGTTCTTTCATTAAAAACACACCGGCCTTCGCTCAATCCCCCGACGATTTGGCGGCGAGCATGAAGATCGTGTCCCAACTCTCACGCCAATGGCGTATCTGCGTGAATGCGCCTGCATCGACCTACGCGGACCACAGCTGCCGATCCCACTCAGACCTTGCCAAAGCAGCCTTCGGAAAATGCTCAGCGGAGGAACGGGCAGTTATTGACGCATTATGCAGGCACTTCAGATGCACAACAAATGATCGACGGACGTCGCGCACATTTTGAAGAAGTAATTTCCTCCCAAATACTCGATCAACAATTGCACGTGAGTGCGAGCTACAAAATTAAAACCACCCGAGATCCCTCCCGGTTTAATTCGGGGGAGGCTCCACTGCCACACCTAGTGGCCGATTTTCCAGACAAATAACGCTGTGGAATTGCACCCATTGCCATACCTTTTCGGCATGTGACGCCGAGCGTCAGCCCCCAAGAATGAACACGTCCCCGCTGTCGCCGATCTCCCGTATCCCCTTGAATGACGGATGCCGCAGCTTCCCGTCCTGCGTCCAGGCACGATATTCGACCTCGGCGACTAGCACCGGCCGGGTAAAGACGGCGCTCTTGCGTCGGAGCGCCACTGCCGGCGCATCCGTCACGATCTCGTCGAGCAGATCGCGCAGCTTCACCGTTTCCTGATAGCTCCAGCCCGTACCGCATCCGCCGACATAGGCGAGCCCCTCGCCTTTCCTCGCCGCCAGCAACAGCCGCCCGATCGCGCCAGGCATCGTCGACGGCTCGTAGCCGACAATCACGAAGCTGTCGCTGCGAACGCATTTGATCTTCTGCCAGTCGGGGCGACGGCCAGAGTGGTAGGGCCTATCCCGATGCTTGGCGATGATGCCTTCGAGACCATGCGCGCATGCAATACGATAGAATTCCTTCCCATCCGCTTCGACCTCTTCCGACAGCCGGATGGCACCGGTACGACCGGCGACGATCGGATCGAGCAGCCACCGGCGTTCACGCAGCGGCAGTCGACGCAGGTCCCAACCGTCGACATAGAGAAGGTCGAAAGCGAAGAAGAGTATCTCGCGGGGATCGTGTAGGCTGGGTTTCCTGCCGAGAGCACGTTGGAGCATACCGAAGTCTGAGCGCCCCTTGTCGTCGAGCACGACCGCCTCGCCATCGAGGATCAAGGTCTCGTAACCGAGCTGGCGCGCCTCGACCGCGATCGAACCAAAGCGGGGCGTCCAGTCGTAGCCGCCGCGTGTGATTATCCGCACCCTATCCGGCTCGACGTAAACAGCCAGCCGGTAGCCGTCCCATTTCACCTCAAAGGCCCAGTCCGGCCCTTTTGGCGGCTTATCGACTAGCATCGCCAGGCATGGATCAACCCGATCCGGCATCGGGTCCGGCGATGAGGTGCCGTGCGGTATTTTCGACGATGTTTTGGCCATGCGACTATTAACGCACAACTCCGCGAAAACGCCCCATTGACTCTTGCTCGCATCAGAACATAGTAAGAACATTCATCGGTGCTGCGGCGCGCCAATCCGACAACAAGGGGGACCGAGACAACCGCTTTGCGCGGTCGGGAAAGGTGCGCCATGCGAACACTTGAGGATGAGATCGAGAGCCTGATTGCGGTCGATCTCGCAGTTCTAAAACCCCATCAAAGACGGGCCTTCGCCGGTTTGGATCAATATCGCCGCCCGGTCGAAGTCCGCGGGGTGCCGGAGGTCGCCGCCACTATTGCCGCTTCCTTTGGCGCCTTTGCCATATTCGATATTGAGACGGTGTTGCGCTACCCGGCGATCACTCCTTTCGTTACCCAGACGCTTTACTCGATGCCGATCGAGTTGCGCCGGGCTGCATGTGACCAGGATCGATTGAAAGCAGAACGCGCCCGCAACGAGATGGTGTCGGGCGAAATGAAAAACTGACCCCCTAACGAAGCGAAGAACTGACCCCCTCGTATTAAAACGAGGAGCTTTAGATGA
>MBFK01000117.1 GCA_001704765.1 Sinorhizobium shofinae
CATGATCGCCCACATTCGCCTCGTCACCCGACGCCTTGCAAGGTATTGCTACCATTGAGTTCTTTTCGAGTCCGACTCTAACCCACCCGCCAAGGCAGACCTGCGCACGTTAGCTGCCACAATCAAGTCCTGAGGGAGTTGCTAACAGGCCCATCAGCAGCTCAAAGAGGAATTCGGACTTGATCAACTTCGAACGGCGATCCTGGCAATGGCACGGCCCTCATCGTCACGCACTCATGATCATAGTTGATTTACCTTCCTTCAACATCGGCGTCTTGCAGCGGAAAAAAGACCACCGAGCCGCGGCATCCCGATCTGGCCTCCGGAAAGCCTATTCTTGTGCCCGATCCAGACGTGGAAGACAGCGGCTAAATCGACAACCTGACGAGTTTGGCGCGGCCTGCAACCAAGTCCGCAAAGTGATTTATCCTAGCTGAATCGATGTAGAGGTCTGAGATGTCTTCCAATACTCTCGCTACGGCTTCAGCGGTGGAGTCGACCAAGTTTGTAATTCGGCGGCGCACCAAAGGTAAGCCAACTCCAGCTTCCTTTGCAAAAGTCTGCCATCCATCAGCGTCCATCTCGGCAAGCGTGACCCGTTTCCCGATCCTCATGGCCATTTTCGGTGAAAGGTCTGGATAGGCGACCGTAGAAAGCAGATCGTACAGCGGGGCCATTTTCGGTCCCTGATCGTCGTAGAGGATCGAGAAATTCTTGCCGTGGGCATCGGCATTTCCGACAACCAGGTTGAAGATCGCGGCGTCCAGCAGCTTCAACACATCTGTAGCGGGCCGCGCTGATACTCGCCGCAACAGCTCAAAGCAGTCCTTGAATGTCGGCCCGCCCTCGCTGGCGTATTTCGTTTCAGGCGGCACACCAAGTGCTTGGCAAAAGTCTTCCTGGTGGATGCGGTGAACCACACCGTCGGCATCGCGATAGCGATCGTATCGCTCGACCACAAGAAAAGGGCGCCCATTCGCAGACCTCGGTTCGACTGGTGCGACGTCGAGGCCGATCGCTGCAGCGAGTCTCATCACGAATGCTTCGTTTTCGGTTGTCCCTGGAAAGCGCGCGATTGGTGGTTTCAGAATATGTGTTGTTGCTTGTCCGGAAACTGGAAGCGCGAGCTCGCCGTCAATCAAAACAAGCGGCACCTTGGACTGCGCGCCGGCTAGCGATAGCCTCAAGCCTTCCTGGCCGGCCAATAGCGGCCGCGTCGGAAGTGCGTCCAGTATCCGAACGATTCCGGCCTCATCCAGAGGTGTCGGCTGCTGGTCTGGAAGCGACCCTGCCTCTATGGGCTCCTGATCTTCCGGCAAAAGCTGAAGTGCGCCGGCGACGTCGCCGCCCAAGCGATCAAGGAGCGCAAAGTCGTTCGCAGGTGAAACGCCCAATGCCTGCGCTGTCACAAGACGCTGGCTTTCCTCGGGCAACAGGCCGCCGAAAAATGGTCGGCATTCACGACGAGAAAAAGGTTCTGCGCGCTTCGGGAGGGAGGCAGACAGCGGAAGCGTGTTTTCGTCGTCAAGCCAAGCTTCGCTGTAGGCAAAGCCGATATCACCGTGCCTGTCCTGGGTGAATTGCCCGACAATGCGACCATCCCACCAGACGTTGAGAACCCTTACCGTCATTTTCTACGTTCACCAGGAGCCAGAATATCGATCGAACAGCCGAGTGTTTGCAAAACCTGCAACACTTTTCCTATCTGAGCTGTCGGTTTGCCCGCTTCGAGATCGACAATGAACCGGAGGCCAACGCCGGCAACGCCCGCAAGCTCATCCTGCCGCAAGTTTTGCTCCTTGCGCACGATGCGGACTAGAGCGCCGATATCGGCTGGAGTTTTGATGCGCTTCGCCATTTTTTTGTTTTCCCGCTCGGGAAAGTAGCAGCATATCGGCCCCCTGTCGAGTGAAATTTCCTGGTCGGGAAAATTTATGCCCGAGAAGGCGTATCGCCAATGAAATTTACCGCTCAGGATTACGAAATTGAGCGGCAATTTTGGTGGCAGGCTGAGTTTTCGTCCCGTCCACAAATTCTATGAAGCGCACTAGTATAAGCCTGGGCGGCGTGCGGGCTCAGATTCCGCCGCGCCGTTTCTGCCTGGACTGCCTCCCTTATGATGCTCCGGATATCTTTAGGCCGCTGAGGGGCGGCGCCTCACGTGCGGCCTCATCGACGACGGTAGCCTTTCTCGCGCCCGCAAGTGCAGCTCAAAGGCGGCTTGCGCCTGGCCAGCTTGCTGATCGTCGGGGAGGGCATGCTGCACCTGCATCGAAGCGCCAGTTTGGTTGGCGAAAAATTGTCCATGCTAGTCTCATCTCCGCAGATCCCGGCGGCACGCTACGCTGGCAAGCTGCCGCTGACGAGCCTCGCCGCGCAGTGTAAAAAAGCCGCGTGCCAATCGCGCACACGAAAAAAGTCCTGGACGCAAGCGTGCCGCTGAATATGCGCATCAAGCCTGCGGTCCGCAACCTGATCGCCCGCGCTGCCGAGCTGCTTGGGAAGACACGCACTAATTTCATGCCGGAGGTCTCTGAGCGTCGCGCCGAGGAGGCGCTGCTCGTCGCGCACTTCGTTGCCTGCGAGGGCAACCGCGTCATCGCCTACTGCGCACTCGCTTCCGGTGCGGTAAAGCAGCCGGAAGCGGCTGGCGGTTTCCGGCGCAAATGCCTGACCCGGTTCCGGGTGCCGTCCTCGGCCGCCTCGCAGTCGACCCTCCTATTAGGGTCGCGGCATCCGTAGGGCATTGGTGCACGACGCAGGCCTGCGCCTGCTCCATGCTTTTGAAATCCTCGGCATTCGCGGTGTGCTGTTGCATGCGATTTCCAGTGAGCGCGAGCGTTCTAGAGGCGATCGGCTTCCTGCCTTCGCCGTCCGACCCCACGATGCTGACGGCCGGGTTGCATGATCTCAGCAGTGCGCTGAATCCCTGACGATCTTTAGGCCGCCCTCACAATTCGGATGTGGTTTTGTAATCGTCAGAATGTGGCGATCACTGTAGCGGTCTACCCCTTTGCCGAATCAACGCAGTCGCCGGGCACGGGCGAAGCCTGTAGCACCGCTGCGGAAGCGTAAGCCTCAGTCCCAGCGTTATACTCGGTAAAATGTGGCCGCGTTGTCGTGGAACAGTGCCGAGCGTTCTGAGACCGAGAAGCCCACGGTGATCTTCTTGAAGGCATTCCAAATGGCGTCGTAACTTGAGAACAGCTTATCGACGGGGAAATTCGAGGCGAACATCGCCCTGTCGACCCCGAAGGCGGCAATCGCCTCCTCGACATATGGGCGGATGCTCTCGCTGGTCCAGTTCCAGTTCCCCATGCCGAGGCCAGAGATCTTGCAGGCGACATTCGGCGCCTGCGCAAGCGTGTTCATCGCTTCGCGCCAGCCTTCGAAATGCGACGGCCCGTCGACCTGCATACCAGTGTGATTGAGAATGATTTGTACGTCGGGGAAATCGCGGGCGAGTTCCAGAAATTCCTCCATCTGCCAATAGTAGAGCTGAAGGTCGTAGCTCAGTCCGCGGCGAGCCAGTTCCTTGAAGCCTCGCCGCCATTCGAATGTACGGCTGACCTCCGGCTGGGTCAGGTAGGTCTTGGCGCTATCCGTATGATAGTTCATCGACTGGCGGATACCGCGGAAGTTTGCGTATTGCATATGCTCGTCGAGCAAGTCGCCGACATCGGGTCTACGGAAGTCGGCATAACCGACGATGCCGTGGGGGAAACCATGCTTGTCCGCAACGCCCTGCAGCCATTTGGTCTCGCCGGCGGGGTTCTTGGGGGTCGAAACCGACATCAAGGTGGACCGCCTTGACAAGGTTCCGGTTCTTCGCGTCAGCGAGAAAATCCCCGACCAGATAGGTTTTGTTGATGGCTGTGTAGTCGCCGAAGGCGGACGGCTTCACCCCGTCGGAAAGCCAGGGATAGTAGTTGGTCTCCAGATCCCAGAGGTGAAAATGGGGATCAATGATGGCAATGTCGGACATGGTATCTCCACCGGATTGCGGAAACGGCAAGCGACGCCGTTCCCGCGTGTCTCTTGTCAATTACTGGACGGGAAAACGCGTGCGATGACGGCCTTCGCTTCCGGCGTATCGATCTTGTCCGCCGTCACAAGCGGCATCACAAGCGCAAGGTCCCTCTCAACCGGCGCATCGGTCAGGGCGTTGAACACCTGCTGCGTGCCGTCAATACCCTGACCTACCGCTTCCTGGAAGAAGATGCCCTGGATGGCGTTGGCTTTCAGGAGCGCGATGGTCGTCGGGCTGCCGTCTGCGACCGCGATGCCGATCTTTCCGGTCAGGCCGCGGGTCTCGAGCACCTTCGCCGCGCCGGTACCCGCCTCGTCATACATCGCAAGCCAATGACATGCTGACCGCCCATCCGGATATCAAGGCGATCTACGGCCTTCTTGCGCGCCCTGCAGATACTTCTGGGCATTTTCGCGATCCTGTGGAAGGGACAGCATGCCGACCTTTTTTTGCTTCGCGCTCCTTCGCGAGTGCGCAGACGAAGCTGCCTTGGGCTTTACCGGTTTCGTAGTTGTTTGCAGTAACCGAGGATGTAGTCCGTCTGGCCGGGTTGTGGGCCGATACCGGCAAAGGCAATCGGGATGTTCTGGGATTTCAGATAGGCGAGCAAAGGCGGGGTGCTGGTCGAGTTCACCGGACCGATGACGATCGCGTCGACGCCCTTGGTCACGGCGGTCCGTGCATTGTCCATCTGCTTGGCGGGCGAGTTCTCCGACGTGAACTCGACATAGTCCATACCAAGCCTCTTCCGCTTTCTGCTTCACGCCGAAGCCGACCCACTGCCAGTAGGAAATGTCGAGCGACGGCGCGAGATAGGCGACCGTTTTCTTATCCTCCGCATGCGAGACGCTCGACAACGCCACCAGCGCGGCACCCGCTGCCATGGCGAGCCACCCGTTCAGTTTCTTCTTCATGCCTTCTTCCTCCTCTTGATGTCCAGGTCTCCCCCAGGACGGATTACACGGCACCGCGCCGCGATTTGCTGAAGCGATCAATCAGGACCGCGATCAGGATGGCGATGCCCGTAACCGACCCCTGCCAAAAACTGTTGATGCCGATGAGATTGACGCCGTTCTGGATGACCGTGA
The DNA here is from genome assembly GCA_001704765.1 of Sinorhizobium shofinae. Classification (GTDB taxonomy): domain Bacteria; phylum Pseudomonadota; class Alphaproteobacteria; order Rhizobiales; family Rhizobiaceae; genus Sinorhizobium; species Sinorhizobium shofinae. The sequence continues at coordinate 5,119 of MBFK01000117.1, forward strand.
TCATCAGGGCTCCAAGAACCGCACCGATAGCCGTTCCGGTGCCGCCGAACAGGCTCGCGCCGCCGATCACGACGGCGGCGGGCCCGCAGGAGCGCCGGCAACACCGAGAATGGTCCCAGGCTGGAGCGTTACGGAAAACCCTTTTTCCGCGATCGTCAGCGGTTCATCGGACAGAGACGCCACCGGTGCCGGCCGAGCGGAACGGGCAACGGCCGTGGCTTGCGCCTGCCCCATATGCTCGATGATGGCGAGATCCGACAGCTCTGCCGTCGGCACGTTCCCCACCACGGTTCTTCCGTCCCGGATAATCGAGCAAACATGGGCGATCTGGCGGATTTCCTCCATGCGATGCGAGACAAAGACGACCGAGAGGCCATTTTCCCGTGTCAATTTTCTCAGAACCCCGAACAGCCGCTCCGTCTCGGCCGCGGTCAGATTGGCGGTCGGCTCGTCCAGGAGGATAAGTTCGGCCCCGACGACAGCGCTCGCGCGATCTCCACCATCTGTCCCTCATGGAGGCTGAGGTCGCCGACGAGACGGTTCAGCGCGGTACCCGCAAAGTCCCGATCAATCATCGAAAGGGCGGCATAGGCCTGGCTGGCGGCCGTCCTTCCATCGTAAACGCGCGAGCCCTTGCGGAAATGAGGCAGTGCTATGTTCTCAGCAACCGTCAGGTGGGGAAGAAGCGCGAGTTCCTGGTGGACGACTGCAACCTTGCGGCGACCGTCCGCTTCGGTGAGGATGTTGCCGGCCATATCCCGGAAGACGAGTTCGCCACCATCCTTTGCCGCCGTTGTGATGACGCGGATGAGCGTCGATTTGCCGGCACCGTTGCCGCCGAGGAGCGCGTGTATTTCGCCGCGCGCTACCGAAAAATCCACGCCTTTGAGCACGACTGTCGCACCATACGACTTGGTAAGTGATCGGACCGAGACGATGTTTTTGCTGGCGTCGGTCATAGTCCTGTCCTCAGTAGAGCGTGAGCGCCGGGATGAAGCTCACCGCAAGAAGGAGCGTCATCGCCATGGCAAAGAAGGGCCAGAGTTCACGGGTGGTCTCGCCGAGTGGTGATTTGGCGATCGACGAGGAGATGAAGAGCGTCGTGCCGATCGGGGGGGTGTAGAGCCCGATCCCAAGATTGATCACCATCATCAGCCCAAGCTGGACCCGGTCCAGACCGATCGTGTCGGCAAGGGGAACGAAGATGGGTCCGAGCAGCAGGATGGCGGGCGGCATATCGAGCGGCATGCCGACGATCAGCATCAGGATGTTCATCATCAAGATGATGACGATCGGGCTCGAGATGTTGGCGGCGACCCAATCCGCCATCTGCTGCGGCGCCTGGTCGAAGGTCAAGACCCAACCCACGGCGGCACTGCCCATGATGACCAGCATGACCACGCCGGTGGCCATGCCGGCCTCGACCACGTTGTCGCAGAATCGCTTCCATGTCAGGTCGCGGTAGTAAAGAAGGCTGAGTGCGAGCGAATAGACGACCGAGAGCACCGCGACTTCCGTGGGCGTGGCCAGGCCAAACCGCAGGAATAGGATGATCAGCACCGGCAGCAGCACCGCGGGCAGGCTCTTCAGTGCCAGCGTGGCGAGCTGCCGCCTGCTGGTCTGCGAGGGCTGCGAGGCGCAGCCGCGCCTCACCGAAACGAACCAGCAGACGAAGACAAAGCTCGCGGCCATCAGGATGCCCGGCAAGATGCCCGCGACGAAGAGGTTGGCGACACTGACGCCGCTTACCAGGGAGAAGAGGATCATGGGAATCGACGGCGGTATCAGAACGTCGATGACCGCCGAGGTCGCGTTGTTGGCCGCGCAGAGCGCGGGCGGAAAGCCGTGCTTTTTCTGCCACGGGATAAGAACGGATCCGAGGGCGCTGGCATTCGCCACGGCGGAACCGGAGACGCCGCCAAACACGACGGAAGAAACGACGGTGGTCGACAGGGGTCCGCCCCGCCAGCGCTGCATCGCATGCGATGCCAGCTCCAGCAGCTGCCGGCCGAGCTCACCGCCAAGCATCAGCGTGCCGGCCAGCATGAAGAACGGCAGCGCGAGCATCGGAAAGGATTGGGTCTGGTCATAAATCTGCTGCGCCACAATCGAAAGCGGCAGATAGCCGTTGAACAGGACCGCGACGCCGGCGGCGATAATCAGGGCGTAACCGACCGGCACTGCCAGCATCATCAGTGCGCAGAAGACAATGACCATCACGATCGTCATAGCGCCACCTCGCCGCTTTCGGTATTCGTCCGGTGGTCCCAACCGAGGCGCAGCACGCGCAGAACGACAGCGAGCGTGACGATCGCGACCAGCACGGATCCTACGGCAAGGGCGAAATACCCGACGCTGTTGGGCAATTGGAGGACCGGGCTGTGTTCGATCCCGGCGATCTCGCCTACAAGGTAGGCCTGGTAGCCGAGCACCAGAAATGCTCCCGCGCTGACAAGATTGGCGGCGACCTGTTTATGCCGCGCGCGGCATAAGGCCGTTTATGCCGACCGGCGAACTATGCCGATTAATCAACTTTTTGCCAACGTTTCCGGTACCATAGCGGTCGCCTAGTC
>MBFK01000170.1 GCA_001704765.1 Sinorhizobium shofinae
CGTCGGCTGGTCGATGCCTGGCCGCGCGACCAGCACCGTTTTACAGCCTGGTACAACATCCTCAATGAGGCCTATGTGAAGGCGCGCTACTCGAAGCACTTTGAGATTTCAGAGGAAGCGCTCGTCTGGCTCATGGAGCGGACTGAACATCTTCATTGCCTCGTTGACGTGCTATGTAAGGAGCGGCTGGCGGAGCTGACCGCCTGACACGATTTAGCGGGGAATGCCGCGAAGGCCAGGGGCCTTGCCGCCGCGGAGAGTGGGGAAAAATCAGGACGGATCCCTTCACATCTGTACGGTCATGCCGCCATCGACGGTGAGGGTAATACCGTTGACGAAGCTTGCCGCCGGCGAGGCGAGGAAGACGCCAGCCGGGGCGATCCTCCTCTGGCCGCCCCAGCGTTTCCGTTGACAGTGAGGTTGTCGGCGCCGAGCTCGACAAGGGCGAAGGCCTGCGGCCGATCCGGGAAGGAACTCATAATCTGCGAGTACCAGACTTCGACAGAGCCAGAGCTCGTGCTAAATCTGGCCGCCCATTTTACAGGATGATGATCGTGCTCGTTTCGCCGTTTAGCAGTCGCCTCAGGTGAAAGCTGGCAAGCCGGTCCTCGGGATTGCGCCCAACCAGGGCGGCGAACGAAGCAACCGCACCAGGATTGCCGGCCTCCAGCCTTTCGAAGGCCTCTATGTAGGCCTGTGTATCTGTGCTGCCACATCTTTCGGCGTCAAGCGGCTCGAAAGCGCGGATCGGCTCGGCCCGACCTCTGAGGAGAAGATCGCCCACAGGGCGGCCACAGAAATCCTGCGCTTTCGTAGCGAGGCTGCCGCTCACACAAATACGGGTGCCCAGGGTTTTGTTGGCTGCTTCCAGACGAGCGGCTACATTGATGGTGTCGCCGTAGGCGCTATAGTCGAAGAACCGTCCTCCGCCGAAATTGCCGACGACAGCCGTGCCGGCATGCGCGCCGATCCGGGTGTGGCCGAGCGGTACTCCTTTTCTGCTCCAGTCTTCACGGAAGGACCACGCGAACTCGTCAAGCGCGAGCGAACAGGCGACCGCGCGAGTGGCATGATCCGGCTGATCTGACGGAGCCCCGAAAAGCACGTGGAGCGCGTCACCGATAATCTTTGCGACCGTACCATCATGGGTGAAGACAATGTCCGTCATGCCAACGATGTAATCATTGAGGAGCGGTCCGAGCACGTTTGGCTCGATCGTCTCCACCAGCGTCGTGAAACCCGTTAGATCAGTGAAGAGCGACGCCACCTCTCGGCGCGTGCCGCCCAGGTCAAGGGTGTTGGCACTGCTGGCCAAGCGTTCGGCGAGATTAGGCGAAAAGTAGCGGGAAAGCGACGCACGCGCCTGCTCGGCCGCCGACTGCCGGCGCTGCGCTTCGCGCAGTGCCTCCACGTGGTGGATCGTCTTGATGATCGTCGCCTCAAGATCGGGAAAATCGATCGGCTTTGTCACGAAATCGTATGCTCCCCGGTTCATCGCGGTTCGAATATTAGCCATATCGCTGTAGGCAGAGACAATAATCGTGGACAGTTCCTGGTCCTTCTCCTGAAGCTTTGCCAGCAGCGACAAGCCATCCATGCGCGGCATGTTGATGTCGCTCAACACCATGTCCACGTCCTGGTTGGCGCCGAGCACGGCCAGAGCCTCGATTCCGTCGCGGGCAAAAAGAAAGCGCAGCGTGCCGTCGCGGATCTGCTTCCGGAACTTTTGGATGAGCAGGATTTCCAGGTCCGTTTCGTCGTCAACAACGAGTATACTGGTGCTCATGCGGTGCGCTCTACTCGCATGTCGATTTCTTCTCGCAGTGCGGCGAAGTCTATCGGTTTGGTGAGTAGCGCTTCCGCGCCGCTTTCCAAGGCTCTCCGTTTCGTATCGGCATCACCATAGGCAGTGATCATGATCACCGGCACGTCAGGCCGTATGCTCCTCGCTTTCGGCAGCAGTTCGAGTCCGCTCATCCCCGGCATGTTGACATCGGACAGTATGAGGATGAGCGTGACATCGGCTGCATCGGCGATCCGCTCGAGCGCGACTGGGGCCGATTGTGCGAATTCCATCACGAAGCGGCCAGCGCGTAGGTCATGGCGGAACTGCTGTCGAAAAAGCAGTTCGATATCAGGCTCGTCGTCGACTACCAAGATTAGAAGGCTCATGACCTGCCCTCCGTTTTTGCGATCACGGCGGCAATCCGCGGCAATTGAATGCGAAACTCGGTGTAGTGACCTAGCTCTGTGTCTACCTCGATCGAACCGGCATGCTGCTTGACGATAATATCGTGACTGAGCGAAAGGCCGAGGCCCGTCCCCTCGCCAGCAGGCTTGGTCGTGAAGAATGGGTTGAACATTTTCTCCCTCACGTCACGCGGAATGCCGGGGCCGTTGTCGCGGATAATGATCTCAACGCTGTCGCCTAGATTCCTGGTCACCGCCGCCAGCGTCGGCTCGTAACTGTCGCCGGACTCCGAAGCCGCGCGCTTGCTCGTTGCATAGAAGCCATTGGAGATGAGGTTGAGAAGCACGCGCGTCATCTCCTGGGGATACAGGTCAACTTCCCCGGCCGCCGGGTCGAGGGATTTCTCGAGCGTGATGTTGAACCCCTGCTTCTCAGCGCGAGCGCCGTGATAGGCGAGATTGAGGCTCTCCTCGACGATTGCATTGATATCTGCCGGCCTGCGCTCGCCGGCCCCCTGGCGTGAGTGCAAGAGCATGTTCTTGACAATCGAGTCGGCCCGCTTGCCGTGCTGGACGACCTTCTCCAGATTGCCGCTGAGCATCGCAGCGAGTTCGTCGATCCCGGTGCGCGCCGCGCTATCGGGTACCGCGCCTTCAACCGCCTGCTGCAACTCCTCGATCAATTCGACGGAGAGCGCCGAGAAATTGTTGACGAAGTTCAATGGGTTTTTAATCTCGTGCGCGATCCCGGCGGTCAGCTGCCCGAGGGAGGCGAGCTTCTCCGTCTGGATTAATCTGTCCTGCGCGGTCCTCAGATCCTTGAGCGATCGCGACAGCTCCTCGGTTCTCGCCTGCACCTCCTGGAAAAGACGCACATTTTCGATCGCGATCACGGCCTGGTCGGCGAAGGTCGACGCCAGCTCGATCTGTTTTTTGGTGAAGGGACGCACGGTCGAGCGCGTCAATGCGAGCACGCCAATCGGGCTTCCTTCGCGCAAGAGTGGCATCCCGAGTACTGTACGAAACCCGCCAAGTCTTTGCCCCTCGCGCAACGCGTACTCCGGATCATCGAGGACGTCGGCGACCTGGACCGGCCGAACCTCTAGTAGCGTTCGCCCCACTATGGTGCCGCGCCCTGGCTCCAGCGGGAGAGCCCGAAGGTATTGGCCGAATTCTTGCGAGAGGCCGAAGCTGGCGACAGGATAGTGCGCGCCTGCCATCGGCCGGGTCATAGTTGCCATGTCGGCCTCGCAAAGGCGGGCAGCGGAAGCAACAAGAGTGTCGAGGACCGTTTGCAGGTCGAAGGCGGAGCGGCTGATAACCTTCAGCACGTCAGCCGTCGCAGTCTGCTGTTCCAGCGCCTCCGTCAACTCGGCAGTCCGCGCCTTCACTTCATCGAAGAGCCGCACGTTCTCGATCGCTATGACCGCTTGGTCGGCAAAGGTCTGGAGGAGGTCAATTTGCTTCTTGGTGAACGGCTTGACTTCGGTCCGGCGAATGACGAGACCACCGATTGCTTCCTGCTGCCGTAACAGGGGCGCTGCGAGGATGGTACGGTGGCCCATCCGGACGGCCATGTTGTGGCCGTCCGGGAACTCGTCGGGCGCAGCGGTCAGGTCGGGCACATGGATTGGCTTTCGATCCAGTACAGCCCGCCCCGTAACCCAGTCCGGTGATATCGGCCAGCCAACGAAATCGATCGGAATCGGCCCGTGATGGGCCCTCAGATAGAGCGTATCTCCCTCCTTGAGGAAGATTGCCGCGTCATAAGCCTCGCAGAGCCGCACGGCGGACTCGACAAGAGTGTCGAGAACGGTTTGGAGGTCGAAGGCAGACCGGCTGATGACCTTGAGAACATCCGCTGTCGCGGTCTGCTGCTGCAGCGATTCTTTTAGCTCGACATTGCGTGTCTCGAGATCGGTGAACAGCCGAACATTCTCGATCGCTATCCCTGCCTGGTCGGCGAAGGTCCTGAGGAGTTCGACTTGGCGATCGGGGAACATTCCTGGCTGGGTTCGTGCCACAACAATGGTTCCGATCGGATTGCCGTCGCGCATGATCGGCACGCCCACCAGGCTTCGGTAGTTCGCGGATTTGACCCCGAGTGTGGTGTGGGCCTGATAATCAGGATCGACCAGCCGGTCCGGTATCTGTTCCACCGATCGACTGAGGATCGAACGCCCGGCGGCACTCCCTCGATTGGGTGGGGACGGAAAAAGCGCGCGCACGGCTTCGACGCCCTCCGGCTCGAGCCGGTGATACGCCACGAAGTGCACCAGTTCGCCGTCATAGCGGAAGACGTGACAGAACTGCGCACCGCAAAGTCGGGCGGCGTTGAGCGCGATTGTGTCGAACACCGGCTGTACATCGGTGGGCGAGGTGGAGATGACGCGCAGGATTTCGCTTGTTGCCGTCTGCTGTTCGAGCGCCTCTGTTACCTCTCGATTGCGCGCCCGCGCCTCCTCGAAAAGGCGGACGTTCTCGATGGCGATTACCGCCTGATCGGCGAAAGTTCGCAGGAGCTCGACCTGCCGCTCTGGATAGAATCCGACCGCGCGTCGTGTGACCGCGATTGAGCCGATCGGACGTCCTTCCCGCACTAGTGGCACGCCGATGGCGCTGCGGTAGGACACGATTTTCGCTAGCGAGAGCATCTGGTAATCAGAGTCGGCAAACACGTCGGGAATCTGTTCGATGACACCGCTGAGAAAGGCGCGTCCCGTTACATTGCCCCGATTTGGCCTCTGCGGAAAATTGGCCCGTACCGCTTCGATGCCTTGGCGCGAAACGCCGTGATAAGCGACCGGGTGTAGGAGTTCTCCGTCGAACCGAAATACGAAGCAAAATTCTGCTCCGCACAGCTTCGCCGCATTTTTCGCTATCGCATCGAAGACCGGCTGCACGTCGGTTGGTGAGGTCGAAATGACGCGCAGGATTTCTGCTGTTGCCGTCTGCTGTTCGAGGACCTCGCCAAGCTCCCGCTGCAGCAGTTCGACCCGACGACTGAGACTGACGCTCGATTCCTCCAACTTGCGCCCCCCACTCAGCGCTCTCCTGGCGATCAGTTCGGCGCTCGCCCCACTGGTCACCGATCGGGCGCGGGACATACGCAATGCCATGACCGGTGAGCTGCAGAACGAAGAGAATACTCTATCTGACCGGTTGTGACGAGGATTAGCTTATGCTTATCAGGCAAGCTGCCTCATAGCCAAACACCATGCCTCCGGAGCGTCCATATACATTTGCAGTTGCGACGTGGCATATGATGCCTCGGTGCTGGACCTCAGCAGAAGCAAGACTGCCATTGCGGGTCGCTGTTGCAGGTTTGACCATCGGCCACCGGTCATTCCGAACGCAAGGCCTCGATCGGCAGCAGTCGCGCGGCTTGGCGAGCGGGATCGTAGCCGAAGAAGACGCCCACGCCGGCAGCGAAGCCAACAGCCAGGAGCATTGGGCTCAGATCGAAAATGATCGGCCAGCCGGCGAGAGTGCCGATCGCCGAGCCGCGGCGATTCCTAGTAGCACCCCGAGGAAGCCGCCGAAGAGGGCAAGGATCACGGCCTCGATGAGAAACTGCGCAAGGATATCACGCCGGCGCGCGCCAACCGCGAGCCGCAAGCCGATCTCCCTGGTTCTCTCCGTCACCGTCACAAGCATGATGTTCATCATCCCGATGCCGCCGACCACCAAGAACACGGAGGCAACGGCTGAAAGCAGCAGCGATATGACCCGCGTGGTAGAACCCTCGATGTCCGCCGCCTCGGCAAGGTTGCTCACCATGAAGCTGTCTTCCTGACCCTTTCTCAGGCGGTGACGCTGCCAGAGAAGCTCACGTATGGCTGACATGGTATTTTCGGCCGAGGCGCCGTCGTCGAACTTCACGGTGATGTTGTGCACAAGGGTCGGATTTGCTCGGCTTGTTCCAACAAATTGGAGTCGGGCCGTTCTTAATGGCACGAGGGCGACGTCGTCTTGATCATCGCCTATCATCGCCCCAGACACTTTGCCCCTTCCGATCGAGCAGCCCGATTACGACGACCGGCACATCGCGTATGCGAATTGTCGCGCCGAGCGGGTCCGCATCGCCGAACAGCTTCTCCCGCATCGTCGTTCCGAGTAGCGCAACATTGGTGGCGCGCTTGTTGTCCTCCGGGGTCATCTCCCGTCCTGCAATGACTCGCCATTCGCGCGCACCGAAATACTCCGGCGTGATGCCGCGAAGTACACCCTGCCAGTTGCTAGCCCCGATCGCAAACTGCACGCGTGCGTGAAGAAGCGGCGACGCGACCACGACGCCGGGCAGCTCTGAGCCTATCGCAAGTGTATCTTCCTCGCTCAATTTTGGTGCCGCGCCGCTGCCGAGCCGTACGCTGCCCATCCTTGCGCTGCCCGGAGTGATGCTGATGAGATTTGAGCCGAGGCTGGGGATTTGCGATTCAATGCGCTCCTGTGCGCCACTCCCGATAGCGATCATCACCACGATGGAAGCAACGCCGATAATGATGCCGAGCATAGTGAGAGAGCTGCGGAGCGGATGGGAGCAATTTCTCCGGCACGATCAAGACGCGTCGAACGCTCTGTCGACAAAGGGTCGACTTCCCCATGTTCACGGGAGTCGTCGAGTTCGGCGTCGCCTAGCAGAAAACTGCGCGGGAAGCCGAACGAGATCATCTCTCCGTCAAACTGGACGATCCGGCCTTCGCTACACCGATCTATGCAACGCTAATCGGCGTCGAAGAGCTCCAGCTGATCTGGTCTCGCTCCAACTGGGATTAATGCTTTCGAAAAGAGGTCCCGCCGAATGGCGGGACCTCATTGCTTATCGGATCACTTGTTCAAAGCGTCCTTGAGTGCTTTTGCCGGTGCGAAGGTCAGCTTTTTCGCGGCGGCGACCTTGATGGTCGCACCGGTCGCCGGATTGCGCGCCTCGCGCTCCGGCGCGTGCTTGACCTTGAACTTTCCGAAGCCTGGGATCGATGTCTCGGCGCCGGACGTCGCGGCCGCCGTCACGGCGGCGAAGACCGCCTCGACAATCGCTTTGCCCTGGACCTTGGTAAGATCGTGATCGGTTGCGATCTTGTCGGCTATCTCATTGCTTGTTGTCATAATTTTTCCCCTCTCAATGACGAGGACACCTTGTCAGCGAGGAAGCGACTTGTCATCGGGCCGGTCTCTCTTGGAACTGTCAAAGCGTTGATTTCCACAGAGCGATTGCGGCCTGTAGCCGCGCGATTGTTTCTGGCCAGCCAAGCAAAGGAACAGCCTGATTGCTTGCCGTTCATCCTCGAACAGATCAATGCGCTCCGCCGATCCGGCCCCAGCGAAAGACGAGTAACCGCCTAAGAGGTCAGGCGATCGACATCGCATAAAACCGCGCCACGTTCATGGAACGGATACTGGCTCATAGCCAACGCTTGACCGGATGAGGGTTTGCGTCCAACGACGTTTATGAATCGATCGGGTCTATCGATTCACAAACGTGATGGAATCTTCAGCGTAAGGATGCGCTGTAGCCGGCCGATAATTCGTTTTCCGTGCACATCCGATCAAGATTAACGACGGAGCAGTGGTCTGAAGCCGAGGCTCCTCCCGCCGGCGTTCGGCTTGCCCTTTGCTGACGGTCCTTAGTCTGGCGCAGGCGGGATTCTGACTCGACGCGTGGGGCGCAGCGTAACCCTGGGTCGAATGATTCCCGTAGTAGACGGCGAATCGTCTTTGTCCTATCGGTTGAATATGAGATCTAGCCTCGAACATCTGCCGGAGAAGAAGCAGCGCGAGCTTGGCCGCATCGTCGAGATCATTCACGAGGAGTTCGCCGATGCGCTCGAGGGAGGCTCGGCCGATTTCAAGAAGCGCGGCCGGATTCTGAAGATCATCC
>MBFK01000185.1 GCA_001704765.1 Sinorhizobium shofinae
CAGCGCCCCTCAAGGACCCTTGCACCAAGGACAAGTAATTGTAAACGCAGAAAAATACGCGTCTTTATGGACGGAAACTAGCTAAGCTAGTATAGCTTCGTCTTACGTCATTCGCTCCCGCAGCGCCTGCCGGTCACCTTCCTCCCTTCGATGACATAGCTTCGGTTCCATACTGGACGTCCGATCATGCCCGACAGACGAACCCTGACTTCTGCGCCAAGCTAAGGCGACCGACATACCTTGCGTTGACCTACTGTCGGGTTTGTCGCGTCCGCGACATAGTGATGTTCGGCCCGCGCGTGCCGCGCTCAGTTAAGTCATAGAATGATGTGCAGAGCAGCTTATCTGAGGCGCTCTCTGCGCAGTTGGCACAACTCTTGCTGCCTTAGTTGAACGGCGGCACACGCCGGATACCCTTCCATCGCTTGTCAGATCAGCCAGCCAACAGGTAACCAAGATGGACGCGCAAGAAACCACTGCAGCATGCCGGGACGCCTTCGCCGAACTGGCGTCGCCAGCGTGCATCCACGACCCGTATCCGTTCATGCGGTGGTTGCGCGAGCACGATCCCGTGCATCGCGCGGCGTCGGGCCTCTTTCTGTTGAGCCGCCACGCCGACATCTACTGGGCGCTCAAGGCCACGGGCGATGCGTTTCGGGGACCGGCGCCGGGCGAACTGGCGCGCTATTTCCCGCGTGCCGCGACGAGCCTGTCGGTCAATCTGATGGCATCCACGCTAGCGATGAAGGACCCACCGACGCATACGCGTCTGCGCCGGCTGATCTCGCGCGACTTCACCATGCGCCAGATCGACAACCTGCGGCCGAGCACCGCGCGCATCGTCGCAGCGCGCCTGGACGGCATGGCGCCCGCGCTGGAGCGCGGGGAGGCGGTGGACCTGCATCGGGAATTCGCGCTAGCCTTGCCCATGCTGGTCTTCGCCGAACTGTTCGGCCTGCCCCAGGACGACATGTTGGGGCTCGCCGCCGGCATCGGCGCCATTGTGGAAGGCCTGGGCCCGCACGCCAGCGATCCCCAGCTCGCCGCGGCGGACGCGGCCAGCGCCAGGGTGCTGGCCTACTTTGGCGACCTCATACAGCGCAAGCGCACCGATCCCCGCCACGACATCGTGTCGATGCTGGTCGGCGCACACGACGACGATGCCGACACGCTGTCGGATGCGGAGTTGATCAGCATGCTGTGGGGCATGCTGCTGGGCGGCTTCGCCACCACTGCTGCGACCATCGACCATGCGGTCCTGGCGATGCGGGCGTATCCCGAACAGCGGCACTGGCTGCAGGGAGACGCCGTGGGGGTGAAGGCATTCGTCGAAGAAGTCCTGCGCTGCGACGCGCCCGTCCTGTTCAGCCCCACTCCGCGTATCGCCCAGCGCGACATCGAGCTGGGCGGCGTGGTGATCCCGAAGAACGCGGACGTGCGGTTGCTGATCGCGGCCGGCAATCGCGACCCGGACGCCTTCGCCGATCCCGACCGCTTCGATCCCGCGCGGTTCTACGGCACCAATCCTGGCGGCACCAATCCTGGCATGTCGACCGACGGGAAGATCATGCTGAGCTTCGGCCACGGCATCCACTTCTGCCCCGGTGCGCAACTGGCCCGGATGCAGTTGGCCGAGAGCCTGCCGCGGATCCAGGCGCGCTTCCCCACGCTGGCATTGGCCGAGCAGCCGACCCGGGAGCCCTCCGCGTTCCTCAGGACGTTCCGCGCGCTGCCGGTGCGGCTGCATGCGCAAGGGGGGGGCTGAGATGCGCGTCGTGGTCGACCAGGATCTGTGCGGAACCACCGGGCAGTGCGTGCTGACGCTGCCGGGCACCTTTCGCCAGCGCAAACCGGACGGCGTGGCCGAAGTGTGCGTGGCGACGGTCCCGCAGGCGCTGCACGCCGCCGTGCTGCTCGCGGCCAGCCAGTGCCCGGTCGCCGCCATCCGGGTCATCGAAAGCGACACTGGCGATGGCGAGCGCGCCAGCGCGGACCCTGCGCCTTCTCCGGCGGAGGCTGAGCGGCATGCCGCGAAAGACCAACGCAATCCAGGAGGACACGATGGGACGGTTTGAAGGCAAAGTGGCCGTGGTGACCGGCGCCGGCATCGGCAAGGGACGTGGCCGCGCTGGTGGCCTTCCTGCTCTCCGACGATGCTGCGTTCATCACCGGCCAGGTCGTGTGCATCGACGGCGGCATGCTGGCGCATGTCCCGACGTACGCCGACGGTGGCAACAGCCGCGCCGCGCGGGCTGCCGGCGACACCGCCGAAGCGGGGCGCTGCTGATGGACATGCTGCTCAACCCGCTGGACCGTCGGCACCGGCTGCGGTACGACATCCCGGTCGTGCCCGGCGCTTTCCCCCTGGTCGGGCATCTTCCCGCCATCGTCTGCGACCTGCCGCGCCTGCTGCGGCGCGCGGAACGGACGCTGGGCAGCCACTTCTGGCTGGATTTCGGGCCTGCCGGACACCTGATGACCTGCGTGGATCCAGATGCGTTCGCACTACTCCGGCACAAGGATGTGTCCTCGGCGCTGATCGAAGAGATCGCGCCCGAATTACTTGGCGGAACGTTGGTCGCCCAGGACGGCGGCGCGCACCGGCAGGCGCGCGATGCAATCAAGGCGGCGCTCCTGCCCAAGGGGCTGACCCAGGCCGGCATCGGCGCCCTGTTCGCGCCCGTCATCCGGGCGCGGGTGCAGGCGTGGCGCGACCGCGGCGACGTAGCCATCCTGCGCGAAACCGGCGACCTGATGCTCAAGCTCATCTTCCGCCTCATGGGAATCCCAGCGCAGGACCTGCCGGGATGGCATCGCAAGTACCGGCAACTGCTGCAGTTGATCGTCGCGCCCCCGGTCGACCTGCCCGGACTGCCCTTGCGGCGCGGCCGCGCCGCGCGCACCGGGTTGATCAACGACATGGTGAGCGCCTTCGATCGCAGCGACGATGCGCTCTCCGATGACGTCCTGGTCGCCAATATCCGCTTGCTGCTGCTTGCTGGTCACGACACCACCGCCTCGACGATGGCCTGGATGGTGATCGAGCTGGCGCGGCAGCCTGTGCTGTGGGACGCCCTGGTCGAGGAGGCGCAACGCGTGGGCGCGGCGCCGACCCGGCACGAGGACCTGGCGCAGTGTCCGGTCGCCGAGGCGCTATTCCGCGAGACGCTGCGCGTGCATCCGGCAATCACGCTCCTGCCGCGTCGCGCGCTGCAGGAATTGCAACTCGGCCAACGGCGCATTCCCGCGGCACCCATATCTCATGAGCTGGCATCGCATGCCCCGTGTGGCGAGGCAGCGGCGCCGGCCGCGGCGGATCGCCGCTCGCCGTGGCCGTCTCCTGTCAGGTACAAGGACATGAACAACATGCAGACCGATTCCACGCTACACGACGACCGAACTGGCGTTTCCGCGCTCGGCGGCGGCGCATCCGGCAGGCTGCTGCCGGAGATCTGGATGCAGGACGGCGCAAAGCGGGTCGAACAGGCGCTAGCGCGTCTTCTCTGCGCCGAAGACGACGGTGAGACCGAGCTGATGGCGGCGATGCGCTACGCCACCTTGCATGGCGGGAAGCGCACCCGCGCATTGCTCTGTCTGGCTGCCGGCGCACTGGCCGACACGCCGGCGCACATGCTCGACGACGTCGGCGCTGCCATCGAGATGATGCACGCCTGTACCCTGGTCCACGACGACCTGCCCGCGATGGACGACGACGTGCTTCGCCGCGGCCTTCCGACCGTGCACGTCAGGTTCGGCGAAGCCACTGCGATCCTGGTCGGCGATGCGCTGCAGGCGCACGCCTTCCTCACCCTGGCGAGCCTGGATGCGCCGGGCGACAACCGTATCGCGCTCGTGCGCGAACTGGCGCGGGCGGTGTCCGCCGAGGGTGCCGCAGGCGGGCAGGCCATGGATCTGTCGCTGGTCGGAAAGCACGTCGAGCTGGACAGGATCGTGGCAATGCACCGGATGAAGTGCGGAGCGCTAGTGCGCGCATCCGTTCGCATGGGCGCGCTATGCGCCATCGCGGAGGATGCCGCGCACGCTGCGCTGTACTGTGCGCTCGATCGCTACAGCGCCTGTTTCGGCCTGGCGTTGCAGGTGGTCGACGACATTCTCGACGCGACTGCGGATACCGCGACGCTGGGCAAGACCCCCGGCAAGGACGCGGCGGGGCAGAAGCCGACCTGCGCGTCGATCATGGGGCTGCAGGCAGCGCGCCAGTTCGCGCTGGATCTGTTGCGCGACGCCGGGGAGGCCATCGCCCCGCTGGGGCCGCGTGCGGAACGCATGGCGCAGATGCTGCAGCGGGCCAACGCGTATCTGTTCAAGCACGCGCCATGCGCATGAGCGCGCCGTCCGCATGGAGTCGCCCGTGTGCCGCTGGATCGACCAGCGGCAGCGGTGCATGCAGCACTGTGTCCGAGTTCGCGGCGACTGCCCGATCCTGGTTCTCGTCAACCGTCTGCAGAAGGAACATTCCGCGTGAACGCGCTGTCCGAACAGATCCTTTCCGAATTGCGCCACCTGCTGAGCGAGATGAGCGACGGCGGCAGCGTCGGTCCGTCCGTCTATGACACGGCGCGAGCTCTACAGTTCCACGGCAACGTCACCGGTCGGCAGGACGCATACGCGTGGCTCATCGCGCAGCAACAGGCCGATGGCGGATGGGGAAGCGCGGACTTCCCGCTGTTCCGCCATGCGCCCACGTGGGCGGCGTTGCTGGCATTGCAGCGTGCCGATCCTCTTCTCGGCGCTGCCGACGCAGTCCAGACTGCAACCCGGTTCCTCGAGCGCCAGCCCGATCCCTACTCGCATGTGGTGCCGGAAGACGCGCCGATCGGCGCGGAGCTGATCCTGCCGCAGTTGTGCGGCGAGGCCGCATCCTTGCTGGGCGGCGTGGAGTTTCCGCGCCATCCGGCGCTGTTGCCGTTGCGGCAAGCGTGCCTGGTCAAGCTGCGGGCGGTGGCGACGTTGCCGAGCGGCCATCCGTTGCTGCACTCCTGGGAAGCCTGGGGGACGTCGCCGACCACTGCATGCCCTGATGACGACGGCAGCATCGGCATCAGTCCGGCGGCCACCGCCGCGTGGCGTGCGCACGCCGTCACACAGGGGAGCACGCCGCAGGTCGGGCGCGCCGACGCGTATCTGCAAGCGGCATCGCGGGCGACGCGCAGCGGCATCGAAGGCGTCGTTCCCAACGTCTGGCCGATCAATGTGTTCGAGCCATGCTGGTCGCTGTACACCCTGCATCTGGCCGGGCTGTTCGCGCATCCCGCGCTCGCCGAGGCGGTGCGCGTGATCGTCGCGCAGCTCGACGCCCGCCTGGGCGTGCGCGGTCTGGGCCCGGCCTTGCACTTCGCGGCCGATGCGGACGACACCGCCGTTGCGTTGTGCGTCCTGCGCCTTGCAGGCCGCGAGCCGGCGGTCGATGCGTTGCGCCATTTCGAAATCGGCGAGCTGTTCGTCACCTTCCCCGGCGAGCGCAATGCCTCGGTGTCGACCAACATCCATGCCCTGCATGCGTTGCGACTGTTGGGAAAGCCCGCCGCCGGCACCAGCGCCTACGTCGAGGCCAATCGCAACCCGCACGGTCTATGGGACAACGAAAAATGGCACGTTTCGTGGCTGTATCCCACCGCGCATGCGGTCGCTGCGCTTGCGCAAGGCAAGCCCCAGTGGCGCGACGAGCGCGCGTTAGCGGCGCTGCTGCAGGCGCAGCGCGACGACGGCGGCTGGGGCGCCGGTCGCGCGTCCACATTCGAGGAAACCGCCTATGCGCTGTTCGCGTTGCACGTGATGGACGGGAGCGAAGAGCCGACAGGGCGCCGGCGCATCGCGCAGGCGGTGGCGCGTGCGCTGGAGTGGATGCTCGCCCGCCATGCGGCGCATGCATTGCCGCAGACGCCGTTGTGGATCGGCAAGGAACTGTATTGCCCCACCCGGGTCGTGCGCGTGGCCGAACTCGCCGGGTTGTGGCTGGCGCTTCGTTGGGGGCGGCGCGTCCTGGCCGAGGGAGCAGCAGCGGCGCCATGATCCAGACCGAACGCGCGCTGCAGCAGGTGCTGGAGTGGGGGCGTTCCCTGACCGGGTTCGCCGACGAGCATGCCGAGGAAGCAGTCAGGGGCGGCCAGTACATCCTGCAGCGCATCCACCCGAGCCTGCGCGACACCAGCGCCCGCACCGGCCGCGATCCGCAGGACGAAACGCTGATCGTGGCGTTCTATCGCGAACTGGCGCTGCTGTTCTGGCTCGACGATTGCAACGACCTTGGCCTGATCGCGCCGGAGCAGCTCGCCGCAGTGGAGCTGGCGGTGGGGCAGGGCGTGCCGTGCGCGCTCCCCGGATTCGAGGGCTGCGCTGTGCTGCGCGCTTCGCTGGCCGCGCTCGCCTACGATCGTCGCGACTATGCTCAGCTTCTCGACGATACCCGGTGCTACTGCGCGGCGCTGCGCGCCGGACACGCGCAGGCGGCAGGGGCGGAACGCTGGTCCTACGCCGAGTACCTGCACAACGGTATCGATTCGATCGGCTACGCGAACGTGTTCTGTTGCCTGTCGTTGCTGTGGGGGCTGGACATGGCGACCTTGCGCGCGCGTCCGGCGTTTCGCCATGTCCTGCGGCTCATCTCCGCGATAGGGCGCCTGCAGAACGATCTGCATGGACGCGACAAGGACAGGTCGGCCGGCGAGGCCGACAACGCGGCGATCCTGGTGCAGCAGCGCTATCCGGCTATGCCTGCGGTGGAGTTCCTCAACGACGAGCTGGCCGGCCATACGCGCATGCTGCACCGGGTGATGGCGGAAGAACGCTTTCCCGCGCCGTGGGGACCCTTGATCGAGGCCATGGCGGCCATCCGCGCGCAGTTCTACCAGACCTCGACCAGCCGCTACCGCAGCGACGCTGCGGGGGGAGGCCAGCGTGCGCCGGCCTGAATGCGCGGGAGGCGGCGGCGTGTGCGCGCTGCCGTCGGTCCGATCCGACACAACGCCGTCGCCCGATGCGACGGATGGAGCGAGCATGAGCGACACCGCCCTGAGCCGGCGCAAGGACGACCATCTGGACATCGTGCTGGATCGGCGAACGGCGCCGGCCACGGTCGCCGCCGGCTGGGAGTACATCCGTTTCGAACACTGCGCATTGCCCGAGTTGGAGCTGACGCAGATCGACCTGCGCGCCTCGCTGCTGGGCAAGACCATGCGCGCGCCGCTGCTGATCAGCTCCATGACCGGCGGCATGCCACGCGCCGAGGCCATCAACCGGCATCTGAGCGAGGCAGCGCAAGACTTGGGGATCGCCATGTGCGTCGGTTCGCAGCGCTTGAGCCTGCAATCCCGCAACTCCCAGAGGCTGACGCGCGCGCTGCGCCGCCTGGCCCCAGACATTCCCTTGCTGGCCAATATCGGCGCCGCGCAACTTCGCGAGGCCGACGGCCTGGACCTGGCGCGCCGGGCGGTGGATGCGCTGGAGGCCGATGGACTCATCATCCATCTCAATCCGCTGCAGGAAGCGGTACAGCCGGAGGGCGACCGCGACTGGCGCGGCGTCCTGGCGCAGATCGCTCGCGCCGCGCGCAGCGTGGGCGTGCCGATCGTGGCTAAGGAAGTGGGGTCGGGCCTGTCCGCCTCGGTGGCCTGTGCGCTCGTCGAGGCGGGCGTGGCGGTAATCGATGTCGCCGGCGCCGGCGGCACCAGTTGGGCCGCGGTGGAGGGCGAGCGCGCCCGCGATGCCGCCGACCGTACCGTGGCGATGGCGTTCGCTGATTGGGGGATTCCGACCCCGGCCAGCGTGCAGGCGGTACGTCGGGCGCTGCCAACGGTGAAGCTGATCGCGTCGGGCGGGATCCGCGACGGCGTCGACGTGGCCAAGGCCATCCGCCTGGGCGCGGACATCGCTGGGCAGGCGGCCGGCGTGCTGGGCGCGGCGACGGTGTCCACCGAGGCGGTTGTCTCACATTTCGAGATCGTCATCCGCCAGTTGGCCGTCGCCTGCTTCTGCACCGGCTCGGCTGATCTGGCGGCGTTACGTCAGGCGCGCTTGTTGCCCTCGGCACATCTGCCCGCCGGTTGATGCCGGCGTCGCCCGCACGTGGCGGCGGGCGCCTAGCAGACTGCTGAAATACCTACGCCAAAGATAGACTACCGATCCCCTTGGCGAGGGGTTCGATGCGCAGGAGCGATGTGTTCATGGAGCAGCTGTTCACGATGAGCGGTTGGAGGATTTCGTGCCAGCCGATCATCCACTGCGCCCGATCCGGCTGATGGTCAATGAAGCGCTAGTGCGGCTAGACGGGTACTGTCACATTGATTGAGCGGTAAGGAAATTGAGGTAGCAGCGCACCCATGACCGTGAGTGCACCGACCTACAAGAACCACCGCTCAATCAATGTGACAGTACCTATTGAGAAGCTGCGTGAACTGAGCCTGCCTTGGCCGGGAGGTGTCCAATGAGCCGGCTTCGCGCTTCCCTCAACCGCTACGTCG
>MBFK01000044.1 GCA_001704765.1 Sinorhizobium shofinae
AACCGCCGGGCTTTGCCCGTGCAAACTACGATTCAGCCAACAAAATCAACACTTTGTCGTTTATGGACGGAAACTAGACTAGTCGGAATAGATCCCCTGGAAGATCCCTGCCTTCCGGCAGATCTCAGCCACCGGCAGGCCGTCATCACCTTGCCTGAGAATGAACGTCTTCTGGGCGATCAGTCGGGGTTGGGCCGTTGGTCCCTGACGGCCGGTGGATATCAAAATAATGGTGAATTCAACGAATTGAGGCTACGGCTCCAGGTTGATTGAGGTAATATTCCATTGGGAGATCTCGCGATTTTCAGCTTTAACTTTTGAAACTGGCCGCAGCTCTGGGAGGCGAGATGGCGAACAGCATGGCATTGAATCTCATCGCGGAGGTGATGGGATGGGAAGAGGGTGAGACCAGTCCGGCGAACCGCGAGTACGCTTGGCTTAAAATGATGTCATCGATAAAATACGATGGCTACGCCGACTTTCGTGCCGGGGTTCGTTTCATTGAAAGCCTGGCCGTGTGGTTGAAGCAATTTGCGAAGGAAGATCGACAAACGGCCTATGATTTCTTCAAATCCCGTGTCGTCTACATTTCGCCCGCTGAACTGCAATGCCTAATCGAAATCTTCGTTCCTGAGGTCGTCACCCCACATCTTCGTCGCCTGGTTGCCCGGCAACTCGGGGTCAAGCCCTATGAGGTGTGGAGCACACCCGCCGGATCTCAAGCGTTCAAGGACCGGCTGAGAGGGACGCTTTTTGTCGGCATGAGCGATGGCAGCCGGATGGACATCCTCCGCCGGGCCACCAGTGGGAAAGTCAGCCAAGAGCAGGTGATCACAACGCTCACCATCGACGACGCTAAATGGAGGAGCCTCGGCAAGAAGCTTCGAGACGCTTTGGGTGATGAAGCGAAATTCGACGACGTATATCTGATCGAGGATTTCACCGGATCAGGGACAACTTTCATCCGCCAAGAGGCGGATGGAAAGTGGGATGGGAAGCTCGAAAAATTCAACGCCGCCGTCCTGGACGCGCGTAAGAAACTAGGCGATGCCTTTCCGCTCGCCGACCAGTTCTCGCTACATATTCACCACTATATTTCGACTGATCAAGCCAGGAACAGCTTGGATGAGAGAATCGCATTCGCGATTGAAAACTGGAGCGAGAAAGTCTTCGGAGAAGTTACAATATCAGAGGGTATAAGACTTCCTTCGAGTTTGAAACTTCATCCGGACGAAGACAGCGGGATACTCGATCTTTGCGAACGGTATCATGATCCCGGCCTCGACAAGCGACTAGAAATACATCTAGCGGCAGCAAAAATGACATCGGTCAAGTACGGGTATGCCAACTGTGCTTTGCCCCTAATCATGGACCACAACACTCCGAACAACTCTATCCCTCTGTTGTGGGCAGAAACGGAGGCCGAATCCGGCAACCATTCAATGCAACCTCTTTTCCGACGCCGAGATCGTCACGGGTAGATGTAGGCCATGAATCCTTTCCTCCGCCGGGCGACGGAATACATCCGCGATACCGCAGCTTTTCTCGCGATCACAAGCCCAGAGCCGATCAGGACTTTTGTCGCCAAACACAAGCGCATCAACGATCTGTTCGATTTACCTGTGAGGGTCATCGGAAGCCCGGGCACGGGTAAGACCATGATGGCGACCCTCGTCGAGTTTCGCTTGGTTGAAGCTATCCTCATCGATCAGAGTAGCCAGCAAAATCGAGCCTTGGCGGCCGCATTGACAGCTGCGAAATTTTCCGATGGAGACCGGCCGCTCGTGGCTGCGATCAGAATTCCGATGGAATCGGAATACCGGGAGTTTTGGGAACTCCCCTATGATCCGGCGGTGAAGACGAAGTTGATGTTGTCGTTGATCCAAGCACGGGCAGTGCTCGGATTAATCCGTACGCTTACTGCAAACAAGCAGAGGGAGATCGAAGACATCCAGTTCGTCACTCGGCCTGAAGCGGAAGTTCAGCTCACGCAGATCGGTGGTGATAATATCGTTGAGGTCCGAGAACGGGCCCGTGAAGTTGAAACACTCGTCTATAATCTTGGCGCGAGCCTCCTTCCACCCGAGCTGTCCGACATTCCGGACGAGGTACAAACGCCTTATCAGCCGTTCGAAACGATCCGCGAAATCGATATCACATGGAACGGCGATAGAATCCGGCTCCGCCCGCTAGTCATACTCGACGACGTTCACAGTCTGCACCCCGACCAATATGCCGCTCTCTTTAGATCTTTGGCAAAGAGGGAAATCCGGATTGGTCGATGGGTTATGATGCGGATGGATGCCCTTAGCCCGAGCGCGGTTTTCCGTTCCTCAGACGACGAAGCCCTGCCCGGCCTGAAACACGACCGCGATTTCATCGACGTCGTAATGGAAGGCGCAGCCACTCGCCAAGGTGATCGAAAGCAGTTTCGTAAGATGGCGAGCGACATGGCCAATCGATACCTCCAGCAGGTCGATACCTTGACGGTGCGCGGGCACCTCACGATGCAGGGTTTGCTCGGCGAGGTTCAGGCTGCGTTTCCTCCGGGTAAGCTGAAGGAGCTGGAGACGGCTGTCGCCCGCGAACAACGACAACTGTCGATCTCTCCAGCCCGTCGAATGATGCTCGAAGACGTTGTCGACACGTACGCAAAAGGTGCGAAGGCGTTCGACATGAGCACTGAAATGCGTCTCGGCATGCTCAGAATCCTGATGCATCGATATGCGAACAGAGTATCGACACAGACGCTGCAGCTTTTCGACGACCCGGAACCAACACAGCCCGTGAAAGCGAATGGTGGAGTAGCGGATGGGGCACGAGTGCACCTGCATCATAGGTACGGCCGCCCCCTCCACTTTGGGATGAACGACCTGTGCGACGCAAGTGGAGAGAACGCCGAACTGTTTTTGCAACTGGCCGGGTCACTCGTCAGCCGCATGGAGACGAAAGCGATCAGGAACCTTGAACCGACGCTCTCGCCAACTCAACAACAGGACGAGCTGAAGATCAAAGCTCGCTCGATCATCGACAACTGGTCGTTTCCCTTCGCTCGAAAGGTGCAGCGGTTAGTAGATGAGTTGGCGACGCAATGCGTCGAGAACGCGCTATTACCAAACTCGCCTCTTGGGGAGGGAGCCAACACGATAGGCATCCTGGAACAGGAAATTCAGCCGCTTCTCGACAGCAATGACGAACTCGCTCTCGTGCTTAAATTTGCGATCGCGTACGGTGCGATGGCGGCAGTTCGGGATTACGGCCAAGGCAATAAGGTTTGGTGCCTGCTTGAGCTTTCCGGCCCCGTCTGCATCAAATATGGTCTCGGCTTTGGTCGAGGCAACTTTCTTGAGCGAAAGGTTTCCGATCTTCAGGCACTGATCTCGGAGCCCAAGGATGCGTAGTCACTGGGGAAACTGCGTCACGCATTTTGACGAACAGGTCAATGATTTCATCGACGACTATTTCGGACAGCCCGACCGCCGGTGCTTTCTCGTCGCCGCGGCCGGGTTCGATGAACGCTCTCAGATCATCGGGAAGGCGCTCGCGAGAAAACTGGGGGACAGGCTACACGCCCTGTTCGTGCGCGAAGAGCGCGGCGATACATCTGCAAACCTTCGCGCGGCAGCCGACGCGAACGAAGCGACGCTCCGCACCCTGATCAAAGATTCCCAAGTCGAGCCGATCACGATTTTTGACGCGGCTGACAACGCGCCGGTCGGAGGCAACCGACTTGCCTCCGTTCTCAGCAAGGTGGAACTACCCAAAGACACGACAGACATCGTCTTGGATATGAGCGCCCTCTCAATGGGTATCGCGTTTCCAGCAGCAAAAATATTGCTCGAAATGTCAGAGCGCTCCCAAAAGTTGAATTTCCATTTCCTGATTGCATCTAATCCGGAACTCGATGCAAGCATAGTCGGAGAGCCTGGAGAAAAGGTACAGGCCGTTCGCGGATTTTCCGGTAATTCGGGTAGGGAGACCGAACTGCCGAAGGCACGTATCTGGCTGCCTCAGTTGGCCCATAAACGGAGGGGAGCGCTGGAGCGCATCAAAACCTCCCTCACTGATTTGTATAAGGTCTGCCCAGTCCTGCCATTCCCTGCCCGCGATCCCAGGAGGGCTGACTTCCTTATTGAGGAATTTGGTGATGAAATCCGTGGCGAATGGGCCGTCGACTCACGCGACTTCATGTACGTCTCGGAAAAAAATCCGCTCGATTCATTTCGGTCGATCGAAATGCTGAAGAAGCGCTACGATAAAACGGTGTTAGACATCTATGAGCCGCAGCTTATCCTTTCACCTGTCGGCAGCAAAGTCATGGCCGCAGGGGCGATGATGGCTGCCATTAAGTATGATCTGACGGTCCAGTACGTTGAGGTGCTTCGGTACGATATAGATGAGACCGCGAACCTGGTGCCTCAGATGGATATTGTCCACGTCTGGCTCGACGGTCCGATCTATGACGGCTACGTTTGATGAGAGAGAAACCATCCCGTGCAAGGAACAATATTCTCCACCAAACTTGACGCCCTCGACAAGACCGTCGCGCTCATCGATGACGTCGATCTATCTGCAATGGCAAAAGCGCTCTCGGAGGGTGCCCGAAAGGTGGGCTATGCCATTGGCTCGGGCGGATCGCTGATTAGTGCTTGCTTTCTTTCCGCTTGCAGGTCTGACCTGTCCGAGATGCCGACGTCTGTCCAGACGCCCATGGAGTTTGTTCTGGATGACCGCGATTTGCGGAACAGCCAGGTATGGATTTTTTCCGGGCGAGGCGAAAACGCAGATGCCCATGCTGCTGCGTCCGCCGCCAAGGCTTGGGGCTGCAAAGACATTCAAATCGTAACAAGCAATCCCCGTGCGTCGATTTTCAGCATCCTCCCCGTAGAGCAATTCACCAAACACGTTCTCCCAGTATTTGAGGAGAAGGATGGTTTCCTGTCCACACACTCGCTGGTCGCGGCGATCGCTGCCCTATTGGGCGCAACCCATAAGCACATTCACAGAAGCGACGTCTCGACCGTAATCTCAGAATTCGCAGAGCAGCTCCGGGCGCGACGGTCCCCTGCGCGGATAACTGAATTTACAAATGCGTTCGATTCGATCGCCTCGAATGACACTCTCATTGTCCTTGCTGACCCAGGTATGCGAGCTGCAGCGGTGGCGTTGGAGACATCGCTTTGGGAAACCGCAATCTGCCCAGTCCAGCTTACTGATTTCCGCAATTTCGCCCACGGGCGACATGTCTGGCTCCACAAACGAGCAGCGGAGACTTTCGTCCTAGCGATCACCGGTCAACAATCCCGCTCGGCTTGGATTGAGATCGAGAAGGAGTTCCCCGACACGGTCAGACGTCACGAACTCGCCTACGCGAATGCAGGACGTATCGAACAAGCCGTCGCTGTCATTGACGCTTTGATGGTCGTCGAAGCCGCAGGGGCGAAAAACGCGATCGATCCCGGCAAGCCAGGTGTCGGAACTTTTGCTAAACCGATCTACGAGGGCACCGCACTCGCAAGCATCGTAACCGGCCTTAAAGCACCTGTCCGCAGTAAGCTGAAAGCAATTCGACGTGCTGGGATAACGGAGATGAATTGGGACCCAGTGACGGGATACGTCCGCTTTTCGGAAGGCTTGAGGTCCGCTCGGTTTCACGGCCTTGTCCTCGACTATGATGGAACTGTGGTTTCGACGGAAGCCCGTCTCGAACCACCCTCTCCGGCCATCATAGCTGAACTTGAGCGCCTGATGGATGGTGGTTTGAAGGTTGCTTTCGCGACGGGCCGTGGCGGCTCCGCTGGCGAAGTGTTGCGAGACCACATAGCTGCCACCCACCATGGCTCGATCTTGATGGGGTATTATAACGGCGGCTATATTCGATCGCTTTCGATCGACATACGCGAAGACCCCGCGCCAGAAGCCGCCGCGATCAAAGAAATGGCAGAGTGGGTAGCGGAGCGCCGCTATTTGCTGAAGAAGGACCCCAAGGTCAGTGGCGTTCAGATCTCGATCGCCGTGGACGGCACCATCGACTCTGAGATGTTCGTCTCCGATCTCAAATTCGCACCGCCAGTCGTTTCTGGCGCAGTGCGGACCGTTTTTTCAGAGCACTCTGTCGATATCGTGCTTCCGACGACCAGCAAACTGAATGTGCTGTCGTCCCTGTCGGGCCCCCTGGGAGATGATCAGTCGAACGTTCTATGCATCGGCGACAGCGGCGGGTTACATGGGAATGACTTCGAATTGCTTGGTCACGCTCATGGCGTCAGCGTCCGCGACGTATGTCACCGTGCGGACATGTGTTGGTCGCTTTTCGATGGGACTATCTCGGGGCCGGATGCTCTACTCCAAATCTTAAGGTCTCTGACGCAAGTTTCCGCTGGGATCTTCCAAATCGACGTGCAAAAATTATCTTTAGAAGATGCTTCTGAAAGCCTGAAGGAAAGGAGCGATAGATGAAACAATCTCATAGAACTGAAGTTGTTGGCACCGGATTCGTCGTTCTCGACCGCATTTATGAGAATGACCACAAGGCGTTCGAAGCGTTGGGCGGCTCCTGCGCGAATGTACTCTGGTCTCTCGCGATGCTTGATCGTCAAGTCACACCGATCCTTCGCCTTGGTGCCGACGACGTTGGCGAGCAGCTTATCGAGCAGTTTCGAACCGCAGGGGCCGACACATCCTACATCGCACGACGCGCGACCGTCTCTTCGCCTATCCTGGCCCAGCTTACGAACACAAAGCTGGGAACGCACTCATTTAGCTTCGTCTGCCCCGATACCAGTGTCGAGTTTCCTCGGTATCAATCTATCGACCGAGCCGAGCTTGCCGCGGCCGCTCCAGTGATCGAAGACTGTGCGGTATTCTTTGCAGATAGGTTGAGCGAGACGATTGTATGCGCTATGGAGACTGCGGCTCGTTCGAAAAGCATCATTTATTTCGAACCGTCAGCGATCGGCGACCGCGATCTTTTCGCACGGGCTATCGACTGCTCGACCATTGTGAAATTTTCGAGTGACCGATTGGGGAGTGAGTTGCTCCCTATCCTCTCGCAGAAGCGAGCTGTCGCCATCATGACTCATGGCTCGAAGGGTCTTGAAGTGATGAGTGGAAAGGATCGCATCTGGTGCGATGCTATTTTGATTGAAGACGTAAAGGATACATCCGGATCTGGTGACATGGTGAGCGTTGGCCTCATCAATCACCTCATCGAGACAAGGCAGACCGGCGAAACGATTGACATCGAGGTCGTCCTTTGCGGCGTTCGGGCGGGTCAACGTCTAGCAGCAGCCAATTGCTCATTTCTTGGAGCTCGAGGCCTGTTCCAGCAGCGCAGTGCGAGATATGCGCATAGAATCTTACACTTGAACCTTTAGGCCGCTTATTCAGCGGCCTCAAGCGTATCCCATTTCGGCCCCCCGGAACGCAGTTCACCACGCAATTCCATCAGCAATACACCTAGCATGTTCTTGCCGATCCCATTCACCTCGCCCCACAAGCGATTTACTTCGTTATCGGCCGTCGCACATTCGACCAATCGAGCATCGCCTGTCGATAGCAAGAGAGCCATCAAATCCCCGTGCTGAGTGAATTTCGCACGTAGTACCCCACGCATGCGATCGAATTTGGTCTTCGACCAGCCAGGCGCGACATCCCAGTAATAGAGCCCGTGCGCAGCCATTGCCAAGAGCGCGGGCGAAGGGGCCTGCATCAACCATTTCCTAACTTCAGGCTTCCTCGCCTTTCCGGCTTGGTAGGCATGCTCTGATGTTGCGAAAACCTCTCCTTCAAACTCAATTTCCCTCCGGTAAAGGTTGCTGAAGGCACCGAAGGGCTTCTCGCTGGCTCGGTAAAACCGGATTTCCGTTTCGCTCAACATGCCGAGGCTCCTTGTCTTGGATCGAAAATCACTATATGCAAATTAGCATGAAACTCAAGCGCGAAGATATCCAATCGATTAGCGAACAGCTGCAATTGAAGCGGCACTCTTTGCGTATGAATTACAGTGATATTGCTCGAGCATCAGGTATCCATCAGGGGCAAGTCAGCCGCATCTGCCGGGGCCAGTTCAAAACGCGTAGCGCTAATGTCATGCAAATTTGCAAAATATTGGGAATCGCTAGTACTGGCGAAGACGAAACTCCGGAAGCTGTCCGGTTGCGTCAGGCGGTGATGGAATTGTGGGACGGCACATCTACTGACGCGGATCGCATAACACGACTGCTCAGTGCGGTGATCGATGTCCGCAAGTCGTCCAGCGCCAGTCAGGCTTGAAGCGCAAACGTATTCTGGGATTTAACCATGATGAGGGTAAGATTTAGCGCTTTCGCAACTTTACGTTAAGCGTGGACTCGTGCAGTCTGGCCATGTATCGAGAGCCTGGAATGCAACATGCGTCAAGATCTTGCCGAAAACCTGCTCGCAAAAGTGATGGAATGGGATACAGGTACCTTCGCGCAGGAGTACGCTCGGCTCAACCGCCTAGCTCTCCTGAAGTATGATGAGTATCAGCAATTTTCTCCCGGCCGGAAATTCTTGGAGAGTCTCGGCTTATGGCTACGGCAGTTTAATAGTAGAGACGATCGGAGAACCGCGTACGAGTGGATGCTTAAGCGCGTAGTATTCGTCTCGAACCTTGAAATGCGACAGCTCGTGGAGTCGAGCTACCATGACTTTGTGCGGCCGAAGCTCTTAGAGCCTGACTCGAAAAGGTCTCAACAATATCCGTACCTTGCCAAGCGTCGTGTCAGGACCCGGATGTGGGCGATAGT
>MBFK01000034.1 GCA_001704765.1 Sinorhizobium shofinae
CACATCTGCGATCCGCCGCGAAAACGCAAAACCGCTTCCGCCCGACTCAGAGGGAGTTCAGTCTTAAGTTAGCGCCTATGGGGCGGCACAGGTGCTCCTGTTCTATGGCAGATGGGGCAACGAGCTCGGCGGATGCGGGGTGTTCAAGCTCGGCCCAGACACGCCGGTTCCAATAAAGGGGGATCCGGTTATTTATCCCAAGTCGACGAACTTCGATTCGCATTATCACGACTGCGACGAATACTGGGTAATTATCGAGGGGGCGGGGACGGTGGTCGTCGGCTCACGCAGCTTCAAGGTCGAGGTCGGCGATTGCGTCGCCATCGGCATGGGCCACCATCATGATCTTTCCGAAGTGCAAGCCGACGTGAAAGGCGCATACTTTGAAACGACGCTCGAGGGCAGGCAGCGCTTCGGTCACCTCTGGGAGCACACGCACGGGCCTGCCGATGTGCGCCCCGAGCGGGTTTGATCCGTCCTGTGCGCCGAGCCATGCCTACCGGGAGGTAAACATCAATGACGTATAAGGTCCTGCAAATCGGCGCCGGCGGCTTCGCAGAGCGCTGGTGCGACACGTTCCTGCCGCCGAACGTGGCGGACGGGACGATCGAGGTGGTCGGCTTGGTGGACATCGATGCCAAGGCCCTTGAAACCGGCCGGAAGCATCTCGGCCTGAAGGCCGAGCAATGCTTCACCTCGGCCGCGCAAGCCTTCCAGATGGTGGATGCCGACTTTTGCACCATCGTCATTCCGCCAGCTCTGCACGAGGGGATCATCGATCTTGCCCTTGCGCGCGGCATGCACATCCTGTCCGAGAAGCCGATCGCCGACACCATGGAGGCCTCCGTCGGTATCGCTGAGAAAGTGCGAAAGGCCGGCCTTAACATGGGAGTGACGATGAGCCACCGGTTTGATCAGGACAAATCGACGCTGAGAGCGCTCGTCAGCGCCGACGCCATCGGCCGTGTCAATACGGTATCGTGTCGTTTTGCCGGAGACTTCCGCGTCTATGATTCCTGGGGGCGCTTTCGCCACGAAATGATGCATCCGATGCTGATCGAGGGCGCCGTACACCACCTGGATATCATGGCCGATCTGGCCGGGGCGCCCTGCACGTCGATCTATGCCCGCACGTGGAAGCCGGAATGGGCGGATTACAAGGGCGACACAGACGCTATAGTATCGATGGACTTTGCGAACGGCGCTCATGGTGTCTATGAAGGGTCTTCGGCACAAGCCACGGGGCTTAACGATTGGGCCTTCGAATATGTTCGGGTGGAAGGGGAAACCGGGACGGCTATCCTCGACCATCGTGAGATCGAGGTATTTCACCGTTACCCGATGCGGCTTCGACAGGCCAGCCGGCAAGGAAAAGGTCAGCAAGTGTCGCTGCTACCCGGCAAGAAGTGGCAGAATGCCCTGTTGATCGAGCAATTTTGTCAATGGCTCGACGGCGGCCCGCCGATGGCAACCAACGTCTGGGAAAATCTGCAGTCTGTTGCGCTCGTATTCTCAGCGATCGAAAGCGTCCGGCTGGGTCAACCGGTGAAAGTGCAGGAATTCCTCCAGTCCTACCGAGAGGGGGCTTCGATCGAGTCTCGATAAGATGTAGGTTAGCCTCACAATGGCTGATCCGATCGTTCATCCTGGGGTTCATCGTCCCGAATTCTCCGCTCCCGTCCACGCGAGAGCGGAGATTATCGCGACACTCAGGGCCACGCTTGGCAACCCAAACACGACTCTCGTTGGTGCTGCGATCGGCACGGGAATGGCCGCCCAGGCAGCCTCGCGGGGCGGCGCAGACTTTATCCTCGCTCTCAATGCAGGGCGTTTGCGTAGCATGGGCGCCCCTTCTATCTTTTCCCTGCTCGCATTGCGCAAGAGCAACGACTTTGTCCTGGATTTCGCTCAATCAGAGATTCTGCCTTTCGTTAAAGTTCCAGTCTTTTTCGGCGCCAGTGCTTTCGATCCCCGGTGTTGGATAGAAGCTGAACTGGAAAGAATTGCGGATGCGGGTTTCGGCGGAATTGTAAACTTCCCCACCTCCATCTTCCTCGATGGACGGTTTCGGGCCGACATCGAGGGAGCAGGGCTGGGGTTCCAGCGTGAGCTCGAAATGCTTCGCGCCGCTCAGAGAAGAAATATGGCGACTCTCGCCTATGTTCGCACTGTGACTGAGGCTCAGCAGGCCGCGATTGCCGGCGTGGACATCATAAATCTCAATCTCGGCTGGAACGTCGGCGGGACTGTCGGAAACCGCACAGAGCTCAGCCTGAGGCAAGCGGCTGAGTATGCGAAGATCATTTTCCGTCAGATAAGAGCCATCTCGGAGGATACTCTTTGTGTCCTCGAGGGTGGCCCCATCGTCAGTCCAGACCAAATGTACGAGGTATCCGCACTGTCCAAGGCAGACGGATACATCGGCGGCTCCACCATCGATCGGGTGCCTCTCGAAGCCTCGATGGAGCAGATTACTTCCGCATTCAAGTCCGTCGGCACCTTGCAAAAGCGAATTGATGAACTGGAGCGCCAGCTCGAGCATGTGCAGCGCGAATATTCGATCGTTGGTCGATCACCTTCGATCCAGCAAATCAAGCAACGTATCGAAAAGCTTGCCGCTTCTAGTCTACCGGTCCTGATTACCGGGCAAGCCGGAACCGGCAAAAAGCTTCTGGCACGGGGTATTCATGAAGCTGCCAGACGTTCCGGCAGCAAGCTCATCAGCTCAGAAGACGCAAGTGGAGAGTCGCTTTTTGGCTTCGCCCCGAGCGCGGGCGGCAGGAAGGTGCTTGGGCTGCTCCAATACCATCCCAAAGCAACCCTGCTGATCGAGAACGTCGAATGCCTGTGCGTCGACGCTCAGGAACGTCTGATAGAAGTCATCGAGACAGGCGCTTATCGGCGCCTGGGCGACAACGAGAGAGGGCGGTTCGAAGGCCGCCTGATCCTGACATCGACGCGGCCGCTTCCTGAGTTGGGCTCGAGCGGGCAGCTGATACCTGCTCTTGAGTCGCGTCTCGCGCCGGGTCACGTCTTTCTTCCCCCTCTATGCGATCGCCTCGAAGACCTTCCACTCCTTGCCGAGCACTTCCTACAAGCGCTCAGAAAGGATCGACGCAGTCGGAAGCTGTCGGTGGACCACTCGGCCTATCGAGTTCTGATGACCTATGGCTGGCCAGAAAATATTCGCGAGCTCAGATCCGTGCTCGAAACGGCCGCCATCCGCTGTGAAGGCGACTGGATCAAGGCCGAGCATTTGCCGCCGCTCGGCGATGCGAACGCGGACGCGCCGCATCCGCATCCCGGGGAAGAGCGGGAATGGATCCTGGATGCGCTTCAGCGCCATCGGTTTCGCCGCGGTGAAGCCGCGCGGTATCTCGGGATATCCCGAAAGACCCTATACAACAAAATGCGAGTGTACGGTCTCCCATTGCAGCCGAGAGAAAGAAGCTAAGCGGGGGCGCCAAATATAATAATGCCACGCTTGTTCAGCGACGGCAGCGCCCCTGCACGAGTGACACCGCGGCCGCAGTGCCCAGAACAGTTTTGTCGCGAGACAGTGAGCGAGTAAGCTCCATGTGGCCGCCATGTCAGCCGAAACACAAACTCGGACGTGCAGGCTTTCCCTAGAGGGAAAAGAAGCCAGTCGCCGACTTTCACAGAGGAAACGACAGCACTGTTCGGGGGTAATTGAAGCGGCGCGGGAGGCGGGAAGTAGCAAGGTGGCAACACCGTCAGTCGCTGTCCGGCTTTAGCCTCGCAAGAAGTGCTAAGACCTCGGCTTGAATGTCTATGACCTGCCACTGAACTTTCATCCAGCGGCGATTAGAGCCTCGGCGGTTTTCGTTACGCCACTTGGCGCGGTGGGAGCAACCGGCGGAAACGCGTAGCCTTCAACTTGCGCAGTGTTGGAGCCGGTTGCGGCGATGGTCCCGGCATAGGCTGCCGGGGTCTGGTATCCGAGCGACGAGTGCGGCCGGAAAGTGTTGTAGTCGTCGACCCATTCGGAAATGGCGCTGCGGGCGTGGCCGAGACCGAAGAACAGGCTCTCGTTCAGCAGTTCGTCGCGCATGCGGCCGTTGAAGGACTCGACATAGCCGTTCTGCATCGGCTTTCCCGGCGCGATGTAGTGCCATTCGACCTTGTGCTCCTTCGACCAGGCGAGGATCGCGTTCGAGGTGAACTCCGTGCCATGGTCGGAGACGATCATGCCGGGCTTGCCGCGCCGTTCGAGGAGCGCCGTCAGTTCCCGCACGACCCGACGCCCGGAGATCGATGTGTCGGGGATCGCGGCGAGGCATTCGCGCGTCACGTCATCGACGACGTTGAGCACGCGGAAGCGTCTGCCGCAGGCAAACTGGTCGTGGACGAAATCCAGCGACCAACGGGCATTGGCCTTCGCTTCAACCAGAATCGGCGCACGCGTGCCGACGGCACGCCGTCTGGCTCGCCGCTTGCGAACGGACAGCCCTTCCTCGCGATACAGCCGATAAATACGGTTGATGTCGGACGGCTCTCCCTCCCGCCTGAGCAGGACGAACAGCCGCCGGTAGCCGAAACGCCGTCGCTCGTTGGCGAGGTCGCGCAGCCTCGCCCGCAGTTCGACCTCCGGCGGTCGGCACGGCCGATAGCGCACCATCTTGCGGTCGGCGGATATGATCTGGCAGGCCCGCCGCTCCGAGAGGCCAATGACGGCCTTCAGATACGCGACGGCGTCACGCTTGGCGGCGGGCCCTACCATTTTTTTAAAAAAAGCTCGCGGGGTGCAACAACGTCCAGCATCTGCTCGGCCAGCAGCTTCTTCAGCTTGGCATTCTCCTCTTCGAGCGCCTTCAGGCGCTTCGCCTCGGAGACTTCCATGCCGCCGTATTTGGCTTTCCAGTTGTAAAATGTCGCTTCCGAAATCCCGTGCTTGCGGCAGAGCTCAGCCACCTTCGCGCCAGCCTCCCGCTCCTTCAGCACCGCAATGATCTGCTCTTCCGTAAATCTCTGCTTCTTCATTCGTCCGTCCTTCAATAGGCCGGACTCTAATCTACTCTGGAGGAAATTGCCCGTGGCAGGTCATCTAGGCAAAGGGCTTCGTATTTGAGTACCCCTTCCTCCAGGACGGAGTCTCAGCCTCGGCCGCGACGGCGTAGGCTTCAAACAGGCCATCCAATTCGCGGCTCCTGATGTGCCGCAGCAGGTCTCTGTGACGAGGCAGGGCTAGCGCCAGCCGAGCTCTGCCTGTGTGCGTTTCGGCGCTACGACCGAGAACATCGATTAGCCTGCGGACCGAAATCGTTAAGTTCTGCCATTTATGCCGACCGTCGAACTATGCCGAGCACCTCTTCCAATATGTTGAAACGTGCTTCTCTTGCCGTTGCAGTTGGAGACTTGTCATTGAACTCGGCATAGTTCTCTCTGTGTCCGGTCCAGCGGTTTTTCATGCTTCTTGACGCCGCATTTCACAATTCGATAATTCCGAGGCTCGCTGCTTTTATAGCGGCGACCGTTCTGCTACCGACATCCAGTTTTCGCAATACCTTTTTTATGTGGAAATTCACCGTGTTCTCGGAAATTCCCAGAATAACTCCTATATCCCAAGACGATTTCCCTCTTGCCGCCCACAGAATACACTCTTGCTCTCTTAGAGAAAGGCTAGGAGCTTTCTGTAGGCAGCGCGAATTCACGACCGGCGCGGCTCTCAGATGGAAATGTAACGCGGCAAGTTGCAAGTAGGTAATTGTTTCATTTTGGAACTCTCGGCAGGAGGGTCGAGCAAAGCTCATGATGGCGAAGCCTACGCCGGGGCCGTGCAATGGAACACTGATGCCCGACTTTAAGCCAAACGTCGCGGCCTCGTCGAAAAATCGCCGCTCCACTTCCGTCGTGCTTACGTCATTGTACGCCTCACTCCATCGAAAGGCTCCCAACTCTTTACGGCTCTTTTTGATGATGGGATCAATCCTGTCGTAACCCATCTGGACATAGTGTTCCTGCCATTCATCAGGATACCTCACCAGGGCCGGAGCCCGTTGGACCGACTTCAGGATCTGCTTGGCTGAATGAGAACTATAGGCAATCCACGGGCACTCATACTGAAGGGCAAAAGCCGATAGCAGGTCAAACAGTTGCTCGGATCTAACAACACCGTGGGTCTGCTCCAGAAATCGGCCGAGTTCGACCGGAAACGCCTCCTTGGCTAGAGCCAGGGAAGACGTCGACGGGATCAACGAGAGCTGGTCGGATACTCTACCCCTCGGCTCTCGAACTTGAGAGAACGCAGCCATCCGCCGGCGTTCCATAGCCTCCCCTCCGCAAGCTGCCGACTGCCAGAGGCTGCGGCTTTGTGCACCGTCGCCGCTAGACAGCATCGCCAAACAGTAACGACACGGATCCGAGTAATCTGCGGTTCCCGGTGAGCCGCGTCCAAAGACTTTCAAAGGTCGTGCCAACCTTGCAAAAAAGCACACTGGAAAACTGTTCTGCATCTTAATCAATGGCTTAATGAGGTTGCAGCCAGAGTCAGGTCAACATCACGATGTTGCCGACTCGACAAACCCGCCACAAGGCAGCCATGTTGATGTTGGTATGGATTTGCTGGTGCAATCTTTTCCCGAGATTGGACAGATTCGCATCGGACAAATTCCCGCACGGGAAGCCGCACGACGACCGAGGCGATCCGCCGGCCAATACCAACTAGCTTAGCGTTTGAAGGTTCTGCAAAGTCTTTGAGGGGGGCGGTCATGGCAGGATGGTGATATTCGCGTCACCTGCTTCCCTCACGAGGAACGCTGCTACATAACCAAGACTGAAGATAAGACCGCCGCCGCTTGCGAAGCCGATGGACTGCGCGCCGTGATGCAGGAGATTCTCGAGGGAAATGGACGAAGCCCTGGGGGGGACGAAGGGCGAACGGACCCCGGAGACGGTCGGCGTCCTCCTGATCAACGAAAGCGATGGCGGTCGGAGAATCACTTGGACATAGGGTTTCGAAAATGCGTGCGCCAAGGACGATATCGAACACCGAACGACAAACAACAAATCAAAGGGGCCACGGCCAAGCGCTACTATTACGACCGCCTTGATCAATTGCGTCATCACCACGCCGACTTCCTCTCAGCACAACTTCTCTCGCCGCCCCAAGACCCTCAAGGCATCACGCCCTGAAGATCGCTTCGCAAAAGATCAACAAAGCTTACACTTCGTAAACGTCGAACCAAGGTTCCCAAGGATCTGTGATCATGGTTCGTTAGAGGCGACAGCGACTTTTTTGGTGGTCAAGCGGTTTGCCAGAGTTTTTAGTCCCGGATCATGCCGTTGAGGATTATGAGCAGTTTGCGCATACTGGCGACGATGGCGACGATCTTGGCCTTGCCGGCGGCGACGAGGCGGTCGCGGGGTGTCTTGAGGGTAGGGATTGTGGCGGATGGCGAAGAGAGCGACCATGAACAGCGCCGCGCGCACGGACGTGCCCCCGGCGGCGATGAAGCCCTTGCCGCGCCACTTGCCCGACTCACCGCTGAAGGGTGCTAGCGCTGCGATCTGACGGCGGTCGAGGCTGCCGAGTTCGGGCAGTTTGGCGAGTAGGACTCTCGCCACCGTCGGTCCCATGCCGGGCATGGAGATGAGCAGCTTCTCGCTGACCTGCCACAGCGGCGACTTGCGGATGTGGCCGTCCATGTCGGCGTCGATTGCTTCCAACTCGCGCTTCAGCGCGGCAAGCAGCCGCCTGATGCTCTTGAGGGCCTGACGGCTGCTCGCCGTGCGCAGACGGTTCTGCTCGGCCATGATCATCTGAACCATGTGGCGCCGACGGGCGACCAGGTCGGCCAGCGCGCGGGTCGTCGCGGCGGGCAACGGCCGCAACTGCGGTCGCAAGGCGTTGACGTACGCGGCGATCACCGCCGCGCCGATCGGATCGGTCATGGCGCGCTTACCGCGTGCGTCGGCGAAGGCGCGCACGTGCGCCGAATTGACCACGATCACCGGCAGACCTGCCGCTGCCATCGCCGCGACCGCCAGCCGCTCGAGGCCGCCCGTGGCCTCCAGCGCGATCCGCTCCGGTGAAAGCCGGGAGAGCCTTTCCCGCAATTCGGCAATGCCGGCATCATCATTGCCAACCCTGAAGCGCTCGCCTGTCGGCAGCACATGCAGTAACCGCCCGATTGTTACCGCCTGCCGGATAGGGCCTTGATGGCCTAAGACACGTGTTTAACGACGTCGTTAGCGACGTGTCTTGGGCGAGGTATGTGATGCGTGTCGAGATTCTTGGGCAGGAACGTCGGCGCCGGTGGCGCGACGAACAGAAGCTCGAGATTGTCATGTCGGTTGGGATCGACGGGGCGACCGTTACTGAGGTTGCGCAGCGGCACGATGTGACGCGGCAGCAG
The DNA here is from genome assembly GCA_001704765.1 of Sinorhizobium shofinae. Lineage (GTDB taxonomy): Bacteria > Pseudomonadota > Alphaproteobacteria > Rhizobiales > Rhizobiaceae > Sinorhizobium > Sinorhizobium shofinae. The sequence goes on from MBFK01000034.1 coordinate 8,376, forward strand.
ATTTACACCTGGCGTAGTGAGCTGAAGAAGCAGGGACTTTTGCCGTCATCTGCGAATGCGGTGTTCGTTCCCGTGGACATGAATGCCGTGCAGACCGAGGTCTGTAAAGACCGTCAGAACCCCTCCGGGATGATCGAGTTGCGATTGAGCTGCGGTCGCAGCCTTCGTTTTGACAGTGCTGTGGACGGCGCCACCTTGACGCGGCTTATCCGGGCGGTGGAGGCGGCATGATCGGACCTGGGACCGGCGTGCGGGTGTACTTGGCCTGCGGGATCACGGACATGCGCAAAGGAATAGAGGGCCTCGCTGCGCTTGCGCAGGATGTATTGCGCCAAAAGCCGACAGGCGGCGCGGTCTTCGCCTTTAGAGGCAGACGTGGCGATCGTTTGAAGCTTCTTTATTTTGATGGCCAGGGCTTCTGTCTGTATTACAAAATTTTGCTGCGCATTTCGCTGATTGTGAGCAGCCATTTCACGCGATGGTGAGCGCTCATTTCATTTGATCGTGAGCAGGTATTTCA
>MBFK01000090.1 GCA_001704765.1 Sinorhizobium shofinae
CCGGAGGACGAGTGCGAGGCCGTCGTTCTTGGCATTACCGCGCTGATCGACGGACTTTGGCTGCGCCTCGGTCTGCAGTCGGCGGGCCTGACGCGCGAAGATGCGCTTCGCCAGATGCGCGACTACCTTTCTCACAGGCTGCCATCCACCGGCGCAGAACAGCCAGTCGATCACTGATGGTCCATAACCAAAGGGCAAACTCCCCACCCCGCATCGGGAAGCGAATGCGACGTTGTATCGGACCGAGAAGGCAGAGGCGCCTCTAGAGTTCCGCACAATACATTATGCGATCCTTCAGCAAAGAACACTTGGCGGCATCCTTTGGCCGTGACCATGTTGCATCATCGGGCTTCATTCCTGACCGGGCCTGTGCTCTGGCGGATTAGCCTCACTGCGGGACCCGTATAACGCGCACGTTGGAAAGCGCCTATATGCATCAATTCCAGCGGCCTGTACAGTCGTGTCCTGACTGTGGCATTGGGGGCGACGCCACGCATTCCAAAGAACAGCGGCGTTCCCCCTTTGACTGAGATTAGGGATGTCTTATTGCGGCGTCAGGTCGAAGCCGAACCACTTTTCCGAAAGGCGCTTGATCGTGCCGTCGGCCTTGGCCGCAGTGATGGCCTCGTCGAATTTCGCCTTCAGCTCGGTATCGCTCTTGCGCAACCCAACCGAGCTGCCGGCGCCGAGGAAACCGCCCTGGAAGCGCGGACCGACGATGGCCATGTCGGCATTCGCCGGCTTTTCGACCGCGGTCTTCAGGTAACCCATCGAGGCCATGACGAAATCGACGCGGCCGGCAACGAGATCGAGGTCGTGCTGCTCGGTCGTTTTGTATTCGCGCACTTCGACAACGTCCTTCAGGTACTCGTCGATGAAGCGCGCCGCGATCGAGGCGCTCTGGACGCCAATCGTCTTGCCCTCTACAAGCGGCTTCAGCTCTTCGACGGCCCTGCGGGCACCGGCCTCGTTTGACGCCAGCGAGAAAAGTTCGCCCTTCATCGGCAGCGTTTCGAGTTCGCTGCCCTTCAGCGTCGCGAAAGCCTGGCCGGTGCTGCCGTAGGAGAGGGAGAAGTTGATGACTTCCTTGCGCTTTTCCGTCGCCGACATGCCCGCCATGATGGCGTCGAACTTACCGGCATTGAGCGCCGGAATCATGCCGTCGAAGGCCTGCGGGATGATGGTGCATTCCACCTTCATATGCTCGCAGAGATACTTGCTGAGCTCGATCTCGTAGCCGTCCAGCGTTCCGTCCGCCCTGGTGAGGTTATAGGGCGGGAAGGCGCCTTCGGTGGCGATGGTGATCGTCGTCCACTTCTTTTCTTCCGCCTGTGCCGTCGTGGCGAGGAGCCCCGTGGCAACGGCGAGCGCCGCCATAATCGCGGTCGTTTTCTGCATTTCGGTATTCCCCTTTTTTGCTGAGGTGGTTGGTAGGCTCTTTCGGCAGGTCAGTCGCCTAATTGCTGATGAACTGTCGGAAACGTTCGGATTTCGAGTGAGTGAAGACGTCTTGAGGGGCGCCCTCCTCCTTGATCGCGCCCTTGTGCAGGAAGACGACGCGGCTCGAGACGTCGCGGGCGAACCCCATCTCGTGGGTCACGACCAGCATCGTCCGGCCCTCCTCCGCGAGCCCGCGCATGACGCGCAGCACCTCGCCGACGAGTTCCGGATCGAGCGCGGAGGTCGGCTCGTCGAAAAGCATCGCCTTCGGCCGCATGGCGAGCGCACGGGCAATCGCTGCGCGCTGCTGCTGGCCGCCGGAAAGATGGGCGGGATAGTGGTTGCGCTTGTCAGCGATGCCGACCTTGGCAAGCAGCGCCTCCGCCTCGTTGATCGCTTCCTTGCGCGGCCGCTTCAGCACATGGACGGGCGCCTCGATGACGTTCTCGAGTACCGTCTTGTGGGACCAGAGATTGAAGCTCTGGAACACCATGCCGAGCTCGGAACGGATGCGGTCGACCTGCTTCTGGTCCGCAGGTCGGCTCTTGCCGCCGCCCGCCGCCTTGAGGCGGATCGTCTCGCCGGCCACCGCGATGGAGCCGGAATCCGGTACCTCCAGCATGTTGATGCAGCGCAGCAGCGTCGATTTTCCGGAACCCGACGAGCCGAGGATCGAAATCACCTCGCCCTCATGTGCGTCGATCGATATCCCCTTCAGCACCTCGATCGGGCCGAAGCTCTTGTGCAGATCCCGGACGCTGATGGCGACGGGCGGAGTGGCTTTTGCGGACATGTTCAATGGGTTTCTCCCTTCAGCCTGCCAGACACGGGCAGCGGCTGGCGCTGATGCGGGCTCAACTGGTATTCGACGAAGGCGATGAGCCGGGTGAGCAGGAAATTGATGGCGAGATATATGGCGCCGGCGACGACGAAGACCTCGATCACCCGGTAGGTTTCGGAAATGATCTTGGCGGCGACCCCGGTGATCTCCATCAGCGTGATGATCGAGGCGAGGGAGGTCGCCTTCACCATCGCGATCATCTCGTTGCCGTAGCCGGGCAGCGCCTGGCGGATGGCAAGCGGCATGACGATGCGGCGGAAGATCATGAAGCGCGGCATGCCGCAGGCGCGCGCCGCCTCGACCTGCCCATGCGGCACCGAAAGCAGACCGCCGCGGATGATTTCGCTCGCGTAAGCCGCGGTGTTCAGCAGCAGGGCGAGAACCGCGCACCAATAGGGCTCGCGCAGTACCGGCCAGAAGATGCTGTGCCTGACCGCGCCGAACTGGCTGAGACCGTAATAGATCAGGAAGATCTGGACGAGCAGCGGAGTTCCGCGAAACACGAAGACATAGAGGCGCGCGAACCAGTTGAGCACGAGGATTCCGGACAGGCGCGCGAGCGCCAGGGCAACGGCGAGAACCGCACCGAGCGCGATCGCCGTTACCGCCAGCTCAAGCGTGAGCGGCAGGGCCGACAGCAGGCTTACCAGCGTTTCGGTGGCAAAGGCGATATCCATCAACCCCTCCTGACGCCGCGCGAGAACCAGCGTTCCGAGGCATTGAGGAAGAGGCCGGAAACGGTGGAAATCGCGAGATAGATCATCGCGGCGATGAAATAGAAATCGAACGGCAGGCTGGTCGATCCGGCGCCGATCTGGGCCTGGCGCAGAAGCTCGACGACGCCGGTGACCGAAACAAGCGCAGACTCCTTCAGCACCACCTGCCAGACATTGCCGAGACCCGGCAACGCGTGGCGCAGCGTCAGCGGCGCGGTGATGCGGCGAAACTTGAGCACGCGGCCCATGCCGCAGGCGGTCGCCGCCTCCAGCTCGCCCGGATGGACGGCGCGGAAGGCGCCACGGAAAACCTCCGTCTGCTGGGCCCCGGAGGTCACGCCGACGGCAAGCGCGCCGGCGACGAAGCCCGGAAAGCTGACGAAGCCTTCGGCGCCGAAGAACTGACCCACCGCAGTCACGACGGCGCTGCCGCCGAAATAGAAGAGGTAGATGACGAGCAGATCGGGGATGCCGCGCAAAACGGTCGTATAGGCATCGGCAAGCATCCGGACGAACCGGCCGCCGGAGATCTTCGCCCAGGCGCCGAAGGTGCCGATGACGCTGCCGATCGCAAAGCCGGCGAGCGCGATCAGGATCGTCATCCACGCGCCGACGGCAAGCGCATGGCCCCATCCGTCCGGCCCGAAGCTGATGATGTCGAGGAACCCGGGATTGCTCATCGAGACAATGATCCTTGACCAAGCGCTCCGAAGACGAACTGGCTGTTCATGGCTGAATGTCCGTTGAGCGAGGCGAGACGGACCCTGCGGCCCGCCCTCCCCGATTCGCTGTTAGAACGAAGGCGTGAGATCGAGCTTGCTCCATTTTTCCGAAAGCGCTCGAATGACGCCGTCCGACGCGGCCGATTTGATGGCGGCGTCGAACTTCTCCTTCAGCTCCGTCTCTCCCTTGCGCATGCCGATCGCCACTTCGGTCGCCAGCATCGCGCCCTTGACCAGCGGCCCCGTCATGGCGAGGTCCTCGTTGCCGGGCTTTGCAAGCATCGACGTTCCATAGACGCCGCTGTCGAAGCCCGCATCGATGCGCCCCGCCTTTAAATCGAGGTCGCGCTCGCCGGAGCTCTTGTAGGCGCGCACCGTGACGGCGTCGCCGAAATAGACGTTGATGAGCTGCTCCTGGCTGGTCGACTGCACGACGCCAACCGTCTTGCCGTCAAGCGTTTCGCCGATCGTCTTCATGACCGGATCGGCTTTCGCCTTGTCGTTGAGATTGAGGCGCTCGCCGGTCATCGGCAGTTCGGCAACGGGTCCGTCCTTGGCGATCAGGAAGGTGGCGACGCCGCTGGCATAGGGGACGGTGAAGTCGACGACCTGCTTGCGCTTCTCATTGATCCCGAGCGTCATGATCAGATCGAATTTGCCGGCGTTGAGACTGGGAATAAGGCTGGTCCACTCGCCCGTCAGCAACTCGCACTCCACCTTGGCGCGGGTGCAAACATCCTTGATGAGATCGACATCGAATCCGGTGAGCTGGCCCTGGGAGTCGAGCGCATTCCATGGCGGGAACGCGCCTTCGATCCCGACCCGGACATGTGTCCAGTCCTTCGCCAGCGCCGCCGAGGCGGTGAGGGAAAGGCCGGTCACGAGAACGGCTGCGAAAAATCTGCTTCGTTTCATCTTCCAGTTCCCTTCTTTTTACCGGACGTTCTTGGCGGCCGGTTTGCGATTGATCGATCTACGCCTTTCAGCGCGCCCCGGGCTCGATGACCGCGACCAGCGCCTCGTGCGCCTCCCGCAGCGCATGGGTGACGAGGTTCCGGCACTGCCGCGCATGTACCGCATAAAACGGCAGGTCCGGCGAACCGTGCGGCAAGGCGGCGAGCTCGCGCAGGCCCGCGAGCGACGGCCAGGCGGGATGCGACAAGGCACTGTCATGAATGAAGCGGTTTCCGCTCGTGTAGTTGAGCGGCACCAGCAGACGGGAGACCCGCATGAGAGCGCGGTTGATCGGCTCCAGCGCATCCTCTCCCGCGCTCTTCGCCATCCCGTTCACCGCCTGCGCCGCTTCCTCGAACGCATCCAATTGCGAGAGCAGATTGGCGATATTCATTCGGCCGCTGAGACGGTCCTGGAGAGCCAGCAGTTCCGTGCGCATCGAAGCCGCGAAGGCCGTGTAATCGAGCGGCAGCACGGGCGCCGTCAGCAGGCGCCATAAGACGCGGAGCACGATTGCGGTGTCGCGCTGCAGGTTGTTGAGGTCGATGTGCTCTGCCGTGTCGTGCGGCGTATGCCACCACCAGCCGAGTGCCGTCAGCATCTTGACCGGAGCGGGCGGCTGGTGACTGAGGCTGCCGAACATGGACGGTATGCCGATCCCCCAGAACGACTGGTCCGCGGCGCGGCCGTGACGGCGCCCGACATGCCGCTGCCCAGTGATGGCCTCGACCGCCTCCGCCGCAACGGCTTTCAACTCGTCGATGACCGCCGAGTTGGTCAGCACGCTTGCACCCTCGCCGCCGGTCGAATCGACATTCACATGGGCGACGCAGCGCCGGTCGAGCTCTTCCCAGTATTCGTCCGCGTACCAGGTCGATCCCGAATAGCGCCCGTGCGAATGGCCCGACCAGAAGCAGAGACGTAATCCCCGCCGCCACAGGCCGCGCCGTTCGGCGAGCAGCCGTGCGGCCTCAAGCATCGTGGCGTTGGCGCCACCATTGTCCATGACACCGTAGTGCCAGGTGTCGTGGTGGCCGGAAAACAGCACGAAAGGGGCGTCGCCGCCTTCTTCGTTTTCCGCGGGCAGGTCCGCGACAAGGAGGGGCGTCCGGCGCCAGCCGGTATCGACATCCGCCCAAAACGTAACCAGCACGATCTCGCCCGCTTGGCATTGCGCTCTGAGCTGCGCGCCGTCGTCGCGCGAGATCGTGCAGACGACCGTTGCCGGCAGCTTCGCCCGCATGTGCTGCGAAGGACTGCCCCAGACGGGCGAGACGCACATTTCGTAGAGGTGTTCGTTCGGGCTGACATGGAGCTGGCCCGCCGCCCCCAGCGCACTTGCAAGGGCCGTTACTTCCTCCGTCGCGATCCCGTCGACAAGAACGATCTTGCCTGTAACATCGGCCGCAGCAAACGCCGCCTCGTCGCCCTCGCCGACATAGACCAGCGGCGCGCGGATCCCTTCGCTCGGCGTTGCAACCGACATCGAATGGGTTATGCAGCGCAGCTTCTCACCATTGGCATCGACGCGCGCATGTCCGGGCAGGCTGATATAGGCGTTGTGGGACAGGAGTTCCGTGCGATAGCCGTAGGACGCCATCTCCCGTTCGAGATAGTGGAAGCTCTCGAGTTCCTCGGGGGTTCCCGAGAGCTTGATGCGGCGGCCGAACTCCTCGATATGGGCGGCCAGACGCTCTCGATCGGGTTGGGGCAGGTCAGGCATCGCGCTTCTCCGGCAGTGGCGGATCGACATTGTCCGGGATCGGGTTGACGAACGGCGTGCCGTCCAGCCTCGCCGCATGGTCGGCCTTGGCGGCGGCGATGAGATCGGGCTTCAGGATCAGGTCGAGCGCCGTGCTCGCCATCACCTTTGCCGCATGCTCCATGCCCTTGTGCGCAGCCGGCAGCTTGCCCTGGGCGACGAGCTGCCAGGAATGGCCGGGCGTGCCGATGGCATAGGTCGCGCCGCGCATCTGCACCGTCGGCACGACCCAGCTCACCGTGCCGACATCGGTCGAGCCGACGAGCGTGCCGTTGCCGCTTTCCGGCGGAAAGATCGTGTCGCAGAGTGCGACGCCGCGGCGCAGCTTCAGGCCGAAGCGCTCGAAGGAAGAGGCAATATCCTCCTTCGAGAAGGTTTCCTGGAATTTGGCCGCAAGGTCGCGGTCCTCGTCATCGAAGACCGGCGGGCCAAGGCGTTCGAGATGCGAATGCATCAGGGCTTCGAGCGGCGTGTTGCCGACGAGATTGGCGTCGCCGCTGACGATTTCGCTCTTTACCGTGGTGCCGGTCATCAGCGCCGCGCCGTCCGCGACATTCCTGACCCGTGCGGAAAGGTCGAGCAGTTCCGGCAGGCTGCGGGCGCGGACGAGATAGCGCACCGTGGCGCGCGCCTGCACGACGTTCGGCGCGTGCCCGCCGGTATCGGTGATGGCGTAGTGGATGCGGGCGGTCGACGGCATGTGCTCGCGCAGATAGTTAACGCCGACATTCATGAGCTCGACAGCGTCGAGCGCGCTGCGGCCGAGATGGGGAGAAGCGGCGGCGTGCGAGGCGCGACCGCTGAAGTGGAAATTGATCTCGTTGCAGGCGAGCGAGATCGGATTGTTGACGCCGGCGAAGGGGGCCGGATGCCAGGAGATGGCGATATCGACGTCGTCGAAAACGCCCGCCCGCACCATGAAGCCCTTGGACGAACCACCCTCCTCGGCCGGACAGCCATAATAGCGGATCCGCGCCTTGATGCGATTGGCCTCCAGATAGTCCTTGACGGCGGTTGCCGCCATCATCGAGCCGGCGCCGAGCAGATTGTGTCCGCAGCCGTGGCCGTTGCCGCCGGCAATGAGCGGCCGCTCCTCGGCGACACCCCCCTCCTGGCTCAGGCCCGGCAGCGCATCGAACTCGCCGAGGATGGCGATAACCGGGCCGCCCTCGCCCGCCTCGCCCATCACCGCCGTCGGCATGCCGGCAATGCCGCGCGCGACACGGAAACCTTCGGCCTCCAGCATGGCCGCATGCGCGGCCGACGAGCCGTATTCCTCGTAGTTGGTCTCCGGCGTGTCCCACACACGGTCGCTCAAGGAGAAGAAAGCTTCGCGCTTCTTGTCGACGAGGTCCCAGACGGCATCCGAATTTTTCATCGTTTACTGGCTTCCACAACAATGATATCCAAAATTGGCGCCAATTTATGATAACATTCTGGAGCACGCAAGAGCGTTATGGGTGTAAAACGAAGAGCGGGATAAGTTTTTCCACGGCTTTGCAGCGGCTGCATCTTGGAGAGCAGTCGGGCGCAATGGCAGAATGAGGCAGTTCCTGCAGCGCCGCGCTCTTATCAGACGCGCAAAGGACGCCGCAGCACATTGAATTGCTGCATGTTTTTTTCGTTAAAAAGGAAAACCTGCAGAACGGAAGGTATATGAACAAGGTGAAACCGCGGGAAGCGAACAATGCGACGGCGGTCGATGTTACGGACCTGATTCTCCATGACATCCAGACCGGCGTGCTCGCACCCGGATCATGGCTGAAGCAGATCGATCTGGAACAGCGCTACCAGTGTACCCGGCCGGAAGTGCGGCGCGCGCTCGACCGGCTCGCGCAGCGCCGCCTCGTCGAGCATGTGCCGAACCGGGGCTATCATGTCTTCGAGCCCGATGGCCGGCAGGCCGCCGAGGTCAGCGAAATTCGCATCCTGCTCGAAGCGGGTGTGGCGGACAAAATAGCCGCGAACACGTCGGAACCAGATGTCGAGGCCTTGCGTAACCTCGCGTCACGCTTCGACACGCTCATTCTGGAAGGCACGCCGATCGAGCTCTACGAGGCCAATCTCGCCTTTCACCACAAGCTGCTTTCGCTCTGCGGCAACCAGGAACTCGTCAATCTCGTCACCGAGATCCGCCAGCGCACATCGTCGGCCCCGGTCTCGCAGTGGAAGACACGGGCGCGCATCGAACAATCCTCGCGCGAGCACCATCAAATGATCGACGCCGTTGCCGCCGGCGATGGAGCCGCACTCAAGGACGCAATCGCACGCCACATCCGCCAGGATTGATCCGAACCGCCGCCTAGCTCGAGCACCACCCGACAGGGGGTCCTCATTGAGGGAGCATAGGTAGCTAACCTGATAAAGGGCGCCGCCGACCGTTCCAGGTGATACATTATGCGATCTTCTGTAACGGGCTGTGCGTCAATCCCTTGTGAGCTTAATCCCTCGCCGAGTGCTTGCTTCTGTC
>MBFK01000051.1 GCA_001704765.1 Sinorhizobium shofinae
GAGAACAGTATGAAAGGCTCAAGCACGTGAACGTGCTCCCGCCGGGCCGGCTGCGGGCGGGCCTCTTCCAGGCATTGGGGCAACAAAACCTCAAGCGAGAGGTTGCCGTTTCTGTCACGCACTTCCTGGCCGTTCCTGAGATGCTTGCCGTCACCGACTACTGCGCAACGCTGCCGAGACTGATCTGCCGCCGCCTTGAGCGGGATCCGCGCCTGAAGATACTACCGACTCCCGTCGACCTCGGCACTTTCCCGGTGCAGATGGCTTGGCACGTTCGCTATCGCCACGACCCGGCCCACAGGTGGTTGCGTTCAATGATCGGCGAACTGGCAAAAGAAATGACTTCGGAAGAGGCCTAGATGGCTTTCTCGTATCTGTGTTGATGTCAGCAAAGGCCAAACCGTGCCATTCATCGTGCCGTATGCCGATGAGCGCATAGGATCGAAGGCGGCCGCTAACCGCAAATCACCCGGCGGCCTTGAATACGCGAAGGGGGACCATTTGTCGGGATGCGTTCTCGTGTGCTTCGAAGTCGCATAATGTATCGACCGGAAAACGAGCTCGCCGACGAGCCGCTCGTTGCCGCTATACCGGATGATGGCGCAAGCGGATCGGTCACGTTCTGCGAACTTGCTGAACGTGCTGTTCCCTGCGGCGCAGGGACCGGCTCTGCATGCCCGCATCCTGGATGCGTTCGCGCAGGCGGGGCATGAGGTCCCGGTCCGGCAGGAGGCGACACGCGCCCTGACCATGCTCGCTCTCGTCGCCGCCGGGGTTGGTGCGGCGCTATTGCCGCGCTCGACCGAGCGGGTGTCCTTCAAAGGCGTCCGGTTCGCGATGATCAAGGATGCGGAGCTGCCGGCGTTGCCGCTCGTCGCGATTGCACGCCGCCGACCCCCATTGCCGCCGAACACGCCCAGCACCGTGTCCACGATCGGCGGGCGGGGTTCAACGGGGGCTTACCACGGAAAACCTAGGCAAGATCGATTGGCGCTTGCGTCAGATTTGCGGCCATCGGCGAGATCACCGTCGAGCGGTTGACAGAGGTATGCAGGTGGGCGTGAGATGGCTTGTGAACTGCGGCTCCGCGGCAATCCACCACCACCACGTTTCATCAGGAAAGAGATACGGCAGGTTTGGGCGGAGCTCTTCACATTCTGCGGAGCATTATGTGGTGTATCTTGTTCAACCCAGGTTGGTCAATGAGCCTTTCGGCGATGCAGGCCTCCTACTTGATTTCAGTTTCAAGTCGCGTGCTATCCTTTTCGATCTCGGCGACCTGGTTCCTCTGCCGGCCGGTACAATTTCCAAGATCCGGCAGGTATTCGTGTCGCACATGCATATGGATCACTTTGCGGGCTTTGACCGGATGCTCCGTTTGCTCCTTAATCGGACGGCAGAGCTGCAAGTATTCGGCCCTCCCGGTCTGACAGACGCCGTCGAGGGAAAGCTGCGATCCTACACGTGGAATCTTCTCGATGAGACTTCGGAGGATTTCACGATCATTGCCGCAGAGTGGAACCTTAAAGACGAGCTGACGCGGTCGCGGTTCAAGGCACGCAATAAATTCGGCCGCGAGAAGCTTGGTGTCGAGGCGCTGGCTTCCCGACGTCTCCTTATGGAGCCCGACTTTCACGTCGAAGCGGTTGCGCTCGATCACGGTATACCATGCCTGGCATTCGCGTTTCAGGAAAGCTTGCGGGTGAACGTGCACAAGGCGAGGCTGGACGAGCTTGGTCTCCCTGTTGGGCCATGGCTGACCGAGGCCAAGCAACTCGTGCGGTCTCACGCGGATCCGGACGCAATCGTCACAATTCCGGGGCACCGCGACATGAAACTGGGTGATCTTCTTAGTGCCAAGGTACTCGTCACTGGTCCCGGAGAGCGTATCTGCTACGCAACGGACCTGGCATTCACAGAGCCGAACCTGTCGCGTTTGATTGCCTTAGCGGAAGGGTCGGATTACCTCTTCATCGAGGGCGGCTTCCTTGACGAGGACGAGGCCATCGCAGCTTCCAAGCATCATTTGACAGCATCTCAGGCGGGAAGTGTCGCCGCAGCCGCACGCGTCGTAAGATCCGTTCCCATGCATTTCTCGCCCCGCTATCTCGGTCGAGAGCAATTGTTGTTGGACGAGTTTCAGAAGGGACTTACCACCGGGCTCGCCACCCGGTTCTCTGACTAGCAATCACTGTGCGCTTCAGTCGTCAACGCAGTGTTCGATCGCTGCACCTGCAGTGGGGGGAAAGCGGTCGCTCGGCCAATTCCCTTTCCTGGAGTGGAATGCGCCAATACCGCATATTATAGTTGGCCCAGTTCGACCGATATGATGGGCTATCGAGATCGGTATCGGAGAGCCTCGATAAAGGCGCCAAAGGCCGGCGAGAGATGGCGACGGCTGGGATAGTAGAGATGATAGCCCTGAAAGGTAGGACACCAATCCGCGAGGACCTCCTGGAGCTGACCACTCTCAACGTATGGTCGGATGAGCTTCTTAGGCGCATAGGTCAAGCCTACGCCATCGAGGGCTGCATCAAGCGCTGGCCCGACATTGTTTAGGGTCAGTTGCCCGTCCACACGGACGCTGAACTCGTGTGCGTCCTTCTTGAACTCCCAAGCGTATATCGCGCCTGACGTTGGAAGTCGCAGGTTAATGCAATTGTGGACGGTCAGGTCCTGCGGGCTTCTCGGCGCGGAACAACGCGCGAAGTAATCGGGTGAGCCGACCACGGCATAGCGGACATCGGGACCAATGCGTACGGCCACCATGTCGCGCGCGATTGCCTCGCCGAGCCGAACGCCGGCATCGAACTGGCGCTCGACGATATTCGTGAAGCCATTGTCGATAATGAGTTCCACGTTGATGTCTGGGTATTCTCGCAGGAACGCTGGCAGCCTAGGGCGAAAGACCATGTCGATGGCATCATCGGGACACACTATGCGGACGTGGCCCGAGGGCTTGTCGCGTAGGGCGCTGATCGCGCTGATCTCGGCGGCGATGCTCTCGAAATGGGGTTCGATGCTCTCCACGAGGCGCTCGCCGGCCGCCGTGGTTGCCACATCGCGAGTCGTGCGGGAGAGGAGACGGATGCCAAGCCGTTCCTCCAGTGCCCTGATTGTATGACTGAGCGCTGATCGGGTGACGCCCAACTTGGCGGCCGCTCGCGTGAAGCTCCGCTCCCGAGCCACCTCAAGGAACGCTCGCATCTCACTGAACTCGTCGCGCGGCATTGGTGAACTCCATTCACTACAACATGCAGATTATAGCTGCTAGTCGGCCAAGACCAAGCTGGCTATCTAATCCGGCAACGGACAGGAGGGCACGGCATGGCCATCGAACTGACACTGGATGCAACCCTTTCGGCCGAAAAGGCAGCGACTCCATGGGCCGCGGTCACCTGCCTCTCACTTCTGACCTTTCTCTTGGTCGGGTTGGAGTTCATGCCGGTGAGCCTTTTGACCCCGATTGCCCAGGACCTGGCCATCTCAGAAGGCCGAGCCGGACAAGCGATTGCGGTGTCGGGGCTCTTTGCCGTGATCACCAGCCTTTTCGGCAACGCCCTCTTGGCCACGCTCGATCGGAGAACGGTCGTCCTGCTCTATACGACAGTGCTGGTCGCTTCGAGTTTGGCTGTTGCCCTCGCTCCCAGCTTCTTCGTCTTCCTGGTTGGCCGGGCACTGGTCGGCATTTCGATCGGCGGCTTCTGGTCGCTTTCGACGGCTATTCTGGCACGCTTGGCGTCGGGGTCCGACCTGCCCAAGGCTATCGCCTTGCTCCAGGGCGGCACCGCATTCGCGGTCGTCATCGCTGCGCCGCTAGGTAGTTTCCTCGGAGGACTGATCGGGTGGCGGGGCACCTTCTTCATCACGGTTCCGATAGGCCTTGCGGCACTCGTATGGCAATTGGCCGTCGTGCCGAAGATGCCGGCAACCGCTGCCGTCTCGGTGGCCAGCATCTTCGGGCTGCTGCGCAATCGCACATTCGCGATCGGAATGGCGGCGACCAGTCTCGCCTTCATCGGCCAGAACTCGCTGTCGATTTACCTGCGTCCATTCCTCGAAAGCGTCACCGGCGCTGAGTTGAACGTCCTGTCGATGGTGCTTCTTGGGCTGGGCCTCGGCGGCCTGGCCGGAACTTCCATCGTCGGCTTCGTCCTCCGCCGGCATCTCACCGGCGTGCTGATTGGACTGCCGAGCGTGCTCGCAATCCTTGCCCTTCTGCTGATCGGCCTCGGGCCGTTCGTCGCGGTCACGGCTGCTCTGCTGGTGCTGTGGGGATTTTTCACGACCCCTATTCCGGTGGCTTGGAATACCTGGATGACACAAGTCATCCCCGACGATCTTGAAGCGGCGGGCGGGCTGCAGGTGGCACTGATCCAGTTCGCTATCGCTGGCGGGGCTTTCGCAGGCGGCGTGCTGTTCGACACTGTTGGCTGGTGGAGCGCCTTCCTGCTCGCCGCTGTCCTACTCGCGGGTTCAGCCCTGCTCGCCGCGTTGGCGCGGCCCCGCACTTAGACCTTCCGAACAAAGGAGATTGTCATGTCTCAGGGAATTGAAAACAAAGTCGTTGTTATCACCGGTGCAAGCAGCGGACTTGGCGAAGCCACGGCCCGTCATCTTGCCGAGCGGGGTGCCTCAGTCGTCCTCGGTGCGCGCCGCAGCGATCGCATCGATACGCTGGCCATGGAGCTGACCGCCGAAGGACATAAGGCCAAGGCCGTCCCAACCGACGTTACCGACTACAACCAGGTCAAGAACCTAGTGGACCTGGCGGTCAGGGAATTCGGCCGCATCGACGTGATGCTGAATAACGCGGGGCTGATGCCCCTCGCTCCACTCGAACGGCTTAAGATCGATGAGTGGGAGCGCATGATCGATGTCAACATCAAGGGAGTGCTCTATGGCATCGCCGCAGCGCTACCGCACATGAAGGCACAAAGGTCGGGACACATAATCAATGTCTCTTCCGTTTACGGCCATGTGGTCGACCCAGGTGCCACGGTCTATTGCGCCACCAAGTTCGCCGTACGCGCCCTGTCTGAGGGTTTGCGGCGAGAAGTGAAGCCCTACAATATCCGCACAACGGTGATTTCTCCCGGCGCCGTCAGCACCGAGCTCCTCGAGCACATCAGCGAGAAGGATATTCAAACCGGCACGAAGGAATTCGTCAGCAAGATCGCTATAGGTGCAGACTCTTTCGCCCGCATGGTCGCCTTCGCGGTGAACGAGCCTGACGACGTCGATGTCAATGAAATACTGTTCCGACCGACGGCTCAGCCAATCTGAGGTGGGGCCAGCCCTCGGGGGCTCATGTTCGACCCGGTGCGGGCAGAGGACCTCAAACATGAGGTTGCCGACGCGTCTTCCCTTGTTGTCGGGGACATCAGCACCATAAGCGGCGCTCTGGATGTCGCAGACCAGGTCAACGCACTCGGGCCCAACAATGCCGTCATTCACAATGCCGGGGTGGGTATGGCGGCTCCCTTCGTTCCACGTTCGACGCGATGCCCGACATCTTCGCCGTCAACGTGCTCGCACCCTACATGCTCACGGCCAGGATCGATTGCCCGACCCGGTTGCGAACCCGCCGGTGGAACGGATCTCTCGCTTATTCCGAAAGCAAACTCTACGTGACGGCTTTGGCCTTCGCGATCGCACGGCTTCAGACTGAGGTACAAGCCAATGCCGTCGACCCCGGCTGGTACCGACCGGCATGGGAGGACGAGGCGCTCCGGATGATCTCGGAGAGGGCTGTGCCACTCAGGTTGCTCTCGCCGCGCCGAATGAGCCGCGTTTTGCGGATCACACCGGCGAGTACCTTCACCATATGGAAGTGCAGAAGCCAGACAAGATCACCCGAATTACATCTCTCCAAACTCAGCTGCTGGATATCTGCCAAAGACACTCAGGTGTCAGGCTTTAACGCTTAGCCGCGTGGGAGGGGACGCCCCGAGAAAACATAAGAGGCAACGCTGATGCCCTCGGGAAACGAGTTTTCACACATCAACCGAGCGCGTCGCCATTTCCTTGGACTGGCGGTCGCGGCCGCCACCAAGGTTGCCGCGATCGGCGCTGCTGCTTCCGCGCTCGCGAACCTTGGTGTTGGGCCTCGTTGTTCAGAATCGGCCTGGTTGATTCAAATCCGCTCTGTGCGGCCATGGCTGGCACCCGTAAACCACGTGTTCAACCATTCTGAGCTTTGCGACCGCGAGCGCTCGGTTTTGCCGGCACGCTTTTTCCATACTCATTCCACCAAGCAGTCAGCGCCTCCATGGTGGGTCCAAGCCCGCGCGCCTTTTCTGTAATCTCATATTCGACGCGCGGCGGTACTTCCGCGAACACGGTCCGCGACACCAGGCCGTCTGCTTCAAGTTCGCGCAGTTGTGCCGTGAGCATGTGCTGGGTGATGCCAGGGATTGCCTTCCGCAGTTCACCAAAGCGATAGACCCGTTGATTGAGCAGCCACATGATCTCCAGCTTCCACTTGCCTGAGAGCAGCGCGAACGCTCGCCGCATCTCCTCGTGCATATTGATCTCTTCGCCGGCCATAGTCTGGTCTTCCATACTAAGTGCAAATTATTCATCCTACTTGCACATATCAGTCTAAGTCGCCATTTTCAATGTGAGCAGCGGGCGTTCAGCTAAAACTGCGCTTTCGGCCGTAAAGGGCAAGTCAATCAAAGTTACGTTGCTGCTGAAGCGGCGACAGGAAGAGCTAATGGTCGCGATATACTCATACTGGATAAGCACTACGCTTTTGTCCCTGTTGTATCTGGCTTCGGCATATATGTACGTGGCTAAAGGAGAGTGGGTCCGACAGTTTCTGGCCGATCTCGGTTATCCGGCCTACCTCGTGCCACTCATGATCGTCGTGAAGGTTCTGGGTGTGGTAGTCATCCTGTCGCGCTTCAGCGTAGCGCTCAGTGATCTGGCCTATGCCGGCCTCTTCTATCACCTGCTGCTGTCGGGTTTGGCGCATCTCGGTGTCCATAGGCCTAAGGGTGCCGTGCCAGCGGCAGTCGGGCTCGCGCTGCTGGCCGCCTCTATCCTGACGCAGAACGCCGCTCGCGAAGTGCCGTCACCTTACGTGCAGGCCGCAACGCTCTGACGCCGCCAAAACCATCAATCCCTATCGATTGGAGATGAACATGGGTCGACTCAACGGAAAGGTTGCCATCGTTACTGGCGCCGGTCGCGGCATTGGCCGCGCTACCGCGAAGCTGTTTGCGGCGGAAGGTGCGAAGGTGGCCGTTCTTTCACTTACGCCCGCTAATGTAGACGCCGTCGTCACCGACATCGAGGCTGCCGGCGGTACCGCGCTAGGCGTGGCTTGTGACATCAGCGATGCCGATCAGGTAAGGGCGGCGGTCGATAAGGTGGTCTTGGCCTATGGCGGGATCGACATCCTCGTGAACAATGCCTTTGATTTCTCCTCCGCGCTCTCGTCAATAATTGATCTTTCGGTCGAGCAGTTGCAGCGCAACTTTGACACAGGCCCGATCTCGTACCTGCGAATAATGCAGGTCTGCTATCCTTATCTCAAGGCCAGCGGAGAGGGACGCGTCATCAACTTCGGCTCGATGGCCGGCGTCGTCGGTATGTCGAACTACGGCCCCTATGCCATGGCCAAGGAAGCGGTTCGCGCCCTAACGCGGGTCGCCGCGCGTGAATGGGGCGCCGACAAGATCACTGTGAACAACGTCCTGCCGATCGCCAACACGTGGGGCACCGAAGATGTTCCTCCTCCGGCCAATGCCCTCGCACGCTTCGGCGCAGCAGAAGAAGACATTGCCCCAGTCGTCCTGTTCCTCGCGAGCAAGGATGCGCAGTTCCTCACTGGCTATAGCCTCACTCCGGATGGCGGCGCGATCATCGATAGCGCGCGCTGAGCCATAGCGGATCGCCTGACCCTGTCACGGGGTCAGGCGCGAACATCGGATCGCACGGCGCGCAAGCCAGCTGCGCACTCGCAGATGCTCCGCTGCGCTCGTTCATCGACCCCAGCCAGTCCAGCTTGAGAAAGCCCCAAATGACCGACCTTCCGATCACATCTCTATTTGCAGCGGTTTTTGCCGTCGCCCTCGTCGCTCTCTCGTTTCCGGTCTCCTTACGACGAGTAAAGGTGGGGGACATGGTAGGTGACAGCACCGATGAGACGCTGCACCGGCGTATCCGCGCCCAAGGCAACTTCATCGAGTACGTGCCATTCGGTGTCATTACGCTGAGCCTGGTCGAGGCTCATTCAGCCCCAACCTGGATAGTGGTTGGGATCGGCGCAACGCTCGCTCTAGGGCGAGTGCTGCATGCGATCGGCATGCTACGCCGATCGGGGCTTGTGCGCGGCTTCGGGATGATCTTCACCTATCTTGCGCTGCTTTTTGCCGCTGGGCGCTTGGCCGTAGACGTTGCCCGCTGGTGATGCGGGTGGATTGAGCGCCGTGCCGGACCTGGCGCTTGATCCACGAACTCTGCTAAGTCCTTGGAATGACCAATAGATCCAGAGATACTGGGGCATTGCCTTCATCTGCTGGTCTCGGTTCGAAGCTCCTCAAGGCGAAGCTGGGCTCAATCACTCGAATAGGTCTTCGACCTCGTCGCGCTGTTGTTCGTGCTTTTTCGGATTTTGATCCTTTAGTTTGCGCAAGTTGAGCAGGTCCTTAGTCTGGCGCCGGCGGGATTCTGACTCGACGCGTGGGGCGCAGCGTAACCCTGGGTCGAATGATTCCCGTAGTAGACGGCGAATCGTCTTTGTCCTATCGGTTGCATATGAGATCGAGCCTCGAATATCTGCCGGAGAAGAAGCAGCGCGAGCTTGCCCGCATCGTCGAGGTCATTCACGAGGAGTTCGCCGATGCGCTCGAGGGAGGCTCGGCCGATTTCAAGAAGCGCGGCCGGATTCTGAAGATCATCC
>MBFK01000167.1 GCA_001704765.1 Sinorhizobium shofinae
CCAGGCGGAAGGCCAGATCAATCGCCTGAAGACGATCAAGCGTGCAATGTATGGCAGAGCAGGCCCAGAACTCCTTAGAGCTCGCATGCTGCCCCCTCAACCAACTGCACGACCACACAAATTGATGGTGTGGAACGGCCCTCCGAAACGGCATCGAAGGTGCCTATTGTGGTGATGCCAATCGCCACGAAACAGAAGGAACCGTTCCATGGAGAAGATCACCACACTCGGTCTCGACCTGGCTAAATCGATCTTTCAAGTTCACGGCGTTGCCGAAGACGGCCACGTCGTTGTCCGCCGAGCCTTGCGGCGGTCGCAGATGTTAGAGTTCTTCCGCAGCCTTGAGCCGTGCCTCGTCGGGCTCGAAGCCTGCGCGAGCGCTCACCACTGGGCGAACGCCATCAGTCAGTTCGGGCATACAGTCAGGATGATACCGCCGGCCTACGTGAAGGCGTATGTCAAGCGGAACAAAACCGACGCTGCCGACGCCGAAGCGATCTGTGAGGCGGTAACGCGTCCCACAATGCGGTTCGTGCCAATTAAGACGCCCGCCGAGCAAGCCGCAGGCATGGTTTTGAAGACCCGCGAGTTGTTCGTCCGCCAGCGAAGCCAGACGGCGAACGCCATGAGAGCTCATATGGCCGAATTGGGCATCATTGCTGCGACGGGCATGACGAGCATCGCCAAGCTCATCGTCATTCTGCGAGACGATGATGACACCCGTCTCCCATCGGCGGCTCGGGCTGCACTTCTCGAGATGGCCGCGCAAATTGAGATGCTGTCGGCTCGCATCGAGGCGCTTGACGCGAAGATAGTCACGGCAGTGAAAGCAGATAACACCGCTAGGCGGCTTACCAGTATCCCGGGCGTCGGCCCCATCATCGCCGCGACAGTTCGAGCGACGATCCAGGATCCAGCAGCCTTCCCAATCGGACGTGATCTAGCCGCCTGGATCGGAATTACCCCGAAAACGCACTCGAGCGGCGGCAAGGAGCGGCTGGGCCGTATATCGAAACGCGGGAACAAACAGTTGCGAACGCTGCTGATCGTCGGCGCGACATCTATCCTGAAGCAAGCTCGCAGAGGAGTGACGCTTCCCTCTTGGATCGTCTCGCTGATGGCACGAAGACCTTACAAGGTCGCCGCCGTCGCCAAACGACATCCGGCACCCCGCAAGTGAATTATTGGCTTCTTTCCTCTTCCGTAAGGATCTCGAAAGCTGCACTTGCATAAATGTTCGCCAACAACAGCCGTACTCGGAGGGAAAATGAACATTGATCCACGAAATGCCGCAGAATCTCAGGTTGGCGTTCACGATCTCCTGCCGCGGCCGGACCCGGCGGACCGACGGCCAGACAAGCTGAGCGCGCAGACCAGCTCACCGGCGCACCCTCCGAATCAAGCAAGCTTTGAGCAGCAGCTAGCTGACTTACATTTGATTCACCCAACGCCGGATTCTGTCTCCCTTGCGGCAGATCCCGGGACTGCCAACTTCTCGAATGCGCCGAACGAGGTGGCCCCAGAACCTGGCTGCTATCCGGCCGAATCATTTGTGAGAGCGCGCGCCCAGCTTGCCGCAAAGCTGACGGGTGCCCCTCTTGATGTGCTTAGAAACGAGATCGAGCTTGCCTACCGGCAATCAGGGCGGTGGTCACCAGCGACCGCAGTTGGCGACGGCAGTATCGATCGGGGCCGTATTTTCGACGACGTGGCAGGGTCGTCATATGTGATACTGCGGCGCTTTCAGAACCAGGACAGCGATTGCAATCCACGCATCGAAAACGACACGAGCGCAATATCGCATGTTCGTAGCACGGCGCGGGATCATTTCTCCCATGGAGATCCTCTGGAACGATATCCTATGGATCGAGCGCGCCAAGCCGGATGGCATATGCGCGGCAAGACAACAGCGTCTCCTTTCGTGTCGTTGGTTGAGGATCCTTCGAAGCTGGTTGTTTCGCGCGACCACTGGGCGAGAGCGATCGCCAACAATGCGAGCACACTGCACACCTACACCGTTCCGAAGTCCTCGGTCTGGACGCCCGACGATGTACTGAGCAGTATTGGGCTCGGAATGAATGTCGAGGACCAGGACAACATCGATGCGGATGTGGATCTGATGTGCTCGCTGGGCAGAACGCCAACACGAGAGACCGAACGCTTATTTCTGGGCAGCAACCTTGATGACTACCGGACTGACAGTGAAGCAAATCCATACAGGCGTGATGGTAATGAATAGATAACCTATCGACGGTCCCAATCGCGGTAAGTGCGTTCATGGGCAAACACTGCAACACCATGCCTAACGAAGAGCCGAAGGAGGGGCCGCGCGTCTTCGAGCACCACGGGTTCATCATTCTTGGTAAGAGGGATGGACGCGCGGAGCGGGACCGGTTGAACAGGTTTGTTAGTTGGAAACGGATCGATCCTGATCCCTTTCTATCACGCCAGAGGGCATCGTCAACTTAATCGACCGCCGAGCTGAAGGAGGCGCTTCTCAAAGGTTCGAGATTCATGCAGGCACAAGGGCAGTCTGATGCCATCGAATACGCCTTCTTGTGGGGAAACCCGGAAGCAAATGGCTCAGAGCAATAGTGATGGCGAAGTTACGAGTGACCGGGATGCGATAGGAGCAAGGACCTTTGCGCCGACCCGGTCCGATGTGGGGCGCTGAATCGTTAGCAGTGACGCCGCTATGGGCTGGCATGCGAACGAAATCGAAATGGTCGCCCGGTCCGGGCATTAAAGTGCAGAGCGTCATATCCAGCGAACAAGGTGATTGGGTTGTGTCTGCGTGCGGGCCAACGTCTGGCATATGCCCAGACTGCCGACATCAGAGCAGAAGTCGACACGGCTGGTCGTACCGCAATCTTCAGGACCTGCCTATCCAAGGCAGTGCCGTGACGGTGAAGCTCCAGTTGCGCCGCTGGCGCTGCACATATCGGCCGTGCGGACGACAAACGTTCACTGACCAGGCCCCAGCGATTGCCTCCCGCCCGCCCGCAGGACAACGAGGGTCGCCGAAATAGTCGGCCTGCTCGGTCACAGTACAGGCGGGCGGCCCGGAGAGCGCTTGATGAGGCGGCTTGGGATGTCGATCAGTGACGACACCATCCTTCGGCACTTGAAGCGCAATGCTGCACGGGTCGACGACGAACCCCCGGCACGGATCGTCGGTATCGATGACTGGAGTTGGAGGAAATCTTGGCGCTACGGCACGATCATTGTCGATCTTGAACGCCGAAAGGTCTTGGACATTCTCGAGGGCCGAAGCGTGGTAAGCGTTGCACGATGGTTGAAGCAGCACCCGTCTATTGAGGTGGTAAGCCGAGATCGATGCGGGCTTTACGCGCAAGCTGCTCGTGAAGGTGCGCCGCAAGCATCTCAGGTGGCGGATCGCTCTCATCTCATTCAAAATTTGCGGCTCGCTATCGAGGAACAGATGAGTCTTTCCGGTCGCGCTACAGGCAGAGCATTGCTGCCTGACGGGGACATCGAGATTGATCACGACGATCGAGCGACGCGTAACCAACTCATCCTTGGCATGACGGCAAAGCTCGCCCTCATCCAGAGGCTTGATCTGCCGCAGGATATCCTGGCGACGACGGGGAAGGCATGGGTGGAACAGATCGTTCGCCGTGTTGCCGGCGAAAAGGCCTGGGAGATGCGGCGCCACGCTCCGGCCAAACAGATCGGCCTCTACGCGATCTATCTTTCGTCACGACAAGCGCAGCTCACGGACGCCATGGTCGATCTGCTGATCGAGACGATCCACAAGATCGGATCGCGCTCGAAACGCAAGGTGGTCGGTGAGATCGCGAAGGATATCGAACGCGTTTACGGCAAGGAACAGTTGCTGGTCGACATCGCCATCGCCTCGATCGACGAACCGGCGGGGCGGGTCTGCGATGTTATTTTCCCGATCGTCGGGAAGGGTCGGGTCAACCGGATCACCTATGAGCTTTGTGTGCTCACGCAATTGCGCGACTGCATCCGCTCCAAGGAGATCTGGGTCGTTGGTGCTGATCGTTACCGTAATCCCGACGATGATCTTCCCTGGGGTTTCGAAGTCCGGCGTGACGCCTATTATTCCGGCCTCAATCTGACCCCGGACGCACGCGCCTTCACAGCTGGCATTCGGGCGGAGCTGGAACACGAACTGCGGCTTCTGAACGAAACGATCCCACGAAACGGCAAGGTCCGGCTGCTGTGGCGCGGCGAAAACCGCATATCGATCACACCGTTCAAGCCTCTGCCGGAGCCGAAGGGGCTGGAAGCGATCAAGGGCGAGATCGGTCAGCGCTGGCCGATGACAGGGCTGCTCGATGTGCTGAAGGAAGCGGCCCTCGATACCGGCTTGCTGGACGCCTTCGAAACCTCGGCATCGCGGGTTGCACTGTCGCGCGAGGCGCTGGATCGGCGGTTGCTGTTGTGCCTCTATGGTCTCGGGACGAATGCAGGTCTCAAGCGGGTTGCCGGCGCGACGCTTGATGTCAGCTATGACGAATTGCTGCGTGTTCACCGCCGCTTTATCCATGCGCCGGCGCTGAGGGAGGCCTGCGCACGGGTAGCAAACGCGACACTGTCGATCCGCAATGCGGTCGTCTGGGGTGATGCGGGGACGGCATGCGCCTCCGATTCGACGAAGTTCGGCGCGTGGGACCGCAATCTGATGACGGAATGGCATGCCCGGTACGGAGGCCGGGGCGTGATAATCTATTGGCATGTCGAACGGCGGGCAACCTGCGTCTATTCGCAGCTCAAGCGATGCTCGTCCTCGGAGGTTGCCGCGATGATCGACGGCGTGCTGCGCCATTGCACCGACATGGAAGTCCAGCGTCAGTACGTCGATAGCCACGGCCAAAGCGCCGTCGGCTTCGCCTTTTGCCGACTTCTCGGCTTTGAGCTCGCCCCACGCCTGAAGGCAATCGCCCGGCAGAAGCTCGCGCTTCCGGATGCAGGCATGCGGACGCGGCTACCGAACCTCCTGCCGATCCTTTCCAGCGTGATCAGCTGGGAAAAGATCGAGCAGCAATATGACGAGATGGTTAAATACACCGCCGCCATGCAGACCAGAACGGCGGACCCGGAGGCCATCCTGCGGCGGTTTGTCCGCGCCGAGGTGATGCATCCCACCTACAAAGCGTTGAGCGAGCTCGGCCGCGCGGTCAAGACGATATTCCTGTGCCGCTATCTTCGCCAGGAATCGTTCCGTCGAGAAATCCACGAGGGGCTGAATGTCGTCGAGAACTGGAACAGCGCCAATGGCTTTGTGTTCTTCGGCAAGGGCGGCGAGATTGCCACCAACCGCGTCGATGAACAGGAATTCTCCGCCCTGGCTTTGCACCTGCTGCAAGCTTCACTGGTCTACGTGAACACACGCATGCTTCAGACCGTGCTGGTGGAACCGAAATGGGCCGGCCGGATGGCACCGGAAGACTATCGCGGCCTCACGCCGCTCATCTACAGTCAGGTCAATCCTTATGGCCGTTTCGATCTCGACTTGAATAGTCGGATCGACTTTGATCGGCTGGCCGCATAATTTTTGGAGACGATAATGGTCAAGATTGCTGAAGCATGCCTGAATGTTCTCTACCAGCACGGGTTGTCGTCGGCACAGTTCCAATTCTGCTTCGAGAGAGCAAAGCATGATCTCTTGGCCGATGGCATGGCCTGCGACGCCATTGTTGCTGAGGTTATGCAGTCCATGGACGATCATCCGGACGCGGCAACCTTGTTCGGGTTGCTGCTGGATGAGGCCCGAATGGGCATCGAGAATGACAGCCCATATGGAAAGGCCTTCCTGGAAAATGCGGAGAAGGCGATCAGAGCTCGCATTGCCGCCGACGCTTTCGAACCGCTTCACCGTTTGAAAATCGCTGGCCTGTATCGCCGCGCCGGTCTGCCCGTGCCAGATATACTGATGCTCGATCCGGAGGGGGAAAGTGCCACCGTCGACGTTGCGATGCCGGATCTTGATGGCGTGCTTGCCGTTTTAGCGGCAGAAGTTGAGGCTGAAGGCGGCGGCGCGTATGAGTTCTTCAGTGGCCTGGATGAGATGACGGCAGGAATGCCGGAGGAGGCCAAAGCTGGGTTTATTCATCATCTTATGAGCCTCGATAATCCCTTTTTGGAACGCTGCGCGCTCTATTGGCTGGTGTCTGGTACAGCATTGACCCGGCAGGCCGTGGCTGACGGCCTACGAGAAAGGCTCATGCGCGGGGAGCTGCAGCCTGAAACTGCATCCTATTTGCCGATTATTCGTGGCTGGTTGCCGACGAGTGCCGCCCGGGCGGCTATCGATGACATCGGCAAGCTGGCTCGGCGACAAGGTCTTGCAGATGCTTCCAATCAAAACAGAGCGGAGCCGATCGTCAGCGACATCATGGCGACCACCGCTGACGGTGTTGGAGCACAAGGCCTGACGATTGTCGGAAAACTGCAAGCCCGGACATTTGTCGCGATGATCCTGTTAAAGACCGGATACGGCATCAAGCATGCCTTTGTCATTCGTTGCCGTTCAAAGAGCGAAGCAACCAACATCGTCTCTTATGCCCGCCAGGAAGCAAACAGCGTCAAAATAGATCGAATGACTGCCGAACTGCTGCTGGAGGCGGCTCTGGCGGATGGGATGAAAAACGGCCACCCACCAGCGCCAGGCTTCATTGACGTCATGGAGGCTTGCAGCCTGAGCCAATTGCGGCCCCAGGAAAGGGATCTGCAGGCTTTGCTGGAACACGTCGATCCGCAAAAGGAAATCCAGAATGCGACAGCGGCAGAGCTGAATCGGATGCTCCGCAATGCGTCCGCACTGGATGCGCTCGTCCCGTTCACCGACAGCTGGTTTGAAGACACAGGAGAAACACGCGGCATCATCCAGGGATCTCGCTCAGTGCGGACTGTTGAAAAAAGGATCTGGGCCTTTCTCGAAGGCCGGCGAGACATTTGGGCGAGGCGATTTCTGAAAACCGCGATCATTCTCAAATCGGCTAAGAAGGAGCGAATGTCAAAAGCACTGGCAGCCGCAGCCTTCGCCGTGATGCACAAGCATCCTCTACAGGACATCCCGCTTATGAAAGATATCGTTATGACCACACTGGACGCAGGCGGTGGATCTCCGTGGTGAGTATTTTGCGTATACCCATCGTGAACTTCGCCAATGAACAGTTCGAGGCTGTGGATTCCTATTTATTTTGGGTCCCGACTGAGATATCGAACAAATCGACGCGATGGCACACGCAAATTGAACAGTTTGCATGGTATAGGACATGGCTCGTATCGGATATGCCCGGACATTTACAACAGACCAGAACCTTGCGGCGCAAATCGCCGCGCTGAGAAACGCTGGCTGCGAGGTCATCCGCGAGGAGCAGAAAAGCGGTGCATCGCTCGAAGGTCGGCCGCAACTGATGACCATTCTCGACTTCATCCATGCCGGCGAAACCTTTGTCATCACCCGTATCGACCGGCTGGCCAGACGCGATCTTCAGGTGATCGTCGACCGGCTCAAGGCCAAAGGCGCACATCTGGTGGCCACTGAGCAGCCTGTCGATACCTCCACAGCCGCTGGAAAGGCGTTCTTCGACATGCTGGGTGTTTTTGCCGAATTCGAAACCAACCTGCGGCGCGAGCGGCAAGCAGAGGGCATCGCCGCCGCCAGGAAGCGTGGCATCTACAAGGGCCGCCCCCCGAAGATCAATCGCGCAGAAATCCTGCTTCGGCTGCAACAGGGCCAAGGCCCCAGCAAGATCGCTCGCGATCTCGGCATATCGCGCGGCACGGTCTATCAGGTGCGCAAAGGTGTTTTCGAATGAGCAAGGCCAACCGCATCACCCGTTGGACATCCGCCACCTGCGAGCAAATCCAGGCCCGCATGCTTGAGGCTTGCAGGCAGATCGCTTCAGATCACGGCCTGGTCATCGAAAGCGCCGGGTGGCGCGGCCTGGAGCCTGGCTTCTCGTTCGAACCTGCATTCCGCATCAGCATTCCCGCGCCAGATGGCAAGCCCCTCAATCTGGATAAGGAGATGTTCGCCGTGTTGGCCGAACAGTACGGTCTGGAGGCTGCTGACTTCGAACGCGAGTTTATCGCTGGCGGCGAACGTTTCCGGATCACCGGCATTGATCCGCGGCGGCCGAAATACCCTATATCCGTCGAGCGTACTCCCGAGCACAGGGGCTTCAAGTTCACCGCTGACAACGTTGCCATGATGCTCAAAGCTCAGGCCAAACCCTGACGTTCACCAATCGTTCTTCAACTTGGCCAAAATCACAGCTTCGAGCCGACGGGGCCAAATAGCGGGCGCATGTCGAAAGAACGCATCTCGAATCGAAAAAGTGGCGGGAATTGCGCCAGATCAAATGAAGGTTAAAAGTACGAGGTTGATATGCGAAGAGCTGGCGCAAGGAGGAACGCCATGGCACATCATCGCAATTGGCGGTCCTGGTTCGATGCAGTTCTTGTTCGGGCGCTGAAAAATGCTGTTACGCCGAGCGATCCGGCGAAGGCGACACCGCAAGCCACCGCGTCAGGATTTGATCCACCTCCGGCGGGGAGTGACCCGGGAGTCCCCTATCTTTTGCTCATGCGGATGGAGGTGCTTCAGCTCGATCCCACCCGAGTCAAAGCCTTGATGCCAGCCGACTTTCGCGTGCTGGCCAACGTTTGTGACTATTGTCAGTCTGGGGGTGCACTCCACTGAATAGCGGCAAGGGCTACAGCGCCGAAAAAAACCAGTACGACAATCGTAAGTTCCATGTCTTCCTCACACTGAACAAAAAGCGCTCAGCGCATTTTTGGACTCCAGCCAGTCGCAGCATCCCAGTGGGCGAGCGTCGATCCGCGTCCGCCGTCATGGATCCCGCACCTCCGAGAAGGCTGCGACGTTCGATCTCGGGTGGATAGCTTGGCAGTTCCCGAGAGGATGATCCGCGATGTTCAAGAAACGTGCCAACTGCCAGGAAGGAGCTCGGAAGAACAGTTCCGCTACAGTTCAACGGCTTGCGCTGGAGAGTGCGGCGTCGCGCGCCTGGCCGAACATTGTGTCGCGCACTTCACAGGAATAGCGAACGGGTCGCCGTGTTAGCGGCAACGCGCAGATAGTGCAAATCCAGCCGCCGGCAAGGGCCGCTAGCACTACTTTGGCACTTTTGGCTTGGGGCGTTCTGTGAGGAGCCACTCACAGTGGGGGCATCGTAGCGGCGGTGGCCG
>MBFK01000017.1 GCA_001704765.1 Sinorhizobium shofinae
ACGCCTGCAGGCCGAGTATCCCGGCGATTACCCCGACAAACTGCTTAGAACACTTCAGCGCCGGCTGAAGGTCTGGCGCAGCGAACAGGCGGACGCGTTGCTGTTTGGCACCTTGAACAAGGAGCTGCCGGTCCAGCAGATCGCAAGGCCACACTGAGGCGCCGTGGCGCTCGCGAAGGAGGCCAGGCGCTGCGAAACCCCTACCATCTCCGCGCCCGGCCTCCTTCGCAACGCGGGAACAAAATGAATGAGGCAACGTGCGAATCTCGGGGAGCATCGTTACGTGCGGCAATACGAGTCTCACCTTGATTGTCGCCGCGCATACCCAGGCGGCCAGCTTCTACAACGACGCCGAACGCAAGGCGGGTAGGGCGCGCGGCTTGTCATCTGAGCGGGAGAACCGAGGATGCTCGTCACTCGGCTGAAAGAGGAGCTCGCGGCCATTCAGAAGGCACGGCAAAGTACTGAATTGGCTGACACTCCGCGACGGAACGGCGCAAGAGTCGCGGCCGCAACTGCATCCAACCTCCGAATGTCCAATTCGCATTCCGGCCAGCTGCGATCACCATTATAGGGTGGCGAACTCGTCGCGAAATGCGTCTGAGTGTGGATCGATCTTCGGAACTCATTGCGGCGACCCCAGCCGGATGGGAATGCCAATCCCCAAGATAGTCGAGGTCGCCCGCGGTGTTCCTGAATGCTTCGTCTATCTGCTCGACCTGCCATGAGTGGTCCGGAATGAAAGTATGGCGACCATGCAGCGCTTTCGGGCCAGCACCTACAATATCAACGACAACCCGATCTTCGCCATCTCTCCAACCGAGGAGAACACCGCCGGTCTCGAGCGGAAAGAATATATTGGCCTGTTCGATTATTACTTGAGCTGCGTCGCGCCCCAACCAAATTGTCATCCCTGTGACGCTCCGCAGCTGCAGCTCGAATGTGGTGCGATCGTCTCGGCTTTCCACCGCGGGAGAATGCGGCGGCCATTTTCGGTCAGATCAAGAATGGAAAGGTGCCAGTCACCCGAATCGTACACGTCCGGGGCGAGCAGTCCGATCGTGCTGCGTACAACTTCCATCGACACTTCCTGCAGGTCAAAGGCGCCTCCGGTGAACGTTGGCGCGTTGCAGCCGGTCGGAACTATCGTGCCCGAGCTGTCAATAGTTGGGAGCGGGAGCGTCTTGCCGGACCAATGCTGCTGCAAGCAGACATAACAACCCGGGGCTCCCGGTTTGAATCTCGCCACAACGCCTCCGGCCGCGCCTTCGGTTGCGTGGCCGAGTACGTACGGCTTTCCTATGCTACGGCACATGTAGGCCAAGGCGCCCTGACACTCGGTCGCGGCCGAAGTGTCTACCACAATGTCGGCGTCCTCGATCAATGCTCGAAGCCAACGCATGGGATTCCCCTCGAGTTTGCGGACGTCGTCCACATTCGAGATTGCTGAGCCCACTTTAGCGTGTCCACGCCCGACATTTGTCCAAGGGTAGTTGTGATAGAGGAAATCGTGCAGCGCGGTCGTCTTTGGCAGGCCCCACACCGAACGACCCAGCGCCCATCTGACCGTGTTGCCAGGCTCGACGAGATCGAAATCGATGATCGTCAGCTGACCGACGCCTGAGCGCGCAAGCTCGACTGCAGCGAAACTGCCGATGGCGCCGCACCCTACGAGAACAACCTTTTTGCTTTTCAAAGCACTCGCGACAGGCAGTCGCGAGAGCATATCGCTCGACAGACGGTATCCGCGCACCAAGGAAACCTGTCGCCGGCGGCTGCCAGGCACGCGCCGACTGACGAGAAAGAACCAACCGTTGCCCTTGTTATCAGGGCCGTAGGAAAGCTCCTCCTGAAAAACCACGGCGGTAATCGATAGATCGTCGTCGGCAATTGATCCGAGCTTCCTCAGGTGAGCGGGGAAGAGGGCCGATTGTCGCTCTATCGCCTTCTCGGCCGCCGCCAAAATCTCCTCCGGGGCCTCGGGGAATGGCGGCTCCAGGCGTATCCAGCGCCCGATGACGTTTTTCCATGGGCCGGCCCGTTTCGGGAGATCGAAGGGCTTCGCCATCCAGGTGCCGCTCAATGGCTCCACTTTGCTCAGAATGGCTTGAAACGGTGGAGACCTTCCTCGCTCCAGGCGGTCCTGGAGCAGGAAAACTGCGGTTCCGAGGGGGGCATTTGGAACGGGCTGCTGCCCATCAAAAAAGACCGCCGAATACTCCTCGGCAACATGCATATGATATGGCGTTACAGGGTCGGGAGCTTGTTCTTCGAGGCTGGCTGCCTCGCTCCACTTCTCGTTCCGCCGCAGTGTCATGACTTGCAGGACCTGCGATAACCGCTCGGCTACGAAGTCCGCGACCATTTGATGGGGGTACCACTGGGCAGAGTCCTGCGTCAGCAGGCACAAATCCCTCGTAAAGGGATTCTGATGCCGCTCGAGTTGCAGTTCAGGCGCGGATATCGAGGGTCGGCAGAACGGATGCAGCGGCGAGTAGCCGACATTAAGTCGGATGGACCCGCCACTGTCCATCGGCCAAAGGACCTCGAGGATCAAGGTGCCGTCCTGTTGGATTAACGGCCGGTGAGAGGCGCCGTGCCCCTCATAGGCCGCCAACTCCCGGGCATACAAGCCAGGATAGGCCTGCCACCAATTGTCCTGATCCGAGCCGCGCTTAAGAACGTTCACCTCCGTCAGCCGACCGGCCGGTGGGACGGGGGGTGAGAGGGCACTGGCGGGCCATCGGGGCGACCCGGAGTATGGCTGGGCGGCCCCTTCGGAACGTCGGGGTGTTCAGGATGACCTTCCCGGCCCGGCTTATTCGTATTCGACATGAGTATCTCCTTACAATACAGGCCTCCGTTCTTGACGGAGCCCAATTCCGGATTAAAATTCTGGATGAGTCCAGATATGGATTATATAAGAATGGACTCATTCGTTGTTCAAGTACACACTTGGACTTAGGAGCAGATTTTTATGACAGAACCAGTTCGAGGGTCATCTCCAAGCAGCGATTCTGCTCGAGTCCCTGCAGAACTCGAAGCGTTCTTCCGCATTGCCGACCGGTGGCGTCTGTCTGCCGACGATCAGATCAAGCTGTTGGGATCTCCAGGTCGGTCGACGTTCTTCAAGTGGAAGAAGGAGGGCGGCACGTTGCCCGCCGACACGGTTGAGCGCCTGTCGCACATTCTCAGCATTTGGAAGGCACTGCGAATTCTCTTTACCATAGAGGAGCGCGCCGACGATTGGATTCGCCGACCCAACGATTTCTTCGATGGAGCAAGCGCACTCGACACCATGCTGCAGGGGAGGGTTGTCGATATCTACAGAGTGCGCCAGTACCTCGATGCTCAGCGTGGCGGGTGACAAATGGATGAGGTCGCCATCAAGGACGAATTTTATCGGCTAATTCCGTCACGGTTCCCGCCAGTCGCGGTGTACGAGGGATTGGTCAGCGAGGACAAGATCGAGGCACTTGTCGAAATAGAGAACAAGACGAATCCGCGTCTCCAGTCGGAGGGCCGGCTGCTATCCGCTCATACCGATCCGAGGGCGCCGAGGCTGCAGAACTGGAACCTGGCTCCCTTCAAGTACCTGAACCCGGAGGGAATCCGCTTTTTCGACGGTAGTCGCCCGGCACTGGAATTGGCAGACGATCGTCAGACCGCGCTCGCTATGTCTGTCGAGCGTCGTCAGGCCTTCTTGTCGCGAACCAAGGAAGCGCCAATCGGCCTCGATATGCGATTGCTCAAGACACCGGTGAGCGGGCGGTTCATCGATTTTCGAAAGTATCCGATCGATCTATCGTGCGAGGAACGCTGGAGATTGGGAGGTTCGGTGCCCGAAGGCGCGGACGGCGTGATTTATCATCCGCCGGAGCGGCCCTCAGCCATTTGCATTGCGGTACTCCGAGGCGACGTTCTTGGCCGAACGGTTCAGACAGTCCATTACCGCTACGTTTGGAATGGTACCCGAATATCCCTTCTTTATGCCTTTGATGATGCAGGCAACGAAATTCGCCCAGAGGTATTGTGTGGCGCGGATGATGCATTCGCCGTGTGAGCATTAAATCTAGCAAAACACACCTACATTCCGCTTAAAATCGATTTCGCCTTCTGCTTATTCACAGTGATATTCTCAGCAGGCAACTCTACCCTTCTCGTCGCTTTGTGACCTCCTCTCGAAACCGGGAACGGAGTACTCTCATCTCGGCCTTCTCTAAACGCCTGCTGATCTTCTCAGCCGTCTGGGCCAGGAGCCTGCCGTCGAATTCGGGGGGAACTCCCCTGTTATCCTTCCAGAAGATTTCAATTGCCTGAAGGTCGGCCTCTTGGAGATCTGCGACGAAAGAGCACGCGGCAGCAATGATAAGTCCATTATCATCATCGGCAGTTTCTGCGGTGGGTACCGCCGCTTTGGCGGGCGATGCCGCTATAGCGGTCATTGCAGGCTGGTGAACGGACCGCAGCGACAGAAACTTTTCGACGGTGAGCTTGTCCCATTCAGAGGTGGTGTCGGCTTCCTGTCTGAGGGTCGGCGACTGCGAGCCTCGCGCCGGATGAATGCCCAGCAAATGAACCCGAACCCCATAATTCTGAGCAATCTGCACGCCGACTCGGACATCTTCATCGCCAGACAGCAGCACCACCTCAGAGATAGCCCTTTGCCGTGCCAACTCTATCAAGTCAGTCACGATAAGCGAATCCACGCCCTTTTGCTGCCCCTGCCCATTAATGAAACCGAGGCGCAACTTGATGTCATCCATGTCGGCGATGGCAGTCTGATCAGCGCTCATCGCTGCACCTGGTCTTATTCCATCGTACCAGTAAATGCGCAGCAGTGACCCAGTAGGGGCTTTCGTGGAACAGAACGCCTTCAGTTCCTCAATGACTGACCTCGCCGAGAGTGACAACTTCGCCCTAGCGACTTTGTTACCGGTGAGTGCTCCCCTGCGCGAACAGATAGCCCGCGTCGACGAAAATAGCAGAGCGCCCCAAAGATCCCCCAACCCTAAAAGTAGCAAGGGCTCCCGCGGGAGCCCTTTGTATGCCGGCGCAACCATAATATCTAATCGGTCACGCCGGAGTAATTTATGTATGCGCCACGCATGCGCACAAGTCAATACGAAACGATAAACGCTGCAGGAAATGGACGCTAATGAGACGCAACGCACGCCAATCAGACCTAATCGCGCTCAATTAGATATTCTGCACATACGAAGCTGCAACAAGTTACAACGGATATAATGCCGCGGGCGCTGCGCCGCAAGAGGCCGAAGCAGCCTGCATCGCGCAAAATCAATGGCTATCGACGGACAGGCGCCGCGCCGACCAGTCCGCTTAATTTCCGGCGCCGGCCGAAGGCATCCCCGTCAGACTGCGGAAAATGTCGACCCAGAATGCGAAATCGTCTGCTCGCCCGTCGGTCCAGGCCTCAAGACCGCAATGCGCCACGGCAGTCGCTGCCTCGTCGCCGAACAGGTCAATCGCGGCTTCCATCATGCTTTCCGGGTCCGAAGGTTCTGGCCAGATCGCCTTCATTATAGTCATACACCTAATCGCAGCTCCTCGGGCGTGAGGATACTACGCGCATTTGAGCGTTGCGCAAACGATCGTTTATGCACGCGTTGCACAGGCCGCAGAAAACGCAATGAAATCAGCTGCCTAGAGCCGCGTATCCGGGCAGGATTGCATAAGCATGCTCCATTACGCAACGGGGTATGATGGGCGAGAAGACCGGATATGCAAGGGTTTCCACCCTCGAACAGAACCTCGATATGGAACAGCGCGCTCTCAAAGCGGCGGCAATGGTCACGTCCGCTGCGCCCCTGGTCGCCCCTCGACGGGATCAGGTGAACAGCATTATCCGATTTGCGCGCAGATGCCCTATCAACTCGCGATCGATGTCGCTTGAGGCCGCCGACGGCCACAGAGACCTTAACGAGCGAACCGTTGTCGCGATACTCCTCGAGCGTGAAGTTATTGACCACCTGCTTGCGGATCGAGATCGAGCCACTTTCGGGTGCCGCGCGGCGGCAAGACGATCTGGATACGCTCGCCGGTCGGAAGCGCGGCGCTGAGGATCGGTTTCGAGCGGCTGATGAACTGGTTCGTCGCGGCCGCAACACGCTCGCCGACGTTCTGGATTTCATCACCCATCAGGGCGACGATTAGATGATGCTCCATGTAATCGGCGCCAAACCGTTCCACATATACATCGCCCGGTTTGTTGACGGCGATTTCCACCACCCTCGGATCGTCGATAAATTCCCCGATCGGTTCAAGTGCGGATTCCGACGTGAAGCCGGCCGGCATTCTGATCAATATCCGGCCACCGTTCCGAGTTGAAGCCGGCCACGATTCCAATCAATTACCGGCCGGTTTTCGGCTCTAACGATACCCCCTGGGTCAGCAACTTTGGCATCAAGCCTCCGGGTACACGAAGAGATTTTGATGCCGGCGAAGAGAAGGCTGACCATGAGACAATTACGACAAATGCTCCGGCTTGGCGGAAGCGGAAAAGCAGCCGCGAGATTGCGGTGATGCTTGGTGTTGCGCGCAGCACCGTGCAGGATAACCTGAAGCGGGCGGCGTTGGCGGGCCTGACCTGGCCACTGCCTGGCGAACTGACCGATGAGGCGCTCGAGCATCGGCTGTTCGCCCGCGCCGGGGTCAAGCAGGGCCAACGGCGACGCCAAGAGCCTGATTGGGCCGAGCTCTCCATCGAACTGAAGAAGCCGGGCGTGACGCTTCTTATGCTCTGGGAGGAATATCGCAGCGTCCATCCCGACGGATACGGCTACAGCCGCTTCTGCGAACTGTTCCGCGGCTTCGAGCAGCGCTTGTCGCCGACGATGCGCCAGGAGCACGCCGCTGGCGACAAGGCCTTCGTGGACTATTCCGGCAAGAGGGTGCCAATCGTCGATCGCAAGACCGGCGAGGTTCGCGAGGCGGAACTGTTCGTCGGCGTGCTCGGCGCGTCGAGCTATACGGTCGCCGAGGCGACCTGGACCCCAGACGCTCCCGGATTGGATCGGCTCGCACCTGCGCATGTTCGCCTTCTTCGGTGGCGTGCCCCGGCTGATCGTGCCGGACAACCTGAAGTCCGGCGTCAACCGGGCCAACTTCCACGATCCCGAGATCAACCGCAGCTACGGCATGATGGCGTCCCACTACGGCGTCGGCGTCCTACCGGCCCGGCCGCGCCGCCCGAAGGACAAGGCGAAGCTCGAGAACGCCGTGCGCTTTGCCCAGAACTGCATTCTCGGACGCCTCCGCAAGCAGACCTTCTTCTCGCTCGCCGAGGCCAATGCCGCGATCGCCGAGGTGCTCGCGCGCATCAACGATCATGTCATGCGCCGGCTCGGCGTCAGCCGCCGGCACCTCTTCGAGACGGTCGAACGCCCGGCACTCGCAAGCCTGCCCGCCGAAGACTACGAGTTCGCCGAATGGCGCTTGCCGCGGGTCTCGACGGATTACCATGTCGAGTGCAAGAGCTTCTTCTATTCCGTCCCGCATGCCCTCATCCGCCAGCAAAAAGGCGCTGAAAAGTGATGCGATAAGCGCCCTTTACGAAGGATGACGATCAGCCGTTTCAATGTCGTCAAGATCGAAGAGACGCTGACGATCGAAAAGTTTTTCCCAGCTACGCCGCACACGAGCGCTCCTATGTTCGGATCCGTTGCTCCCGTTGCTATTCCGCGCAACCCATTTCGCGCGCCCACTCTCTATAAGTGTTCGGCTCTCGCGGATGAATGCGCATCTCAGACGCTCGCCTTCTACTCCGCCTGCCTTGTCCTTGGTGATTGAACTTCCTCAAAGGGCCCGACCGTTACCCAATATTACTCAATCGTAAGGCTCATCGGCGTTGAATGCGTCATGGGGGTGCCGTAAGCCATCATACATGGAGCGAGAGGAGAAGGCGGTCGAGGGGGCCGCAGATGCTTCAGCAAGGAGGAGATATGAAACGTCGTACATTCACCGCTGGGCTGGCGGCTTTGCCGTTCCTCGGCTCCAGCCTCACCCGCGCATTCGCGCAAGATGCTGCCGCCTCGCTCCCGAAAACCTATTCGGGGCAGAAGATCCGAGCGCTGGCCTCGACCGGTGCTGCCTTCGAAGCGATGGCTACGGTCAGCCGAGACTTCACCGAGGCGACCGGCATCGCCGTCGAATACGTCAACCTGTCCTATAACGAGCAGTACCAGAAGCTGATCCTCGATCTAACCAGCGGTGCGGCGTCTTTCGACGCCTTCAACTTCGCCTATCAGTGGAAATTCGAGATCGAGCCCTATTGCGCCGATCTTGCGAATATTCCGAAGGAAATTCAGGGCGCGCCAGATCTCGCGCTTGACGACTATCCGCAACGAGCACTCGAAATCTACGGCCGTGCCAACAACAAGCTCATCGGTCTGCCGACACTCGGCGATGTGACGCTGTTCGTCTGGAACAAGGAGGCCTACAAGGCCGCGGGTTTGGATCCTGACGCCGCACCGAAGACCTGGGACGAAGTCGTCGAGCGCGGCGCAAAGCTCGTCAGCAACGGCCAATTCGGCTACGCCATGCCGGCGGGCAAGGGCATTCAAACGACCGTGACCTGGATCATGGTGTTCAAGTCGATGGGCGGCGAATACTTCGATGCTTCCGGCGCGCCGACCTTTGGTAGCGAAGCGGGCGTCAAGACCATGAAGTTCCTGGTCGAGAAGCTGGCGGCGGTCAGCCCTCCCGGCAATCTTGCCTGGGATTTCCCGGAGATGTTCAACAGCCTGTCGACCGGTCAGTCGGTGCAGTCGATGATGTGGCCCGGAGCTTTCGGCGATCTGCTCAACCCGAAGAGGTCCCAGGTCCACGACAAAATCGGGTGGTCGCCGATGCCGCAAGCTTCACTGTTGGGTGGCTGGTCGATGGGCGTCAACGATGCCTCTCGGTCAAAGGATGCCGCCAAGCTTTACGTGGCATGGCTCACATCTGCCGACATCGTTCGCCGCATGGGTCTTATTGGCGGGGCTCCGGCACGCATCTCGGCGCTAAAGGATCCGGAGTTGATCAAGCAGGCTCCCAACCGACCGGCTGTGCTTGCCGGTCTGCAGGGCGACGTCGCCGAATATCCGCCGATCAAGGAAGCGGAGCAGGTCCACATCATGATCTATGATGAGGTGAATGCGGCGGTGGCGAAGATCAAGACGCCGGAACAGGCGGCCAGCGATCTTCAGGGCAAGGTCGAGTCTTTCATGCGGCGCCGCGGCTATCTCAAAACCTGAGGTCGCGCTCCGTGGGGGGCAGGCGTTCCTCCCCATAGGCGCTAACTTAAGGTGTAGACAGCAGGAATCGAGCTGTGATTCATCGGGAAGATGCGAACGACTGATTCCATC
>MBFK01000163.1 GCA_001704765.1 Sinorhizobium shofinae
CCGGCTGATGTTCCCGATCTTCGACCGCCACCACCACCACCGCTTTCCGCTCATGGGCTACCAGGGCGGCCTGCGCCTGCTAACGACGATCCTCGACACGATCTTCGACCGCCTCGATCGCGAAACGATGCAGACGGCGGTGACCGATTATTCCTATGACCTGACCCGCTAGAGCGGCGGTCGGCAAAACGCCGGCCCGGGAGCCGCACCATGGGATCGCGAGCGTTGAAATGGGCTGATCGTTTAGCTCATGCGCTATCGGAACTGCGCTCGGAAGTGCATTCGGACAGCCACCTGATCATTCTAAAGGGGCATAGCGGCATATGAATTTTGCATGGAGAGAGACAGACGGTTGGTAGTATTGTCGGCCACTCACGGGATCGCCTCGACTAAAGAGGGCCCGTGCTTCAGGACGAGGACTAAATGATGACAGCGTTATCTGATCCCCGGTTTACTCGAGCTGTCAGTGACGATGGATCGTTGGCCACTCCTTTCATGAAATGCCTCGCGCGGTTGGTCCGCGCTCAGGATTCCTACGGATTATGGAGGGATAAATGTGACGCCGAGTTGCTGGCCAACTTCACAGTTACGGAGGAGCAGCGGCGAGCCATCCCCGTCATCGGCGACCCCGAGCCGGACGTGCTGTTGAGGCTCGACCTTTTTTACGCCGCCGTCGGCGTCGCTATCGAGGAGCGCTCGGGGCTTTTGATCTCGCGAACGCTGGAGATCAGCGATGAGGGCATCGGCCGAGTGCTCTTCACAACCAGGCGGCTGGTGGTGCTGTCGAAGACCCTACGTGACGCTCACCGTTTCGGCTTCAATACACTTGGCAAATGCGCCAAGACTGGCACGAAGTTGGTCAAGGATGCGATCAAAAGCATCGAAGCTTATCCGGACGTGGCGCGGGCATAATGTGCCTGCAAGGAATAAGACCATGACAGATCTTGAAAAACTCAAGCAGAGGGTTCAAAAACTGCAGTCACGCGCTGCGACTGCGAAGACGCAATTGCATGACCTTGCCGAGTGCCTTCCGAACTATTGGACCGAAATAGTGGGCGTCGCCGAAAAAACATTCGACGCTTTTGCTCAGTTGGACGCTGCCAAAAGAGAACTCGCCGCGTCGGAGAATTCACGATGAAAAGCTCGTTCGTGACCCGCCGCTTCAGCTGGTGCCGGAATATCTATTATGCATCGGCTGCGGCTGCTGACTCGGGGCGCGAGGTATGCACCTTCACGGGATCAATGACGCAGGTGAAATTCTCGGTCTTTTGCGATGCCGAGGACGATCATTCCAGCAACCAGATCATGTGATCATGTCCGGCGACAGCGCCGGCCGCTGTATCGGCTGCGGAGCCGGAGTGCGTGTTTGGCCAAACCGCCAGAATCATGTTGCGGCCGACGACATTGCCGCATGATCCCACAAACAAAACCAGGAAAACGGCGTTGTCTTTTGGTATCTTTCATCGAATTCTATGGCTGTTCCTATGCGCCAACACTCTTATAGTCTACCTCGTAACGGGGTCCATCAGTGACGCAGTCGTCACGACTGTGGTTGGTTCGCTGCTTCTGCAGCTAGCATATTTCGGACACGTACTCTTTCTGCTCTGGCGGGCTCACTGCGCCCGGAGAGCTCGTCAAACGACCGGGCAATTCCATGGAGAGGGACAGCCGGGGGACCCTCGTATAGCGGGCACTCACGGGCGCACTGATGGGGATCCGTGCTTCGAGGACGAGGACTCTCGATAGGCCCCTTGCTAACCGCTTCATGAAATCTCTCTCGTGCGGCTAAATCCCCGCTGAGGTTTGCTTTCGGTGTGCAAGGACAAGTGCCCACGCTGGATTTCTGGCCGACTTCACTGTCACCGAGGACCAGCGCCGTGCGACCGCGTCAGCCCTTGAAGCGCGGAACAAGAGAGTGCGTAAGCTGCAGCCGTTCTGGAAAGCGAACATGGAATTTGCGTAATGTCGCCAAGGACCTTCCAATCAATGGAGCTGATCATGGTAGTCGCCGAGAATACGTTGGCGCCTTTGCTCAGGTTAGCGCTGCCGGATTGCTGCCCGACGGCACAATCTGGGGAATGCTACCGCTTCAGATGATCCTACATTGAGTCTTACTGTTGGTTCTCTCTGCAGATGCGCCGCCTCTTATAACATAATCTTGACGATAGTGAAAAGTGATGCTGGATCTGACGAATGCGAAGCGCATAGGAATTATCGGCGGCGGCATTGTCGGTTGGCTTGCAGCGATAGCGCTTCGCCGTGTTTTCGACGTTGATGTCGATGTAACGGTCATAGAGGCTCCGACGGTGTTTCCGCTTGGCCCAGGGGAGGGGGGCTCGCTCAACCTGATTGACACGTTGTGTCGCAATGAGCTCGACCTGGACGTTTTCATTGGTGAAGCCGGCGCCACCCACAAGCTTGGTGTGCTCTATGAGAATTGGAGGGGTGGAGGAATCCCGGATCGCTACTACCGCATGTTCGGCGGATCGGGCATACCGGAAATCGAATGTCGCGTCGGCGGTTTCTTCCCTCTGCTGTCGGCGAGAATTGCCGCAGGTGAGAACCTTCACACGTGCATCCCTGGCTTTGAGTTAATCACAAAGAAGGCATCGCAAGTGGAAATCGACGAGTTGCTGGCAACGGGTGAGTCTGGACTCTACCCTTCGTTTCACTTCAATCACGCCGGCTTCGAGCGATACCTAAGGCGTGTCGGACTGGCACGTGGGATCACTTCTCGTAGGGCTGTGGTACACGGGATGAGACTCGACGACCGAGGGCATGTAAACGCTTTCCAGCTCGGAGGCGAAGAACTTGAAGTCGACTTCGCCGTCGATGCGTCCGGATTTGCCAGATTGGGTCTCGGCAAAGTCTTTAATACGCGCTGGTGTTCGTTCGCAAATGTGCTGCCTACTGATCGTGCGATCATCTTTGAGCTTGAGCCGCGGGCATCATCCCCCGTTACCCGTGCTACCGCCATGAAAGCCGGATGGATGTGGGAAGCCCCATTGAATCGCTCGATCAGTGCCGGTTATGCATTCAGCAGCAGATATGCGGACGCTGCGATGGCAATCGCCGAGGTTGAGAATCACTATGGATTCCGTGTGGAGGCGAAACACGAGCTTTCGCTGGATCAAGGTTACTTTTCGACCGCATGGGTTAACAATTTCGTGGCTTTGGGAACGGCGTCGGGTTTTGTTGAGCCCCTGGAGGCTGCACTTGCCGCCCACACCTTCGAAGCGTTAAGGAATTTGGAGCGCATTCTCGCCAACGGATGCGGCATTGTGCCCGCTCGGGCCATCGAAGGCTATAACAGCGCGAACGCACGGTGCTGGACGGGTGTTCGGGACTTCCTGAGGCTGCACTACGATTCCAAGCGAATTGACACACCGTTTTGGCGAGATCTTGCCGCAGCCGAGTTGCCGGAAGGATATGCCAACCTGAGGGCTTGCTTCCAAAAACGGACACCGCGCTTTATCGATATCCAACCGTATGTCGGAAGCGGATGGCAGAGCCTCTTCCACGAAATTGATTGGATTTCAGTGGCGGTCCCTCTAGGAGTAGTGCCGCAGGCGGCCGCATGCGCCGAACTACGCAGGCTCTCGACGGAAAGTCGAAGTGAGGTCCAGGCCTATGTTGATCGGCTGAAGGGAACAATAGCCAAGATCAGCAGCACGAGGGGATGCATGCACTAATCGTCACACAAAAGCCCACTCCGCGGCCGAAGCCGTGTACCAGGGTCTTGCTTC
The DNA here is from genome assembly GCA_001704765.1 of Sinorhizobium shofinae. GTDB lineage: Bacteria > Pseudomonadota > Alphaproteobacteria > Rhizobiales > Rhizobiaceae > Sinorhizobium > Sinorhizobium shofinae. Next base: position 3,747 of record MBFK01000163.1, read on the forward strand.
ATGATCATGGCGGGGCGGCACATTGATCGTGAGCAGGGTGTCTCAAAGCCGGTCAAATCCGCGGCTGCGAACGACTAGGGTCGATATTCCACTGAATCACGCGGAGCTGTCATGTGCAACGCTTCCTGTAGTAGTACCTGCCGCATCCAGATGCTCGCCTGATCCCTGTTGTGTAGGCTAGGCCACTGGACAGCTTGGGCGAATGGTGGAAGTGCCAGTGGAAGTTCGGCGACCCGCAGCGGCGTTGTTTTTGCGAAATGTTCCACCAGCCGTAACGGCATGGTCGCTATGCGATCGGTTCCCGACAGCAAAGGCGGGATTAGACTAAATCCCGGCACGACGACTTCGATGCGCCTCTTGAGACCGTGCTCAAGCAACAACCAATTCTCGATGGAGGGCTTTAGCGTACGTCCGAACTTAGCCGCAATATGACCCATCGATCCGTAGTTTTCGAAAGAAAGCTGCCGTTTTAACTGCTTGTTAGTGGGGCAACCTACGCAAACCAGCGTGTCGTCGAGCAGTTTCGCCTTTGGATGATCGCTCGACGCGAACAATTCCGGAAGGATCACGAAATCGACGTCACCGTACCGGAGAAGTTCATCGGGATCCTCAGTGAGAGGCAGCAACTCGAAGCCGATGCCAGGCGCCTCTCGCGCCAGCCGCTTCACGACTCTTTCAAAAAACACCAGCATTATGACGTCGGAAAGCCTGATCCTGAAGCGTCGCTGCGACTGAACTGGGTTAAACATATCCCAAGAAATGATGGAGAACTGGATGTGCAGCAGAGCATCGCGGACTGCGGGGGCGAGCGCTATCGCACGCGGAGTTGGGATAAGTTCGCGACCTCGCATCGTGAACAAGTCGTCGCCGAAATAGGTGCGTAGGCGGGCGATGGCGGCGCTCATGGCCGGCTGACTGAGGTTGATACTGCGAGCAGCTGCGGTAACGCTTCGCTTTGTCATCAGAGCATCGAGCGCTACGAGCAGATTAAGATCAAGTCCCTTAAAACGCATTATTTAATTCAACCAAAGCGTTTCTACCCTCATAGAACAGGTAGTTTTCAGTGATGTTACAGAGTGAGCGCCGTTGCCTTGTTCCCGCTGCTCAGAAGAACATGAGGGAGTGGAGCGCACTCCGTCCCGAGTACCGTAAAGAGCGTGGGACTATCCCACCACATTCGACACACCAAATGAGTGGTGCGTTGGACAAAACTTCGGCTTGCAGAGGCCTCTCCAGCGTGCTGATGAGAAAGGTGTGCAACCCGGACCCCGGCACTTTCGAGAGCTGACGTCGGTGACCAGCTGATCCCCGATAAGGGAGTGATCCTCCGGCTTGGTTAGCCTGTTCTTCAATGCGATATTGGTTTTGCGGGCGGTCTCAATTTCGGACGTGGTTTCCAATCTGCTGGGGTGCATCAGTGGCTCCGGGCAGTCCGCCGTTTTCGAGCCGATCTGGCACGCGGCTGTGGAACTCTTCGCCCATCGCCTCAATGAACCACTCCTGCGTGCCAGCAAAGACCTTGAGTTCGACCCTCTTTAGCGACGCCGACCTCCTCAACCCGATCGACGCGTTGGGTTAATGTCTCGGCAGCAGGATCAGGAGAGGACGACCCGCCCAGGATCACATTGTCTTGTGCGGGCGTGCCGCCTGGCTGGAACTTTCCTGAGTGCATCAATGGCATCTTTCTGATAATCAGACGAAGCGATGGCGGATACTAGTGCCGCATCGACCCGGTCGCGCTATGCAAAGTTCATATCCCGCCATGCGCTTGAGATATGGTTCTAAACTCTTTCCAGGATCAGTGCTGCCAGCCGACGAGTCCTGACCCACACATGGAGTAAAACGACCGACCTCTCACTTTCGCAGAGGACGAATAGCTCCTGATTGAACCTTCAGGAGCTTGACATCGCGGACTGCAGGCGGCAGGCGACACACCCGCGAAGCCTTTTTGTATGCCAGCTTGCTCCTAGTTTCTTAGTTCGCCGCGAATCGCCTCACTTCAACCGCGTCGGAACCAAACGTTGATCCGATGTGATGAGCCATTGATGCCAGACGTGCCCCACTCCACATTGGTTTCCGAAGAGCACCATTAAATCTGCGCCCAATATCTACTGCTGCTGTTAATCAGCCTGGCTGACAGAAAGCTGACGCGGAGGGGTTAGGGCGTTGTTCATGTACAGCCACAAAACTTCTTCCAGCGAATTTAGGATTGGGTAATAGTCATTCGCGCTAGTGTGTTCTGGATGTCCATCAGTGTTCGTCTCGCGATCCTTGATCGAACCGGAGCTCGCCGTTCAGCCTGAGTGGTTCATGTAACGGCAGAGCAGTGTGCGACGACAGCTCGACCCCCGAAGTAAATGTAGCGAAATGCATTCATGATGCAGATGCCTTCGATCCGAAGAATCGATTTGCTCAATCAGTTTCTCTTAAGGCAAAGGCTGATCTAATGAAGGTGTAAGGGCATATCAATGCGCAGAGAAATCGCAGGTGTATTTTTGGCATCATGGGCTCGCCGACCGGTGTATTTCTGCTCGTCAACAGACCTTCGCCCCCGCTATCACAGGTGTTTGGGTTACATGCTCCTTCGATTAGCCCTCGCAAGGAGCGGGTACGAATACTGCGATCAGTCGCGCGGTACTGCTGTCACCCCGGTCATAGTCCGCGGTGACGTGCTCAATTGGCTGTCCTGCCTTGATAGGAGAATGAAATGCGAACGTTGCTCGTGGATACGGATCTTACCCGCGCGGTCCGAGGCGCGCTCGGTGACGGCGGCTTTGCCGTTGATGTAGTTGGCACGCTGGAACAGGCGTCGAGCGCATTTTTTTCAGCGAGCTATGAAATTCTTCTGCTGGAGTTGGTACTGCCAGATGGCGATGGACTGGATTGGCTGAGGCAGCTAAGGAGCGACGGGTATTCAGTTCCTGCCGTCATTATGAGCAGGCTCGACGATCTCGAGAAACGAATTTCGGTATTCAATAGTGGCGCGGACGATTTTCTCCGTAAACCCGTCTCTACGGATGAGCTCATCGCCAGAATGCGGGCCCTTCTGCGCCGATCGACACAGATCACTTGCCCCATCATTGAATTTGGCAACCTCCACTTCGATCCGATCGGCCGACAGGTGTCGGTTGACGGTCATCCGTTAATGATCGCACGTCGCGAACTATGCATTCTAGAGCATCTGCTTAACCGCGCGGGTCGCATCGTGCCGCGTGCGCGGTTGGAAGATCAACTCTATTCGTTCAACGACGAAGTTTCAGGCAACGCGCTTGAAGCCGGAATCTACCGCTTACGCGGGTATCTCAGTAGGTCAGGTGCCACGTTGCGGATCAGGACCGTGCGCGGCATTGGCTACGTTCTTGAATTGACTGACGCGTCATCAGCATAGTCGAATTTGAAGGAAGGACTGCCTTGAAAGCCACTCCAACTGGTCATGCTAGCGCCGATCGATGGCCGACCCCCATCGTCGGTTCAAGGTCAACTGTTCCATACTGGAGCAATCTTCTCTACGCGCTCGTTCTGTTGTCGCCTATGTCCGCCGCTGCCGAAAACAACGGGGATGAAGCGGTGCCTCGTGCCGCTCCCAACAGCATCAACGCCACGCTGAACCTTTCCTCTTCGCTGGGCAAGACAGTTCATTTGCCCGCGCCAGCCGCGACCATCTTTGTGGCCGACCCAACAATTGCTGATTATCAGGCACCCTCCAATAGAACGATCTTCGTCTTTGGCAAGAAGTTCGGTCGGACCAGCCTATTCGCTCTGGACGAAAATGGCGAGGCTCTCGCCGAGTTGCATGTTGTAGTAACGCAGCCGATCGGGGATTTGCGTGCCATGTTGCGAGACCAGGTCGGCGACTACCCGATCCACGTCAGCTATACGCCACGCGGCGCAATCCTCAGCGGTACAGCGCCCAATGCCGAAGTCGTTGACATTGCAAAAAGAGTTACTGAGCAATTTCTCGGTGACGGTGCGCCGATCGTCAACAATATCAAGGTCGCCGGCTCTTTGCAGGTTAATCTCAGTGTGCGCGTAGCGGAAGTCTCCCGCAGCGGTCTGAAGGCACTCGGCATCAACTTGTCCGCCTTCGGTCAATTCGGCAATTTCAAGGTGGGTGTGTTAAACAGAGGTGCTGGACTTGGTTCGGCAACTGGTAGCGGCGGTACAGCAGAAATCGGATTCGACAATGATGCTGTCAGCGTCGGCGCGGTTCTCGACGCGCTTGCTAAGGAGCACATAGCTTCCGTCTTGGCTGAGCCGAACCTCACTGCTATGTCGGGTGAAACTGCCAGCTTCCTCGCCGGCGGCGAATTTCCCATTCCTGTCCTGCAGGAAAATGGGCAAACCTCGGTGGAATTTCGCCGCTTCGGCGTCAGTCTTGAATTCGTACCAACTGTTCTCGACAACAACCTAATCAACATTCACGTAAAGCCGGAAGTCAGTGAACTATCGTTACAAGGTGCCGTTCAAGTCAACGGGATCGCCGTGCCGGCAGTTTCCACGCGGCGTGCCGATACAGTCGTCGAGCTCGCGAGCGGGCAGAGCTTCGTGATTGGCGGTCTCATCAGGCGTAACGTCAACAATGATATCAGTGCATTTCCCTGGCTTGGCCGAATACCCATCCTTGGCGCTCTGTTTCGTTCGTCCTCGTTTCAAAAGGAGGAGTCGGAATTGGTTATTTTGGTTACGCCTTACATCGTCAGGCCAGGCTCCAACCCCAACCAAATGAGCGCACCCACGGACCGGATGGCTCCGGCTTTGGGCACTCCGCCGCGAGCCCGCGCTGCTATCAGCACCGACGCGCCAAGCGTCAAGGGCGATCTCGGCTTCATCATCGAATAGTGTTGCCGAATGACGTTGCGGATCATAGCTCACCTGCTCGCTTTGACAGCAAGCCTAGCAGGCTGCACAAGCACTGCACCGATCTATGTCGAGCAATCGACACCGATTTTTGTCCGACAGGAGTCCACCGTCTTGAAGTTGGAGAGCCTTCACGCTTCCGAACAGCAGCGTCTTCTTGCCTTCCTATGGAAGGCCAGTCGCGGCCGGAGGGATGCCCTTCACCTCGTTATCAGCGGGTCGTCCCGGCTCAGCGCAGAGGCAGTCCATCAAGCCAGACAGATGGGCATCGGCGCTTCCAACATCCATTTGCTTGACCAAAATGACCGCGGGCAGCTGCGGGTAGAGGCCGTTGTCTATCATGCCCTCCCTCCAATCTGCCGGTCGCTTTCCAGCCAGTTACTTAATGACGAATTCTTCGACCAGCCGATCGGCTGTTCGACGAGCCATAATCTGGCAGTAATGATCAACGATCCGCGCGATTTGCTCGGCAATAGATTTGTCAAGCCCAGCGATGGTGATCGGGCGGCCATACCAGTTACCACCTACAGGACCTCGACGGGTAAAGGTGGCTTATGAGCCAGGAACGCGACTGTTCCCGATGATCGCTTCATCCGGGTTGGGTGTCCCCTCAACGCACTCGATTCGCATGAGCGGCGCGGCGCTCCCGACTTTGTTTACCGCGGTTGCAGTCACTTAGAGTGTGGCGAGATCGGATGGGATCACTTGCCGGGGTGTCAGTCGGCACGGAAATTGTTGAGCCCCTATCGGCGCTTGTGCATAAGAGGCTGCCTCAAAAAGAAGTGGGTGATTTCAATGGGTTGTGATTCCTTCGGATTTGCAAAGATTCGATGGAGCTCAC
>MBFK01000102.1 GCA_001704765.1 Sinorhizobium shofinae
TCGCTCGCTACGGCGCTATCGAGGGCGCGCTCGCGAGCGGCTTGGCTACCGCCCAGCTACACCACTGGTGGGGACGCGACCTGATCAGGCTCGCATTGGCAGGTAGAAACAGGGCCTGCTCGACCGCCGGTGTTCCCAGTGGATAGGCGCCGCCGGCCCCAGGACAAGTGCCGGTCTTCGCCGTGAAATTGACCGGAGCAGCGATGACCTACACTGTCTGCCAGTGGCGCACCGGTCTCGCGCGATACCGCACTCGAAAAAACGCTCATCCATTCCTTCACGATCGCAGCCTCGTTCTGTCTTAAACATCACTGATAACTCCTCAAATTGAGAACCGCGACGTTCTGACTGCAGAACCGCCTGTGGCTGAATCATACTCGGCTGTGAATCGACCGTATAGATTTATGTCATTGAAAAAATGGATTTCAATAAAGCGAGACTATGTGAAACTCTGGTGAAAATACATCTGATTTAGCTCTTCCGGTGGACCGCTTTTCCGCTCGGATCACGGTTGTATTTGTATCCAGCAGCAACACTTGCGTGGGCCGGTGCCGTCCCTGAAAAGGGCGTCGCGCGCGCAACTGAGAGGGCGAGTTCGAGCTTTGCCAATAGTCGCGGTTTCTTACAAAAAACACGGCCACGACCCGTCCAGTGACCCATACGCGAGTTTCTCCACGCTGCGTGGGGCTCCGCGACTTTCGTTGAAGGTGCACCGATCGCTTTTAGAAGCGGCATCGAGTGATCACCGTGGACATCACCTGCAATGACTGAACGAACGAAACGCGGCGCTTATGCTCGCACAGCAATCGCTGTGTGCCGCCTTGTGCCTCACTATGTTTGGGGGTCGAGTCGGGCGATATCACCTCAGGCTTACCTCGAATCAACAGCTGGAAAATACCGGATCCTGACGGACCGATGGTAGCAAAGGTCTTGAGAAAGGAGCATTTCAATGAGCGCGCGCAGGACGGTCGAAGAGTGGATTCGACGATTCAATAAGGGTGATGCGATCGCTTTGGCTGAGCTGTACCACGAAAATGCAATGAGCCTCTGGCCGATGCAGCGCCCCGTGATAGGACGCGCGGCAATCCAAAAGATTTTTCGACCAAATCGCGCTATTGCGGAGAGGATATGCGCTCCGGAGTTCATCTACGAAGAAGATGACCGCGTAATAATTGAGTGGTGGGATATGTTTGCATGGCAGGGATGTGGTGTATTCATAATGCGCGGTAGTCGAATCGCCTTTAGCTACTGGGATATAGTCTCATCCGACGCTTTCAGCAAAGAATTCGGCAGGACGAATCAGTATACTCGAAAAACAGATTCGCATCGGATAATTCTCGGGGATAAAAACGCGCGCCGGTCGATAACGTCTTTGGCCGCCGCCGTACCTTCGTGGATTGTACGTTTTATTCGGGGGCCCGACTGCATTTCAGCAGCATCCAACGCCCGCAAAACCGACGATGGTGCTAAATGACGAGCGGCAGCGGCCCCGGGTCGGACGCAATGCACCGCGAGAAAAATTTCCCCGTTGCGTCGTGGATTATCCATCCGCGGCACCGAGCGCTGATTCTTGCCTTCTACCGATTCGTCCGCATGGCCGATGACATTGCCGATCACGCCACGCTCGCGGCAGACGAGAAGCTTCTGTACCTCGACATCCTGGAGGCCGAGCTGCTCGGCAAGGGCGAAACGCGAGCAGAAGCTGTACACCTACGCACTGCGCTTGACCGGCGCGGCATGCCGCCGCGTCATGCACTCGATCTGCTCACCGCCTTCCGAACGGACGTGACTAAGCAGCGTTACGAGAACTGGGACGAGGTGATCGATTATTGCCAATACTCGGCGATGCCGGTCGGCCGATTTGTGCTCGACGTCCACGGCGAAAGTGCCGCGACTTGGCCGGCATCGGATGTGTTGTGCGCGGGACTGCAGGTCTGTAACCACCTGCAGGATTGCGGCAAGGATTTCCGCAATCTCAATCGCGTCTATATTCCGCGCGATGCGCTTTTAGCCAGCGGCGCCTCCATCGAAGAGCTGGGCGCCGCAAAATCCTCGTTGCAGATGCTACAATGCCTGCGCTCTCTCGCAGCGAAGGCCGAGGTGCTGCTCAACGGGGGCGGAGCGCTGGTGTCGCAGGTGAAGGACTTTCGCCTCGGGTTCGAGGTCTCCGTCATACTGTCTTTTGCCGATAAGATCGTGTCGATGCTGAAGATGCGCGATCCTCTAAGGGAGCGCGTGCATCTGTCGCCGCTTGAGCTGCTGCTCCATGGCGTCGGCGCAATGGCAAACGAAGCCGCGCGCCGTGCGTTCGGCCGCGGTACGCGATTCAAGACGACTGTCGACGTATGAGGGCGGAGGCGGCGGCCCACGCGAACCACCGCTCTACGGCCCTTGGCAGCTCGTTCTATCTGGGAATGCGTACCCTCCCGCCGGTGCAGCGCGAGGCGATATTCCAGATCTACAGCTTCTGCCGCCAGGTCGACGACATCACCGACTCCGACGAACCGCGCGAGCACCGCCTTGCTGCGCTTCAGCAATGGCGCGATCACATTGACGCGCTCTACCAAGGTGTACCGCCGCCGCGGCTAAAGGACTATCTCGCCTCGGTAACGACCTTCGGGCTGAAGCGAGAGGATTTCCTAGCCGTTGTCGACGGCATGGAAATGGACGTGCTACAAGACATCCGCGCGCCCAAAATGGCAACCCTGGATCTCTATTGCGACCGTGTCGCCAGCGCCGTGGGAAGGATGTCGGTGCGTGTGTTCGGCTTGAGCGAGGAGGATGGCATTGCACTTGCGCATCACCTCGGTCGTGCGCTGCAACTCACCAACATCCTGCGCGACATCGACGAGGATGCTGGGCTGGGTCGGCTCTATATACCACGCGAAAGCCTCGATCACGCCGGTATCACCAGCAGCGACCCACATAAAGTCATCGCCGACAAGGCGCTGCCCAAGGCGTGCGCACCGCTGGCCCAACGCGCGATGATGCATTTTGCCGAATCCGACGAGATCATGAATTGCAACCCGCGCAGAATAGTACGCGCCCCCACCATCATGTCCAAATGTTACCGCGCGATCTTGGACCTGCTGCTGATAAGGGGTTTTGCGGCTCCCCGGGAACCGGTGCGTGTAACCAATCTCACAAAGCTCGCCATTCTCTTCCGTTACGCCTTGATGTGATGCCAAAAAATGTTCACATTATCGGCGCCGGGATCTCCGGCCTTTCCGCGGCCGTGCAGTTGAGCAATGCAGGTTTGCCGGTGCATGTCTATGAAGCGACGCAACAGGCCGGCGGTCGATGCCGCTCCTTTTTCGATTCCGCAACCAATCTCACCATCGACAACGGCAACCATCTGGTTCTATCGGGCAACCAATATGTGCGCAACTACGCCCGTGCGATCGGAACGGAATCCGGTCTTGTCGGTCCGACGAGTGCCAAGTTTCCCTTCGTCGACATCTCCACCGTACAGCGCTGGCAGGTCGATCTCGGCGGCGGCAGGCTTCCGACCTGGGTGTTCGACAAGGCGCGTCGCGTCCCCGACACCAGGCTGTGGGACTACCTGAAGCTCGCGCCAATCCTATGGGCCGGCGCGGATGAACTGGTCGGAAACACTATACCCTGCAATGGTACGCTGTACCGGCGTCTGGTGCGGCCGCTGCTGCTCGCCGCCCTGAATTGCGATCCGCCGGAGGGCTCGGCAGGGCTTGCCGGTGCCATCGTACGGGAAACGCTGCTCGCGGGCGGCGAGGCTTGCCGTCCGCTAGTCGCGCGCGACGGACTGAGCGCCGTTCTGGTCGAGCCGGCGGTCAAGCTCCTGGAGAGGCGGGGCGCCACCGTCCGCCTCAGCCATAAACTGCGCAAGCTTGCCAAATCGGGCGAGATCATCAGCGAACTTGATTTCGGTGACGACAAGATAGCGGTCGGCCCCGACGACGCCGTGATCCTCGCCGTGCCGCCACGGGCGGCCGCGACGCTCCTGCCCGGCCTGAAAACCCCGACCGAATTCCGCGCCGTCGTTAATGCCCATTTTCGCTTCGATCCGCCAGCCGGTGCGGATCCGATCCTGGGTGTGGTCGGCGGGCTCGTGGAGTGGCTGTTCGCCTATCCGCAGCGGTTTTCAGTCACCATTAGCAATGGCGACCGCCTGCTTGACATTCCGCGTGAGGAGCTCGTGCGAGCGATCTGGCGCGACGTGTGCGAGGCCGGTGGGATCTCAGGCGAGCTGCCGCCGTGGCAGATCGTGTGTGAGCGCCGGGCCACATTCGAGGCCACCCCGGAGCAGAACGCGCTACGTCCAGGGCCCGTGACCGGTTGCAAAAACCTGTTCCTTGCTGGCGACTGGACCGCTACCGGTTTGCCGGCAACCATCGAGGGATCGGTGCGGTCGGGTAACCGTGCCGCCGATCTGGCTCTTTCAGACAAACACTCGATTGGTAAATCCACACGGTTTTGCACGCTGCCGAACACGCAGGAAGTCAGTGAATAAGCATTCCGGAAATCGCACTGCCATCGATCCCGCCGCGCTGGAAATGAGCATCGCCTCAGCCACTGAGGCGCTGCTCGCTTATCGTCATGCCGACGGCCACTGGGTGTTCGAGCTGGAAGCGGATTCCACCATCCCTTCCGAATACATCCTGCTACGTCATTACCTGGCCGAGCCCATTGACGTCGTGCTCGAAGCCAAAATCGGAAATTATCTGCGCCGCACTCAAGGCGCGCACGGCGGCTGGCCGCTGGTGCATGACGGGCCCTTCGATATGAGCGCAAGCGTGAAGTCTTACTTCGCGCTCAAGATGATCGGGGATTCCGTCGACGCGGCTCATATGGTGAAGGCGCGCGAGGCGATCCGCGCGCGCGGCGGCGCCGCCAACAGCAATGTACTCACGCGCTTCCTGCTCGCGCTCTATGGCGTAGTTAGCTGGCGCGCGGTGCCGGTTCTGCCAATCGAGATCGTGCTACTGCCAATCTGGTCGCCGTTCCACCTCTACAAGATCTCCTACTGGGCGCGCACCACTATTGTGCCGCTGATGGTTCTTGCAGTGCTGAAGCCGCGTGCGAAGAATCCTAAGGGCGTCGGCATCGAAGAACTGTTCCTTCAGGATACCAAGAGCGTAGGCATGAACCCGAAGGCGCCGCACCAGAGCTGGGGCTGGTTCTTGCTGTTCCGCGGCATCGACGGCATCCTGCGGGTTATTGAGCCGCATCTTCCGAAGAAACTTCGTGAGCGCGCGATCGCGAGTGCGCTCGCCTTCACTGAAGAGCGGCTCAACGGTGAAGATGGCATGGGCGCGATCTATCCGTCGATGGCCAATATCGTGATGATGTATGACGCGCTCGGTAAAGACGATCATTTTCCGCCGCGCGCGATAGCACGTCGCGCTATTGACAAGCTCTTGGTGATCGGCGAGGAAGAGGCCTATTGCCAGCCCTGCCTGTCGCCGGTCTGGGACACCGCGCTGACGTGCCACGCACTTCAGGAGGTGGGCGGCGCTAACGCCCTAGCGAAAGCGAAGCAGGGCCTAGACTGGCTGAAGCCGCGGCAGGTACTGGACGTGAAGGGCGACTGGGCAGTGAAGGCGCCCAACATCAGGCCCGGCGGCTGGCCGTTTCAATACAACAACGCGCACTATCCCGATCTCGATGACACTGCAGTGGTGGTCATGGCCATGGACCGCGCGCAGCGGCACGCCGGCAGCAAGGAATACGCCACCGCGATCGCACGTGGCCGGGAATGGATCGAAGGCATGCAAAGCCGGGATGGCGGCTGGGCCGCCTTCGACGTCAACAATCTCGAATACTACCTGAATAACCTCCCATTCGCGGACCATGGCGCGCTGCTCGACCCGCCGACCGAAGACGTTACCGCGCGGTGCGTCTCGATGTTGGCCCAGGTCGGCGAATTCACCCAAAGCAGCAAGGCAGTCGCCGAGGGGATTGCATATTTGCGCCGCACCCAACACGCGGAAGGATCATGGTACGGCCGCTGGGGCCTGAACTACATCTACGGTACCTGGTCGGTGTTGTGCGCGCTGAATGCCGCAGGGATCAATCACCAGGACCCCATGATAAGGAAGGCGGTGGAATGGCTAGTATCCATCCAGAGTTGGGACGGCGGTTGGGGCGAGGATGCAATCAGCTACCGACTCGACTATAGCGGATATGAGCAGGCGCCTTCCACGTCCTCCCAAACGGCGTGGGCCTTGCTTGGACTGATGGCGGCCGGCGAGGTGGAGCATCCGGCCGTCGCACGCGGGGTGAACTACCTAAAAAACGCACAAACCGAGAACGGTCTGTGGGATGAGCAGCGCTACACCGCCACGGGTTTTCCGCGCGTGTTTTATTTGCGATATCACGGCTACTCCAAGTTCTTTCCGCTCTGGGCATTAGCACGGTACCGGAACTTGAGGAGCACGAACGTTTGATGAGAAGAGTTTGGCCGTTGGGAGAACTCGTGAGGGTGAATGTCGACTCGATTGCATTAAAGTTTTCACCTGCGCCCATTTGCCTGACTTTATGGAGGTGACGAAGCTCTTTGTTGTTGACGAAGAAGTTCCAGGCCTGACTGATTTATCGATGATTTCGCCGCCGACGCAGATGGTGAAGTCGTTCTCGCACAGATACCCAGATGTTCTCGGCTGGATTGATGTGCATAGGAATGCAGAAGCGCCGGGTCGTGTATCACGGCCGATGGCACCCAACTCTCCTGAACCAGGAGGCATTTCATGCCGGTCTTCGCTGCAACCGCAGCGACCCTCCGCGTGTGGTTCGACTGCACACCAGCTATTGAAATGAGGGTGTCGGCATAGGTGGCAATCGCGTCGGGGACTATACTCGAGCTTGCAGAGCTTGTTTCCACTAAATGTTGTTCATGAATGCTTCAATGCGAAGGTGGTGGCTGGCACTCGAAGGGCAGCGACTACACGCCTGAGCCGTTCAGGGTCGACATCAGCACCTAATTCGATCCTTGAAATCTCGGCGCATGTCAGACCGCATGTTAATGCGAGGTCGTCGACGCTATATCCGACCGCTTCGCGAGATCGCCGAACCGCATCACCTATATCGACGTGGTCCCTACGGGCGTCGTTTGGGCCCACGTTGTGGATTAAATTTTTCATGAGATGGACTCCTTCTATCGTGCGCAGCGAGCGCGCGTTCCCGCTTGAAGGGAACCTGTGACCATAATGGTGGATCAGGCAAGCCTACCATTGTTGCAGTGCAATATAGGTCAAATGTTGACGATGCAAAGTGGCACTTAGCAGAGTGGCGCCAGCGTCCACGGCGAGTGCGATGACATGGCAGCGAGAACCCCGAGATGAACTGATGCCTTGAGGAAGCTAAAGCGTCAAACACCCGGCGCTTGATGGGATCAATCGCACGCGGTGTCGGGCTGTCCTTCGCTGCACCCTTCCGTTCAGCGGTGAGTTCAACTATCGTTCTGCCGCCTCGCCATTTGGTCTTGTGACACGTCTAGCCGGCCCATCCGCGCTGCGGCGGCGATTTCGCGACGCAGCACGCGATGCTCCAAGTCATGATGGCAGCGCTGGTGCCAGATCAACGCGACTTCGTATGGCTTCAGCTCCACGGGTGGATCTACAATAGCGAGCGGCAGCATAGTCGCCACCCGAGTTGCAACTCGGTTCGGTATCATCAGCACTAGGTCAGTCATCGCCACTACAACTGCCGCAGTCAGCACGTTGGAGACCACTATCGGACCGGGTAGTCCGAACCTGACCAGCCCATCATAGACTTGACCCAGGCCCTCGTTGGAATCCGAGGCAATAGAGGCGTGACGCAGCGCCGCGAAGGTTCCGACGCTCCACTCCTGCTCTAATGCAGGGTGGTCGTGGCGAAGCAGGCAAGTGAAGCGGTCCGCATAGAGACCGCGCCGCAAGTAGCCTGGAGGAGCGGCACCGATCTGCCCGATCGCAAAGTCAATCTCACCTTGCTCGAGACGCCGTAGAGCGCCGTCCAAAAGTGGCTCGGTGACGATGTCAACATGAGGCACACGCTCACCTAAACGCGGCAATAGATATGGCAGCAGAACTAGCGATTGGTGATCGGGCATTGCCATAGTTACCTTCGACCGCAAATCCCTTAAGCCGGAACTGCAGCTCACCAGTTCGCGGATAGCATTCAATACCGACGGCAGCATTTGCGCCAAGTGTTCGGCCTGCGGTGTTGGGACTAGGCCACTCGAGCCGCGTACCAAGAGATCGTCATTGAACATGTCACGCAGCCTTGATAGGGCTCTACTCATTGCCGGTTGGCTCCTACCGACATGTTGAGCAGCATGCGTGATGTTTCGATACTGCAACAAGGCCTCGAGCTCCACTAGCAGGTTTAGGTCGACCGACGCCAGATTCGGTATACGCCGTTGACGTGCAGCGTCACTGCCATCGACGATCAGGGCCGTACGCGGATTCTTCCAAGCGGGCTGATCCATGGATGTATTCTCCTCGTAAGTGGTGTTTGTGGGCCACAAGATGGCGCCCGCGATAAACTGAGCTTCAACGGAGCCGATGAGATGCCTTACCTGACGATGCAGTGTCTCGAGAAGTGTCTTCCGAACTCAAGCCGGAGCAGGTCTCCTCAAAAAACGCTTGGCGGGTTCGGCGTTGCGCTGCCGTTGTAAAGCAAAGAACAGCTATGTTGCCCCGCTCGTCGCCGAAGCGGCCAATGGATCGACCGAGCTTTGCTTTCAAAAAAGTGCCTCATGAATCTGCCAGTTGCGCCAATTCAGCACCCTCGGCGGCGGCGCCTGTCGATTTCCGTCGCACCGAGCTAAACCAAGCGAGGGCTTGTGATGTACTGGAGAGCACGCACGTGCGGGTGAGCACCCGAGATTGCGCTGCCTGCGGCTATAGCTGGGGTGCCGTTGCACAAGCCGAGAATTCAGATCGCCGCGAATGTGACCCCACTTGAATTCGCTCATGAGCCTGCCTCAATGCATCCGCGGACGGATTGCCAATCATATCTGCGTGGCCGGTGTCTGACTGTCCACTCTGCCTCCAACCTGTACGAGTTTCTTAATCGAATTTCGCGAGAATGGAAAAATCGAGTTTTTGCATAGCTATCATCCATACCGTGGATGAACATGTAACATGCTCAATCAGTCGGGCTTGGGCATAAGGTGTTCGTCTATAGCCCCCGTCGCGAGTCGAACGTGAACGCCTGGAAGGAAGCCTCCCGCGAGCTTACGAACGTGTGCTTGTTGCTGGTCGCTATCACCAAAGGCGATACCTCCCCTTCTCCACCATTCCCTCAAGACCGGGCTTGATCTGCAGCAGCCGGTGTCAGCGACTTTCCGGTCTATAGTCCCGATCGCATCTTCATCGGCGTCATTGGCAGCCTGCAGGGGCCAAAAAATCGCGGCGAGGAACAGTCACAGCGCCTTAGAGGCTGCCTCAAAAAGAAGTGGGTGATTTCAATGGGTTGTGATTCCTTCGGATTTGCAAAGATTCGATGGAGCTC
>MBFK01000005.1 GCA_001704765.1 Sinorhizobium shofinae
TATGACCGCACCGTTCCCGCGGGATGAATCGCTGAAAAATGCCCTTGCCAAGCGGGTCGTTCCACATATGTCGCGCTGCAGCCTGACGAAGTCAGACGTCTGTCAAAGCGACGTCTTCGCTGCCAGTGTGTGCGGCAGCCGTCAGCTATTGAATGCAGTCTAACACTTGGTGCCCGTCCATCATCACCTCAGTGAGACAAGCGGGCATCCTTCAAGCGGTCGGCTACTAAGGTTAGCTTGCGGCCAGACATATGTGGCCATGCTGACCTATCCTCTTCAGCCTAGCCAAAAGCCTCGCCGCGCGGCTACCGCTGCACGTCGGTCGCGCGACCCCTGGCCGAAGTTGCTTGGCTGGTGGCGTGAGCCCACTGCCATAATTGTCGTGCCAGGCGCAACTCCACCGCTACGTTGCCTGGATGCGCGACGAACGCGTTCGCTGTTTCGTAGTGGCGGATCGGTCTCCTCCTTGTCCACCGCTCGCCAGCGGGTAACTGCTCATCGTCTCTCTTTCCGGCACCCCCGCACCCGCAGGCGATAGTGACAGCGCCGATAGGCTTGCACCTGCGTGCGACCACTCTTCCATCTCCTCAATAGCCTCCATCCAAATAAGCGATTTTACATATCTGCTGAGATTTCCCATTAGAATAGCGTGGCATTTTGGGTTGAATTCAATTGGGACAAGGATAGCAGTAGACGCGGAGCCTTCTCCACACACGGCTGCCGCATCGAGTGGTATGGGCTGTCGGCAAACTGCTCCGGTCCGAAGCCGCACTCTCACCATGAATCCACCCGCGCCCTGTTTGAAACCGCCGAGCCCCGGTTCGCCCGCAGGGGCCGTGTCAACCGTATAGTCGCTCTAAAGAGGACCACCTGTGAAACATATCGTTGCAACCTTATTCGGGATACTGTTTGCTACAGCTGCCAATGCCGCCGGCGATAGTCATGTACTGGCGAGCTTTCCCGAGCTTGAACGCGCGCTGACTACCGGCAAACCGGTGAGTGTGACGGTCGATTTAGGCATGTGCACTCCGGCGACTGCCGATACACCGTCGACCAAGACGCGTGGAGGCGTTAGCATAGACGGCTATAGGATCACATCTGACGGCACCCTCGCTTTTGCAGATCAGCATTTTACCATAGATCGTGACGGTAAGCCGGTTGTCCAGTTCCTTCGTTACCGGATCCGGCCGGACGGTGGCGCCGAATTCACCATGGTCGTCTTCAATGTGCCCAGTTACGAGCGAAAAGGAACGAGCCTGGTCTATAAGTGCTCAATTGGTCACGGATTGAGCTTCTTCTCTTCACCGTGATCTGGCATGTTGCAGCACGATCGCGCGGGTTCGGGTGGCGGATCGTCCCGGATCGGCGGCTGAAGGTTTTCCTGTGGCACCCGCCCGTGCCATTTGCAGTGGTCCCGATAGGTAAAGGAACCCGCCTGCCGCTATCCTTGAGCTTCTTCAATGCGGTCTTTCATGCCGTCGCTGGTCTGCCAAGCATAGCGGTCACCGAGGTCCTCTTCGATCACGCCGGCCGCGTATAACTGATCGAGCAGGTCGGCGACTGCAAGTACGCTCATTCCATCCGTCGAGGCCCGCATAACCAACTCCGAGGCTGTAAAGTTGCCGCACGCGATTAGATGGCCAACCGAGATCGGAGCGTAGTCGAGCACCCGGTGTTCCATGCTTCGCGAGCGGAGATGGAAGCAGCGGTCTCCCGCTGTGTACTCCAGGTCCCTGCGAAAGCGGATCGGCAGGTCGGGGGCTGGGCTCTCGAGCATATGTTGATCAATCATGCTCTTGAGCCCGTCCCGGAACTCGTCAGGCGTCCTGAATGACCGTTGACCCACTATGCGATACCCGAGGGGCCAGCGTTCGCTACCCGGTACCGGCGTCACTAGTTGCAAACGTCTCTGCGGCATATTTACGAGGAAGCCGGAAACACAGGCGATCGTCGCGTGATTGCGCTCCGTCAAGGCGATTGCCTCTTGCCTCGCACTGAGTTTCTCCTTCCGCTTGCGCGCACGCCCCGTGAAAGCCTTTGCGGTCGGGGCGTCCTTGCCCTGCATGATGAGTTCGACCCCTGTCAGTTCTTCAGGCGAAAACGCCCTGTGGATCTGATTGAGATGTGCCGTGCTGAGCACAGAGAAGCGATTCATCGTAGTGCCATAAAGATTGAAGAGGCCGAGCACGCGCCTGGTGAGTGCCTCATCCTTGAGCGGGGCGGCCGTCGTTGTTTGCGGCAATGCGCCCGTGATCTGATAGTAGTCGAAGAGAAAGCGGTCGTACTGCGGGTTGTCCATTGGCTCTGTGGCCCAGTAGCAGAACCCAGTACGAGCTGCCGGGCCAAACACCTCGCTCGCGACACCAACCACGCCGCGCCAAAGCTCTGCATGCTGTTTGCTATACTCGTAATAGCCTTTGAACGGAGCGGCCGAGAGGCCGCAGAACCAGCAACCGACGGTGCACCCTTCGCTCAGCTCGAAAGCGATGATGGGGTGTGTGATCGACGGTGCTGATCCGCCCAATTCGTCATTACAACGCCGAATTTGGCGCTCGCGCCAGGCATGAAAGCGAGGGTTGGTCATTGACATATCGCCATGGTCGCGCAGGAGGTCGCGATGGCGCAACATGTCGCGCATGTACTCGTCCCACATTATCGACAGCGGCCATGGTGCAGACTCCGGCTTGTAGCGGTAAGTAAGATGATCATCGCGCCAGAGCGGCAGTATCTCCAGTGGGTCAACTTCAATGCCATAGCGCTCTGTTACCGCGCGAGGGGCGTCGGCGCTCTCCGAAACCGCGGTGCGGAACTTTATGTCACCAGCCAGCCGTTCCATGAAACGCTTGATGTGCGACAAGGTGCGCCGTTGCTCCGGCGTGCGCCGGTTAAAGATCTGGCGCCAATACTCGCCTTTATAAAGGTGAGCCCTTGAAGCCGTTTCTTGTAGGCCAGATCGCATGTCTCGTTCCCGATGATATTTGCTGTCATGCTCTCTTCGCACCGATCGTCCAAGCCAATGCGCTCCGGTAAAAAAATCAGCTTGAAACATGAACAACAATTACAACAAGTTGAACGACCGCGGCGACGGCGGCGCCCTTTTCAGCCATATGCAACGGCCGCGTGAGTCCATCCGTAACGGGACTATCTAAGGCAGTAGATTGTACAAAGCGCGGCAAGGCCGGAACGCGCGAGCCACGCTTGCTGTTCGCCATCGCGTCGAGCTTCTTGCCAGTAGACTTCCGTCGGCTGTCCAATCGGATGTAGTTTTGAACTTCGTCAAGCGTTATGTTGTAGCCGAGACTCTTTCCGATCGCTACGATTGGTGCAAGACCCGTGGCACTTGGCTTGAGGTTTGCAGGCAGCCTGCCTTTGTCCAAATCGTTGACGAATCGCTCTACGTCAGCTCGCGCCATAGCTAATTCCTTTGCTCATAGTTGCCAATTACACCGCCTCGCTCTTGCCGGCGTGGATGATGCCGTGAACGAGCAAGCGCCGTGCCAACCTAAAAATGTCGTCATTTTGTGCATTTTCAGAGTGCATGCATTGTCAACTTGCCGACCTTTAGTCCCGAACCGGCCAATCGGCCGCTCCGAAATGTAGACATCCGCAAAATTCTTCACTAAGGACAGCGCTCTCTTTTTGCCCGCTCAGTTGCGGATTCCGCCAGTCGATTCATTCAGTGAAACATCGGGATACGCTCAAAAGCGTGACGACGGCGTAGCGGCGTCAGAGAGAAGCGTCGACGAATCACGCACTGCCAAACGGCCGGCACAGCAGGTCGACGACCCCCCGCGGCGGTGGGGAGATCAGAGCTGTATGCGTATCATGGACATGACCCAGGCTCATGCAACCCTGACCGCGACCAGCGCTGAAGCAGGCCGACGGCATCGGGTTGGCACTTTAGGCACCGACGCATTAGCAATGGACGCGCATCTGCGCCGACTCGGTATCAGCGATGTGCATTATGATCTGTCTAGGTTTCGATCGCCTTGGTCTTCCGACCCTTCCATGCACCACGTGCCAACGAGTTTTATTACAACCTGCTAACCGCTTCATTCCAGCGCGTCCGGAGCCGCGACTACTTTGTCGGACTGATGACATCGCTGTGTCGCAACCCCGCCGCAGTCACTGATTTCGGATGGCTGCAAGAGTTCTTCCAATGGTACGAAGACTTGGATTGGCGCAGCAGCTTTGGTCGGCTCGCGATCCTCAAGCACCTTGAAAACACGATGCTTGAGTGGCGACGAAGTTGCAAAGTCCCTGTAAGCGCGCTCGAGTGCGGCGCGCGCACGGGTGGCGGCCGTGCCTGTGGGGAGATCGGAAAAGTCCTCCGCGACCAGATACTGACCCATGCGCTTCATTATGTGGAGCCGTGATGTGTTTAGCACCTTTGGGTCATAGGTGACGCCGAGGGCATCGAAGAACTCCTCGGCGGCCGACAAATCCTTCAGCCAAGTGAGAATGTCAGTGCCATCAGGGGCAAAGGTCGCATCATCATAAGACATTGCATTCTCCTACTGGCCGCGGAATAGCTGCTTTCGTTCCAACACATGGTCCCGGCCCTGCACCCCATGATGACCCTGGGAAGAGCTGTGATCGAGACGCCATCAGTGACGGGTATTCGGACATTCCCAAGCGCTGAAACGATCGTATGTGCCGGCAGAGCGTCTACCCGGCAAATACTGGACGAGATTCACGCAGTTTTTTCACAACTGCGGGTATCACCTGCAACACCCGATCTATATCCTCTTCACAGTTATAGCCTGACAACGAGAAGCGGACTGCTCCGACCGCCTGCCTGTGGGGAGTACCCATGGCTTTTAGAACATGGCTCGTCGATAAAGAACGAGAGGTACAGGCGGTTCCGGAGGAGCAGGCGATGCCATGGCGATTGAGCAGAAACTGCATGGCTTCACCACCGACGCCTTCAAAGGCAATGCTCGTTGTGTTGGGCAACCGCGTCACCGGATCACCCATTACGAAGACTTGGGGGACACGCTCGAGAAGTCCTTTCTCCAATCGATCGCGGAATGATCTTATTATCGCATTGTCCTTGTCCATACAATCCAACGCGAGTTCTGCCGCCTTGCCCAGACCTACTATCCCGGGCGTGTTCTCCGTGCCCGCGCGCCGGTCGCGCTCCTGGTGGCCACCCTTAATGAGTGCGTGAAAGGGCACCCCGCGCTTTATGTAGAGTGCCCCGACGCCCTTCGGGCCATGGAACTTGTGCGCGGAAAGCGACAGCATGTCGATCGCCGTTGATTTCAAGTCAATCGGTAGCTTGCCGACTGCTTGCACCGCATCGGTGTGGAAAATTGCGCCGACTTTTTTGGCCATCTCAGCTAGCTTTACCACAGGAAAGAGCGTTCCCGTCTCGTTGTTGGCCCACATGATCGAAACGATTGCTACACGGTGTGTAAGGGCGTCCTGATAAGCGTCAAGGTCAAGTCGGCCCTGGTGATCCACTGGGACCTTGTGCACCTTGGTGCCGCGTGTCTTCTCCAGATGGGTGCAGAGCGTCAGCACCGCAGGATGCTCGACCGCCGAAGTTACGATCTCAGTGCGCTCAGGCATAGCCTCGAGCCCCGAAAGGATCGCCGCATTGTTGCTTTCGGTCCCGCCCGAGGTAAAGGTGATCTCTGGGTCGAACTTTGCACCGATCAGTGCTTGCAACTGCCTGCGCGCTACGTTAATCGCTGCCCCGGCAGTAGCACCAGCGTCATGCATCGAGGAAGCGTTGCCAAACACATCTGCGAAGAATGGCAGCATCGCCTGGAGAACTTCCGCATCGACGCGCGTCGTTGCGTTGTTGTCGAGATAGATAGGCCTCAAGATAATTCTCCAGCTACCGAAACGACGAAAGGTTTACAAATGGCGATCGTGGCATTGTAGAAGTGCTTTTTGATCCAGCATTACTGTTCTCCCGTGCGTGGCGATCAGCCGAACGATTTGCCGCAGGCTCACCTCTCCCGCGTGTTGAAACGTTGAAGACAAACCCGGGCGAATCCACCCTTGGGATGACGTCCTTGGGATGACGTCCCGGGCCAGGCCGGCCACATGGGGTTGGGGGTCCGAGTCAACAAATATGTTGATCCCATCCTTCTCGATAACAGTGTCGCCCTCGCGCGACTCAGTCTCTAATGCAAAATGGTATATGCACAGCCGTCCGCTTGAACCGTCATATGCATAAGCCATCGGTGGGTTCAGAATCGCGGGAAGGAGCGAGCTTCACTGCACTAACGGCTCTTCCGTTGAGACCTATCATGGATCGTTTCTCCTGGTTCGAAAAGGCCTTTGCAAATCGGTCAAGCACAAACTATGCCAACGAAAAAACGGTTCTGAAACAACACCGAAACTCAAACATCGGTATGACATTTGTCCGATAATGTCGGAAATCGGACATTGTCGAATTAGCCCACACCAAAGAGCGCCTCTGTGCCGCAAACAGGATGCGATGTGATGACTTCGGCGGCGCAGCTCTTCGAAAGCTTGATGGCAGACGGAGGATGCCAGCCATAGCGGCGATTGCTGGCACTTGCCTCACTCTACGATGGCGGCCCGCGTTCGGAGGCAGCGCCATTCGTTAGCGAGATGCTGCAGTGTTGGGCCGGGTGCTGCGATCCGACTCGGACCCCAACGAACGGTGCACCGCGGCGACCGAGTGACACTGAATGACGTCAGCGCCCGGGGCTGGCAAAGGACGTCGAAAGCAGGCTATCCTAAAAATTCACTGGCGCGCAGATTGGTCCAGAAGTTGCGCATTTCGGATGAGAACACGGTTGGGCGTGAACTGGAGACGCCCGGCTTCGCCAGAGCTCCCACAAATGCAACTACAGCGAAGCGGGCAAATGACAGGCAGCGCTCTTCGACCACCACACCTCGGGGAAGCCCAGTCCGTATTTCGGCAACTCTTTCGGCCGGGCCAGCGCGTCCCAATAGGCGATTTGGGCGGCCAGCTTGTAATAGAGCGGAATGACGTAATTATGGGCGAGCAGGACGCGATCGAGTGCCTTCGTTGCGGCAACCAGCGTTTCGCGATCCTTTGCGAAGATCACGCGCTCAATCAATGCGTCGACGCCAGGGTCGGAGATGCCGGCATAATTCCTGGAGCCCTGGCGTGTGGCGGCTGCCGATCCCCAGTAGTCCGCCTGTTCGTTTCCGGGGCTCAAGGACTGACCCCAAACTTCCCAGGTCACATCGTAGTCGAAGGCACGCTTGCGATTGGTATATTGCGATGGGTCCACCGTGCGCACGCGCGCTTCGATACCGATCCGCTTCAGGTTCTGCGCATAGGGCAAGGCGACGCGCTCGAATGACGGGCTGCTCAACATGATCTCGAAGGAGAACGGCTTGCCCGTCTCAGTATTCACCATCCGGTTACCGTTGAGCTCGAACCCCGCCTTGTTCAGGAGCTCGATCGCCTTGCGCAGGTTTTCGCGCGCCTTTTGCGGCGTGCCGCCGACCGGGTTGCTATAAGGGGTGGTGAACACTTCGGGCGGCACGAGGTCCTTGACCTCGTTCAGGTTCTTCAGTTCCTTGCCTTCCGGCAGACCGGAGGAAGCGAGTTCTGTGGCGAAGAAGAAGCTGTTCACGCGCTGATACTGATTGTAGAAGATGGTCCGGTTCAGTTCTTCGAAGTCGAGCGCATAGTTCAATGCCTGGCGCACCCTCTCGTCGTCGAAGGGCTTGCGGCGCATGTTCGGCACCATCGCCTGCATCACGGCCGTTGCCCGGAAGGGGTTGGGAATTTCCTCGCGTTTAACGCGGCCATCCTTCACCGCCGGAAAATCGAAGGCCGTAGCCCAGCGCATCGCCTGGTTCTCCCGCCAATAATCGGTGTTGCCGGAGCGGAAGGCCTCGAACTCGACGTCGCGATCGCCAAAAAAGGAATAGGTGATCGAATCGAAATTGTTCTGCCCGACATTGACGTTGAGCGCGACGCCCCAGTAATCGGGCCGGCGCTCATAACGAATGGTCCCGCCGGGGGCGAACGAAGCGATCCGGTAGGGACCTGACCCCATCACCGGTTCAAGCGTCGTTCGCGAAATGTCGCGCGGCTTGCCGTCCGGTCCAGTGCCCTCCCACCAGTGCTTCGGCACAATCCGGATCTGCCCGAGGATATGAGGAAGTTCGTGATTGTTTTTGTCGTCGAAGTGAAAGGTGACGTCCCGATCCCCTGTCTTTTCCGCCTTCACGACATGCCGATAGTAGCTCTGATAGAGCGGGTTCAGTTCCTTCGCCTTGTCGAAGCTGAAGACGACGTCTTCCGGCGTCACCGGCTTGCCGTCGGCCCATTTCGCTTCCTGCCTCAGCCGGAACGTGGCCGAGGAGATGTCGTCGGGGAAGGAAACGCCTTCGGCCAGAAGCCCGTAGGCCGTCGAAATCTCGTCCTCTGACGGTTTCATGAGCGTGTCGAAGACGAAATCCAGGCCGACGGCCGTTTCGCCCTTCACCAGCAGGGGATTGAACGTGTCGAAGGTGCCTGTCTGTGAAAGCCTGAGATCTCCGCCCTTAGGTGCCTCGGGGTTCACATAGTCGAACTTTTTGAAGCCGGGCGGATATTTGAGATCATCGACGAGCGACAGTCCGTAGTGCCAGACCGGCTGCTCATGAGCCTCTGCAGCCGGCACCAGTAGTAAGGACATGGCCATGAACGCGGTCGCAAACTTCAGTCTTCCAATGACGCCGATGTCCAGCATCTCGTCCTTTCTCCTTGTTTTTATCCATTCGCCGCCACGGTGTTTGTGGGGCGGCTCCAAGTCGTTGCAGGATCGGCATGCCAGTGGCCGATCGTCCCTAGATATGGGCAATTCACACTCCTCAAAAATTGATTTTCTAAATTCTGTTCATATCGTCTATGGATGTGCGGAGCTTTTTGCCTGGTAGGGTCGCGGCCTGTGTCGCTGTACCCGCTGTCACTTTTTCTGGCGGCGGCGATGACGTGGATGTCGACCAGTGTCGCAAAGTCTTCCTTCGTCGCTGACAAGCGTCGACGGGATAACCAGCATCAGGAAACCGGTCATCAACTGTTCTTGCGCCTTTTCCACACAGCCGGCGACCGCCTCGGCATTGAGCGAGGCCGGATCGATAAGCACTGCCCGCACCCGACTGCATCACGTTGATGACCGCGAGGTGGACGGCAAGTACCAAAGTCGAGGTCAGGTATCAAACTCGCCTTGCCGGCGATGGGACCAACCTTGGCGAGACCGGTTATGCCCGCGATCGCTGCCAGAACCTGGGCATAGAGATGGCGATATAAGGGTGGCCTGGCGCGGGTCTCCGCGGAATGCTCAATGGTCATCAGGAGATCCTCCATATGGCGCGCGCCCGGTCGCCTGCCAGGCCGATTTTCCGAAAGCCGACAGCGGCGACTGTCATGTGAAGCTGATGAGCAATGGCCGTGCCAGTTGCCATTAAACCGTCGGCCGTGAAGAACTCGGAAGCCGCTGATTTGACGTAAGAATCGAGGGATCTGCAGATCTTCTAATTGCCGGAAACAGCCGCCGAACGGGCTGTTTCCTTGCAAAATCAGTTTGAGGTTTGCCTGGTTGGCGAAGCGTGATTCACTGGGTTTATCGCGGTGAATCGGAGAACCAGGAATGGGTAAACCACGCGAACGGCGCCAAACGGGTGAACAGGATTTATTCCGATCCCGGCTCGACCAGATCATCAATATGAAGCACGAACTGGTGCGTCTGGCGCAGGCTATTGACTGGCCTGTGTTGGAAGGCCGCTTTGGGACGGTCTATTCGGACGGAGCGGGCATGCCGCCATTGCCGACGCGGCTGATGGCGGGCTGGCCATTCTGAAGCACAGTAAGCGCGAATTTCCCCGCACCTTCTGTGATGGTGTGAGCTTTGGCATGAGGTGTCCACCTAAAGGAGGTGGACACCAA
>MBFK01000091.1 GCA_001704765.1 Sinorhizobium shofinae
CCGCCTGACCAGATGCCGTTCCCAACGCAAGACGATCCGTCGAAATCGCCGGCGTCAATGTGCGGGGAAAATCGCGCTTACCCTGCGGGTGGATATCCTCAAACCGCATTGTTTTTGTGGCGACTTCGCTGGGTTGAGAGCGCGCTAGCTCCGCTTGGCACGTGATGACAAAGATGGTGACTGACTCTGCGTCGGCCCACGCCCGGAGAGGGGCAGACTCAAATCATCCGTCGCTCACCGCCAAACGAGAACACTGGAAATGAAACGTTGCCGGTCAATCCTTATAGGCGATCGTAACGCCGGTGCTCGACCCCACTTGTGAAAAGGAGACCTCGGTCGCGCGGTGTTTCCAATAGACTACTGAACCAAAATCCATTTTGTCGAGGCTGCTGGGAGGGCCAAAACGTTGTGTCAGAGCATCTAAAAGCCCTGCTGGGTTGGTAACCGAGTAGGAACACGCCTTGTGTCCGTTAGGCCCCTTTGCTATCCAAAAAGACAGAATGCCATCGCCCTGTTTCTCGCCGCGCCGCCAGCGTATCACGTCCACCGATCCGCCATTGTGAGCCAAGAAGCCGGCACGCCACTCTCCCACATGCTCATCGTTCATGCGCTCCCAGCCAAGTGCATCACCCTTGGTAGTCGCCTCTGACATCGTGGACGACCCGCAAATGTCAAGAAGCTGGGCTACAGTAAGGGTGGATGGCATTGCGACGGCTCCTCCAACAATCGAGAGTGTTACGCACATTCCCTCAAACATTGATTTACGCAACGTGAGCCCTCTCCGTCGTTTGAAACAATTGTGGGCTGTTATCCAATGTCCGCAACGGGTCCGACAGCGGACGACTAGGTCTGGCGAGACCAACCCTAATTTTGGGCCACTGGGCGCGTTCGATCGCCCTCAGCGGAGGTGCGAACACAGCAATCGTGATGAAACCCTGCCTCACGCTTTAACGAAGCGATAGGCGTTGCCCTTGCGCTCTGCGAACCGGTGCCCAGATAGCTCCAGTGATAGCCGAGCATCTTGATCTTCTCGGACGCCGCGCGGTCCAGGAGCATCTTCCTGCTCTTGAGCGCGGTCTCGGGGTTCGTGTCGAAACCCGAGTGCCAATGCGGGTGTTCGAAGAAGATGACGTCATGGGTGCATGCGTCTCCGGTGACCAGCAGGTTGCCATCGCCCGCCAGCTCGAGAGAAACGTGTCCCGGCGTATGACCGGGGGCATCGACGACCCGCATACCGCGTACGATTTCCTGGTCCGGTTTCACGAGGGTCAGCCTATCCTTGACCGCGAATAGGTCCCGCTGCGCGCCGCGCGCAAAGTCGTGCAGGGCGGCCGGCATGTGCGTCTCAAAGGCCTTGTCGGTCCAGAAGCTCCATTCGGCCTCGCTGACGAAATACTCCGCGTTGGGATAGAGAACCTTGCCGTCGGAGGTGGTCGTCGCGCCCGAGTGATCGGGATGGGCATGGGTGAAGACGACCTTCGTTATGGCCTCCGGTTCGATGCCGAGGGTCCTGAGGTTCGCGGCCAGCTTCCCGGCGCTTGCCTGGAAGTTCGTTCCGGAGCCGTTGTCGATCAGGATAAGGTCGTCGCCATAGCGGATGAGCGGAATGTTGGCCTGCACGGGCGCGCCTTGCGCGTCGCCGCCGAGCCTCGGCATTATCACCTGCCGCTCCTCGGGCGTGGCGTCCGGCAGGAGTATTTCGGCGGGCAGCGTAATGAAGCCGTCGCTGACGACGGTGATGTCGAACGCCCCGTGCTTGAGCCGATGGAAATCGGCGGCGTGCGCACCGGGCGGCAGCACCGCGGCCGCGGCGGTGGCTGAGAGTAGTTCGCGGCGCGTCAGGGACACTGTCCGTTGATCGCTCATCTCGTCTCTCCGCTCTGCTGGTATCGCTGAGCCGCATGTTTCAGGGAGAGGTGTGGCCCGAGGTCGTGTCTTGCCCTTTCATGCTGTTCCCAGAGTTCACCGTCAGCGAGCGAAGGGATCGTCACCACCTCGCCACGATCGAAGCCGGACGGGGCGGCGTCCACCATCTCGCCCGCATCCATCATCATTTCCGCCGGGATCACGCTGATGTCGATGCCGGCTCGGTCGAATATTTCGGTTCGCGTGAAGCCGGGAAGCACCGCTTGCATACGGATGCCGTGCGGCCCGAGTTCTGCGGACAACGCCTGCGTCAGAGCAAGAACGAACGCCTTTGTGGCAACATAGGTCGCGTTGAAACGCTCGGGCATCAGCGCCACGACGGAAGCTATGTTTATGATCGCTCCATGGCGGCGGTGCGCAAAGGCGTGCGCCGCCGTCGCGGTCAGGGAATGCAGGACGTCGACACTGAGTTGGACCATCTTGCTGAGACCGTTCGCTTACGATCCCAGCAAAGGGCCGTTCGGGCCGATGCCGGCGCAGTTCACAAGCAGGGATATCTCGGCATCATCCCGAAGCTTCACCACTACCCGTTCCAGGTCGGCCGCGCTGGTGAGGTCTGCGGTCAGAGGAGTGACGACCACGCCGTGGTCGCCCGACAGACGGTTCGCCAGTGATTTCAGGCGGTCAAAGTCGCGGGCGACGAGAACGAGATCGTGACCCCGGCGCGCGAGACGTTCAGCGTACATCGCGCCGATGCCCGACGAGGCTCCGGTGATAAGTGCTGTTCCATGTGTCATTTTGCTTTCCTATTCGCTTGAGTAGGTTGAGAGCGGTCATGGCACGGACGGCACGATGAGGAGAGCGCCGCCGATAGCCACGGCATCCTCGATGAGGGCGGCCGGAGTGTCGCGTCGGAACGCTACGGCGAGTTTGCCTCGGGCGGCAGCACCCCCAAGCGTCCCGGCAATCGCACCGAAGGTGCCAGCGAGTAAGCCTCCGGCGAGCGACCCTCCAGCCGCGCCCACGGTGGCCCCGGCAAGCGCGCCCATGAGAATGCGAGCGCCGAACTGCATCGGCACTATGCGGGACGGGGTGTTGGGGAGCTGGTCGGTGACGAGCTCGGCGAGTGCCAGCGCCGTGAATATCCAGGGCGTCCACCCGTATCCCATGAACGCGAGCGGCGTCCCGGAGACGTCGAACCAGCCGAGGTGGGCCGCCCAGGCGACGGCCGCCGGAGCTGTCATTGCACGAAGGCCTGTGATGATGCCGATGAGCAGTGCGAGGACGGATGTCACCCGTGGTTCCCTTTCTCGGCGCGTCTTTGTTGCCCTGTCAACCAAGGTAGCCGCACCGAAACGATAGCCTCGGTGCGGCTCGCCTCGCCAAGGTGGCGAGTCAGTCGCGGATGAAGTCCAGGAGGTCCGCGTTGATGATCTCGGGGTGAGTGGTGCACATGCCGTGAGGCAGGCCTTCGTAGGTCTTGAGCGTGCCGTGCTTCAGGAGCTTGACCGAGAGCGGAGCGGAGTCTGCATAGGGCACGATCTGGTCATCGTCGCCGTGCATGACCAGCGTCGGCACGGTGATCCTCTCGAGGTCTTCGGTGAAGTCCGTCTCGGAGAAGGCCTTGATGCAGTCGTAGTGCGCCTTCGCGCCGCCCATCATGCCCTGACGCCACCAGTTGTCGATGACACCCTGGCTGACCTTCGCGCCTGGGCGGTTGAAGCCGTAGAACGGCCCGGTCGGCACGTCCAGGAGAACTGCGAGCGGTTGGCGACGAGGGCGGCGCGGAAGCCGTCGAAAACCTCGATCGGCAGGCCGCCTGGGTTCTTGTCCGACTTCACCATGATCGGCGGAACCGCGCCGATCAGCACGGCCTTCGCCACGCGCCCGGACTTGGCCCTTGCGACGTAGTGCGCGACCTCGCCGCCGCCCGTCGAGTGGCCGACATGGACGGCGTCCCTGAGATCAAGGCCATCCGTCAGCGCCGCGACGTCGGCCGCATAGGTGTCCATCTCGTTGCCGGACCACGTCTGCGTGGAACGGCCGTGGCCACGGCGGTCATGCGCGATGACGCGGAAGCCCTTGTCCAGGAAGAACATCATCTGGGCGTCCCAATCGTCGGCGCTCAGTGGCCAACCGTGATGGAAGACGATGGGCTGGGCGTCGCGCGGTCCCCAGTCCTTGTAAAAGATTTCGGTTCCGTCTTCGGTCTTTATGAACGACATGATTTGAATCTCCTTTTGAGATGGAGCCGCCTTCGCGGCGGCGAGGGAGCTTTTGGGAAGGGCCATCGCGGCGACCGCGACGCCTCCTGCCAGGAGAACATCCCGTCGTGTGGTTTGCGCCGTGAGTGAAATGGTCCGCTCATTCATGGCTGCGTCCTTTGGTTCCGCGCCTCTTCGACGGGAACAAGGTGACGCAGCTTCATCCCCAAGACGAGTTAAGCGTCGTAAATCGGTGCAAATTGGAGTTGAGTAGGCCGCCGACGCAAAAGCGCCGTCACCATCCTTGGCCCTCGGACATCGCCGAGGGCGTGAAATATAAGAACGGGGCTGTGGTCCACGTGTGGAACGCGGAAAAAGGATAGTGTTAGGTCGATCTCGCCATCAATTCCCTGCGCTCGATCACCGCCTTCAGGAGCGCGTGCGCCGCCAGAACGGGCGACTGATCGCTGTCCCCGATGATGAGAAGGCCCGCTCCAGAGCCTTCAGGAGCGATGTCCAGTCGCTGGCAGGGGATGATCGCCACGGGCTTCCCGTTTTCTAGAAATGTTTTGATTAGTGGACCTGTGCCGAGATTGTGCGTTTTCCAGACCCAGCCGGAAAAGCCGATGCAGAAGGCGGCATCAAAGTCGTCTGCGACAATCTGATCGAGGCTGAGCGTGTCGGCTAAATCGTCCCGCGCTTCCCGGTCCGACAGGAAACGCTGAACAAACGGCTCCTGGTCGGAACCATGCCTTGCTTGGCCGAGAAGAGCCGGGAATCCGCCCGAAGGGGTCGCGAGGACGATCTCGGCGGGGACTTCCTTGAACAGGTAATAAGGAGGCGCGATCTGTGCTAGCCGAACTCCGCTGTTGGAAATCCCATCAATGTCCTCCACGTCAAGAATGATGAGAATACGGATGGGTATGTGACCGTCCATTGCACTCTCCTCTTCCGTCGGATCATGCACTGGCAGCGAAAAGCCGGCGAGTTGAGAGTTGTAAATCCATGTAAATGGACACTGGGACTTTCAAGTTGCTCCCGGCGACGAGGGCTGAGAAGCAGCGGGAGGGTGCGGATCGTTAAGCGCTTCGGTCTCGGAAACGTCCGAGGAGAGGCGCTGGAGAACCATGTCGCGCGCAACACGACGTTCCCAGGCAACCGCACCGTCCTGTCTGGCGGCTTCCAGGGCGGCCTGAAAATGCGTCAGAGACAACGGCGAAGCCTCGGAAGTTTGCGTTTCCAGGGCGATGAGACCCCGGATGCGGTGAAGCTCGGGGAGACACCATCTCTCTCCAGAGGAAGCGCAGTGCTGAAGGGCAGCGTCGATGATCTGGAGCGCCTCGTCGTGGAGGCGCAAGCTGGAAAGGGCCTGCGCTTCCACAGCCTGGAACATCGTCTGGAAGAGAGTGAACCCGGCCTGCCGCAGCACGTCCATGCTCCGCCGAATTTGTCGAAGACAGTCGCTGTGACGTCCAGCCCGCAGATGAAGCTCCGCCTCGAAGCAGTCGGCGTAGGTGTGCCAGACGTCGAGCGAGAGCGCCTTCGTGTGGTCGCGGAGCAACCGGATGTATTCGGCTGCCAGGTCGTCCCTTCCAGACAGGAGCGCCAGCGGGCAAGCCGCCTCGGCCAGGACATTGCTGAGCGAAAGATAATGCCGGATGTCAGTCGCATAGCGGACAGTCTCTTCGACCTCGCGGAGTGCCGCGGCCTCGTCGCCGAGAACCCAGAGGCAGCGGGCCAGCATGATCCTCGCCGTCACCCTCTGATCGAACTGGAAGCGAACCGAGTGCCGGCCACGGGGCACGCGCTCGTATTCGGTCAGCATTTTCTGTAGCTGGTCTCGCGCCTCCTCGTGCCGACCGAGCCAGTGCAGTGACGCGCCGCGCATCCGCTTTCCGACGATCGCGTCCGCCGGATCGGACGAATAAGCGGCAAGCACCGCGAACCGCTCTGTGAGTTCAAGGCCCAAGCGTGGTTCCGCGCGGTTTATCGCATCGACCCATAGCGCCCAGATCGCGCGAAGCTGGTAATCGACGTCGCCGAGTTTCTCCGCTATCGCCAACGCTGTCGTCCACGCCGCGATGCCATGCTCGGGGGTATCGGTCGATCGCATCTGCGGCCAGCCAAGGGCGGCATAGAGCTTCATCCTGCTTCGTTCATCGAGATCGGGACGGGGGTCCAGATAGTTGATGGCAAGGGTCACGGCCGAAAGGCACTCGTCGAGCAATGACAGCCGGAAGAACAAGGGCAGGGCGGCAACCGTCAGGCGGACGCCGAGGAGGACGTCGCCAGCCTCGCCGAAGGCCCAGTCGAGGGCGGCGCGGAGGCCGGGCACCTGCTGGGCGAAATCCTGGGACCATGCGTCCATCGACGCCGAATACAGTTCCTCCTCCGCAGTCTCGAGGAGGCCGCTCAGATAGAGTGCGAACCTCGTTGTCACACTCCGGGTGTCGCCGGATTCCAGCAGTCTCTCGGCCGCATAGAGGCGTGTCGTGTCTAGTAGGCGGTAGAGGGTTGCATCAAAGGGCGTTTCGGCGACGAGGAGGGATTTGGCCACGAGAGCAGCGAGCAGCTCGTCGGCCTCCGGGGTCGAGAGGACGGCGCTCGCCGCCTCGCTCGTGAAGCGACCGCGAAAGACAGACAGCTCCCGTAACGCTTGCTGCTCCTGCGGTGGCAAAATGAGATAGCTCCAGTCCAGCGTGGCACGGAGCGTCTGATGGCGCGGAAGGGCGGTCCGGCGGCCCCGCGTGAGCACCTTGAAGCAGTCGGTCAGGGATCGGGAAAGTGCATGGACGCCGATCGCTTCGAGACGGCCCGCGGCCAGTTCGATCGCAAGGGCGATGCCATCCAGCCTTGTGCAGATGTCGACTACATGCGGCGCGTCCTCGTCGGTCAGTTCGTAGCCGCCGAGGCAGGCGTCCGCCCGTTCGACGAACAACTCAACGCTGGAGGATGTCAGCGCGGTCTCCGCAGTGGCTCCAGGCGGCGGCAGATCGAGTGGCAGGAGGCGATGGACACGTTCCCCTTCGGCGCGCAGCGGCTCGCGGCTCGTGGCGAGGATGCGGAGGGTTGCCGTGCCCGCCAGAAGGCTCTCTGCGAACTCGGCGGCGCTGGCCACCACATGTTCGCAACTGTCCATTACCAGCAGTACGTCGCGCGATTGCAGAACCGAAGCAATTTCTCGGACGATGTCGTCGGTTCTCGAGAGGACGCCCAATGCGGCGGCGACCACCGTCGGAATCAGGTTGCCGTTCCCGAGTTCCGACAGGTCGATCCAAAGGACCTCGCTGTCGCTGGCGAAACACGAAACCACCGCTCTGGCGACGGTGGACTTTCCCATTCCGCCCGGCCCGGCGACGGTTACCAGACGTCCCTTGCCGAGCTGGCCGATGATCGCCGCGACGGCATGCTCGCGCCCGAAGATGCGGGGCGTGAGGCGCTGTGGCCGGGGCTTGTGAGACGAGGGGGAAGAAACGGTCGCCGGGCCTCGGCGCTCCACCGGGGCGATGAACATATATCCCCGACCCGGAACATTTGCGATGAATCGTGGCTCGCGCTGCGTGTCCCCCAGGGCCTTCCTCAGCGCGGAGACATGGACGCGGAGATTCGCCTCTTCCACGAAGGTGTCCGGCCAGACCTGCTTGATGATGTCAGCGTTGGTCTTCAACTCGCCTGGATTCGAGACGAGGAAAAGGAGGATGTCGACGGCGCGGCTTCCCAGCGAAACCACGCTTCCGTCCCGCAGAAGGCTGCGCCTGGCGGACACTAACGAGAACGAACCGAAATGGAATGCTTCTTCTTCCACGCAACGTCCCCCTGCGAGAGCTCGCAGGTTGAGCTCATGGCGGATGGGATGTCAAATCGGCGGAGGACAGCGGAGTCGGGGCAATTCCGAGGGCCTGAGCCGTTTCGCCAAACAGTTCGGCATCGGACACCAAGCTTGGCCGAGTAGATCATCCTTGAATCTCCAAGCAGATTGTGCAGGGGTGAGCCGAAGACACCGCGGGCAGAGATCGCCCTTGTCTGCCTGCCTCGCGCCGTTACACCGCAAGCCTTCGTCGACGCGCATCACCCAAATGGGTAATCCCATATAACGGGTACTTCGCGTATGCTGCTCGCCACCCGTGCGATCGAGCCGAAGCTCACTCGTCACCGAAGTGGCAGAAATGACAGACCTAACTAGCGCCTGCGTGGGGCGGTTCGGCGGCCGTGAAGGCGAGGAAGTGCTCTGCCGGATAGAGGGGGCTTGAAACAATGACCCGCGACGACGCCATAGCCAGGGCAGAAGCCTACTTCGATTCCGGTGCTTTCCGCGTTGATCTGGAGCGTGGCGATTCCGACCGAGAGCTAAAACCCTGACCGGGCGTCGATTCTAGCCGACTATATCGAGGCTGAAATCAGTCGCGCCTTCGAGGCGCTCGGATTTACCTGCCGCAAGCTAACCCAGAACGGGTGGCCCTTTCTCTATGCCGAACGCCTCGAGGAGGCCGGACTGCCGACGGTACTGGGCTACGGCCATGGCGATGTCGCGCGCGGTCTCGACAACGACTGGGACGGGGGGCTCTCGCCCTCGCACCTTGTCGAGCGCGGGGGAATGTGGTTCGGCCGCGGCACGGCCGACAACAAGGGCCAGCATTCGATCAATATCGGGGCGCTCCGGGCCGTGCTCGAGACACGCGGGAGGCTTCGGTTCAACGCCAAATACCTGATCGAAATGGGCGAGGAGAAAGTCTCTCCCGGCCTTCGGGAGCTAGCTGAAAGCCAAAAGGAGCTCTTCCACTCGGATGTGTTGATCGCATTCGATGACCCCCGGCTCTCGGCCGAGCGCCGGACTGTCTTCCTGGGGTCAGGCTTATCTCCGTCACTAATTTCCGGCGCAGAGCCGCCGTGTAGTCGCTTGTGCCCGTCGCCGCGTGATCGCGGCAAGTTTGGTGAGTCTGAAGGTCACTCGTCAATTCATTCAATGGGGCTAATAGACTCAACCGTAGACTCGGCCATGGTCGAACGGGAAAGATCGACGCGTTCCCGCGCATAAATCTCGAACTCAGCTTCCAGCGGTCCGCAGTTTGAACTCGCACTCTAGCTGCAGCGTGTGGCAGTGCCTAGCGACGCCAGAATGGTTTGCTTATCTCAGCATCGACCTGTGCTTGGGACAGCCCGACGTCATCCAAGAGTTCCGGTGCGTGCTCAGCCATCTGCGCTAGTTGCGTGCGAAAGGATTGCGCCAGCCATCGATGCGACCGTCGCAATGCAAGCCGCCGCAAGGCACCTTCCAGCCTACAGTCCTACGACTACTATCTCTTGGGCGTTGAGCAGCACAACAGGTTCAGCCGTGAAGGAAACGAGGCCGCAGTGGACCTTCTTTCACGATCTCTCGAATTGGATCCCACTCGTGCCAGGGCTTGGACCGAACTCGCCTACGCCTACTCCATCCAAGCCTGCAATGGCTTCAGCACCAACCCGGAAGGCGGAGATCACCGTACCGGTTGCTCCAAGCACACAGTAGGACCGCTCGTCTCGGGCCGGGTCCGTTTGTGCGAGCACCGTGCGGCGATATAGTCGAACAAAGAAAAAGAGGGCCAACGGAAACCGCGGCCCTTCAAGGCGTGAAGGCCAAATGCCTCCAGAGGGGAACAGCTGACACGATGGCACTGGGAGGAGACCATCAAAGTGCATCAGCTGGAGGCTTTTTGCCTATATTTTGGCTAATCAGAAAGCATTTATTGTGCAGTGCAGCCATGCAAAAGCGATGGACCTATGAGAACGCGCTTGAGACGAGAAACTGATCAAGAGCTTCGAGGATTTGGTGGTCAGAACCACCCCGGCAATCGCGCGACGGGCATCGCTCTTTGAGGCGGCCAACCCCGCGCGATGTATTTGCGTCCCCAAACATACAACTCAGTCGGCCCCGTGAGGGAGACTTCCTTCACCTTGTAGGTGGCCCACAGGGCACCATAGCGACGACAAATCGAGCAGTGGCATTCCGTTACATCGGCGGGCAGGCGGGGCACCGATATCTGAAGATCGTGTCCCGTCAGGTGGTGTAGGTCCTGAGGATTAGGGGGCCATCAGTGTTTTTCCGGCAGGGTCGGGTTGTTCAAG
>MBFK01000158.1 GCA_001704765.1 Sinorhizobium shofinae
CCCACACCCTCCGACACGTCAACAGACATTCGCAAAAAAACTGCAAAAAACGACAAGTGACTGATTTTCAAGGGTTATTTCGTTCTATGCGAAGATATGCTCGAAATCGCAGAAAACAATCGCTGTTTCTTGAAAGCCAAGACAGGGACTGGAACCCCGCGCCGCGCCTTGCGTATATGGTTAACGCTTTATTGCCCTTCAAGGGGTTGTCGTTGGCCAACCGCCAGCGGGCCTTCTCTGAGGAAAGAGCTGCGACTTTCCTTGGCCGCTTCGACGAGGAAATCGCGAACGGCCCTCACCCGCGGCATAGCGATCAGGTCGCGATGGCAGATCAGCCAATAGGTGCGCTTCAGCTCGATCTCCTCCGGCAGCACGATCTCGAGATTGGGCTCGTCCTTCGCCATGAAATAGGGCAGCACGCAGAGGCCAAGCCCCTGACGCGCCGCCTTCAGCTGCGTCAGGATGCTCGAGCTCTGGAAATGGGCGCGTAGGCCCGGCTGGATCTCGCCGAGATAGTCGAGCCCCGGCGTGAAGATCATATCCTCGATGTAACCGACGAAGCGGTGGGAGCTCAGATCATTTCGCGTCCGGATCATGGGGTGCCGAGCGAGGTAGCTTCTCGCGCCATAGACATGCAACGTGTAGGGCGTCAGCACCTCGGAATGGTACGGTCCGGCCTTGGGCGCGGCGAGCGCCACGGCGATATCCGCCTCCTTGCGCGACAGCGACATGATCTGCTGGATCGCCACGAGCTCGAGGGAAATGTTCGGATAGCGGCTGGCGAATTCGGCAAGCCGGTCGGAAAGGAAGAAATTGCCAAAGCCCTCGAGCGTGCTCAGCCGAACGACGCCCCGCTGGGCAGTCATGCCGTCGCTGATATCGAGTTGAAGCTGCTCGGTCTCCCGCTCGATCCGTTCGGCAGTCTCAACAAAGCGCTGGCCCATGCTCGTCAGCACATAGCCGCGCGGATTGCGCTCGAAGAGCTTGACCTTGAGGGCAAATTCAAGCCGATCGATGCGGCGGGAGACCGTCGCATGGCTGGTTCGCAACCGCCGCGCCGCGGTGGAAAGCTGACCGGTGCGCGCCACCGCCAGAAAGAACTGCAGGTCGTCCCAGGTGAAATTCGGATTCATTCCCTCTCCCTTCTGTTCAAAAATGAACAGATGTTGTTTGCAATTTACGGTTTGACCTGCTTGCGTCCAAGCGAATTTTTCCCGATTGTAGGCGCCGTGCCGACATCTGAGGAGCATGTCTGGCCAATTTTGAACAGAGCACATGGAAGCGTTTTGACTGCCTGAAATGCCGCAAGGCGTTTCAGCACGATCCGTGCTTCCGCGATAAACCACACAAACGGCTCAGATGTTCTTTGGGAGAACGAATAATGCATAAGAAACTGATCGCCACGCTCGCAATGGTGCTCGCCAGCAGCACTGCCGCCATGGCCGGCGCGTCCGACGGCAAGATCAAGATCGGCATTCTCAACGACCAGTCCGGCGTCTACGCCGATTTCGGCGGCAAGTCTTCCTATGAAGCAGCGCTGATGGCCGTCGAGGATTTCGGCGGCAAGGTATTGGGCGTGCCGGTCGAGGTGGTGACCGCCGACCACCAGAACAAGCCCGACATCGCCTCCAATATCGCCCGGCAATGGTACGACACCGAAGAGGTCGACAGCATCATGGAGCTGACGAGCTCGTCGGTGGCCTTGGCGGTGCAGGCGCTTTCCAAGGAAAAGAAGAGGATCACCATCAATACGGGGGCGGCGACGACCGAGCTCACCGGCAAGCAATGCAGCCCCTATGGCTTCCACTGGGCCTATGACACGCACGCGCTCGCCGTCGGCACCGGCGGTGCGCTCGTCAAACAGGGCGGCGACAGCTGGTTCTTCCTGACCGCCGACTATGCCTTCGGCTATTCGCTCGAGGAAAACACAGGCAACTACGTCAAGGAAAACGGCGGCACGGTCGTCGGCGCGGTGCGCCATCCGCTCGCAACCACCGACTTCTCCTCCTTCCTGCTGCAGGCGCAGTCGTCCGGCGCCAAGGTGATCGGGCTTGCCAATGCCGGCCTCGACACCTCGAACGCCATCAAGCAGGCCGCCGAATTCGGCATCGTCCAGGGAGGCCAGCGCCTCGCTGCCCTGCTCTTCACGCTGGCCGAGGTCCACGGCCTCGGGCTCGAGGCCGCGCAAGGTCTGACGCTCACCGAGGGCTTCTACTGGAACCGCAACGAGGAAAGCGCCAAGTTCGGCAAGCGTTTCATGGAGCGCACCGGCAAGATGCCGAACATGGTCCATGCCGGCACCTATTCCGCCGTCACGCAATATCTGAAGGCGATCGAAAAGGCTGGCACAGACGATGCCGACGCGGTCTCCAAGGAGCTGCACGCAATGCCTGTCAACGACGTCTTCGCGCAAAACGGTACGGTGGCACCGAATGGCCGCATGATCCACGACATGTATCTGCTCGAGGTCAAGAAGCCGGAAGAAAGCAAGGAGCCCTGGGACTATTTCAAGGTTCTTGCGACCATTCCCGGCAAGGAGGCCTTTATCGATCCGGCCCAGAGCGGCTGCGAACTCGTGAAATCCTGACCGGCGACAAGCGATGAGCGTCGCCATGCCCTTGCAGAATGGAGCGCCGCGGGTGGTTCTGTCCGCCCGCGGTCTCCGCCGTGACTTCGGCGGCTTCACGGCCGTCAAGGACGTCGACCTCGATGTCCATCATGCCCGCGTGCATGCGCTGATCGGCCCGAACGGGGCCGGCAAGACCACCGTCTTCAATCTCTTGACCAAGTTCCTGCAGCCGACCCACGGGACGATCACGCTGCTCGGCGAGGACATCACCAATACCGCACCCGACAAGGTGGCCCGCATGGGTCTGGTGCGCTCCTTCCAGATCTCGGCGGTGTTCCCGCACCTGACGGTCATCGACAATGTCCGCGTCGCCCTGCAGCGACCGAACCGGCTCGCGACGCAGTTCTGGAAGCCACTATCGGCGCTCGACGCTCTGAACGGCAAGGCCGAGCAACTGATCCGCTCCGTGGGCCTCGAAAAGGCACGCAACGCCGTCGCAGCCGACCTCTCCTACGGCCGCAAGCGCGTGCTCGAGATCGCCACGACCCTGGCGCTCGACCCGAAGGTCCTGCTACTCGACGAGCCGATGGCCGGGATGGGCCTCGAGGATGTCGGCATGGTGGCCGAGATCATCCGCGAGGTGGCGCGCGAGCGTGCCGTGCTGATGGTCGAGCACAATCTCTCCGTCGTCGCGACGCTCTGCCATCACGTCACCGTCTTGCAGCGAGGCGAAATTCTGGCCGAGGGCGACTATGCCACCGTGTCGGAGGATCCGCGCGTGCGCACCGCCTATATGGGCACGGAGGAGGCCTGACATGAAACCGTTGCTCCAGGTCTCCGACCTCAACGCCTGGTACGGCGAGAGCCACATCCTGCACGGCGTCGACATGACCGTCGGCGAAGGCGAGATGGTGACGCTGCTCGGCCGCAACGGCGTCGGCAAGACGACGACGCTGCGGGCGATCATGGGCATCGTGCGCGAGCGCAGGGGCGAGATTACGTTCGCCGGCGAGGACCTCATCCGCGTGCCGCTCCATCGCGTCGCCCATCGCGGCCTCGGCTTCATTCCCGAGGAGCGCGGCATCTTCTCGACGCTCTCCGTCTATGAAAACCTGCTGCTGCCGCCGGCGGTCGCCCAAGGCGGCATGACGATCGACGAGATTTTCGAGCTCTTTCCCAATCTGCACGAACGGCGCAACAGCCAGGGAACCAAACTTTCCGGCGGCGAGCAGCAGATGCTGGCGATCGCCCGGATCCTGCGCACCGGAGTCCGGATGATGCTGCTCGACGAGCCGACGGAAGGGCTCGCCCCGGTCATCGTCCAACGCATTGGCGAGGTACTGAAGAAACTGAAGGAGCGCGGCATGACGGTTCTCCTGGTCGAGCAGAACTTCCGCTTTGCGAGCAAGGTCGCCGACCGCTTCTATCTCATGGACCATGGCCGGGTCGCTGGCGAGTTTCCGGTCTCGGAGCTGTCCGAGCGCATGGACATGCTGCATGACGTGCTCGGGGTGTAAGTCATGACGACGATCTTCGGAATTCCGCTCCAGGCCCTTCTCGGACAGCTCTTGATCGGCCTCATCAACGGGTCCTTCTATGCGCTCCTGAGCCTCGGGCTTGCCATCATCTTCGGCCTGTTGCGCGTCATCAACTTCGCCCACGGCGCGCAATACATGCTCGGGGCCTTCATTGCATGGCTGCTGCTCGCGCATTTCGGCATCGGCTATTGGCCGGCGCTGATCCTCGCACCGCTTCTCGTCGGCCTCATCGGTGCCATCATCGAGTGCACCATGCTGAGGCGCCTCTATTCGCTGGACCCGCTCTATGGCCTGCTCTTCACTTTCGGCCTTGCTCTGACCATCGAAGGTACGTTCCGCTATCTCTACGGCGCCTCGGGACAGCCCTATGCGACGCCCGCGCTGCTGACCGGCGGCGCCAATCTCGGCTTCATGTTCTTACCCATCTATCGCGGCTGGGCGATCGTCTTCTCGCTGTTCATCTGCATCGGCACCTGGCTCCTCATCGAGAAGACCAAGCTCGGCTCGTACCTGCGCGCCGCCACGGAAAACCCGGTGCTGGTGCAATCCTTCGGCATCAACGTGCCGTTGCTGCTGACGCTGACCTATGGCCTCGGCGCGACGTTGGCGGCGCTCGCCGGCGTGCTCGCTGCTCCGATCTACCAGGTGTCGCCGCTGATGGGATCGAATATCATCATCGTCGTCTTCGCCGTGGTGGTGGTTGGCGGCATGGGCTCGATCATGGGGGCGATCGTCACCGGTTACCTGCTCGGCGTCGCCGAGGGCCTGACCAAGGTCTTCTATCCGGAGGCCTCCAACATCGTGATCTTCGTGATCATGGCCATCGTTCTCCTGCTGAGACCCGCGGGCCTCTTCGGCCGGGATGCTTGATATGACGCTGACACTCGAACTTCAGAATCAGAAGGAACGCACACCCATCGTCGCCCAGACGGTGTTTCTAGGTGCGGGTCTCGCCTTTCTCTTGGCTGCACCCCTGTTCTTCTACCCTGTCTTCCTGATGAAGCTTCTGTGCTTCGCGCTCTTTGCCTGCGCCTTCAACCTGTTGCTCGGCTATACGGGGCTACTCTCCTTTGGCCATGCGGCCTTCTTCGGGGGTGCGGCCTATTTCACCGGACACGCCGTCAAGGAATGGGGCCTGCCGCCGGAACTCGGCATCCTCGCCGGCGTTGTCGGTGCCGCCCTCCTCGGAGTGGTCATCGGCTTCTTCGCCATTCGCCGCCAAGGCATCTATTTTGCGATGATCACGCTGGCCCTGGCGCAGATGTTCTATTTCTTCTGCCTGCAGGCCGAGTTCACGCATGGCGAGGATGGCATCCAGTCGGTGCCGCGCGGCCATCTGTTCGGCTTCATCGACCTCTCCCAGTCCTCGAACATGTATTACTTCGTGCTTGCCGTTTTTGTGATCGGCATTGCGATCATCTGGCGGATCATCAATTCGCCGTTCGGGATGATTCTGAAGTCGATCCGGGAAAACGAAACGCGGGCGATCTCGCTCGGCTATTCGGTCAGGAACTACAAGCTCGGCGCCTTCGTCATGTCGGCCGCATTGACCGGCCTTGCCGGAGGCTTGAAGGCCCTCGTCTTCCAGTTCGCGACGCTGACCGACGTCGGCTGGCAGATGTCGGGCGAGGTCATCCTGATGACGTTGCTCGGCGGCATCGGAACGCTGATCGGACCGCTCTTCGGCGCAGCGCTCGTCGTGACGCTGCAGAATTATCTGGCGACCTCGGAATTTCCGGTGACGATCATTACCGGCGTCGTCTTCATGATCTGCGTGCTTCTGTTCCGCCGCGGCATCGTCGGCGAGTTTTACAACTCGCGCCTCGGCCGCAGGCTCGGCTTCGAGCACAGGCAAAAGCACTAAGCCCATGGGTCCACAGCCACGGCGACGGACCCGACATTAGAGAAAGCCCATGGAAACGTTCGACTATATCGTCGTCGGAGCGGGGAGCGCCGGCTGCGTCCTCGCCAACCGCCTGTCGGAACATCCGACGCATCGCGTGCTGTTGCTCGAGGCGGGCGGCAGCGACAATTATCACTGGATCCACATTCCGGTCGGCTATCTCTATTGCATCAACAATCCGCGCACCGACTGGTGTTTCACCACGGCCGCTGAAGAGGGTCTCAACGGCCGGTCGCTTGGTTATCCGCGCGGCAAGGTGCTCGGCGGCTGCTCTTCGATCAATGGCATGATCTACATGCGCGGCCAGTCGCGCGACTATGACCTTTGGCGTCAGCTCGGCTGCACCGGCTGGAGCTGGAACGACGTGCTGCCCTTCTTCAAGAAATCCGAGGACCACTATCGCGGTGCGAACGACATGCATGGCGCGGGTGGCGAATGGCGGGTCGAGAAGGCGCGCGTCCGCTGGGCGGTGCTCGATGCTTTTCAGAAGGCTGCTGGCGAGGCGGGCATTCCCGAAACGGACGATTTCAACCGCGGCACCAACGAAGGCTCAGGCTATTTCGATGTCAATCAGCGGTCCGGCATCCGCTGGAACACCGCCAAGGCCTTCCTGAAGCCCGCCAGGCAGCGGCGCAATCTGACGATCTTGACGAAGGCGCATGTCCGCAAGCTGATCCTCGAAGCGGGGCGTGTCGCCGGCGTCGAGTTCCAGCATGGCGGCGTGACAAACAGCGTGCGTGCCGGCCGCGAGACCGTGCTTTCGGCCGGCGCGATTGGTTCGCCGCACATCCTGGAACTCTCCGGCATCGGCCGCCCGGAGATCCTCCGCGCCAACGGCACCGAAGTCCGCCACGAACTGCCGGGCGTCGGCGAGAACCTGCAGGATCATCTGCAGCTCCGCCTCGCCTACAAGGTCACCGGCGTTCCGACGCTGAACGAGAAGGCGAACTCGCTCTTCGGCAAGGCGGCGATCGGCCTCGAATATCTCGTCCGGCGTTCCGGCCCGATGGCGATGGCGCCGAGCCAGCTCGGCATCTTCACCCGCTCGGGCGCTGAAAAGGAGACGCCGGACCTGCAATACCACGTCCAGCCGGTGTCGCTCGACAGATTCGGCGAACCGGTGCATCCTTTCCCCGCCGTCACCGCCAGCGTCTGCAACCTGCGGCCCGAAAGCCGAGGCTCCGTGCACCTGAAAGGGCCGGACTTTGCCGCAGCCCCCGACATTCGCCCGCGCTACCTTACCGCCGAAGCCGACCGCGACGTCGCCGTGAAAGCGATCCGCCTCACCCGTCGCATCGTTTCGCAGCCTTCCTTCGCCCGCTATCAGCCGGTCGAATTCAAGCCTGGGCCGAGCTACGAGACGGACGAAGAGCTGAAGCGCGCCGCGGGCGAGATCGGCACGACGATCTTTCACCCCGTCGGCACCTGCCGCATGGGTGCAGACCCGGAGAGCGTCGTCGATCCCGAGCTGCGCCTACGGGGGCTTGAAGGTCTGCGCGTCGCCGACGCCTCGATCATGCCGACGATCACCTCCGGGAACACCAATTCGCCGACCATCATGATCGCCGAAAAGGCGGCCGAGATGATCCTCGCGGCGAACCGGTGACGGCCGAAGAAAACGCTAGAGATACGCTTCGCCGGCGGCGGCTCGCCAAAGTGGTTATTCCGCCGCCTCGGCTTCCGGCATCGGCACGTAGTTGAGGATCGGCGAGAGCCAGCGCTCGACCTCTCGAACATTCATGCGCTTGCGCTCGGCGTAATCCTCGACCTGGTCGCGCTCGATCTTGGCGACGCCGAAATAGTAGG
Source organism: Sinorhizobium shofinae (assembly GCA_001704765.1). Taxonomy (GTDB): domain Bacteria; phylum Pseudomonadota; class Alphaproteobacteria; order Rhizobiales; family Rhizobiaceae; genus Sinorhizobium; species Sinorhizobium shofinae. The sequence goes on from MBFK01000158.1 coordinate 7,817, forward strand.
CGTCCGGATGACCGATATAGAGGCCGGAAACGGAGGAGCCCGGCCACATCGCATAATTCTCCGTCAGCCTGACGCCGATCGCCGCCTCCGCGTCGAGCAGCCGGAAAAGCGTTTCCTTTTCCGTATGGTCCGGCTGTGCCGGGTAGCCTGGCGCCGGGCGGATGCCCGCGTAAGGCTCAGCGATCAGTTCCTCAGGCGTGAAGGATTCGCTCGACGCGTAGCCCCAGAGCTCCTTGCGCACATATTCGTGCATGCGTTCGGCAAAGGCCTCGGCGAAGCGGTCGGCGAGCGCCTTGACCATGATCGAGGAATAATCGTCATTGGCGCGCTCGAAGCGCTCGGCGAGCGCCACTTCCTCGATCCCGGCGGTGACCACGAAGCCGCCGAGATAGTCCGGCCTGCCGCTGTCGACGGGTGCCACGAAATCGGCCAGCGCGACATTCGACCGCCCGTCCCGCTTGGTGAGCTGCTGTCGAAGCGTGAAAAAGGTGGCAAGTTCCCGCTTGCGCGTCTCGTCTACAAACAAGCGTATATCGTCACCGGCGGCACCTGCCGGCCAGAAGCCGACCACCGCCTTCGGCGCGAACCATTTCTCCGCAACGATCTTCTCGAGCATCGCCTGTGCGTCGGCGAAGAGCTGCCGCGCCGCCGGCCCCTGATGCTCGTCGTCGAGAATGCGTGGATAGACACCCTTCAGCTCCCAGGTCTGGAAGAAGGGCGTCCAGTCGATATAGCGGGCAAGCTCCGCTAGGTCCCAGCCCTCGAAGACACGCGTGCCCAGGAAGGAAGGCGTCTTCGGCTGATAAGCGCCCCAGTCGAGTTTCTGTGCATTGGCGCGGGCCTGTGATAGCGGCAGGCGACGCTTTTCAGCCTCGTTCCGCGCATGCGCATCGGCGACCTTCAAATATTCGGCGCGGATCGTCTCCTTGTAGGCTCGCCTCGCCTCCGGCGAGAGCAGGCTCGATACGACGCCGACGGCGCGGCTGGCATCGGTGACATAGACGGTCTGGCCGAGGCTGTAACGCGGATTGATCTTGACCGCCGTATGCACACGGCTGGTCGTCGCTCCGCCGATCAGCAGCGGAATGTCAAAACCTTCCCGCTCGAGTTCGGAGGCGACATGCACCATCTCGTCGAGCGAGGGGGTGATGAGCCCGGAAAGCCCGATGGCATCGACCTTTTCTTCCCTCGCCACGTCGAGGATCTTCGCCGAAGGCACCATGACGCCGAGGTCGATGATCTCGTAATTGTTGCAGGCGAGCACGACACCCACGATGTTCTTGCCGATATCGTGCACGTCGCCCTTGACGGTCGCCATCAGGATCTTGCCGGCACTCTCGCGTGTCCCCGCGCCGCCATTGGCAAGCTTCTCCGCCTCCATATGGGGCAGGAGCACGGCCACTGCCTGCTTCATCACGCGCGCCGACTTGACCACCTGCGGCAGGAACATCTTGCCCGAACCGAAGAGGTCGCCGACCACATTCATGCCGGCCATCAGCGGTCCTTCGATGACGTGCAGCGGGCGTTCGGCGGCAAGTCGCGCCTCTTCCGTATCCGCCTCGATGAACTCGGTGATGCCATTGACGAGCGCATGCTCGAGGCGCTTCGCGACCGGCCATTGCCGCCAGGCGAGGTCCTTTTCCTTGCCCTGCGCACCGCCCTGCCCGCGATAGCGCTCGGCGATATCCAGCAGGCGCTCGGTCGCATCCTGACGGCGATTGAGCACCACGTCCTCGCATGCCTCGCGAAGCTCCGGGTCGATCGCATCGTAGACGGCGAGCTGGCCGGCATTGACGATGCCCATGTCCATACCCGCCTGGATCGCATGGTAGAGGAAGACGGCATGCATCGCCTCACGCACCGGCTCGTTGCCGCGGAACGAGAAGGAGAGGTTCGACACGCCGCCGGAGACATGCACATGCGGCAGCGTCGCGATGATCTCGCCCGCCGCCTCGATGAAATCAACGCCGTAATTGTTGTGCTCGTCGATGCCCGTGGCGACTGCGAAGATGTTGGGGTCGAAGATGATGTCTTCCGGCGGGAAGCCCAACTCTTGGGTCAGCAACCGATAGGCGCGCCCGCAGATCTCGACCTTGCGCGCCTTACTGTCGGCCTGCCCCTTCTCGTCGAACGCCATCACCACGACGGCGGCGCCGTGGGCGCGCACCAGCCGCGCGTGATGCAGAAACGCCTCCTCGCCTTCCTTCAGCGAAATCGAATTCACCAGCGCCTTGCCCTGGACGCATTTGAGGCCGGCCTCGATCACTTCCCATTTGGAGGAATCGATCATCACCGGCACCCGGGCGATGTCCGGCTCGGAAGCGACGAGGTTCAGGAATTTGACCATGGCGCGCGTCGAATCGATCAGCCCCTCGTCCATGTTGACGTCGATGATCTGCGCACCGTTCGCCACCTGGTCCCGCGCCACGTCGAGGGCCGCGGCATAGTCGCCGGTGGTGATCAGCTTGCGGAATTTCGCCGAGCCGGTGACATTGGTGCGTTCGCCGATATTGACGAAAGGAATCTCGTCGGTGAGCGTGAACGGTTCGAGGCCGGAAAGCCGCATGTGGCGTTCGATCTCCGGTACCTGGCGCGGCGGATATTTACCGACGGCCTCGGCGATGGCGCGGATATGGGCCGGCGTCGAGCCGCAGCAGCCGCCGACGATATTGACAAGGCCATCGTGGGCAAAGGCCTCGACCTGCGCCGCCATCGCCTCCGGGCTTTCGTCGTAGCGGCCGAACTCATTCGGCAGTCCGGCGTTCGGATAGGCGCAGACGAGCGTGTCGGCGACGGTCGAAAGCTCGTCGATATGGGCGCGCATCGCATTGGCGCCGAGCGCGCAATTGAGCCCGATGGTGAAGGGCGTCGCATGGCGCACCGAATACCAGAAGGCGGTCGGCGTCTGACCGGAGAGGGTCCGGCCGGAAAGATCGGTAATCGTGCCGGAGATCATCACCGGCAGGCGGATTCCCTTTTCAGTGAAGACTTCCTGCGTCGCGAAGATCGCCGCCTTGGCGTTCAGCGTATCGAAGATCGTTTCGATCAGGATGATGTCGGCGCCGCCGTCAATGAGGCCGCGGACCTGCTCGGCATAGGCAAGCCGCAGATCGTCGAAGGTGACGGCACGATAGCCGGGATTATTGACGTCCGGCGAGATCGAGGCGGTGCGGTTGGTGGGCCCGAGCGCGCCGGCTACGAAACGCCGCCTGCCATCATCCGCTTCGGCGCGCTTCGCCGCCCGCCGCCCCAGACGCGCGCCGTCGCGGTTGAGCTCGTAGACCATGTCCTCCATGCCGTAATCGGCCTGGGCGATCCGCGTCGAGGAAAAGGTGTTGGTCTCGAGAATATCGGCGCCGGCGATGGCGTAGCTGTAGTGGATCTCCTCGATCGCCTTCGGCTGTGTCAGCGTCAGAAGATCGTTGTTGCCCTGCTGGTGGCAGGCGCAGCCGCCGAAGCGCTCGCCGCGGAAATGGTCTTCGGCGAAACCGAGCTGTTGGATCTCGGTGCCCATCGCCCCGTCCATGATCAGGATGCGGTCGCTTGCCGCCTGCCGCAGGGCGCGGAAAATTTCCGAGCCGTCGGGCCTGGGGGAGAGATCTCCAAAGAGGGACGCGGCGGACATGGGAGATCTCCCGTTCTTAAAAACGACAAATACTTTGTCGATTAAGTCACATAAAGATATCTTTATGTCAACATACGATCCGATCACAATTTCGCCGCGAGGGAATCGGGTAGGAGGGAGCCTTGCGGTCTCCCTCCTCCCACACCACCGTGCGAACGGTTCCGTACACGGCGGTTCATCAAGC
>MBFK01000087.1 GCA_001704765.1 Sinorhizobium shofinae
GTGGCAAGGCAAGTCGGTTTCGAAGGCGCGACGGCGATCGAAGAATTGGCTGCAACGGACAAGCGGCTCTCGGAGTTGGGGCCTATTGGACTAAGGGGAAGAGGCCGTGATACACGTACTTTATCGCAACTCACGTAATGTGACGCTGGCCAGCACAGCGCCCACATCCCTCGAACGAAATCGTCCTCACGACCGGGCTACGCCGCGCGTGGCGAACATAATACTGGCGGTCGCGAAGGCGAAGCCAACCCCTGCCAAGAAAGGCGCGAAGCAAAATGTCGTCCGGTCTATCCGTATGGGCAGCATCAGCGAAGACGTGCATGGTCGGCTGCACATCCGGTCGGCATATCCGGGCTCCTCCTCGACGAACTTTAAAGAACTCATCCATCGCCTTTTTCTGGTCGAACTTGACCTGAACCGCGACGCGACCGTGCGATTCACTCGAATCGGATTTAGTCCCGCTCCCACTGTGGCATCCTTAAGGAACTTGACATCATGAAGAGGCCGATCGCCAACAACAACCAGCCCTACGATACCCTAAGCATCCGCGCACTCGACCTGGAGCATCACATGCATCCCTTCGCAGATCAGCAGGAACTCGTTTCTGAGGGAGGCGTGCGTGTCATCACACGTGGTGAAGGCGTCTATTTGTGGGACAGTGAGGGCGAGCGGCTACTCGATGGCATGGGTGGCCTTTGGTGCGTCAATATAGGGTACGGTCGCAAGGAGCTTGCTGAGGCGGTAGCGCGGCAGATGGGAGAGCTGCCCTACTACAATACGTTCTTCAAGACCACGACCCCGATGGCCGCCGAACTGGCGGCCGAGATCGCCTCGGTGGCCCCCAACGGCCTCGACCGCGTATTCTACTCAAACTCCGGTTCTGAGGCCAACGATACGAACATCCGTCTGGCCCGGCTCTACTGGGCGCGCCTTGGCAAACCTGAGCGCAAGGCGATTATCTCGCGGCACAACGCCTATCACGGCAGTTCGATCGGTTCCGGCTCCCTGACAGGGTTCAATGACATGCACGACATTGCGGGCGTGCCCATCGCTGACATCCACCACGCACCCGCGCCCTTCTGGTGGCGTGACGGCCGCGGCCAGACCGTCGAGGAACATTGCGCATGGGCGCTCGATGGGCTGGAGGAGACGATCCTTCACGTTGGACCGGAGAATGTCGCCGCCTTTATTGGAGAGCCTGTGCAGGGGGCCGGCGGTGTGCTGGTACCGCCCCCCGGCTATTGGCAGCGCGTGCAGGAGATTTGTCGCAAATACGACATCCTGCTGATCTGCGACGAGGTGGTCTGCGGCTTTGGCCGCACCGGGCAGTGGTTCGGTTCCCAGACCTACGCAATCGAACCGGATATCATCACCATCGCGAAAGGCCTGTCTTCGGGCTACCTGCCGATCTCTGCCTCCGTCTTCGGGGATCGGGTGGCAAGCGTCCTGATGGACAGACCTGGCCGAATGAGCCACGGATATACATATTCGGGCCATCCCGTGGCGGCTGCCGCCGCGCTCGAAAACATCAGGATCCTAAAAAGCGAGCGGATCGTCGAGCGAGTGGGTGAAGAGACCGGCCCCTATTTCCAGGCGAAGCTGCGCAAACTGCTCGACCACCCGCTGGTGGGCGAGGTGCGCGGCGTCGGCCTGATGGCTGCCGTCCAACTGACGCGGGACAAGGAGGGACGCACACCCATTGAACCGGTCTCAAGCTTGGCAAAGCCGGTGTGGACGCGCTGCTTCGAGACCGGACTGATCACCCGCGCGATCGGAGAGAGCCTAGCCTTCTCGCCGCCGCTCGTAATTTCGAAGGACCAGATCGACTGGCTCGTAAGGCGCCTGCGTGACAATCTCGACCAGTTTTTATGAAGCCCTCCCCCGCTCGAGAAAGGCTGCCTTCTGGACTTTCCGCAAGAGCAGTCGCGGCGTACCTGCGAGGCTTTCGCGCGGACTTTGTTATTTCGGAAATTTCGTACATGTTGCGTTTGTTGCAGGGGAAAAGCATGCTGGATAGAAGGAAGAACTTCATATCGGGAGAATGGACTGCATCGTCTTGTGATCACGCAATAGACGTTATTAATCCCGCCACCGAACTCGCTGTCGCTCGGATCGCGGACGGCACAAGGGAGGATGTTGAACAGGCAGTTCGTGCCGCGCGCTTGGCATTTCCTTCTTGGTCAATGACAAGCAGCGAGGATCGCATTATCCGGCTGCGCCAACTACGTTCCATCTACGAGCGCCGTTTGGAGGAGATGGCGCAGGCCATTTCGGAGGAGGTGGGAGCGCCAATGCGTATGTCGCGGCGGGATCAAGCACCGAGTGGCTTGGAGGAGATCGACGCCTGCATTGAAATCTTGCAGCGATTCAAGTTCGAAGAATTGGCCTCCGATGGCGGTAATACCGATCTCATCGTCTACGAGCCGATCGGCGTTTGTGGACTCATCACGCCTTGGAATTGGCCAATCAGCCAGGTTTCACGGAAGGTCTTCCCGGCACTTGCGTGTGGATGTACTGTTGTTTTGAAGCCGTCGGAGATCGCCCCATTATCCTCGCTCCTTGTGGCCGAGATGATCGATGAAGCGGGGTTCCCAGCCGGCGTCTTCAACCTCGTCAATGGTCGGGGCGAAACCGTTGGCGCAGCGATCTCGTCGCACCCTGGAGTAGACATGATCTCGTTCACCGGTTCGACGCGGGCTGGTGTTGCAGTAAGCCAGAGCGCCGCTTCGACGGTAAAGCGAGTTACGCTGGAACTCGGAGGCAAATCACCCAACATCCTCTTCGCCGATTGCAACGTCGAAGAAGCCGTTACCCGAGGCATCCGTATGTGTTTCGGAAATAGCGGACAGTCCTGCAACGCACCTACGAGAATGCTCGTCGAGCGCAGCATTTTCGATCGCGTCGTGAAACTCGCCACTGCTGAAGCCGAAAAGGTCAAGGTAGGGAATCCCGCGCAGGATGGTGATCATATCGGGCCAGTTGTTTCACAAGCACAGTTTGATCGCATCCAGAACCTCTTGCGCGTCGGCAGGAGCTCGAGTCGTAGCAGGAGGGCTCGGTCGCCCCGAGGGCATCGACAAGGGGTATTTCGTTCGGCCAACCGTTTTCGCTGATGTCGTTAATACGATGGCCATTGCGCAGACCGAAGTTTTTGGACCCATTCTCGTCATCATTCCCTTCGACAACGAAGAGCAGGCCGTTTCGATTGCAAACGACACCCCTTACGGCTTAGCCGCCTACATTGAGACCGGCGATCACGACCGCGGTATTCGCGTCGCTAAGAGGATTCAGGCTGGGAACGTTAGGATCAATGGCAAGTCCCGTTTGAGAACCAGCCCGTTCGGCGGTTACAAGCAGTCTGGAAACGGGCGTGAACGCGGCGAATATGGTTTTCGCGAGTATCTGGAAGTGAAGGCTATCAGCAACTGAGACCACCTGCGATTTCACAGGCCAAGAACGCACTAGCGCCCTGCCGACAAGGAAAGAAGACCCAATGTTCGTCGCCTTTTCTGACAAGCATCTTCTGCATGCGCCCAAGCAGATCATCGTTCGCAGCCGGATCTTCGACAGCGTCGAGGTGCCGTCGCGTGCGACCGAGCTTGCAGCCGACCGCAGGGGTGCGATCTGGCAGCGCCGCGCGAATGCGCCCTCGAACCGGTGCTCGCCGTCCACACGTAGGTCTACGCCCGATGACGGATTCTGTTCGGGGACGCCAGAGCAGGTCTCTCGTCGTTCCCCACGCGTCGCCGACGCGGTTCCCAGCGCGCTACCCCAGGCAATCCAGGGACAGGTCGGGGTATTCTCGCCGGCACCTCGGGCCCTATAGAGGAGAACACCTGGCCGCCGATCCAATCGGACAGCATTTGACTGAGCTGCCTGGCAAAGACAAAGGTCAGATTGGAGGCGCCCAGCACCGCGACAATGATCTGCGCCGGGAAAATAACCGGTGGTCGCCGGATCGATCACCCGATCACCGGCACCGTCTGCCCGGCATAGTCGGTCTGCATTCACCGCGCGTGTCGCATGCGGCTTGCGGAACGTGAGGCTCGTTGGAATTAGTCCGCCCTGAACAATGCTCAAGCGTTTGAATTTGCGTGTGTTGTCGATATTGACCAAGTATCGCTTTTTGCGGCTTTGGCGTTGGCGGTATTGATAATGAAGGTGGAAGGCAGCGTTCTCATCGTCGAGCGCTGGATCCTGGCACGGCTGCGCAACGAGCACTTCTTCAGCCTTGGGCCAGCTTCTCGACGATCTCAACAATCGGCCGATGCGCCGCATCGACAAGTCCCGACGTCAGCTCTTCGAGGAGATCGAACGCGCGGCACTTGCGCCGCTTCCGGCAACCGCCTTCGAATATGCCGAATGGAAATCGGCGAAGGTGCATCCCGACTACCATGTCGAGGTCGACAAGGCCTTCTACTCTGTGCCGCAGGGCCTGATCGGCCGGCAGGTCGAGGTTCGCTTGACCTCCCGGATCGTCGAAGTCTTCCACGATCACAAGCGTGTCGCCAGCCACCGCCGCACCTCGTAGCGCGCCGGGCACGTTACCATCAGCGAGCACAGCCGAAGACGCATCAGCACTACGCCAACACCACGCCGGCGAGCCTCATCAAGCAGGCTGCAAAGATTGGCCGCAACGCTGCAATCCTGATCGAGCGGCTGATGCGCGACAGGCCGCATCCGCAGCAGGGATACCGCGCCGCGCAGGGCGTTCTGTCACTCTCGCGTCGCTACGGCCCCGAGCGTCTCGAGGCGGCATGCGAACGCGCGCTGACGATCAATGCGCTCAGCTATTCCTCCGTCAGCACCATCCTCAAATCCGGCCTCGATCAGGCTCCGCCCGCCGCCGAGCCGGTTAAGCCCGCTCCTCCACATAACAACATCCGCGGCAGCTCCTATTACCAGTGAAGAAAGGAAGCCTCTCAATGCTCACTCATCCAACCCTCGACCAGATGCTCGCTCTCGGCCTGGAGTGCACCCCCAGACTGAGACAAGGAAAATCGCGGACAGTTTCCCGTTAATCCGAAATCCGCACTATACTTCAAACTCCGTGGGAATCCCTGAAAACAAAAGATTTTTTGACTTTCTCAGGCCGAACTAATTACGGGTGTCGCTTACGGGCTGCGGCGGCAAGGGCGTTGCCTGATGCAGTGCAGATCGCTGATCGATGGCATTTGATGGAGAATGCCAGCCGTGCATTCCGGGACGCGGTCCGCAAATCGATGCGGCAAATCCGCAAGACGCTCGGCGCAACGCGCGTCGATCCGAAGCTGCTGACTGCGGCCGAACGCCTTCAATACGAAGGCTATCTCCGACGGGAACAGACCAACGCGGCCATCATGGCCGCTGTCGAAGGACGGCATGACGATCAAGGAAATCGTGCGCCGCACCGGTCATAGCCGCGGCTTGGTCCGCCAGGTGCTCAGCGGGCAACGAAACGATGTCTTTCGGTCCCGAGAAAGTTCGTTGGAAATGTATCTGGAATGGCTCGACGCACTATGGGCTGCCGGCAAGCGGAACGGCACTGAACTATGGCGGCGTTTGAGAACACAGGGCTTTCGCGGTTCGCGCCGAGTCGTGAGTGAATGGGCCACACGGCGGAAGCGGGCCGACAAGGCGGATGCGGAACCGTTGACCCGCACTCCCTCCGCCAGGACGATTGCTCGCCTCTTAACAACCAACAGAGACAACTTGACAAAATCCGAAACCGTCACCATCGCCGCGATAGAAAGCGGCGTCCCGTTGCTCATAACGGCTCGCGATATCATTACCGACTTCCATCTGATGGTTCGGCGCAAATTGGAAAACCAGCTCATGCCGTGGATCGACCGCGCCCGAGACTCTCTGGTCGCCTCCTTTGCGCAACGGCGTAGCGAAAGACATTAAGGCGGTTCGGGCGGCGATCGTCTTACCATGGTCCAATGGGCAAACCGAAGGGCAGATCACCAAGCTCAAGCTGGTAAAACGCCAAATGTACGGACGCGGAAAGCTCGATCTTCTTCAAGCCCGGCTGATCGGTGCGACATGAGAGTAATGCACCAAATCTGCGTCAGAGCCAAAGTTCAGTGCCGATTGACACCCTTGGCGGCCGCAATGCGCATGTAATCCTCGGTCAGCACTTCGAGCATGCTTGCCCGCGCGACCCGGGCAATAAACGCCGGTGAGCGGCACGCTCAAAGTCACTGACCCATGCTCGATCAGCGCTTTCAAACTGGCGCAGCGATTACAACGATCACCGACCGCATTCTGGCCTCGGCTGGCTGACACCGGCCGAGTTCGCTCAGACCATCAACCCGCGACGGGATGCGGTGCTGCGCAGCCGAAACGGCTCCGCACCGCAACCCGCCGCTACCGCCCCAAATACAGCAACCCAAAACCGCCGGAGCGAACTCAAAACTGGATAAAACTTGGGGGCAAGGCCACTGCAGCTCGCGAGCAGCTCAAGAACCAAGCGGCCCAAGAAGATCGAGTTACCGGAATCGCCGTGCAACATACCCGTGAGCCAATTGACAAACTGAACCGGAAGCGGCTCATGTAGTCCCAGTTGCTCGCGGATTTTGGCGATGACTTCTTCTGTGGCTACCGGTCCAGCAATGTCGCCTGCGGGATCGCCCGACGCCACCCGTAGAAGCACAAAAATGAACACCCCGTCCATCGCCATAACGGCGATGGACGGGATGATCCTGCGAACGACATAGATAGCCCTGTGTCCTCACGCCTTCTGCATGTTCCACATGACCACCGTGGTTTTTGGTACTTCTACCAAGCCAGTCAGCGTTTTGCTGCGCGCAATTGGCTGGACAGCATTGCCGAGCATTACGGCCCCTACGAAGTCCCACCAGCGCCCTTGCATCTGGCGAGCAACCGCCTTTCGCTCTTCGATTGTACCGACACTAGCCCATTTAGCTCGAATCGCTTCGTATGGTTCGTCTTGCGGCCAACCGAACCAAGCCTTCTCACCAGTCGCTTGAAAAAATGGCGTTCCGATTGGATCGGCCAAAGCGGCACCTGACCATGAGGACACGAAGAGACTCCAGCCGCCGTCCTCAGCAGGCTCTTTTTTGTTCCGCAGGGCAACAAACGCCGCCCAGTCCATCGGCAAAAGTTCAACATTCACCCCAATGTTACGCAGTTGGGCGGCCAACAGTTGCGAAATATTACTTCCCTCAGCCCAATCCGTTGTCTGCGGTATTACTACCTTCTCTCCGGCGTATCCGGCTTCCTGGAAGAGTTGGCTTGCCTTCTTTGGGTCTGGCGCCGCTTTGGACCACTCTGTATTCTCGTCGTTCACGTATGGATTCCCGACGCCGAACAGCGAAGTTACCGTTTGGGTTCGTCCTGAATTGCCAAAGGCGGCTTGCATGGCTGCCTGCTGATCGACGAGGTAGAGCAGCGCTTGGCGCGCTTTGACGTTGTCAAAGGGCTTTTGACGGCAGTTGATGCGCAGGAAGTAGGTGTCGCCTGCCTTGTTCAGAACCTGCAGGGCAAGGTTGGGATCATTACTGATCACAGGCAGGAGATCAGCTGGAACAAGTTTCACAAAATCAATCTCATTAGCCTGCAATGCTGCCAAAGCAGTTTGTTGGTCCGCTATGTTCTGGTAGATGACACGATCTACATTCACAACTTTGCCGCCGGAGAACCCGTCGCACGGCTCCAGGCGCGGTACATACTCTTCATTGCGGTCGTAGGTGAAACTATTGCCGGGCCTAGCAAGCGATTGGTTGAATTTGAAAGGTCCTGATCCAATATTCGCGATCACTGCCTCCGTTTCGGGGCGGTCCGCATCCACTTCGCGCATGACAGCTAGAAAAAGCCCCCCGGGTGCTGCGAGGATATCGATCAGAAGGCCCAGTGGCTCATTAAGAACGATCGCGAAAGTTTTGTCATCTATTTTCGAGATATCTCTCATGCGCTCCATAATCAGCTTCCCGCCGGAATCCGCACGACCCCACCGACGGATTGAGGCGACACAGTCAGTTGCTGTGACAGCGCTGCCGTCATGAAAACGCAGACCGTCCCGCAATTCGAACGTGTAGGTTTTCTTGTCGTCGGAAACGTTCCACTTTTTCACCATTTGCGGCTGCGCCACGAGATTGGAGTCGACCTGGAAAAGGGTGTCGTAAATGGCCAGAGCGTGCTCGTAGGTATTCCCTGCCGTCGTCAAGATTGGGTCGAAGTTGGGCACGGTGCCCATTGCCATTCGAACTGTTGTCGCGGCAGGTGGGGCGTTTTGTGCCCGCAAGATCGATGGGAACGTTATGGCCGCCCCTGCGGAAGCAGTTAACTTAATGAGGTCGCGTCGAGATATCGTCATGTCTGTTCTCCCCTTTGTTTTGCATTGCGTTGGTTTCAAATTTCTCCCGCACCCTAGTCGCAAGTTGCGACGTCAAGTCACCTTCTCGACCGAGAAGGTCGCCCCAGGGTTCATCGGATAGAAATGGTCGGGTACGTGCGTGAACGGTAGGGTCGTAAAATCGTATGCGGCTGGTCCAGGTTCATCGACCGCAATGATCTCCGCGAAGACGCTGGAGAATGCCGCCCGAAAGTGGTTTTTCGCTTTGACCCCAAGAAGTCTGATCTTTGAGAAGTCGATCCCGTTCACCCTGTAAAAACCAGGATCGGACACTGAATGACGAATTGTTACCACCACAATCTCGATGTTTCCGCACTTCACAACCGCCGTCGGGCCGTAGGAACTACTTGCCCCCGTGTCTTGCGGTCCCTCATTTTTGAACGAGCAATCTTCGACAAGGCGAACGACTTCCACTTCACGCTCGACCGGAGGACCATATAGCGAGGTTAGGCGACCACCCAGCCTAGCCTGAAACCGGGCTCCGATGCCCGCTTTATGGCAGCGCTCGACGAGCTCCGGATCAACGAGAAAGCAGAATGCCGCCGGGATGGCGAGTTCGGCATCAAGGATTGCTCGTAGCTGCGACGGTGTGTCTGCAATTCCGCCCGACCCTGGATTGTCGGCATTGTCCGCGATGGCGATCGGGTATCGAGTCGCATTCGCAATGCTTTGCAACGCTTCCCTAGTCGATGGGAGGGGAACGAAGAACTGTTCTTTTAGGGACCACAGTTTCCCAGCAACATCGCGGGCGAGGCGGTAGGCAAGGGCAGTGTCGTTGTCTGTGTACACCATGCAGCAGGCCCCGGACATTGTACAGTCGCTGTAGGGAAAGCCACCATAGACTGTGATGTCCAGCGCACCTTCCTGTTGCTCGACGAGCGCAGCATAAGATACCACTTCCCGCATCGGACCGTCGGTGGTTCGCATGTTCGCACTCGGCAGCAGGAGCGGGAGCTTGACAATGGCACCTGTCGGACGAATGTCTCCGCGTGCAGTGCTCACCACAAGTCTCAGTACCTTCGCGGCGACGTTTCTCATGTCAATGTGTGGGTGGGTCTTATACCCCGCCGCGATCGTCACGAGTTGAGCGATCTCGGGGGCGAGATTTGCATGCATGTCAAACGAAACTCCGATCGGTAAATCCGGAAAGTCCGCCCTGATTGCACGGAGCAATTCCAGTTCCGCCGAGCGACCGCCCTCAACCGTTGCGGCTCCGTGGAGGCAAAGGTATAGGGCGTCCCAAGCGCCAGCTTTGATGTCAGCGACTAGTTCATCGCGGACTGCCGAGAAGCACGCATTGGTTATGTCACCGCAAGGCGACGCTGAAGCAAGACGGAAAAACGTGGCTTCCCATTCGGTGTGATTCTCAAGAAACGCGAGAACAGCGCCTAGCTCCGTATTTGAATTCTCCTCATTCTTGACTGCGCCGTAACCCCTCGTCCACTGCCCCTCGGCGAACATATTCTGATCGCATCTGTCCAGCGCAAACGAGTTCGCCTCATGTACCAGTTTAAAGACGCCCAGTTTCATCTCTTTGCCCCGTAGGTTTCTGCTGAGTATTCACAGCTTTCGTCCTCATCTAGTAAGCTTCTTCCTTCTGTCAGCAGCCCATTGATCAATCCGGGAATTTGCCGCCTTCAGGCCGGTATCGACCGCTAGGCTCAACCTATCAACGATCTCGTGTAGTTCCGTCGCATCTGCAGTCGCCGACGGTGCGAGAAGGATATGGTCGCCAACCGTTCCGTCGACGGTGCCCCCGCCGGGATAGATCAGGAGACCGCGGGTGAATGCGCTACGTTTAATGAGCTCATTCAACCGGGCGTCGGCAGGGAATGGTTCCTTTGTGGTGCGATCACTTACAAGTTCGATTGCCCAGAACAGTCCGCGTCCTCGGATGGCGCCCACATGCGGATGGCTCGAAAAGGCCTGCTTTAACTTCATCTCAAGGACTCGGCCCTTGGCGATGACGTCCTCTAAGAATCCGTCCTCTGTGAGAATCGCGAGCGCCTCAAGGGCGACCGAGCATCCTACTGGATGACCCATAAAGGTGTGCCCACCCTTTAGGGAGCCTGACCCAGCTTGAATGGCATCCACGATCTTGTCACTGAGCAATACCGCACTGACCGGTTGTATGCCGCCGCCGAGGGCCTTGCCGCAGGTAGCTATATCAGGACGAACATCTTCCCACTCAAAAGCGAATAGCTTTCCGCTACGTCCCATCCCGCACATGATTTCATCTAGGATCAGGAGAACACCATGCTTCACGCAAATCCTTGAGATCTCCTGGAAATAGCCTTTTGGGGGAGTAAGAGCACCAGCGGTCGCCCCCACAATGGTTTCGGCAATAAACCCGATTACCGTACCGGGTGGCTGTTTTGATAATTCAGCATCAAGTTCTCGGGCGGCCCGCATGGCGTATTGCGCTTCACTTTCGCCCACCAAACCATGTCGGTAGAAATTACATTCGGAAATTGTAGACACGTCGAACAACAGCGGCCGAAAATCGTGTCGTCTTTTGACGTTAGACCCAACAGACAGAGCTCCGATCGTATTGCCATGGTAACTTTGCCGGCGCGTAATGAAGCGGCTTCGTTGCACTTCGCCCTTCTCGACGAAGTACTGTCGCGCGATTTTCAGGGCCACCTCGACGGCCTCTGAGCCACCGCTTAAACACAACGCGCGTGAGAAGACACCCCTGGATGCTTCGGTCAACTTTTGTGCGAGTTGCTCGTAGGCGCTATTGGTGAAGAAACTGGTGTGGACGTAATCGAGAGACTGCAACTGACGAATGGCAGCTTCCATAAGCCGCCGGTTCGCATGTCCAAAAAAGCTGACAGCAGCGCCCCCGCAGGCATCCAGGTAGATATTGCTGTCAGTATCTTTGATCGTGCCGCCACTTGCTGTTGAGGCCAGGATAGGCAAATCGCGCAAGTTTCGATGAAGTACGCAGGTCAAGACGTCTTCCCTTCAGTCCAGAATGCCCTCGATCCGGAGAGCTGGTTGTAGGTTGCAACGAATTCGCCGACGCCGTCGCGCAGCGGCAATAGGCAGCAGCGCGACGCGTTCGGAAGGCGTGTCACTTAATCCAGGCGCCTTTTGATTTTGAGACCTGCTCAAGCTCCTGTTTCTGGCTTGGTGCCGAATTCGGCGAGGTTACGTCACCATTTCTAGCAAGCCGTTTTCTAAAATGCAACAATTGTTTTATCAGTTGCACATCAAATGAAACATTTGCACCGCAGCAATATTTGCCAAAAAAGGGCGGTGTTGTGGCATCCTCCGGCGGAACGAAATTCGCCAGAAGGTCGAAATCTCCGGGGCTGCCATCTGGTGGGACTTGGGTTCGCGTCGAAATGAACTTAAGAGCCGGACCACCTCGTCGCAGATCAGCAGGATGTCATATTTGCGACAGATATCCTGCACGCGCTGCCGGTGAGTTGCGATAAAGTACGTGTATCACGGCCTCTTCCCCTCAGTCCAATAGGCCCCCAACTCCGAGAGCCGCTTGTCCGTTGCAGCCAATTCTTCGATCGCCGTCGCGCCTTCGAAACCGACTTGCCTTGCCAC
>MBFK01000072.1 GCA_001704765.1 Sinorhizobium shofinae
CTCACCGCAAAAACCGATACTTCGCTGCCATTCAACAACCGCCAAACTTCAATCGCTTAGCCGTTGTTCAGGGCGGACTAACGAGCGGCCGCCGCCCGGTCGATGGTAATCTGCTGCATGCGGGCGCCAAGCTGCATGTCGTGGCGGACGTCGCGGAAGGCGGGCGAGTCCGTCATTTCCCGCGTCAGCCGCTCCGCCCAGGGCGCCAGTTCGGCTTGATCTGCCGCGGTCATGACGTAGCTGTACTGCGCGGCGCCGCCGATTCCGAGATTGATATCCTGAGCGGAGCGAAGCTGGACAGCGATGCCCGGTATGGCCGCGAGCTTCGGCCGGATGCGCGCGATGAATCCCTCGGCCGAAACGTCCCTGTCGGAACGGTCCTTCAACACGATCCACAAGCGCCCGTTGGCAAGCGACTGGCTGCCGCCGGTGCGCCCGATCGCAGTACTGAAATCCTGCACCGCCGGATCGGCGCCGACGATGTCCGCCAGGGCCAGATGCTCCTCCCGCATGGCCTCATAGGAGATATCCTCGGGCGCGATCGTTGTGCCGATGACGAAGGCCGTATCCTGCGGCGGAAAAAATCCCTTGGGAATATAGATATAAGTGGCAACCGTTGCGGCAATCGTCGCAAGAAACACAGCCATCGTGAACGTCTTGTGGCGAAGGGACCAGCGCAATGCCACAGCATAACCGTCGCCAAGCCGGTCGGTGAGGGTCTTTTTGCCGTGCGCCGCGCCGTGTTTTGGCGCTTTCATGAACAGCGCGCAGAACGTCGGCGCCAGGGTCAGAGCCATCACCACGGAAATCAAGAGCGACAAGGTGATGGTCAGCGAAAACTCCCGAAACAGGCGCCCGACAATTCCGCCCATGAAGAGGAGCGGCGTGAAGGCCGCAATCAGCGACAAGGTGATGGAAACGACGGTGAAGCCAATCTCGCGGGCGCCTTCGAGTGCCGCATCGACTGCCGACGCGCCGGCCTCCATGTGGCGATGGATGTTCTCGACCACAACGATGGCGTCGTCGACAACGAAACCAATCGCGATCACTAGCGCGACAAGAGTCAGATTGTTGAGGCTGAACCCGAACAGGTACATCGCCGCAAAAGTGGCAATCACTGAGATACCGAGGATTACCGCGACGATGGCGGTCGCCGAGACCTGCCGGAGAAATACCCCCATTACCACCACGACGAGGATGAGCGTCACGATCAGCGTCAACTCCACCTCATGCAGCGAGGCGCGGATGGTTCGGGTGCGATCGTTAAGGACGGTCACACTGACGTCCGACGGCAGGTTCTCCCGCAACCGCGGCAGCTCCTCAGTTATCCGGTCGGCGATCTCGATGATGTTGGCGCCGGGCTGGCGCTGGACGATGACACCCAAGCCCGGCGTGCCGCTCGGCCATGCGCCGACATAGGCGTCTTCCGGCCCGACAGTGACCCTTGCGACGTCCCCTATGCGTACAGGTGCGCCGCTTCGCCAGGTAATGACAACGTCCTGGTAGTCGCTTTCAGAAAACAGCTGATCATTCGTCTGCAGCGTCGACACGGCGCTTTGACCGAAGACGGCACCCTTGGCACGGTTGACGTTCGCACTGGCAACCGCAGCGCGAATATCGGCCATGGTCAGCCCATAGGCGGCCAGCCTGTCGGGCTGTGCCTGGATGCGAATTGCCGGCCTTTGCATGCCGGCGATGTTGACCTGGGCGACACCGCTGATCTGCCCGAGTTGACGCGCAATCCTGGTCTCCACCAGATCGCTGAGAGTGGTCGTCGGCATGCTGTCCGACATCACGCTCAGCACCATCACCGGACCATCGGTCGGATTGATCTTCCGCCAGGTCGGCGGATTTGGAAGATCGGAGGGAAGGCGCCCGGACACGGAATTTATGGCGGCCTGCACCTCCTGCGCGGCAACGTCGATGTTCCGCTCAAGCTCGAACTGGATGGTGATATTCGTCTGCCCAAGCGCGCTAGACGACGTCATTTCGGTGACACCGGGAATGCCGGTGAAGGCGATTTCGAGCGGCGTCGCCACGGCGGATGCCATCGTTTCCGGGCTTGCGCCCGGAAAGGTAGCACTGACCTGGATCGTCGGAAAGTCTGCCTGCGGCAGCGGAGCGACCGACAAGGCGGGAAAGGCAAAAACGCCAAGCAATGTCACGGCGAGTGCAAGCAGGACACTGGCTACCGGTCGGCGGATAAACCAGGCAGACAAGCCGCCGGAGGTTGGTACGTTCGTATGTTCGCGGGATGTTGGTGTGATGTCGCTCATCAGCCAGCGACCCCCGCTACACGGACGATAGCCGGATTTTTGACCGGTGCTTCTTCGACGATCTCGGCTTTTGCGGATGGCCTGAGACGCGAGTAGCCATCCGTGACGACGGCATCCCCCACCTGAATGCCCTCGTTGACCACGACGATATCATCGTCGCCGTAGCCGGTTTTCACGGGAACACGCTCGGCTATTCCGTCGCGAACGCGGAAAACGAAGCTGCCGTCAATTCCAAGCCGGACGGCGACCTTTGGAACGACAACCGCTTCGGCGGAGACGCTGGTCTGCAATTCCAGGGACACGAAAGCGCCGGGTGCCAGCCGCTCGTCCTTGTTGTCGAAAACCGCTCTCACCCGTGCCGTGCCTGTCCCATCCCCGATGCGGTTGTCGAAAGCCGCAAGCTTCCCCTCGATGCGCTGGCCGCTGCCGCGGTCAAGGATTGCAACGCCGCTACCATTTGACGAGCGCGCGTGAATCTTGAGCTCCGCGAGCATTTGCTGCGGCACGCTGAAGACCACCGATACGGGATCCATCTGCACGATTGAGGCAATGCCACTCGCATCAGCCGGCCGGACGAGGTTGCCGGGATCGACTTCGCGCAAGCCCGCCCGCCCCGTTGTGGGCGAGTAGATCTTTGTGAATGATAAGTCGACTGCCGCGCTCTCGACATTCGCCTCGTCCAGCGCAATCGTTGCGCGCAACTGCTCGACCTCGGCCGATTGCTGGTCGACGGTTTGGATAGACGTCACGTTTTGTTTAAGAAGCGTTTGTGCACGCGTGAGCTCGCGTTCCGCTACTGCAAGCATGGCACGGTCGCGCGCCAAGTGCGCCTGCGCCGCGGCCAAAGCGGCGCGATATGGACGGTCGTCGATAGTCGCAAGGAGGTCTCCTGCCTGGACAAGGTCGCCCTCGTTGAAACTGACTGCAGTCAGTACGCCCTCGACCTGGGTTCGGATCAGAGTATCCTTAAGCGAATCCACCGTTCCGACGACCTCCACCACATGCGGGATATCGAAAACGGCTGCCCGCGCGATCTTCACCGGCGTAGGGGGTGGAGGCGCGGCGGCTGTTTGAGCCTGGCTGGAGGCGTTGTAAGCAACACCGCCCGCAGCAGCGGCCGCGACCATTGCGCCAAAGAAAAGCGGCCAACGAAGACGCTTCGGCTTGGGCGCGATGTCGGCATCGATTTTCCCGCTCGATTCCCCGTTCATGGAGGCCCCTTCCGGAACTTGTGCTGGATTTGGCTGTCGCTTGCTGCGACGGCGGAGCGGCCGGCCCGCGGGCGCCGAAGCGCCCGCGTGTGTTCGGGTCAATGGCGGCTGATCCCCTGATAATATTCGCCTTCGCCGCCCTTTGAGATCACCGGGCGGCCCGGCTCGGCCGCGGTCGGGAAGCCATAAGTGGCGGAATTCGTCCTGATGCCGCCGGTCGCGCTATCGTCGGATTTCTTGACGGCCGAAGAGGCACCGCTCTTCGCATTGATATCGACGCCCTCGTAGTAATCGAAGGCGGCGAGCGCCGGTCCGACGCTCGCAAGTGTCACAAACGAAGCAAGAGCGGTTGCGATGAAATGCTTGGTGGTCATGGAATTCTCCTTTGTCCGTTGTTCCATCGCGCCCCGGTTCGGGAGGTGTCAGGGCGCGATGGCGACGAAGTCCGAACGGGTGCGAGGGAACCGCACGGCGCGTCGGACGAGAGAGACCCTAGGCTTAAGTTGTCGCACGGTTATGCGAGCCGATGTGCTGTTCGTGGCAAAGTGTATCAACGACGCCAGAGCTGCCTTAGATGTTCACTCCGCCGTGAGTTCCCAGCTTGACTATATTGCAGTGCAATAAGGACGCGCAGTAGATGTCGTTGCCGAGGTCGAAGTTTCGCAGCTGACATTGTTTGATACACTTTTTTGAATGCGAAGCCTCAGTGGTGGCGATATGTGTTTCTAAAGAAAACTCCACCCCGGACTGACCGATATGCAATCGATGCCTCACATCGCCGTTGTGGATGATCATCGCGATATTCGCGACCTGGTCGGGAAATATCTCACACAACAGGGCTACCGCGTTTCCGTCGCGGAAAGCGGCGAAGCGCTTCGACGTATTCTGGAAAAAGGCGCCCCCGATCTCGTCGTGCTGGACATCATGATGCCTGGCGAGGACGGACTGACCGTCTGCCGGCAGTTGCGCACGACGACGGAGCTGCCCGTCATTTTCTTAACCGCGATGGCCGACGGGACGGATCGGATAGTCGGCCTGGAACTCGGCGCCGACGATTACATCACCAAGCCGTTCAACCCGCGCGAACTCCTGGCAAGAATCCGGGCGGTGCTGCGGCGTGTCAACAGCCTTCCGCCCCAGCGCGGCAGGATCAAGGCCAAGACCATCCGCTTTGACGTCTGGGAACTCGACACTGGACGCCGGGAGCTCGTCGGACGCGATGGTGTCAGCGTGGCGTTGAGCACCGCTGAGTTCCGGCTGCTCAATGCTTTTCTGGAGCACCCCGGTCTGGTGCTCAGCCGCGACCAGTTGCTTGATCTGACGGCCGGGCGTGCCGCCGAGAGTTTTGATCGCAGCATCGACAACCAGGTCAGCCGCTTGCGCAAGAAGATCGAGAGCGACCCGAAAAATCCGTCTTTGATCAAGACGCACTGGGGTGGAGGATACAGCTTCGTGGCGGAGGTAGAAGCCTACTGATGCGATGGTGGAGGAAGAGCCTCGCGGCTCAGTTCATCTGTTTTCTGTTGATGGCGCTTGTGTTGTCGCAAGTGATCGGGTTTCTGATCTCGTGGGACGAACGCGACAAGGCCTTGCGCGCCGCATCGAAGGGTGAGTTCTTGAGCCGTACGGCGTCGCTCGCAACGCTGCTTGAGTCGATTCCACCGAGCTTCCATACGGACGTACTCCGAGCGAGCGGAACGACCTACACACGGTTCTGGATGTCAGGACAGGATCCTGTCGATGCGGTCGCCTGGCGAAAGCAGGCCATCGCCCAATTGCAAGAACCGCTACCCAACCTGCTCCCTGCTTATCGCAAACCCGAGCTGACCTCGGCCGCGCCAAGCAAGACGCCGTCAGGCAAAGGTTTCCAGCTCTTCGAGAGGGCAATTGCCTCCGAGGGCTGGACGCGGCTTTCGGCCGACGTATGGAGCCTGCCCCGGTTTGCCAAGTTTCTGCCGCTCGGCGATTCCCACGGCATGGGACTTGCGGTCCAGCTCAGCGACGGGCGCTGGCTGAACTCCGTCTATCGCAAGACCATGCCGAATCCTTTCTGGAATACCCAGTCGCTCGTGTCACTGGCCATCACCGCGACCACGCTTGCATTGATCGGGGTGTTTGTTGCCAACCGCATGGCAAGGCCCATGCGCCGACTGGCCGGAGCCGCCGAGGCTCTCGGCAGAGGCCAATCCGTCGAGCCCCTGCCGGAGACCGGCCCCGACGATATTCGCAGGACGACAGAAGCCTTCAACCGGATGCAAGCGCGTCTCACGCGCTTCGTCGAGGACAGGACGCGTATGCTCGCCGCCATCAGTCACGATCTTCGCACCCCGCTGACGTCATTGCGTCTGCGGGCTGAATTCGTGACGGATAGCGACGCTCAGCAGAAAATGATGGCGACGATCGACGAGATCCAGACGATGACCGAAGCGGCGCTTGCCTTTGCGCGCGAAGAAGCCGTGATGGAAGCAACGCGCACCGTCAATTTGACGGCACTGATCGAAAGCCTTTGCGATGACCTCGCGGACCTCGGGCAGAGCGTGACATTTCTCGATAGCCCCAAGATTACCTATCGCTGTCGTCCAGATGGGCTCCGGCGTGCCGCCCGCAACCTGATTGAGAATGCCGTGCGCTACGGCAGCGAGGCTCGCGTGCAGCTCAATGAGGCGCCCTCCTCCGTGCAGATCGTCATCGAGGATAGGGGCCCCGGGATTGCCGAGGCGGATTTCGAGCGGGTTTTTGAGCCATTCTTCCGGCTGGAATCCTCGCGAAATCGCGAAACAGGCGGGGTCGGCTTGGGCCTGTCGATCGCACGGGCAACCGTTCGCCACCACGGCGGCGACATCACGCTGTCGCGACTGGCGAGGGGCCTGAAGGCGACGATAACGCTGCCCAAGTCCGATCGAGGCGCTTGAAACGTCTGCCCTCCTTGACCGGGATAGAAGCTTCGGCAGCCGTCATCTTTCTGCACGCATTGCGCCATGACACTTAATATATCATCTCGCTGCATCGTTCAGACGGGCTAATCAGACCGTTTAGCCATCGACCGCTTATGCGTCGCATCATCATGGATAAGATGTTTCTCGATGCGAACTTCATCGTTTGACTTCGCAAGACAAAAGATATCCAGGGACACTCCATGACTCATCGATACCAGTACATCGCTGCTGCCACGCTTTCTCTCCTTACCTTCGCTTCTGTGGCGAACAAAACCTTAGCGCAGGAGGTCATTACAGTCGAACAGGCTAATGCACTGATCGCCCCCTTCTACCAAGCCTTGACAGCAAACGACGCCGAAGTGGGTGTCTTGCGGCGGCAACGATGATTGCGAGCCGCGTGACGCGGTCATCGAGCGCTGGTCTAAGCGAGTGGCGGTTCTGCCGGATATGAAGCTCGTGCCTCGTGAGGTGTTGGTGAGCGGCGACAGGATTGTTGTGCGCGGGGAAGGTACGGGAACACCCTCGGGCGTCTTTCTCGGCGTTCCGCATGGCGGCAAGTCCTACCGCGTCATGACGATCGACATTCATTCCGTTGAAAACGGCAAGATCGTTCGAACGCATCACCTCGAAGACTGGCTCGGGCCACGGCGAAATGAATGAGAGAACTCAGGCGTCCGCACCGCTTGCGGGTGCGGACGCCCCTTTACACCGGTTATTGCGTCAGGACCTGTTTCACGCGCTCCGGTGTGAAGGGCATATGGCGCAGTCTCTTGCCGGTAAGCGCCCACACGGCGTTGGCCACCGCGCCACCGGTCATCGGCACACCGATCTCGCCCGCTCCCGACGGAGCGGCTCCCGACTCGACGATCTGGACATGGATCTCAGGGATCTCGTTGATCCGCATAATGTCGTAATCGTAGAAATTGTTCTGCTGGACCTCGCCATTGACGATCTCGATGCGCTCCTTGAGCGCACCCGAGAGCCCGAAAATGATGCCGCCCTCGACTTGCGCCTCGAGGTTCTTGGGCTGAATGGCAAAGCCCGGATCGACCGCGGCCCAGAACTTATGGACACGGATTTCGCCGGTCTCCTGGTTTACCGATACTTCCGCAACACCGGCGCCAAGCGTCGACTTGTAACCGGCGAAAGACAGCCCATGGGCGCGTCCTGCCTCCGGCTTGCAGTAGTTCGACATCGCAAGCACAGCCTCGAGCACCGCGAGTCCGCGCGGACTACCCTTAAGCAGGCGTCGGCGGAACTCGACCGGGTCCGCATTGGCGGCTTCCGCGAGCTCGTCGATGAAGCATTCGCTTGCAAAGCAGTTGTGGCCCCAGCCAATGCCGCGCCAGGCCGAAACCCGAGTTTTCCGCGGTATGAGCACGTGCTCGGCCAGCAGGTTCGGAATCGAATAATCGACGATTTCGGTCCCCTCCATCACCAGGATGTCCTTGCCCTTCGCAGTCGCCCATCGCTGCGGCGCTGCAAACTCGAGGATCGATGGGCCGACGATCCTGTGGTGCCAGGCAACCAGATTCCCATTTTCATCGAGAAGCGCGCGCATCCTCTGGGCGGGTGCCGGCCGGAACCAGCCGTTCTTCACGTCGTCCTCACGCGTCCACATGACCTTGACTGGCCGTTTGACCTCGCGCGACAGGATCAGCGCAAGGCGAAGCTGGACGCGCGCGAAGAATGTCCGCCGGCCAAAGCCGCCACCCATGAGGGTTGCGTTCATGCGTATGCGATCGGGCGTCGTCTCGAGCGCCTGCACTGCGGCCAGCAACGAGAGGGACTGGCTTTGCGTACCGATCCAGGCCTCCGCACCCTTGCCATCGGCATCGACGGCGGCTACCGCCGCCAGCGGCTCCATTTGGGCGTGGTAGGTGTGCTCGGTAAAATAGTCGGCCTCGATGACCTTGCTGCCTGCCGCCGCAAGCACGCCCGCCGCATCGCCTCGTTCGGCCCAGGCAGTTCCCGAAATCTTGAGGTCAGAGGACTTTTCAATCACGTCCGCCCGATCCGTCTCGCTGTTCGCAGTCCTGAACGGGGAATCGCCGCTCCATTCGACGACCAGTAGGTCGCGAGCCTTGACCGCAATGTCCCAATGCTCGGCTACGACTGCGACAGCGTCGTCAACCGGCATGACGGCGATGACGCCCGGAACGGCTTTCGCCGCCTTGTCGTCGATCGTCACGGGCCTTTCGCCTTCAACCGGCGCTTCCAGCGTTGATGCGTAGACCATGCCCTCGACCTTGACGTCTATCGAATAGATCGCCGCTCCTCGTGTCTTGTCAGGAATGTCGAGCCGTTCGATGCCGCTACCGATCAGCCGGTAGGCCGAGCGAGGCTTCAGATCACTGTCCCGCACTTCGGGGACGTTGGAGACGATTTCGGGCAGCATCGCCACCTCGCCGAAGCTCAACCGGCGTCCGCTCGCGGAATGAACGACATATCCCGGCTCAGTCGTGACAGAGGTGGGCACAACGTCCCACGCCTTTGCCGCGCTGTAGATAAGAATGCGCCGCGCATTCGCGCCAGCCCGTCGCATGATCTCGAAGTAGCCTTCTACAGAGGAACTGCCCGCTGTGAAAAGAATGCCGCCGGTTTTCGGATTCCCGTAGAGCTTGTTCGGATCCGTGTTGATCTGCTCGACACGAACTTTGCTCCAGTCCGCATCCATCTCCTCGGCAAGGATGATCGGCAACGAGGTCATAACCCCCTGCCCCATCTCGGTCGAGCCGAAGCCGATGACGACCTCTCCCGCAGCCGAAATCTTGACCCAGGCGTTGACCGGGATTTCCGGTAATTGCTGCGCAATGGCTTCGCCACGCACGACGTTGATCACGCCGCCCGCGGTCACGAGCAGGGTGAGCATGGCGCCCCCGCGCAGGAAGTTGCGGCGCGAAACCTTCATCTCGGCAAAGGGTGTCGTCGCCATGTCAGATCTCCTTGGCCGCCCGCTCGATGGCGCGCACGATGCGTGGATAAGTGCCGCAACGGCACAAGTTAGGGCTCATGTATTCGACGATCTCGTCGCGGCTCGGTGTCGGATTTTCGCTGAGCAACGCTGCGGCGCGCATGATTTGCCCGGACTGGCAGTAGCCGCATTGCGGCACCTGCTCCTCGATCCATGCTTTCTGCATCGGATGATCGCCGGCCTCCGACAGCCCTTCGATGGTGGTAATCGACGCGCCTGCGGCCGCTTCAAGTGGCGTTTGACAGGCAAAGGTCGCCTCGCCATTGACGTGGATGGTACAGGCGCCGCACATGCCGGCACCGCATCCGAACTTGGTACCGGTCAGTCCAAGATAGTCGCGCAGCACCCAGAGCAACGGTGTGTCCGGCTCTGCCTCGACGCTCAGCGTCTTTCCATTCACTACGATATCGGTCACACGAGGTCTCCTTGTCAGACACGCGGCAAAGACGATGACAAAAGCTGAAGCAGCGGATAAGACGCATAATCATGAACGTGGTCGTTAGCTGATCTAAACAATGCCCAAATACTCAATCGAGGACCTTCAGATCTTTGCCGCCATCGCGCGAAACGGCAGCTTTCGTGCGACGGCGATCGAGCGAGGCGTTTCGCCATCGGCCCTCAGCCAGACGATGCGCAGCCTCGAGGAGCGCATAGGCATGCGGCTTCTCAACCGGACGACACGAAGCGTGGCACCGACGGAGGCGGGTGAGCAGCTGCTGCCCCATCTTGTGCCTGCCCTGGAAGACATCGCGCTTGCGATGGACCGCCTGAACAGCTTCCGCGACAGCCCGTCGGGCACAATCCGGATCAACGCGCCGGGGCCAGCCGCCGACCATATCTTGTGCCCGCTCGTCTTCGACTTCATGGCGGCTTATCCCGACGTCCATGTCGAGGTTTTCAGCGACGCAGCGATCATCGATATCGTCGAGCAGGGTTTCGATGCAGGGGTGCGCTTTGGCGAACAATTGGCGCAGGACATGATCGCTGTGCCGCTCGGTCCGCCGCTGCGCTACACGATCGTCGGCTCGCCCGACTACGTCATGCGCATGGGCGCACCGAAGACGCCGCACGATCTCGTCCGCCATAACTGCATACGCCACCGCTTCCCCGGTGGTTCGATCTCCACCTGGTCGTTCGAGAAGGGCGACGAAACAGTGGAGATCGTGCCGGAAGGCAAGTTGACGCTCAGCGCCTCGAGCCAGGAGACGAAAGCGGCACTGGCGGGGTTAGGCCTTGCCCACGTCTTCGACGACTACACCCGGGAGCATATCAGGGAGGGCACGCTGGTGGAGGTGCTCAAGGACTGGAGCCCGACGTTGCCGAGCTGGTACCTCTACTATCCGAGCCGGCGCTATTCGCCGGCCTCCATGCAGGCTTTTGTGCGCTTTCTTGCACGATACAAATGGAAGCAGCCCGTCGAAGGGTTGTAGGCCTCTCGATGGGGTCGCGAGCATCGTTAAGTCCTGATGAACAGGCTATTGCGGGATTAGTGTCTTAGCAGGTTGGAACTGGCGACCTATTCTTTCAAAAGGAATAGAATCGAGCGGGCGTTCTAAGGATAGCCTCTCTTCCAGAGGATGCTACCATGCCGCCGACCCGACGATCCCTGTTGACCACATTTCTCGCCATACCGGCATTGCCGATTACTACCCTTCGGCTCGCGTCCGCACAGCAGGTGCCGATGCTGCCACGAACGCCGGCCTGCGGCGATCACGACGGCCTGACGCTAGCGCGGGAGGCCGGCCCCTACTACAAACCGAAGGCGCCTCTGCGGCACGAACTCTTTGGCGATTCTCCGGGGGGCGAGCGAATTACGATTGTCGGCTTCGTCCTTGGTGAAGACTGCCGACCGATCGGCAATAGCCTTGTCGAGATATGGCATGTGGACAAGAACGGCGACTATGATGCGGAAGGCTTCCGGCTACGCGGCCACCAGTTTACCGATGACGTTGGCCGCTGGTGGTTCAGCACAATCATTCCGGCGCTTTATCCAGGGCGTACTCGCCACTATCACCTGCGCGTACAGCGTCCAGGCGGCCCAGTGCTGACGACGCAGCTGTTCTTTCCGCACGAGCCGCGCAATGAGAGGGACTATCTTTATTCAGAGAGCCTGCTGCTTGACATCAGCAGCACGGCGGACGGGAAGTTCGGTCGCTTCGACTTCGTCGTCTGAAGCACCCAGACCATGCCGGCCGCCGCAACAGGTCGCACATGGATAGACCGGCATCCCTCTTGTGCCATCTCGCTGGGCGTTTTCAGCTCGCGAACTTGAAGGGCAATTGCACCCCGCCGCTCTCGGACGATTGCAGCTTCACGCACAGTGTTTGCTGTCGGAGGCTTGCAGTCTGCGCCGTCTGCGCCGCGTAAGCCCTCTCGCTAAGGCCAGATTCCGGCACAATCATCGCGACGCCGAAGACCGCGGCTACGCTCAGAAGTATCCCCGCCAGCAAATTTGCGCCCGGCCGCGCAACGGCTTCTCGGCGATCCCGGAGATAGGCAGGCTCGCCATCGCTAAATCTATGTTTCATTTCCGTCGATCCTTTGCAGATTGAGGCTGATCATCGCCTGTGCGACAGGGCGCACAACGCTTCACGATTAAGTAAGTCCGCCTAACTAATGCGGGGTACGCAACGGCATGGATCGGCTTCCGCGCCGAATTGTCCTCATTGGTACCCGAGCCTAAGAGTCGGACTCGAAAAGAACTCAATGGTAGCAATACCTTGCAAGGCGTCGGGTGACGAGGCGAATGTGGGCGATCA
>MBFK01000062.1 GCA_001704765.1 Sinorhizobium shofinae
CACGCTGATATCCCCTCCGGCTCTCGCTGGAAAGCACGGCTGCCTGCCGGAAGCTACACCACTCCCTGAGACACGATCCCCGTCAGT
Source organism: Sinorhizobium shofinae (assembly GCA_001704765.1). GTDB lineage: Bacteria > Pseudomonadota > Alphaproteobacteria > Rhizobiales > Rhizobiaceae > Sinorhizobium > Sinorhizobium shofinae. Next base: position 88 of record MBFK01000062.1, read on the forward strand.
TTCGGAGAGGCCTTTAGCGAGGCTGAAAAAGCTCACGGCTCGCGCCGCGCTGGCCCGTCCTTACACCGAGGACGGCAAGCCGGATGCAGTTGACCCGCTTTGTCGAGGCGGGCATCCCAGGTAGCCCTGCTCCGCAAGGGTAGGGAAAATGGAGAGGACCATGAATCGGTTGGCGGACGCCGGATTTTAGCGGAACAGAGGCTGCCATTCTGAACGCTCGCATTCGGTCGGAACCTTCCGTCTGCCGACCAGTTCTTCTTGTGGAAAGCGCGAGTACCAAGCTTATGACTGAGAAAGTTGCAACTCCGCCCAAAAAGGGCGATCCCAAAGCACAGCCCGTCCGTCCCGCTCCTCAAGATCCGGTGCCGAGGTCCGATGAACGCGAACATCCACCTCGGGACACAAGAGATGCGCCGGCGCCAAACCCGAATGGCGAGCCTGTCGACGCCCCTCGTCGCGCCGAAGGCTAGCTGTCCTCCGGAAGCTCAGTAACCATCTGAGATCAAGTTCCAGAATGCGTTGTCGCAAGACAGGATCTCAAAATCCGCAAGGGCGCGAAGCCGTTGGAAAGAGGCTTCGGAAGCGCGCCGATTTGCCCAACGCAAGCAATCCATGAACTTAACTTTGTGTTCATGATCACTCATCAGCGCTTCGACCGATCCCCTCGCGTGCAAGCGGGACGTCCTGTAAATGCGGCCGTCGCGCGTCGCGAGGGTGACGATGTGCGGCAGGCGCTCCACGCCTTTTTCCTCTTCGGCCGAATAGGACTGCATTTCGATGCGCGGCATGAATTCCCGGATTTCCGGCCGCTCGATCTCCTGCCGTGTAAAGTCCGAAAGGCTAAGGGAGCCTTTGAGGAAAGCTGTTGCTAGGCAATATTGCATGAGAAGCGTGCCTGCATCTCGTCGGTGGGTCGGGATAAGCGAGGTTGCGGGCAGCGGATATGCCGACCGACTTTCGTCTCGAGCCTGGCAATGTCGCCTGCCAAAAGCCCATGCTCCTGCTTCAGATCCAGAAGCGCGTCGATCGCGCGATGGGTCGAGGCGCAGCAGGGATGGCGCTTGGTCACCACGCCCCGGCTTTCGATAATATGCTGCTCCTCGAATGTCAGGTCTTCCCAGCCCTTGGCATCATCGCCCCCGAAAAGATCGGAATTGCGCACGACAGGAGCGTCGGGCGGTAGCCGTGCCTAGCAATAACGTTCGCTGCGTTGCAATGGCAAAACTGCCTTCGATTACGGCTCCCGTGGTGGCCGTGCCCCTTGATCTCTTCCATATTCTGCTTAGATCCCCCGCAGCGGCCGAGGCGGGACATGATCCGTTTTTCAGAGGCGGAATGGCGCGTATTGGCACCTTTTCAGCACCCTAGAGTGGCGGCAGTTAACAAGAAATTGACGGCATGGGTCCCGAGAACGCAGTTGTGCAAACCCCGTGCAAAACACATGAGGTGAGCCGTGAATTTCGCTCTCGCCATTCTAAGGTGCTGGAGGGCGCCTTTGCAGATAAGGGCAGCTTTGTTGACTCTGTCTTTCGCTCGGTCGACAACAGACCTCCGCTTCCAGACGAGATCATCTGATGGCTGAAGAGAATAGGACAGTCCTCAATGCCGGGATTGTCGAGACGAACGCCGCGGTAAAGACGCCGGAGACAAAGAAGCAGACTGCTGTCAAACCTGTCCCAGCTGCATCATAAAAGGTGACAGGGTGAGGAAACACTCAGCAGTGATCGCGGTCCGACTTGCTCAAGGTAGGAAGACTATGAAAACACCGTGGAAATTCCTTGCCCAATTGACGTCGCGGCAACCATCGGCGAAAGCGCAAGAGAGTTCGATTGGGAGTGCCACCGATTCCAAGGCTCTCGAGAGCGAAGTAGAGCATACGTCCGCCCTTCCGCCCAGCTTGACGGTAGCTGCCAGCCCCCCTGCTCACGATGACGACGTCTCGGTTGATCAAGAGGTGGTCGCATCGGGTAAGGCGAAGGGCGATGGTGATGTCGCACAGGCGTTTAAACTGCCGATCGATGCTGAAGAGGCTCAAACAACTGCGCGTCATGAGGCCGACCATTCGGGCGCCGAAGCGACTTCGTTGGTTCCGAAAAGCGCGGCAAGCACAAAGTCGCAAAGCGAAACGCGGATCAAGCGTCGAGAACGTGGGAAGAGAGCCAACGCCCGGGTGGCTGCGCAGAGCGCTGTCGCCCCAAAGCGTCATCAAAGCTTGCAACCTTCGTCTTCACGTGACTTGTTCTTCCATGAAGTGGCAACACTCGACGAAGAAATCAAAATGCTGAGGACCCAACTCGCTCAAAAGCTTCATCTGCAGAACGTTCAGCTGAAGAAGATGCTTGAGCGATTCGAAGTTTCGTGAGCTTGGCGGCGCTCCCTATAAGCGCCCACTTGCCTCATCCTTGCTTGGCGGCGAAGCCCTCGCCGCCGCCACTCAATGAAAGAGTGCGAGAGCCTGCTGAGCAGCAGCCATCGATCGGCTCAGTGTGTATTCGCCGATGCGTGCTGCGCCTCAGGACAGCCCAGCGACAATGCTCAAGCCCAGGTCGTCGCGAACGCCTGCTTGATAAGCGTTGATCAGCTTTGCGGCGAGCGCTTCAGCTTCTTCAGACTTGCGTGACAGAGCTCGCCTTTGCAGCTCGTCTTGGAAGGCCTTTCCGATTATCTCCAACTCGTCAGGCCCAATTGGATCGAAACTCAAGGATTGAGCTGAATTCATCATTCCCCCTCCCTCCGCCACCCGATGCGACGGAAGACCCTTTGTGCCCCTGCGTTTCAGTCTGATTTGAAAGGGTGCAGCTTCGCTGGAGACCTATCGAAGGTGAGCCGTCCTTACGGCCCGACCATCCATATCGGTCCACTGCAGTGCCGCAATGGCGGAGCCGAATAGCAGAGCAGGTATAGCCAGTGCTCCCATGAACCTTAGCATTTGGAGCCGACGTGTGCGCTTTCCATCCCAATCGTAAGCCATTTGCTACGCCCTTCGGAAACAGTACGCCAAGATAGAACCAGAGAACGACTTTCCGGTCGAGTTTATTTTCAAGTATTACTTTTGAACCAATATCATCGGCTGGATTTATATTGCGCATCCAACGGGCGTCCGTAGAAAATGAGAAGTAAAGGCGGCTAAGCAATTGAAGCATGACGATCGCCTTGGCTGTGACCGGGCAAGTGTGATCTTCAGAAGGCGGTGCCCTGTGGCATACTGCGAAACCGTTCGCGGTCGCGCCGAACCTCGCCAACCTGTAGGGGTCGCCACGATCGTCAAATTGGGGGATAGTGGTAAGCGCCGTTTATTTCAGGTGAGAGCTGGGGGCCATTCACGGTCGATCGTCAGGCTCTAGGCACAAGCCAAACATCAACTATCCGTAAAGCAGGACTCAGATGGTTGTGTTGACTCTGTGGAGCACTCAGCCGAAAACAGGCGATGACTAAAGGAGGGAATTGCTAATGGCTGACGAGAGTAATGCGGGACCAGTTGCTGCGGCCGAAGCGACGGACACAGAAGTGAAAGCACCAGCGGCTAAGAAGCAGAGGTCGCCACGGCCTCAGAAGGCAGCTTCCGAGCCAGCTCAACCAAAGACGCCGGCCGCTAAACGCAGGGGGTATACCGAGCAGGAGAAGAGCGAGAAGCTCAGGCTGATCCAGACCCAAGTCACCGCGGGCAACACCCTCAAGGACGCTATCAAGAGCGCCGCCATATCAGAGCAAACCTACTATCATTGGAAAGGTGCTGCGAAGCCTCTCGAGCAAAAGGGCACAAGCACCAAGCCCCTACCCGACGGCGATGAGTTGGCAGATTTTGTCCAGCTCGAAGAGGAAAACCAGAGGCTCCGAAAGCTGCTGGCCGAAAAGCTGCGCGCGGAAAATGCCGAACTGCGCAAGAGGCTCGGTCTGGACTAACCAGGACCGGGGAATGCGCGGGCGACAGCTCCGCATTTCGCCAGAAGCTTATATTTGCTTCCCCATCTGGCATTGTCGCGGCAAACGAAGCCCTACCCGTCCGACGGTAAGGCCATGATGTCTGTCCGATATTTGAGAACTAACCATGAACTTGTAGATCAGGATCCTTGCGGCGTCGAGATGGTCTTGGTCATCAAAGGGCTGGAGCGGTTATCGACCACCCAAGCTTTTGGTAGAACCCGACCGCGCCAGGGTCGGCATGCACATCAAGCCTGCTCACATTATGTTCCAATGCCATCGCGTCGAGCGCTGCCATCATTATGCGGCCAAGCCCTTGCCGCTGATGTGAGGGCAGGATTGCCACCATGCGAACGATCCCTCGTTGGCCGTCGCTGAGGTCCAGTCGCACGGTTCCGACCGGCGTTCCATTTTGCAGGAACAGCAGCGGAATACGGCCCTTCCGATATTCGTCTGGATGTTCGGGATCTCGGAGCAATTCTGATGTGTCGCGAAGCGCGTCTCACGGACGCAGAGCTGGTCGATCTTTGTAAGCGAATCTCTGAGGGGCAATGCAAGGAAATCGAGCAGATGGACTCGATCCAAGCGAGATTGGACAGCTCCAGTTGAAATAGAGAGGTTGTGCAGTTACTCGGCCAATGGACCCTGCTGCACTCGACTCGGCCAGGCCGTTGCAAACGATCAGATTCCGATTGCCGCCCGCGTGCCGAGTGTTGCTACGGCGAGGACAATGTATCGCGCCGTCTTTCCGACTGTGACCAGCAGCAGGAAGGACCACCAAGGCTCTCGCAAAACCCAGGCAAGTACGGTCAGTGCGTCTCCGAAGACTGGCATCCACGACAGCAGCAGCGACCACCGACCATAGCGCCGGTACCATCCGGCAGCCCTTTCCAACGAGGACGGTTTCACCGGGAACCAAGACCGGTCATGAAACCGGTCGATGAAACGCCCAAGCACCCAATTAAAGACTGCTCCAAGGACGTTGCCGATGCTTGCAACAACGAGAAGCCAAGTCGTGGAGAATTTGCCTGACGCAAGAAGGCCTACGAGCAAGGGTTCGGACTGAAAAGGCAGCACAGTGGCCGCGCCGAACGCGACGAAGAACAATCCAAGATACGCGGTTAGGCCAGTCATCCAACCTCGCGCGGGATCAGGAACGAGAACAAGGGGCGCTGCTGCTGCCACTTCTTTCCGCGCTCAGCCATTTTCTCGCTTGACCTTACCATCGTTGGAAACATTACACGTTCATTAGACCTCGGATTAACCCGCTATGCTGCCACATAATGATCGCGAATCGCGTGTTATACGAGCTGACAATTGACAACTGCAGGGCTGCTGGTAGTCCTCGGACATGAGCAAGATGTATCGAATCACATTGCAAAAGATGCTGGTTCTGCTCCGCTTGGTGATCATCATGTCACTGGCGGGATACTCTTTGCCGACCGCCACCGCCGCTATGCACGGATCGTGGTCCAATTCGGACCTGGTGCAGCCTCACGATCGTCAGGTTCAAGCCGACGATCATCATGACGTGACCAGCAGCGACCATTCGCATGGCGATCACGCAACCTCACCGGACGATGTGGTCAAGAAAGGTGCTAAGCAGGAATGCTGCAATAGCTTCTGTGTCAGCATGGCCATTGTGACCGGCAGCTCTCCCGTTAGCGGCCCACGTGTGGCCTCCATCCGCGAATTCATCGACGATGCACATATCATCGGCGAACTCCCGGCACTCCACCGCCCCCCGAACATCTGAATAGGACGCACCCGTTCGCGGGTTGAATCCGTGCGTTTGCGAGCGTGATCCGCTCCAGCGCCGATGCAATCTCCTATTCGGAATACGCCATGAAACCCATATTTCTGGTGGCCGCCATGCCGCTTCTTGCGAGCGGATGCGCAGCTACATTGCCTCCCGATGTCATTGCTTCGGGCGACCTCGCCGCCTCCCAGGCTGAGGTCCGCCCCCTTCTGTATAGCAGCCCGGTTTCGGGCTACACCCACCGCGCCCCGGTCGATCCCAAGCCGTGGCGCAACCAGAACGACACGCAGGCTCCGGAAGGAGACGCGTCATGATCAGAAGCAGGATGAAACTGGCTGCGACCCTCACCCTGCCGCTGGTCCTCGGCGGTTGCGTCTCGGCCAGCGAATACGCAGCGAAGAACGCCGGGTTTTCCTCTGTGGAGGCAAAGACCGCTGGTGCTACCGGAAAACAGACCGTCTGGGTTCAGAACCAGCAGCAGGCACGGGTCGTCTCCGACCGCGTGAAGACGCTGATTTCGAAGAAAACCCTCGACGTGGAAACGGCGGTTCAGGTCGCGCTTCTGAACAACAAGGGACTTCAGGCGGCCTATGCCGACCTTGGGGATTCTGCCGCCGACGCCTGGCAATCGACGATGTTCGTCAATCCGACGGTCTCCGTCGGTCTCACGGGCATCGGAACACCGGGACTGGGAGCCTTCAAAACCGTGGAAGGGATGATCGCCTCGAACATCCTGGCGCTCGCCACGCGAGAACGGGATATCGCCATCGCCGACACCCGGTTCCGTCAGGCGCAGTTGAACGCGGCATTGCGGACACTTCAGCTCGCGGCCGATACGCGTCGTGCCTGGATCAATGCCGTTGCGGCGTGGGAAATGGTCGGCCAGCTCAATCAGGCCCAGGCAGCAGCCGACGCCGCCTCCGAACTCGCCCAGAAACTCGGTGAGACCGGGGCGATGACCAAAGGCTCCCAAGCCCGCGAGCATGTCTTCTACGCCGAGCTGGCGGGACAATCAGCAAAAGCGCGACTGGAGGCCCGGCTTGCCAAGGAGGAACTGACGCGGCTGATGGGACTCTGGGGCTCGGACATCGACTACCAGGTTCCAAACCGCCTGCCTTCCCTGCCGAAGGGCCTGATGAAGCGTGACCTCATCGAGGCGGAAGCGCTGCAGCGCCGTGTCGACCTCCAGGTTGCCAAGCTCGACCTCGAAGCGACGGCGAAATCGTACAAGCTGACGGAAGCAACCCGTTACGTCACCGATCTCGAACTTCTGACCGGCTTCGAGACGGAACGGGAAAAGGAGGATGGCAAGGTCGAGACCGAGACGACCGGCCAGGCCGAACTGGAGTTCGTCATCCCCATCTTCGACAGCGGCAAGGCCCGCATGCGCAAGGCAGAGCTCGCCTACATGCGCGCGGCCAACCTGCTCGCGGAAAAGGCCGTCAACGTCCGCTCCGAAGCGCGGTCCTCCTACCAGGCCTATCGCTCCAACTATGACATCGCCCGGCATTACCGGAACAGCGTCGTGCCGCTGCGCACCAAGATCGAGGAAGAGTCCCTCCTCACCTACAACGCGATGATCACCAACACCTTCGAACTGCTCGCCGACAGCCGCGACAAGGTCAATTCGATCCTGCTTGCGGTCAACGCCAAGCGCGACTTCTGGCTCGCCGAGGCGAACCTCGCCCCTGCCATCTACGGCGGTGGCTCGGGAGCTGCGTCCGGCGAAACGGAAGTCGCGGCGGCCGCCGAAAGCGGCGGCGGTGGTCACTGAGAGAGGAACAGACGATGTTCAATAGAAGACAGTTGCTCGGTGCGAGCGCCGCATTGGTGTCGACCGCTGCCTGGGCCAAGACCTCCAACATGGGCCTGCCAGAGGCCGCGGTGATGGAGACTGCCGAGACGCAGCCGCCGCTCAAGCCGACCTCCGGTCCCGACTACAATCCCGTTGTCACGCTCAACGGCTGGACCCTGCCCTACCGCATGAACAACGGCGTCAAGGAATTCCACCTCGTCGCCGAGCCGGTCGAGCGCGAGATGGCGGAAGGCATGACCGCCTATCTCTGGGGCTACAACGGCCAGTCGCCGGGTCCGACGATCGAGGCCCTCGAGGGCGACCGGGTGCGCATTTTCGTCACCAACAAGCTGCCCGAGCACACGACCATCCACTGGCACGGCATGATCCTGCCGTCTGGCATGGACGGCGTCGGCGGCCTGACCCAGCCGCATATCCCCGTCGGCAAGACCTTCGTCTACGAGTTCGACCTCGTGAAGTCCGGCACCTTCATGTACCACCCGCACTCCGACGAGATGGTGCAGATGGCGATGGGCATGATGGGCTTGTTCGTCGTCCATCCCAAGGACCCGAAGTTCATGCCGGTCGACCGCGACTTCGTGTTCCTGCTCAACGCCTATGACATCGACCCCGGCTCCTACGTGCCGCGCATCATGGAGATGACCGACTTCAACATGTGGTGCTGGAACAGCCGCGTGTTTCCGGACATCAGCCCGCTCGTCGTCTCCAAGAACGACCACGTGCGCGTCAGGGTCGGCAACCTCACCATGACCAACCACCCGATCCACATGCACGGCTATGACTTCGAGGTCACCTGCACCGACGGCGGCTGGGTCCGGCCGGAGGCCCGCTGGCCTGAAGTCAGCATCGACATCCCGGTCGGCGCGATGCGGGCCTACGAGTTCGACGCGAAATACGTGGGCGACTGGGCGATCCACTGCCACAAGTCGCACCACACGATGAACGCCATGGGACACGACATCCCGACCTTCATCGGCGTCGACAAGAAGACGGTCGCCGAGAAGATCAAGAAGATCCGCCCGGAGTACATGCCGATGGGCACCAAGGGCATGGCCGACATGGGCGAGATGGAAATGGAGATCCCCGAGAACACCGTCCCGATGATGACCGGCTGGGGGCCGCACGGTCCGATCGAAATGGGCGGCATGTTCTCGGTCGTCAAGGTGCGCGAAGGCATCTCCGCTGGCGATTACGCCGATCCCGGCTGGTACGAAAACCCACCCGGAACCCAGGCCTGGGAGTGGACGGGCGAGCTCCCCGACGCATCCAAGGCCAAAGATGCCAAGACCCAGATCACGCCGAAACATGGAAATCACGGCTGATCCCGCATGCCATGTTCAACCAACCAAAGGAACACACGATGAAAGCTGCAATCTTCGGACTTCTCGTCGCCGCGCTCGCCACGCCGGCACTCGCAGGCGGCAACCACGCAGGCGGCCACGGCGAGGCCATGGCCGTCGGCGAGCCCGGCAAGAAAGCCGACGCCACCCAGACGATCCGCGTCACCATGAAGGAAACGGAAGACGGCAAGATGATCTTCATGCCGTCGACGTTCACAGTCCGCAAGGGCCAGACCGTCCGCTTCGCCATCAAAAACGCCGGCGAGCTCGACCACGAGTTCGTGCTCGATCAGGAAGACAAGATCATGGAGCACAAGGCGGTGATGGAGAAGTTCCCGGAGATGGAACACGACGATCCGAACGCCATCCGTCTCGCCGCCGGAGAGTCCGGCGAGATCATCTGGAAGTTCACCAATGACGGCACGTTCAAGATCGCCTGCCTGGTGCCCGGCCACTACGACGCGGGCATGCACGGCGACATCAGCGTTGCCAAAAAGTAGTCACAGGAAAGGAGACAACATGAAAACGTTCGTCAAGCTCACCCTCGCCTCCGCGCTCGTCCTCGGTACCGCCTACGGCGCTCTCGCCGCCGAATTCACCAAGGCCACCGTCAAGAAGGTCGATGCCAAGTCCAAGAAGGTCACGCTGATCCACGAGGAACTGAAGGATCTCGAAATGCCGGCGATGACGATGGTGTTCCGCGTCCAGGACGACGGCATGCTGGAGAAGCTCAAGGAAGGTGCGAACATCGAGTTCGTCGCCGAGCGTGTCAACGGCAAGCTGACCGTGACGCAGGTCAAGTAATTCGCACAGCGGACGCGGCCGTCACTTGGCCGCGTCCTTCTACAGTATGAATCGGGCGGAGCGGCCAAGCCCTACGTGGTCGGAAATGACGTCTTCGCTTCATCCAGAATGGGACTTCGCAAGGGAAATCCGCTCGATCCTCTTGCGGTTCGTCGCCTTGGCGATTCTGCTCGCGAACCTCTCGCTAGGCGGCAGCGAGGGGGCGGAAGGCACGCACGTTGCCGTGGTCGTCAGTTATTTCGTCATCAGCATCGCTTCGGTCGCGACCGCGCGCTACCTCCCTGGCCGCTCCTGGCTCGAGTCGCTTCTCGTTGTCCTAGATGCCCTGCTGGTGACCCTGCTCCTCTATGCCCATATCCTCGCAGGACCAGTGACCGAGAACCACAATCTGACGACCACGAGCCTGGTCGTCGCCTTCATCCTGCTCGTCCACGTTGGACTGAAGCTCGAGCGGCGACTCGTTCTCGTTTTCGCAGGGATCGTGCTCACCTCATGGGGGAGCATGCTGGCGACCACTGCAGTCCGGCATCACACCGCCGATGCCGTGTCGCTGCTCGCATCCTTCTTCAACCAGGACCTCGGCCTAACGGTGAGCTTCGGCTTCGCTTCGCCATCTACCTGCTTGCCAGAGACCACGATCGGACGCGCAGGGAGGCCCTGAAAGCGGATCAGCGACGTCTCAACCTTTCTCGGTTTTTCTCACCGCTCATCGTGTCGGAATTGCAGGAACGCGGCGACGCCGTCGGTCTGGAGCGTCGCAACGCGGCGATCATGTTCGTCGACCTGCGTGACTTCACTAGCTTCGCCGAGACCGCGCCCGCCCGGGAGCTTGCGCTCGTGCTGTCTGAATATCGTCAACTGGTGACCCAGACCATCTTCGACCATGGTGGAACCGTCGACAAGTTCATCGGAGACGGGATCATGGCCGTGTTCGGACAGCCGCGGCCGAAGGAGGACGATGCGGACCGTGCACTCGCATGCGGGCTCGATCTCGTCGACGCGCTAAGCGACTGGAGGAACCACGGCGTCCGGAATGGCTATCCTGCCCTCGATGCTGCAATCGGGCTGCACTACGGCACTGTGGTCGGCGGCGTTCTGGACAGCGGCTGCCACAGCCAGTTCACCGTCATCGGCGACACTGTGAACGTTGCTCAACGCCTCGAAACCCTGGCGAAGTCGCTCGACGCACCGCTGGTGGTGTCATCAGAACTGCTGGCGCGGCTGAAAGGTCCAGTTCCGCCTGCACTCTGGACGCCACAGACGGCTGTTGCGCTACCTGGACGACGGCTTCCTATAGACGTCTGGTATCTGCGTCGGGAACCCGATGCGACGCGAATGGTTGATCGGCGCTACGATATTGAAGACGTGCAGACCGTTCTCCAGAGGTCGTCTTTCCAGTCGGTCCCGCCCGGCGTTGGTATCGGGTAGTCGACGCCCCTCACGGAGACCGCCTGCGGTGGATGGCATCGCACTGATGCCTTGTGTTTGCCGGGATCGCTATAAGCGGCGTCTCCGTCGGCCCTCGTTTTTGAGAGCGAAATGAAGACATCATAGTCGTATTCGACGCTCGCGGCCGCCTGGTTTCCGACAAGGCTCATGCGAAAAGCTGACTATATCATAACCGATGGCAGCTCGTGCCCCCGAGTTTCCAGTGGCAGAGTGTGCTCAGCCGATCCGAACCACGGTGTCGGAAATGAATTCGAAATTTGGGATGGCGAGGTTCTCCGGTGCGGGTCCCTTTCTCACGCGACCGGCGGTATCGTAGTGCGACCCGTGACAGGGACAGAACCAACCACCGAAGTCACCGGCCTGCCCGAGCGGAACGCAGCCTAGATGCGTGCAGACACCGATCATCACGATCCAGTTCTCCTTCCCCTCTCCGGCAGAGCGGGCAAGATCGGTCGCGGGTTGGTCATCGGCAAGATTGGCATTCCGGGCCAAGGGATCCTTGAGATCATCAAGTGCAGACGCCCTTGCCGCCTCAATCTCCTGCTGGGTGCGGTTGCGAATGAAAACCGGGCGACTGCGCCATTTTACGGTCAGTGACATACCCTCGACGAGCGAGGATACGTCCACCTCGATGGATGCCATAGCAAGCGTCGACGAGTCAGGACGCATCTGGTCGATGAACGGCCAGGAGGCGGCCCCGACACCCACCACCCCTGCCATGGTTGTCACCAGGTAAAGAAAATCGCGTCGGGTGGGTTCGCGCGTCTCATCCATCGCCATCATGCTGCGGCCCTGCCAAGCCTCGCCCCGCTGCGGATAGGGCGACAAGCAGTTCTCCCGGCAATCCCCGAGGATTCCTAGACGGAAGACTCACCAATTTTACATCGCCCCCGCGAGTATTGGAACGTCTCGCGGCGGACGACCGATCCGCGGCCCGGCCTTGCCTTACAAATGGTTTGCAAGGGCTGTCTAGGCGGTTCCGTCACGGCGCCAAGGCGGGAACCAGCGCCCACTCGCTCCGCGGCGAACAACGCAAATCCGAGAGCCAGGGCGTTGAGCAAGTGCCAGATGAAGTGCGTGCCTGTTGGCCAGGCTCCGCAGAGGGGCGCATCCAGTATCCGGAACACCAAGGCCGTGGCGAAGGCAATGCCCGCCGCGACAAGCAGGCGCGGCATGGGACCACGACCGAGGACAGGGACGGTTGCCGCCACGCCCAAGGTGGCAATCAGACCCGGCGCATAGGACGCTGAACTCCCCAGCAGTGGTTTCATCAAAATCTCGAGGGTGGGCGAAAGAACAAGGAGCGCCACCGTCACGAGTCCTGCAACAGCCGCACTTAGGCGCAGAAAACGCGCCAGCGCTAGGCCTGCGGGCTTGCTCCGAAGCTTATTCCTTGAGAGTCTGATGTTTTCCAGCCGCGCCGGGACAGGCCGGCAGGCGGCCGCAGCGACCCTCAGGGAGCGGAGCAGCCGAAGGCAACCCGCGCCCGCCAGGTAGCGCCGTAGGGCTTGCCGAAGGCTTGTGGGAAACCGCCGGCACCAGAGGTGGAAGACCAAAATGAACCGCTTGCCGGGGGCAGTCGGTCCCGATTTCCGCCCTTTGGGCGGCGCTTCTCTAATCGGCGTGTCGCGGTCAAGCGCCTTTCGCGCTTCTCCCCAGCCGTGACGAGATGACACCGTCGTCCGTAGTCAGCCCAAAGCGGATGTCAGACAGCAATCCAAGTAGGTGATTGGGCGTGTCGGGCGAAATGAAAAACTGACCCCCTAACGAAGCGAAGAACTGACCCCCTCGTATTAAAACGAGGAGCTTTAGATGA
>MBFK01000146.1 GCA_001704765.1 Sinorhizobium shofinae
CTCCTTCAGCAGTCGTTTCCAACAGCGCTAAGGTGCCACGCCCTCGCCGCTCGCCCCATAGCATCTTTCACCTCCAAGCTGCCGAGCATGCTCGGCACACAACGAAAAAGGCCGGGTTTACCCCGGCCTCCCTGAACCATCGCGTTGCAAGCAGGCCTAGGCCTGCAGGTTATCCGCCGACATCTTGCCGGACTTGCGATCCTTCACCAGTTCATATGTAATCTTCTGCCCCTCGTTGAGGCCGCGCATGCCGGCCCGTTCCACCGCGGAAATGTGGACGAAGACATCGGCGCTGCCATCGTCCGGCTGGATGAAACCAAAGCCCTTTGTTGCGTTGAACCATTTTACCGTACCGGTCGCCATAACGTCTTTCCTTGATCATTCGTCTTGCCGAACCGCTGGCTCGACTGACTCCTCTTTTGCGCCCTAACTGATAAACGGTTCTGGCGTCGCCGGAAAGCCGAAAGGCCGTCGCTGTGTTCCCGGCATTCCCTCACCGCGACGGGCTCTATTTTTCTCCCTTTGTTCACGCGGATTTAATGGACCTCCGCAGCAACTGCAAATCGAGGCTTCTCAGTGGAGGAGGGCCCGTCTAATTGGCCCTATTGGCTATGCGTTGTAGCTGCCCAGCGCGTGTCGGTGAGCCAGATCCGGCTCTGCTGTGCCGATCGGCAGTAGCCGAAAGATCGCGACGCCGATTTTTCCTTGCAATTATGGAATTCAACTCCGTAAATTCAAGGATGATTACCCGCAGAATAGCCACGCAACTCAACGAACTCGTAGACAGCAGCCCTGCCGTCGCGCTTATCGGACCTCGCCAAGTTGGTAAACCACGCTCGCGCTCGCTGTAGGCCGGCAGCGTGCGTCGATGTATCTGGATCTGGAATCTGATTCCGACCGCGCCAAGCTGAGCGAACCGGAACTTTATCTTAGTCAACACAGCGACAAGCTCGTTATACCGGACGAAGTTCACCGGATGCCGAACATCTTCCAGAACCTGCGTGGGTTGATCGATCGTGGCCGTCGTAATGGAAGGAAAGCCGGCCATTTCCTACTGCTAGGTTCCGCCTCTATCGACCTGCTGAAGCAATCCGGCGAGTCACTTGCAGGCCGGATTGCCTACTGGAGATGCAGCCGATTGACGGCCTCGAGGTACCTACGAAGGATTTAAACACCTTATGGCTGCGGGGGGGGGCTTCCCTGACAGCTTCCTTGCCGCCAACGATCGCGCGAGCCACCGCTGGCGACAGGACTTCATTCGCACGTATCTTGAGCGCGACATACCGCTGCTTGGCCCGCGTATTCCCGCAGAAACGCTCCGGCGATTCTGGATGATGCTCGCGCATCATCAGTCAGGGTTGTTGAATGCGGCCGAGTTTGCGCGTGCACTTGGCGTCGATGGCAAGACTGTTGCCTCCTATCTAGACCTTCTCGTCGACCTGCTCCTCGTGCGGCGTCTTGAACCCTGGCATGCAAACGTGGGCAAGCGCCTGGTCAAATCGCCAAGGATCTATGTCCGTGACAGCGGGATCACCCATACGCTACTGGGATTGGCGACGCTGGAAGACGTGTTGGGGCACCCGGTTGCGGGGGGAAGCTGGGAAGGCTTTGTCATGGAGACCCTCGTCGCGGCCGCCCCGGAAGGGACGCACAGTAATTTCTACCGAACCTCCGCAGGCGCCGAGATTGACCTTCTGCTTACACTTCCGGGCAGGAAGCCTTGGGCAATCGAAATCAAACGCAGCCTGGCGCCAAAGGTCGAAAGGGGATTCTATCTCGCTTGTGAGGACCTCAACCCCCGAGCGACGCGTAGTCGTTTACCCCGGTCAGGATACTTTCTCATTGAAATGACGATGTGGATGTGATGTCGCTCGCTTCGGTGGGTAAAGCGTTGCTCGAGTTGGCATGAGGTGCTTTCGTTTGTACCACCTGCCGTTTAGTCGTGACATGACTGCGCGTACGGCTCTGACAATGGCCACTAGCGCATGACCGTGGATTCCTGGACCACAACTGGCCCCGAGTTTTTTGATCTGACGACCACCGCGGTCTCCATCAGATCGCGCCAAGTCGAAACGGAGCCATCCGGGACGTTAGAGCGGAAGTACGGTGCACGGAGAATTTTCCGCTTCTCAAAGTTGCTTTACCGCCCTCAGATCGCGGCTCCTAAAGCTGCCCACACGCTGTAGTGACGACGACCGCCCATTCGAACCTGTCAATGAGTTCATCTACGCAATCAATTAGAACCAGCGCCGGCTAGCCAATCTCATGGTGCCCGCTGTGCACGCCTACCCTCTTCAGTCGGCCATGTTGCACACTTCCTAAGATTTGCTACGTCGCAGGACTTAGGCGCAAATGTCCCAGATCGCGGCGAATGTCTCTGGGAATGCCCCTCACTCACCACCCAGCGACAGAAGCGAAGCCGCACTATTTGGAACTGTCACGGCCACGGCGATGCTTAGCTGGCAGATGAACAGCAGCGCAGCGTCTGGGATTGAAGCTCCCCGAAGCGGTTGCGGTAATCCGTAGCCAGTCGCCCCATATGGGTGAATCCCCACCTGAGTGCAATGTCGGCGACGCTTTCGCCTGGTCGAGCCCCTACCAGCTCCTCGCGAAAGGCCTCCAGGCGCAAATGTTGCAGATAATTCATGGGAGTGGTCATTTTGAACTGGCGAAAACCCTGCTGGAGCGTTCGCGAACTGACATCACAGGCGACGGCGACCTCCATCAGGGTTATCGGCTTTGACAGGTTGGCCATCATAAACTCGATCGCTTTCTTGACATGACGGGGCACCGGCGAGGCGGCGCGGCGCATCTTCTCCGAAAAGCGGTGCGGCAACGTCTCGAGGATCATATGCATTAGCGCTTCAGTCAGGCTCGTCAACGCGAGCGGAGACTTACGCAACGGCGCGCCTCCGGCTAATCCAGTCTGAAGTGTAGCTGCAATGCGCGCAATTGCCGTTCCTGGTCCCGATAACAGATCGATCTCCGGCGAGAATTCCAATCTTCCGGAAATCGGCATCTCAACCATGTCGCTCAGATGGCGGTAAAGTGCCGCTCGATCGATGGCGACGGATATGTGCTCGCGCGAGCCCAAGGAGAGTGCGGTAATGCGCTTGCTGCCGTCGATGACGGCGCCCCGTTCGGGAGACGTGCAAACTGCCCGACCTCCCACACGAATGTCTACCCTGCCGTGGTGCGGCAGTACGAACAGGAGTTGATCACCGACGCCCTCGCTCTCCACAAGGAGTTGCCCGTCATAGCGACTGAGACCGATCGACATTGCGCCGGCATTCGCCCACGCGCACTTATAGTAGATACCCTCCTTGGTAATCGGTCTAACGAGTACCCTCGAGGTCCAACCAGTCAACGTGGCAGCAAGGTGGTCCGGATCGCTTCCTTCAAACGAGAAGTACTCGGGTCGGTCCGCGAGAGCCCTTAAAGTCAATCGATGATCCTCTCGTTGCCGATGTTCGCTAAACAGGACTCCGCGCGACATGTAGCGGGCGTCGGAAGTCAGTTGTCGGGCCCATTTTACCTGTCGGCACAGCGCGCCAGCCACACAGATCTAGGTAGGTATTTTTCAACGGATCGACGAGGGGCCGGAAGTTGCGCAGGCGCTTGTCTGTAAACCAAGTGTCGGCGCCGTTCTAGAACTCCTGCCAGTCGTCGCCGGCAACGGCGGCGTTGCCGTGGAAGGGCACTGCCGGTGTGGTCTTGAGCGGCCGGGCATGCAAGCTAATCAGCCTCGATTTGGGGGTCGCCAGCGCGACTGGATCCTTGTTCGTGGCGGCCCCGATCTGGAACTGGCGAAGCAATTGGAAGAGCGCGTCTGCTTCGTTTGCGAGGCTATGCGCGGCCGCGTTGGATTCTTCCACCATGGCGGCGTTCTGCTGCGTCCCCTGATCCATCGTGTTGACGGCCTGGTTGATCTCCTTCAGTCCAACCGCCTGCTCTTTTGAAGCTTCGACGATTGCGCTGATATTGGCGTTTACCTGCTGCACCTGCGAGACGATTTCAACGAGCGCCCTCCCCGTCTCACCGACCAGATCGACACCGTTCTTTACGTGCTGCTTCGAAGCTCTGATCAGTTGTTCGATTTCCTTTGCCGCCTTCGCGGATCGCTGCGCCAGTTCGCGCACTTCTTGCGCAACGACGGCGAAGCCTTTTCCTGCTTCTCCTGCCCGGGCTGCCTCGACGCCGGCATTAAGCGCCAGAAGGTTGGTCTGAAATGCGATCTCGTCGATCACTCCGACGATATTGGAAATCTCGGCGGAAGAGGTTTCAATCATGCCCATGGCGTCCACCGCACCTTGAACGACAGTGCCGGAACGCTCGGCATTGTCCTTGGTTTTCCGCACGAGCTGGCCCGCTTCCTGGGCGCGATGACTCGAATCGGCGACAGTCGTGGTGAGCTGTTCCAGCGCCGCCGCCGTCTCTTCGACTGATGCCGCTTGCTGTTCGGTCCGCTTCGACAGGGCATCGGATGCCGAGCTGATCTGCTTGGAGCCGGATGCAATCCCGCTTGCGTTTTCGGCGACGGTCTGCATCGCGGCCTGTAGCTTTGCCGAGGCCCCGTTGAAATCCGTTCTGAGCTTTTCGAGTGTCGGAATGAACGGCGAAGGAAGGTCCTGCGTCAGGTCACCAGCGGACAAAGCCTTCAGAGCTCCCGCCAGCTCGTCCACGTTCTCGACGCGTCTCGTGACGTCGGTCGCGAATTTCACGACTTTGAAGACCTTGCCGTCCATATCGAAAATGGGATTGTAGGACGCCTGGATGTAAACTTTCCTTCCCCCTTTGCCGATGCGCATGAATTCGTCGGCCACGAACTCATCCTTGGCTAGCTGCTGCCAAAAGCGGCTGTAGTCGACGCCGCTCGTATAAGCCCTATCGCAGAACATCGAATGATGCCGCCCCTGGATCTCAGCGAGCTTGTAGCCGAGTGTCGCGAGGAAATTTGCGTTGGCGGTCAGGATTTCGCCATTTGGAGTGAACTCAATGATGGCCTGGGCGCGAGACAGAGCGTCAAGCTTGCCGGCCTCCTCGGCATTCTTGAGCTTCTGGGCTGTAATATCGGTCGCAAACTTTACGACTTTGTAGGGCTTTCCGACCCGGGAGACCGGATTGTACGACGCCTCGATCCAGATCTGTCTGCCGCCCTTGCCGATCCGCTTGTATTGTCGCTGATCGAACTCGCCTCGGCCCAGCCTCGCCCAAAATTCACGGTAGTCGGGGGACGAGGCGTCGGAAGGATCGACAAACATGCGATGATGTTGGCCAGAGATTTCGGCGAGTTCATAGCCAAGCACCCTGCAGAAATTTGCATTCGCGGTTAGAACTTTTCCGGACATGTCGAATTCGATGATGGCCTGCGATTTGCTCACCGCAGCCAGGATGGCTTTGGCGTCAGATACGAGACCGAAGGCTATTCTGTTCATGCTGTCCCCTCCCCAGGAAGCCAGTAGCACAGGTCCGCGGCAAAAAAGCTCGGTTGGCGCGCAGAAGCACGCTCCCGTCCGCGTTTCTACACGGGCCCATCAATGCATTGCTGAGCTAGTTCCGAAGCTGTCCCCTCGTGACCTTGGTGTCGTTCACTGCTGCTCCGGTGTTTTCAAGATGAGACGACTTGGTTTCCAAAGGGTGAACAAATCATATTATTTTTGAATATCTTTTTGAGGCATTGCTTAAATTCGCTAGCGCGCCGGGCGAGATCCAAGTTGTGACCGCGCCGTT
The DNA here is from genome assembly GCA_001704765.1 of Sinorhizobium shofinae. Taxonomy (GTDB): domain Bacteria; phylum Pseudomonadota; class Alphaproteobacteria; order Rhizobiales; family Rhizobiaceae; genus Sinorhizobium; species Sinorhizobium shofinae. The sequence goes on from MBFK01000146.1 coordinate 5,731, forward strand.
CTCCGGCTCCGGTCCCCAGCATTGAGATCGGAGGTGGCGAGGTTGTTCCGAGACGGCTAAACGACTATCAGCGCAGGACATCGGCGAGGTTTTCCGGCCTGCGCTCTGCGCGTTCGAGGTCGAGTCCGGAGAGGAGGTCGAAAAGATGATCCTTCATCAGCTGCGCTGCCTTGTCGACATCGCCGGCCTCAATGGCGTCGACCAGGGCGTGATGCGCGTGGCTTTCGCACGTCGTATCCCGGCGTTTCCAATAGAGTGCGATGATCAGTGAGGAGTGGGAAACCAGATCACGAACAAAGCCCGTGAGCACGGATTGATCAGCAATCTCGGCGATGCCGACATGAAACATGGCGGAAAGCATGATCGCGTCGCTGTCGCGCCCGGCATGCAATGCCTCGTGCTCCCTCTCGAGGTGGTTACGCAGCAGCCTCACATCCTCAGGCTTGGCAATCTTGGCGGCGAGCGCCGCCACCCTCGGCTCGATCAAGGCGCGGGCTTCGAAGACCTCGCGGGCTTCCTTTGTCGAGGGCTGCGCGACGAAGGCGCCGCGATTGGGTTCCAGTCGAACCAGCCAGTCATGGGAAAGCGCCTGCAGGGCGGCGCGAATGACCGTGCGACTCACCGAATAGATCGAGGCCAGTTCGTCTTCGGGCAGTTTGGTGCCCGGAGCGAGGCGATGGCTGACAATCGCGTCACGCAGGCCGTGATAGATCGGCGACCAGCGCGCCGCCGGCTTCTTGGGATCATTATCGGGCCTAAGTGTTTTCAACATGTTCATCACTTCTGGCGAGCTTGCGCTCTATTGTGCCAATCCGGGGAGCGCGTGCTAAAAGGGCGACAAGCGCTGGTGGCCCTGATCTCACGAGGCGCGCCTTGCGGTCAATCGCCGCCCGCGCCCTTGCCAAGCAATCCCGGAGCGAGACCAGTGGGAAGGGAAATCGCCCTGCTCACCTCGCCTTTGGAGACCACGGCGCATAGTAGCCGGCAAAGCGTTTGGCAAGCGGCGCTGCGTATCCACCGGCCTTCGATGTCCCGAGACCCAATGCCGATAGCGCCTCCGCCAGTTTGACAGCGCAGGCAACGCCGTCGATTACCGGGACGCCATGTTCGCGCGAGAGAGCCTGGGCGAGATCGGCCATGCCGGCGCAACCGAGCACAATTGCCTCGGCCCTGTCCTCGGAAATGGCGCGCCCGATTTCGGCGGAGATCTTGCGGTTGGCCTTCGAGCCCGGCAATTCGAGATCGAGCACTGCAACATCCGAAGCGCGGACCTTGGCGCAGCGCGACGCGAGACCGTATTTCATCAGATTGTGCTCGATTGCCGGCACTGAGCGCGCAAGCGTGGTGACAACGCTGAACTTGCCGGCAATGAGGGTCGCAACATGGAAGGCCGCTTCGCCGATCCCGATAACGGGTGCCTCCGTGGCGCAGCGCGCGGCGTCGAGCCCCGTGTCGTCGAAACACGCGATCACATAGGCATCCACTGAACCGGCCTTCGCCATTTCCGCGATGATGCCCGGCACGGAGAAAACTTCGTCGAAATAGCCTTCGATGCTCGGCGGGCCGTCTTCGGGATTGACCGCAACGATTTCAGTCGCCGGCGAGGCCGCAGCCTGAGCCGCCTTGCCGATCTTGTCGGTCATCGAAGCCGTCGTGTTCGGGTTTATGACGAGTATGCGCATGTGTGAGCCGCCTAAAGTTCACCGCCGAGATAGAGATGCTTGACCCGCTCGTCGGTCAACAATTCAGGGGAGTTGCCGCTGAGCGCTACCTTGCCAGTCGTCAACGCGTAGGCGCGCTGCGAGATCCTGAGCGCCATGCGCGAGTTCTGCTCGACAAGCAGGACACTCACCTTTTCGTCGCGATTGATCGCCACGATCGAACGCGCGATGTCCTGCACCAGCTTTGGCGCAATACCGAGCGACGGCTCGTCGAGCAGCAGCAGCCGCGGGCGTGCCATCAGCGCCCGGCCGATTACCAGCATCTGCTGCTCGCCGCCGCTCATCGTTCCGGCCTGCTGTGAGTAGCGCTCCTTGAGGCGCGGGAATCGCGTCAGCACCATCTCGATAGTTTGCCGGATCTCGGCCTTGTCGGTGCGAGTGAAGGCACCCATCAGAAGATTGTCGCGCACGGTCATGAAGGGGAAGACGCGACGCGCCTCGGGCACCATAGAGATGCCCATACGCACGATTTGGTCCGGAGCCGTGCCATCGATGCGATCGCCCCGATAGCGAATTTGACCAGAGCGGATCTTTCTGAGGCCGGTGATGGCGCGCAGGATCGACGACTTGCCTGCGCCGTTGGCGCCGATGAGGGCGACGGTCTCGCCTTCGTTGACCTCGATCGATACGCCTTTGAGGGCATAGACGTGGTCGTAGTAGAGCTCGACGTCATCGAATTTCAGCAGCGGTTCCATAGCCTACAATCCGATCGATTCGTCCTCGGCACCGAGATAGGCCTCGATGACCTTTGGGTTCTTCTGAATTTCCGTCGGCGTGCCCTCGGCGATCTTCTGGCCGAAATTGATCACTACGATACGGTCGGAAATACTCATGACTGCCGGCATGTCGTGCTCGACCAGAAGCACCGTTATGCCGCGTTCGCGCAGCTTGCGGACGATCTCCAAAGCGCGCCGGGTTTCGTCGTGGTTCATGCCGGCGAATGGTTCGTCAAGCAGGATGACGGCCGGATCGGTGGCAAGCGCGATCGCAATCCCGAGCGCCCGCAAATGGCCGTGCGGCAGGTTACTGGCGATCTCGTCGCTAAGCGCCTTTAGACCAAGGAAGGCAAGGATTTCGTCAGCCGACGTTCCGAAGGCGTCGAGGTCGTTGCGCGCCGCGGCGCTGCCGAAGTAGAAACCAGCAAGGGTGGCGTGCGAGCGCAGATGATGGGCGGTCACGACATTGTCCCGCACGGTCATGTTCTTGAAGATCGTGGTTTCCTGGAATGTTCGAACGACGCCCTTGCGAGCCGCGATGTGCGGCGCGAGCCCCGAGATACGCTCGCCCCTGAGGCGCACCTCGCCGTGGCTCGGCCGAAGAAAGGACGAGATCAGCTTGAACAGCGTCGACTTGCCGGCGCCGTTCGGGCCGATCACCGAAAGGATCTCGCGTTCGCGGACGGCGAAGGACACGTTATTGACCGCCACAAGGCCGCCGAAGCGTTTGGTGAGCTCGACGATTTCCAGGATGTCTGACATCGCTAGAGGCTCCTCTTGCGGGGAAGTGCCAGGCTCATAAGACCGTTCGGCAGCACCAGCATCAGGACGATCAGAACCGTGGAGAAAATCAGAAGCTGGAATTCCCCTGTCTGGAACAGCAGGTCCCAGCCAAAATAGAGGACAAAGGTGCCAAGCATCGGCCCGAGCACATAGCCGAGACCGCCGAGGAAGCAGTTGAGCATGAAATTGACGGAATCGGCGACCGTGAAGCTCGACGGATAGATCGACTGGGAAATCGAGGCGAACATCGCTCCGCCGACACCGCCGAGGAAGGAGGAGAGCGCATAGGCGATGACGCGGAGATAGGCGATGTTGACGCCGATCGACGAAGCGAGCTCCTCGTTCTGCTGCAGTGATTGGCAGAGCTGGCCAATGCGCGAATGGGCGAGTCGATAGAGGCCAAGGAAGCAAAGCGCCATCAGCAGCACGGAAGCGATGTAGAAGCCCAGGCGAGGATTGGCCAGCGTCGCAAAATCCGGAATGAGTGTGAGGCCGAAAAGACTTAGGCGGGACGGTAGCGGAATGCTGACGATGCCACTGGCGCCGTTAGTAATCGGCAGCGCAAGAGCGAGAAGGCGGGCAACTTCGGTCAATACGAGCGACACCATGGCGAAATAGACGCCGCGCAGCCGCAGGATGGGCAGGCCGATGAGTACGCTCGCGGCGGCGCAGAAGAGGCCCGCCAATGGCAGGGTCAGCCAGAAGGACACACCGTAATTCATCACCAGGATGGCCGATACATAGCCGCCCGTCAGCGCGTAGGCGCCCTGGCCGATGTTTATGCGGCCGATATAGAACGTGATCCACACGCCGGCGCTGATGATGCTGAGCAGCGCTACCGATGTGAGCGTGTAATAGAGATCGCTTCGCCCGGTCGCGTTGATCAGCAGCGGTACTGCGACGAGCAGGCAGAGCAGAAAGAGCACTGCCGAGGCGATCTTGAGGGTGGCGGTCTGAGTCCTGCGCATCGCGTCAGCCCCACGGCTTGCCCATCAGCCCATGCGGGCGGATGCTAAGGAAGATCATCAGCAGGGCGAAGATCACGAGGTAGGTAATGTCGCCATATTCGCGCAACACCGTCAGGCCGACGGATTCCATCATGCCGAGAATGAAGCCCCCGGCGATCGCGCCACCGACGACCCCGGCGCCACCGATCATGACCATCAGGAAGGCTTTGATGGAAATCGGTCCGCCGATGCCGGAATTGACGCCGGTGATGCTGACCAGCAATCCACCGACGACGCCTGCAAGCATGGCGCCCAACGCAAAGCCGATCATTGAATAGCGCTCGACCTTGACGCCCATCAATTGGGCGGCGACGCGATCCTGCGCCAAGGCGCGCATGGCGCGACCAGGTTTGCTGTACTGCATGAAGAGCATAAAGGCTGCGATCATCAAGATGGCGATGACGCCGACGAGGATGCGGTCGTAGGGCAGGATTACCCTCTCGGAGACGAAAACGCCGCTGATGATCTTCGGTACACCGCGCTGCTTCTCACCGAAGAGGAGCAGCACGACGGCATCCAGAAAGAACGCCGTCGCTGCCGCCAGCAGCATCGTACTTTCCTCGCGCTTGCTGCGACGGATCACCGTCCGGAAAAGAAACTTTTCCATGAGCGCGCCAAAGATCGCGAGCGTCACCCCCGAGCAAAGTAGCGCCACGACGAAAGGCAACTTGAGCTGGCCGTATATCGCGTACGTCACGAAGCCGCCCAGCACATACATCTGGCCATGCGCGAAATTGAGCACGTTCATGAGGGCGAAGATCAACGTCAGCCCAAGCGCGATCAGAGCGTATTGGGCGCCGAGATAAAGTCCGTTGGCTATTACCTGTTCCATGGCGGCGGATCCGGCCCGAGTGGAGCTTGGACTTCGGTTAGAAAGCCTCGGTCAACTTGCCGCGGCGCGGCCGAGAGACATGCCGGCGCCACGGCCTTGGGTATTTCGGGTGAGCGAACTCAGTCCACTTCGCCGACGAACAACGTCTGGAACCCGCCGTCCTTGAATTCGGTCACGACCATCGGAACGGAGAGCTGCCGTTTCTGGCCGAAGGAAGTCGTGCCGACATATTTCAGCGTACTGTCCTTGGCGTAAGGGTTCGGCGCCGAGAACGTGTCGACGGTCTTCTTGAACTCGTCGACGTCGTCGATCGCCTTGGGGTTCGCCTTCAGCGTTTCGATGATGTATTCGAGCGCATAGACCTTGGTGTTCGACTCGTCGTTGTACTCGCCAAATTTCTTGGTGTAGCGATCGATGAACTCTTCCATCACCGGCGTGCGGATTTCCGGCGTCGACGCGCCGCCGACAGAAATAAAGCCGTTAGCAAGTTCACCGGCGCCTTCCTGCAGCACGGTCGCGTCCTGTGCCGTTTCGGCGGAGATCAATCCTTCATAGCCGAGCTCCCGGGCCGCGCGGATCAGAAGCGGCGCGTTCGCAGGCGCAACCCCCGACAGCACCAGCAAGTCCGGCTTCAGTTGCACAATTGGTGTCAGCACTGGCGTGAAATCGCGGGTGTCGTTCTGGTACGTATCTTTCTCGGCGACCACTTCAAGGCCAAGTTCCTTGGCTGCCGCGACGCCACTGTCACGCTGGCTGAGCGGATCGGATTCATTGGCCGCAATGAAGGCTACCTTTTTTACACCCTTGTTTTCCTTGAGATACTTATAGATTGCCGGTCCCGACTGATAGTTGGCCACCATGCCGAGCACGGCGTTGGACGCCGGCGGCGTATAGAGCGCCTTCGGGAAGGCGTAGGGGAAATATATGATCCCCTTGGATTCTGCCACTGGGCGCACCGCGGCCGCACCGTCATCCACGTTCGGACCTACGACATAGTGGATGCCTTCCTGGGCCATTTTTTCCATGCCTGCGATGGCACGCTTTGGATCCTTTTGATCGTCGAAGGTGACGATGGTGACGTTGTAGGTGTCCTCGCCGATCTTCACGCCACCCATTTCGTTGAGCCAGTCAGCCCGGGTCTGCATCGAGCGGACATTCGATGTACCCCAGGCCGCGGCGGGGCCGCTGGTCACACCGACGAAACCAATCTTGAGCTCCTTGTTCTCGGCCTGCGCGGAAAAGGCTCCTCCCGCCGCGATTGCCAGAAATGAAACGGCGCCGAGCGCCAGCGATTTCAATGTCGAGCGTCTGTTGATCATCTCACTCCCCATCCATTGCATCCGGCGCGCTGTCGCGATGCGGATAGACTAGGGAAGTCCTAAAATACAGAATTGTCAACATTTGACTATTTTTTTGTATACAAAATTGAACGCACGCGAGGGGCGGCGCGGCTCCCAAAGTCAGAACCAACCGTGATTGATTGCGCATAGGGCGAGGGCGCGCGAAGTTAATCCTGTAGGCTGGCCCCTGGCAGATCTTTTCCCATCGGGTCTTCCGACCCCTTCAGGCGAAGTGCGACCCGGGATTGCAGCGCGCTTGAAAGCCGCCGTTCAGATTCTGAACGCCCGAGCACCAGGTGAGACAAGAACTTAAATTTCAGGGTCTTGGACGCTCTTCCAGACGAAACCGTTGGTGATCAGCGGACAATACGAATGCGATCCGAGGCAAGTTCCCAACCGCGTGCGCGACAGATGAGCCCAGTTTTGGTGCCGCGGCTGCAGACCCATTCATTTGACGCGTTTATTAGCATATGCGTAAATTCATACACAGAGGTGGGAGTTCATGGGGTTGGTAACGCTCGTACTGACTGTATGCCTTGCATCGGCACCCGAAAGGTGCCGAGAGGAAAGCTTGCAACTTGACACCCACGGGTCGCTAACCCAATGCATGTTCCAGTCCGCCATGTACATTGCCAATTGGTCGGAGCAGCACCCGGCTCTTCGTGTCAAGAAATGGCGATGCAAGCTTCCAGACGTTGATCGGGTCATCTGAGCGCATCGTCCCTCATCTCCCTAGTTTGACATTAGCAGAAGCCTGCAAGCCGCCGATATTATCTGATCTCCGAGCAGGCGACGACCGCTCCAGCACCTCTTGCAGTTCGACAAATCAAGCGCCCCATTTCGGCTCAAACCAGCTTTTACCGACCGCGGTAGATCAAGGTGTCCAATGAACTCATCGCGAGCTGATCTGCTTCGCGGGTCAGGCGATCGCGCAGCGGCGATCGGACGCAAACCGGATCCGTTGCGCTCGCCTCGCCGGCCAGCGCCATCGCCTGGCAGCGGCAGCCGCCGAAGTCAACCGTCTTGCGCTCGCAACTCCGGCAGAGCTCCGGCATCCAGTCCTCGCCGCG
>MBFK01000129.1 GCA_001704765.1 Sinorhizobium shofinae
CGCACGCTGATATCCCCTCCGGCTCTCGCTGGAAAGCACGGCTGCCTGCCGGAAGCTACACCACTCCCTGAGACACGATCCTCACCCGTGACGGTGCCTGCCGGAAAAACGAAACGACGGAGCAATAGCCCTTTCTACGCGGGGATTTTTCAGGAGGCCGATGCTGCGACGCGCCCCTTATCCCGCTGCCGCGAACTTCTTCCCGCAAGCGGGGAGAAACTCAGTATGAGGGGCACCCCCTCGCGTCAGCTATAAACTGAGCGCGGCCATATGGAAACTGAGTTGCTTCACCGGATAACGATAGTCCCGTCCGACCGGACAGGCATCGCGGGACAGACAGCCCTGTGCTACACAGCCGCTGGCCCCTACCCCGCTTCTCAAATGCACGCGACAGCGTCCGACATCGAACATCCCAAGCGCCAATGCATCCGCCGGACAGGTGGAAATGCACCGCTTCTCTTCACAAACTTCGCAAGGATGACCAGCCGCCGCCTTACCTGTTGCCGGCAACGCTCGATCAAAACCAAGCGCGCCGCGGTAGCCGTGCCAGAGCCCATAGCGCGGATGGATTAGGATGCCGAGCGGCGACGGTTTCAGACCTTCGGCTCGCATCGCCCATTGCTGGAAGGGCTGCCAGGGCGGATCGGAGGGGAAATAAGCGGTGGCGCCAACCACCTCCGCCACCGGACCGATCATCCGCTTCGACCAGTTGTCGAGCGGGTCCCTGCCGCCGCCATCCGGCTCGCTTTCGCGCCAGCGCACGAACGGCTCCCAGATCGAACCGCCAATATTGCCGATGAGCACGACGCTCGCAGCAGGCTCGCCACCGCCCAGCAGGGGTGCGACCTCCCCCAGCGCAAAATTCACGGTGCCGCGCAAAAAAAGTCCGTGCGGCTGAAGAGCCGCACGGAGCGTTTCGACAAGATTGTCCGCCAAACCGGGGGCTGCCGTCATTTCGGTTTCGGCCCCTGAGTTTCGTAATGCGGGCGCCAGACCTCCTTCTGGATCATGTCGGCCACCTGCGCCGCGCCGCCTTGCTCCCTGGCTCGCTCGGGAGCCTTTCAGGTGAAGGCGTCCGGCATCGAGTCCTTGCGCTTGGCGATAAAGTCCTTGAGGGCCTCGTCGATCGCTGGATCGAGATAGGGCGCCTCGTAATGTTCGAGCCAGCTGCGGGCGAGCGCATTGGCGCGCTGCTCGATCCGCTTCTCGCCTTCGATCTCCCACTGTTCGAAGGAATTGTTGTCGGCGAGCGGCGAGCGGTAGAAGGCCGTCTGGAAGTTGGCCTGGGTGTGGGCGCAACCGAGATAATGGCTGCCGGGACCGACTTCGCGGATCGCGTCGAGCGCCTGGGCGTTTTCGGAAAGATCGACGCCCTCGGCCATCTTCTGCATCATGCCGAGCTGGTCCTGGTCGATCATGAACTTCTCGTAGGACGAGACGAGACCGCCTTCGAGCCAGCCGGCTGCGTGCAGCACAAAGTTGGTGCCGGCAAGCAGCGTCATGTTGATCGTGTTCGCCGACTCGTGCGCCGCCTGAGCATCGGGGACCTTGGAACCGCAGAGCGAACCGCCGGTACGAAACGGCAGGCCAAGGCGGCGGGCGAGCTGCGCGGCGCCATAGGAGACGAGCGACGGCTCCGGCGTGCCGAAGGTCGGCGCGCCCGACTGCATCGAGATCGAGGCGGCAAAGGTGCCGAAGAGCACCGGCGCGCCCTTGCGGATAAGCTGGGTGAACGAGGCACCGGCGAGCACTTCGGCCAGAATCTGCGTCAGCGTACCGGCGACGGTCACGGGGCTCATCGCGCCGGCAAGGATGAAGGGCGAAAGCACGCAGGCCTGGTTATGGCGTGCATAAACCTTGAGCGCCCCCACCATCGTCTCGTCGAAGACCATCGGCGAGTTGGCGTTGATGAGGTTCAGCGTAACCGTATTGTTCTCGACGAAATCGTCGCCGAAGACGATCTTCGCCATTGCAATCGTGTCTTCCGCACGTTCCGGCGCCGTCACCGAGCCCATGAAGGGTTTGTCGGAATAGCGGATATGGCTGTAGACCATGTCCAGATGGCGCTTGTTGACCGGGATATCGACCGGCTCGCAGACCGTGCCACCCGACGAATGGATCGACGGCGCCATGTAGGCGAGCTTCACGAAATTGCGAAAATCCTCGATCGTCGCATAGCGGCGGTTACCGTCGAGGTCGCGCACGAAGGGTGGTCCGTAGACCGGCGCGAAAACCGTCGCTTTGCCGCCGATATGGGCGTTGCGCTCTGGGTTGCGCGCATGCCAGGTGAAGTTCGACGGCGCGGTTTTCAGAAGCTCCCGGCAGAGGCCCTTCGGGAAATGAACACGCTGGCCGCGCACATCGGCGCCGGCGGCCTTCCACAGTTCGAGCGCCTCGGCGTCATCACGAAATTCGATGCCGATCTCCTCTAGAATGAGGTCGGCATTGCGCTCGATGAGCTGCAGGCCCTCCTCGTCGAGCACCTCATATTCCCGAATCTTGCGCTGGATATAGGGCAGAGACGGTCCCGGGCCGCCGCCGGTGCGGGATGCGCGGCGCGCTGCCGCTCCCCGTCCCTCGCCACGCGCGCGGCGTCCGCCGCCTTCAACCGCGCCTTGTTCTGTAACGTCGCTCATTCGCTCATTCCTCTCCCGCCACGCCCTCGCACGAAGGACGCTGCAACATTTCGGTAGGTGGGCGCATAATCCTTTCCGCAGGTCGAATCCAGTGGCGGCACCATGCGCCCGGCATGGATTTGGCCTAATGCTACCAAGCCGCCGGAGCGGTACGGGTCTCAATGCGCCAACAGGTGGCGCAACTTAGACACTCGGCCGGCACGTCCGCGTTGGCCAATGGCGGCCGCAAAGACACGGGGCAGCGCCCCCGGCAATTCTCCGAAGGATTGCGCAACCGCTCGAACTAACGCCTTGAACTGTTGCATAATTTTACCGGCCGACCGATTCCGCATCGGCGCATTATGCGATAGGACTATAGAGCGGGAGGACATGAGGGCCGCGTCGTCGTTTTCATCATGCACGACGTCGCTTTCGAAAAGAGTTTTTTAGGCGCCGCCCGCTAAGGATGGGGCAACGCGTCCGGAGTGTGATCGTGCCACCCGCGCGAAACGACTATGCCAGGAACCGAGGAACCCTACTATGGCAGACGATGAAATCATTCTCGAGGACCTTTCCGACGAGGAACTCGTGCAGCAGATGCATGACGACCTTTATGACGGTCTCAAGGAGGAAATCGAGGATGGCACCCGCATCCTCCTCGAGCGCGGCTGGACGCCTTATGACATCCTGACCCAGGCGCTGGTCGAAGGCATGCGCATCGTTGGCATCGACTTCCGCGACGGCATTCTCTTCGTGCCGGAAGTGCTGCTCTCGGCCAATGCGATGAAGGCGGGCATGTTCATTCTCCGTCCTCTGCTCGCCGAAACCGGCGCGCCGAAGCTCGGCAAGATGGTCATCGGCACCGTCAAGGGCGACATTCACGACATCGGCAAGAACCTCGTCGGCATGATGATGGAAGGCGCCGGCTTCGATGTCGTCGACCTCGGCATCAACAATCCGGTCGAGAACTACCTGGAAGCGCTCGAGCGCGAGCAGCCGGACATTCTCGGCATGTCAGCGCTCTTGACGACGACGATGCCCTACATGAAGGTCGTCATCGACACGATGAAGGAAAAAGGCCTGCGCGACGATTACGTCGTTCTCGTCGGCGGTGCGCCGCTCAACGAGGAATTCGGCAAGGCCGTCGGCGCCGATGCCTATTGCCGCGATGCCGCCGTTGCCGTCGAAACCGCCAAGGATTTCATGAAGCGCAAGCACAACCAGGCTGCCGCCGGCTGAGGCCGCCTGACTTTGAAAAAGCCGGCTGCGCGGATGAAACCAGCAGCCGGCTTTCTTATTTGTTACAAGGCGGGGCACCTATGCAGCGCCCGTTCCAGCCACGCAGTTGTCAGTTGGCTGCCTTGGCGACTCGGTGACCGGCCCCTTGCGTCGCGTTGACGGCATTTGCAGTATCCTGCCCCATGCCGCGGATCGTGTTTGCGCAGGAACTCAGGGTTGCGAGCGCTATCAAGACCGCGCCGATCGTCGCGATGAATTTTGTTGTCATGACCATAATTCCTTTGTGTTGATGCAAGGCGGAATAAAGATGGAAAACGCAACGTCGGCAAGAGAACGTGCACAGCCGAAGAAAGTTCACGTCATTGGCTGCGGCGCCATAGCGCGTGAAATTCTTGCCATTTGCGACGCTAACAAGCTCCAGCACATCGACCTGAACTGTCTGCCCGCCATCTGGCACAACACGCCGGAAAAGATCGTGCCCGGCCTGCGCGAAGCGATTGCCCGCGCACGCGCCGACGGCTTCGAACGCATCTTCATCGCCTATGCCGATTGCGGCACCGGCGGTCTTATCGATCGGCTCTGCGAGGAGGAAGGCGTCGAGCGGATCCCCGGCCCGCATTGCTACTCTTTCTTCGCCGGCAACGAGGATTTCGCCGCGCGCTGGGAGGACGATCTTACGGCCTTCTTCCTCACCGATTTCCTGGCCCGCCAGTTCGAGGCCTTCGTCATCGAGCCGCTCGGCCTCGACCGCCACCCGGAACTGCGTGACATGTATTTCGGCCACTACCGCAAGCTCGTCTATCTTTCGCAGGTGGAAGACGAGGCGCTACAAGAGAAGGCCCGTCGCGCCGCCGATTATCTCGGCCTCGCCTATGAATACCGATATACCGGTTACGGCGATCTCAGCCGGTCGCTCAAAGAAGCGTAAGGCGCCACCCGTATGGCGCCACCCTCCCCACTGCTTTAAGAGGACGGTAAGGCCGTCTTGGCATATTGCCTCCCAGACGATCGAGTTTTCGTCGGCATTTGGGCAATCTGCGCGGGTCACCACATGCGATCCAGCGAAGCGTAACGGGATCCAATACAACTATGGAGGTCTTCTGCCGATCAACTGCGGAGCGGCAGGCCTCCGCGAAATTGGCCGTGGGCAGACGCATTGTCGTGGTCACCGCCGGCGGCGAAAATCCGAATATCATTATCAATGCGCTTGCCTCGCGTTTCGACGAGATAGTGGTCCTGCAGGAGCAGCCGGAATCCAAGACGCTCTTCGTCAGACGGCGCGCCCGAAAGCTCGGATGGGGGGCGGCCTTGGGCCAACTCGCGACGATGATCGCCTCGCGTTTCGGCAAACGCTTGACGCGCCGGCGGGCAGCCGAAATTCTGCGCTCTTACGGTGTATCTGCCGAGACCAACCCGCTGGTCCCGGTGCACCGCATTGCCTCGATCAACGATGCCGAAGGCCGCGCGCGGCTGACAGCGCTTCAGCCAGCCGTGGTCTTTCTGGTCAGCTGCCGCATGCTGAAGCCGGAAACGCTGGCCGCGATCCCCTGCCCGGTCCTGAATTTCCATGCGGGCATCAACCCGCAATATCGCGGCCTGATGGGCGGCTACTGGGCGCTCCTCAGCAACGATCGGGAGAATTTCGGCGCGACCGTCCACCTCGTCGACGAAGGCGTCGATACCGGTGGCATTCTCTACCAGTCGCGACAGGTACCGAGCCGCGCCGATACGATGCACACCTATCCGCTGCTCCAGACCGCCGCCTCGACAGCAATTGCGATCCGGTCGGTCGAGGACGCGTTCGCCGGGAACCTCCGACCCGTCGACGTCGCTGCGCCTTCCCGGCAATGGTATCATCCTCCTGTATGGACGTGGGTCTGGAACGGCTGGCGGCGTGGAATCTGGTAGACCGAGGAAAAGGAACCTGATGCAGCAAGATCGCTATGAACTCGTTCTCGACCCGACAGACCATTGGACCGTGTGGGACAACGTAACCGGTGTACCCGCGGTATTCGCGGACCAGATCCTTGGCGGGCTTACCGAGGAAGAGGCACAAGCGGCCCTCAAAGTACTCCTCGAACTCGACCGGAACCGCGCGGCTGCGGCTGCTAGAGATGTGGCGTAGATAGGCGCAACGCCCTCGCCGCTATTGCGCACCGGCTTTCAGCACGCGCCTCGTCGCACTGTCGACGGCATGGCCCGTCTGCGCGCTGTCCTGCCCGAATCCACGTACCGTGTTGGCGCAGGACGAGAGCGCGAGAAGCGCGATACACAGGATCGCGATCACAGCTTTTGACATCATCGACTCCGTAATAGTCCGGCAATCTTACGGAAATGATGCGCGTTTCTGGGAAATCAAGCGGCGCGGTTGTCTCGGGTGAGCATCTGTAGGGAATACTAGCGGCACGCCATATGTCATACCCAATCTATGATTGGAGAATCATGATGACCCGCAAATCATCGATCGTCGCAGCCGCGATTGCCCTTTTGACGCTCACAGGATGTATGACCAATCAAGCCAGCCGAAACACGAGCCCGCCTCCCGCAAGCGGTTCCAGCGGCTCCGGCGGTAGCAGTATGGGCGGCGGTAGCCAAGGCGGTGGAAGTTCCGGTTACTGATCGGCATCCAAAGCGACAGCCCGCTCCGGTGTGGCGAACGGGCTTCGAGAGACCTCAATAGTAAGGCGAGTAGCACTGTTGCCGGGGACCGCCGTAGGGCTGGTAGGAATTGTCCCAGGCGCGGTACGACCGGTACTGATCGTAGCACCAGCTGACATGGCGCTGCGGCAACCGAGGTTCGGCATATCGGGGCTCGACGTAACGCGGGGGTGCTGCGATGGCGCCGCCAATGATGACTCCCGCTCCGAATGCGGCCAGCGGATACCACCAGCCGTCGTTATGGCGTCGATACCCTTCCCGGCGATAGCGGTAACCACGATACCCATTGTAATAGCCGTAGCGAGCACTTTCAGCTTCACGCCAGGCGCGGCGGGGACCACCGTGATGCCACGGCTTGTGGTGAACCAGTTCTACGCTCGAACCAGACTGCGGCGCCGGCGGAACGGGCATGGCCTGTGCAGGCGCATAGCTCGTGAACGCCGTCGCGGCCGCGAGGAATAGGATGCCAATCTTCTTCATCTCACACCCGATCTGTTGCTATGGTGCATGTTTGCCGGGTGTGACGTGAATGGTAGGTGAATGACCATATTCTAATATTCTGAACCAGCCACAGAAACAACTTCTCGACCCGACATCCCGCGCAACGTCCCCCTCCAAATCAGGGCTTTTCAGGGCGCGTTTCGACGTCTCGAATGTCAAACATGGCCGCTAGGATACCCGTGACGCATTTCGCTCGTATACGAACCGTGGAGCGTCGTTTTTGGACATATCCGACGTCGTGGCAAGGTAAGCCACGGCGCATAGACATGCGCATTGTCGGCTCTTGAGGAGAACAGGAATCCCATGGCAGACCGCATCATCGTCTACTGGCGCGACATCCCCGCCCAGGTCATCATCAAACAGGGCCGCAAGAGCGCAAAGCGCGAGCTTTCGCTGCGCTTCACCGAAGCGATCGACATGTGCGCCATGCGTACCGGCGCCGCCGAGACCGACGACTATCTTGCCGAATGGCGCAAGGCCGATCCTGTTCCAGTTTCAGACGAACTCGAGGCGGAGGCCGACAAGGCGGCGGCCGAACTGGAGGCTGCCTACGACAGAGGGCGGCTCGTTGCACTCGTCAAGGCCGGAGGGCGGGAAAATGCCTGACCCCAAGGTCGTCACCGGCAACGCTCAGCCCGCGAAGAAAGCGGCGAGCGGCGCGTTTACGCCGACAAACGTGTCGCCGAGCCGCCGTTCGCGCCATAAATATACGGTCCGGCTCTGGGCGGTGCGCCATTCGCGCTTCCTCGAGTGGTTCTACAATCGCTTCGCCGACATATTCCTGAAGCTCCATCCGCTCTGGAACGCTATTGGCTATAGCCGCGTTGAGCGGCCGGTGACCTTCGTCGAACGCCACGTCAAGGGCTTTCTCTTCGACTGTCGCATGTGCGGCCAGTGCGCGCTTTCCTCGACCGGCATGTCCTGCCCGATGAACTGTCCGAAGCAACTCAGGAACGGGCCCTGCGGCGGCGTGCGCGCCAATGGCAACTGCGAAGTGGAACCGGACATGCCCTGCGTCTGGGTGCAGGCGTGGAAGGGGTCGCAGAACATGGTGAAGGGCAACGCGATCATGAACGTCCAGAAGCCGGTCAACCAGTCGCTGCGAGAAACCTCGTCCTGGTTGCGGGTGACGGCGGAAGCCGCGGCGAGCGCTGAGGCGAAGAAGGAAGGCCAGCAATGAGCCCGGATATCAACCCTCTCGACCCCGGCGCACCGCTCGATCCCCTGCCCGGCCATTCCTCGCGCGGCCGGCTGGAGCGGGTGCTCCGCCGTGGCGAGTTTGCCGTCACGGCCGAACTCAATCCACCGGATAGCGCCAATCCCCAGGACGTCTACGAGCGGGCCGCGATCTTCGACGGCTGGGTCGACGGCATCAACGCCGTCGACGCTTCGGGCGCCAACTGCCACATGTCGTCGGTCGGCATCTGCGCGCTGCTGACGCGCATGGGCTATGCGCCGATCATGCAGATCGCCTGCCGCGACAAGAACCGCATCGCCATCCAGGGCGACGTGCTCGGCGCCTCGGCCATGGGCGTGCAGAACATCATGTGCCTGACCGGCGACGGTGTGCAGGCCGGCGACCAGCCGGGTGCCAAGCCCGTCTTCGACCTCGACTGCATGTCGCTACTCGAGACCGTCAGGATCATGCGCGACAACTCGAAATTCCTCTCCGGCCGCAAGCTGACGACGCCGCCGCAGGTCTTCCTCGGCGCGGCAATCAACCCCTTTGCGCCGCCTTACGACTTCCGGCCTTACCGGCTGGCAAAGAAGATCGAAGCGGGCGCCCAATTCGTCCAGAGCCAGTACTGCTTTGACGTGCCGATGTTCCGCGAATACATGAAGAAGGTGCGTGACCTCGGCCTGCACGAGAAATGCTTCATCCTTGTCGGCGTCGGTCCGATGGCTTCGGCCAAGACCGCGCGCTGGATCCGCTCCAACGTGCCGGGCATCCATATTCCGGATTCGATCATCACGCGCCTCGAAGGTGCGCAGGACCAGAAGAAGGAAGGCAAGCAGCTCTGCATCGACATCATCAACGAGGTGAAGGAGATCGAGGGCGTCTCCGGCGTTCACGTCATGGCCTATCGCCAGGAGGAATATGTGGCGGAGATCGTGCATGAGTCCGGCGTGCTCAAGGGTCGCAAGCCGTGGAAGCATGAAGCGACGCCGACGGAAACGCTCGTCGCCGAGCGGCTTGAGCATCTTCGCGAGGGCATCGAGGAAAACCAGCAGCAGATGGCGGAGGCCGCGGCACACCATCCGCATTGAGACAAAGCTGCGGCTCGCGGCTTTAGCAGAGGAAAACCGGCGCTTCGGCTCGTCCCGCGCCTTACAAACACAGACGGGGCCCATTACATAGCCCCACGCTCCAGGATCAGAGGATCTTATATGACCCGCACCATCGTCGCTTCCGCCACCCGCGAGATCGTCATCGGCTTCGACCAGCCCTTCTGCGTCATCGGCGAACGCATCAACCCGACCGGCCGCAAGAAACTCGCCGCCGAAATGATCGAAGGCAACTTCGAGACGGTCATCAAGGACGCGCTCGAGCAGGTCGCCGCGGGTGCGACGATGCTGGACGTCAATGCGGGTGTGACAGCGGTCAACCCCAACGAGACCGAACCGCCGCTGCTCGTCAGGACGCTGGAGATCGTCCAGGGCCTCGTCGACGTGCCGCTGTCGATCGACAGCTCCGTGACGGCTGCTATTGAAGCCGGCCTTCGCGTCGCCAAGGGCCGGCCGCTGGTCAACTCGGTCACCGGCGAAGAGGAAAAGCTGGAAGCGATCCTTCCGCTCTGCAAGAAGTACGACGTTCCGGTTGTCGCGATCTCCAATGATGAGACCGGCATTTCCATGGATCCGGACGTCCGCTTCGCCGTCGCCAAGAAGATCGTCGAGCGCGCCGCCGACTACGGCATCAAGTCGCACGACATCGTTGTCGATCCGCTCGTCATGCCGATCGGCGCGCTAGGCTCGGCCGGCCAGCAGGTCTTCGCGCTGCTGCGCCGCCTACGTGAAGAACTGAAGGTCAACACCACCTGCGGCCTCTCCAACATCTCCTTCGGCCTGCCGCACCGCCACGGCATCAATGCCGGCTTCATCCCGATGGTGATTGGCGCTGGCATGACCTCGGCGATCATGAACCCCTGCCGTCCGCAGGAAATGGAAGCCGTGCGCGCCGCGAACGTCCTGAACGGCACCGATCCGAACTGCACCAATTGGATCATGACCTATCGCGACCACAAGCCGGCCGAGGGCGGCCATGTCGTTGCCGCTGCGGCACCGGCTGCCGGGGGTGGACGGCGTGGTGGGCGTGCCGCCCGCGCCGGCGCTGCAGCAAGGGCGGAATAACCATGGCCAAGTACCGTTCGCTTGCCCGGGATCTGGTGTCGCTCTGGTTTCAGGCGCCGATGGTCATTGCCGCTCGCAGCCAGGCAATGACGCTGGCCGCCGTGACCGGGTCGGCCACCGACTATGTCGAGGCAAGTCGCATGGTGACAGAGAAGATGGCCGCGGCCGCCGAAAGCGTCGTCGCGGCCAATGTGGCAATGGCGAAGGAAGGCATCGCGGTGGCCATCGGGAAAGGCGGCCACAACCGCGTGACGGCCGCCGCCCTGCGCCCTTATGCCAAACGCGTGCGGGCAAACGCCCGCCGACTCGCAAAATAGAAGGCGACGCGCGTCTGTTCAGACGCGCAAAGGTCGCTGAACACTTCGAATTGCTGGCGAGACAGGAAGATGTTGAACGTGCCCCCGAAGGACAACAAGACCGATCCGCTGGTGCTGTTCATGCCATCGGGAAAGCGTGGCCGCTTCCCGGTCGGCACGCCGATTCTTGATGCCGCGCGTTCACTCGGGGTCTATGTCGAGAGCGTCTGCGGCGGGCGCGCGACCTGCGGACGCTGCCAGGTTTCCGTGCAGGAAGGCAATTTCGCCAAGCACAAGATCGTCTCGTCGAACGACCATATCTCGTCGGTTGGCCCGAAGGAGCAGCGCTACGCGAGCGTGCGCGAATTGCCCGATGGCCGCCGCCTGTCCTGTTCAGCCCAGATCCTCGGGGATCTCGTCATCGACGTGCCACAGGATACCGTCATCAATGCGCAGGTGGTGCGTAAAGCTGCGTCGGACCGTGTCATCGAGCGCAATGCCGCCGTCCAGATGTGCTATGTCGAAGTCGACGAACCGGACATGCATAAACCGCTCGGCGATCTCGACCGGATGAAGGCGGTTCTGGAGAAGGACTGGGGCTGGAAGGATCTCTTGATTGCGCCGCACCTGATCCCGCAGGTGCAAGGCATCCTGCGCAAGGGCAGCTGGGCGGTGACCGCCGCGATCCACCGGGACATGGATTCCTCCCGCCCCTTTATCGTCGGCCTCTGGCCGGGATTGAAGAACGAGGCCTATGGCATTGCCTGCGACATCGGGTCGACGACAATCGCCATGCATCTGGTCTCTCTCTTGTCCGGACGCATCGTTGCCTCCTCGGGCGCGTCGAACCCGCAGATCCGCTTCGGCGAGGATCTGATGAGCCGCGTCTCCTATGTGATGATGAACCCAGATGGCCGCGAGGCGATGACCAAGGCGGTGCGCGAGGCGGTAAACGGGCTCATCGGCAAAGTCTGCGCCGAAGGCGGGATTGATCGCCACGATATCCTCGACATGGTGGTGGTCGGCAACCCGATCATGCACCACCTCTTCCTCGGCATCGACCCGACGGAACTTGGCCAGGCGCCCTTCGCACTCGCCGTTTCCGGCGCGCTGCAATATTGGGCGCATGAGATCGACATCGAGGTCAATCGCGGCGCAAGGCTCTACATGCTGCCCTGCATCGCCGGCCATGTCGGCGCGGACGCCGCCGGCGCGACGCTTTCGGAAGGCCCGCACCGGCAGGACAAGATGATGCTGCTCGTCGATGTCGGCACCAATGCCGAGATCGTGCTCGGTAACCGGGAGCGCGTCGTCGCCGCTTCCTCGCCGACCGGCCCGGCCTTCGAGGGCGCAGAAATTTCTTCGGGCCAGCGCGCCGCACCCGGCGCGATCGAGCGCGTCCGTATCGACCCCGATACGCTCGAGCCGCGCTTCCGCGTGATCGGCGTCGACAAGTGGTCGGATGAAGAGGGGTTTGCCGAAGCGGCCGCAGCGGTTGGTGTCACCGGAATCTGCGGCTCCGCAATCATCGAGGTGGTCGCGGAGATGTATCTCACCGGCATCATCTCACAGGACGGTGTGGTCGATGGCGGCATGGCGGCGAAAAGCCCGCGCATCGTGCCGAACGGCCGCACCTTCTCCTACCTGCTGCATGACGGGGATCAGCGTATCACCGTGACGCAGAACGACATCCGGGCTATCCAGCTCGCTAAGGCCGCGCTCTATGCCGGCATCAAGCTCTTGATGGAAAAGCAGAGCGTCGACCATGTCGACATGATCCGCTTTGCCGGCGCCTTCGGCTCCTTCATCGACCCGAAATACGCCATGGTGCTTGGCCTCATCCCGGATTGCGACCTCGCCGAGGTGAAGGCGGTCGGTAATGCTGCCGGCACGGGCGCTCTGATGGCGCTGCTTAATCGCGGACACCGCCGTGAGATCGAGGAAACGGTCAGGAAAATCGAGAAGATAGAGACGGCTCTTGAATCGAAGTTTCAGGAGCACTTCGTCAACGCCATGGCGATGCCAAACAAGGTCGACGCCTTCCCGAAGCTCGCTGAAGTCGTGGCGCTGCCCGAGCGCAAGGTGCTGACTGACGAGGGCGGCGAAGGCGGCGGACGCAGGAGGCGCCGCAGCCGAGAATAGCGCAGGTGTTCGGCGAGCGCCCTTGCCGTCGGCGCCTCTACCACGCGTGATTGTTACGCAGGCCGCCTCGTTCCCGGCTCCTTTCTGTGCGACGGCATGAGCCCGGCGACCAGGGAGACTTTGATGGCCAGCGGCAGTAATTTCGGACAGATCGTCATTGTAAACGGCGCGCCCCGTTCGGGAAAATCCAGCATCGTCGAAGTCATTCAAGAGACGTTCGAAGACCCGTGGATGAACCTTGGCGTCGATACCTATATGGAGCGGATCACGCCTCGGCGTTACTTGCCCGGTATCGGCTTGCGACCGGGAGGCGAATTTCCGGAGATCGAAGGTCTTGTCCCCATCTTCTATGCGGCCCTCTACGAGTCCATTGCCGCGCACAGCCGATTGGGACTGAACGTCGTCGCCGACGTCGGGCACCATGACGCCTATGCCGAGCCGCGCCGAATCCTTGTCGATTGCGCCCGCCGGCTCCTCGGCCTGCCGGTTCTCTTCGTCGGCGTGCGCTGCTCAGTCGAGGCAATCATGGAGAGGCGCAAGCGCGGCCACCCAGGCCGCGACGGCTCCTATCTCGCTGGCACCGAAACAGAGCCTGTTCCGCCGCAGGTGCTCCTATGGCAGTGCGAGGTGCATCGGCCCGGTATTTATGACCTCGAAGTCGATACGTCCTCCGTCACAGCGGAGGAATGCGCCTCCCTCATCCGCAAACGGCTGGGGGGACCTGCTGCACCGACGGCATTCCAAAGGCTAGCAGCAATGGGCGCTATGCCTAGCTAGTGCCCGTCCATAAACCGCTGTTTTTCTGATGTTACAGCGACTTTCGGCGCAAGGGACAGCGCCTTTGAAGCCA
>MBFK01000166.1 GCA_001704765.1 Sinorhizobium shofinae
TAGGCGACCGCTATGGTACCGGAAACGTTGGCAAAAAGTTGATTAATCGGCATAGTTCGCCGGTCGGCATAAACGGCCAAGCTCAACGACGTCGATCCGCAGGCTTGGCTTGCCGACGTTCTCGCGCGTATCGCTGACACGCCGACAACAAAGCTTGCAGAGCTGCTGCCGTGGAATTGGACAGGTCCGCGGCCTATGATGGCTTTGGCATCATGACCGTCGATCGCATCGCCAGGCTACATATCCAACTCGACGATATCGAGCCTTTGATCTGGCGCAGGGTCGAGGTTCCACTCACGATGAGCTTGAAGGGGCTCCACGATGTCATTCAGGCCGTGATGCTGTTCGAGGATTATCATCTGTTCGAGTTCGAGGCTGGTGGGCGATGTTACGATGTGCCGGATCCAGAAGACCTCTACGAACGCAAAACCTTTGCTGCTCGCAACGTCCGCATAGCGGCACTCATCGAGCGTGGGATCGCGACCTTTAGCTACACCTATGACTTTGGTGATAACTGGCGGCACACTATCACGGTCGAGGCAGTGGAGGATGGAAACCCCAGCATCGAATATCCGCGCTTCATCGATGGTGAGCGCAGAGCGCCGCCGGAAGATGTTGGCAGCACCTCGGGGTTCGAGGAATTCCTGAACGTCATGGCGAAGCCACGGCATGCGCAGCATCGAGAGTTCGTGCGTTGGTATGGTGGCCGCTTCGACCCAGAAGATTTAAGCGTTGATATCATTCAAGACCGTGTCGCTAAAATTGCCCGCCGTCGGACACTTGGAAAAGCTGGATTTGCGAAGAGCCAAAACCAGCAGCACTGACCAAATCTGAAAACACAGAACGAGGCATCATGGGCTACCGCAACTCTGCCCTCTACACCCTGAAATATGTCGCCGCGATGCTTGATGAGGACGAAGACTTCTTGCGAGAATGTTCGATTGAGATGTTCTCTGAAGATGGCTGCTTGTGGGCATATGATGACTATCCGGCCTCGGAGCTCAGCGAGCACATCATCTTGTTCACCCAAGTGGGGATCGAAAACCTTCAACAGATTATCCGCAATCTTCGCGGAATTGGCGACCCGCCATCGAAACCAGTGGCAGAAAGAAATCGCAAAAAGCCTCGGCTACTGCGGTCCTGACCGGATGGTTACCTCTTTACCTCAGGATGCCGCGCAATTGAGCCGGATCATTCTCTCGCTCGATGCAGAGAATGCCGACCTCAAGGCGCGCGTTGCCTTCCTGGAGCAGCAGCTCTTTGGGCCGAAATCGAAGAAGATGACGGCGATCGACCCGACGCAGGCGACGCTTGACCTTGGCGATCTCAGCGACATTCCCGAGGCGGCCAATGACGATGTTGCACCCGTGGCTGAAGGGCCAAAACAGGAGCGACGGTCACCGTCGCGCAACATCGGCCGTTTACCCAGGCACCTCCCACGGTATGAAGAGCTTATCGAGCCGGAGAGCAAGATTTGCCCGTGCTGCTCGTTCGAGCTTCATTGCGTCGGCACGGACGTCAGTGAGGCACTCGACATCGTGCCGGCGGTTGTCCGGGTAAAGCAGACGATCCGGCCGCGCTATGCATGCCGGGCCTGCGAAAGCGTCATTGTGCAAGCGC
Source organism: Sinorhizobium shofinae (assembly GCA_001704765.1). GTDB lineage: Bacteria > Pseudomonadota > Alphaproteobacteria > Rhizobiales > Rhizobiaceae > Sinorhizobium > Sinorhizobium shofinae. The sequence goes on from MBFK01000166.1 coordinate 1,621, forward strand.
CCGCGTCGGCGCGCGTGATGGACGAGAGCAATGTCGCCCCCATGCGGCTTGCGTTCTGCCTTGCTCACGCGCGACGCAAGTTCGTCGATGTCGTCAAGCTGACCAGCTCTTCGGAGGCGGGCCGATGACGCCGCCACCGAGGAAGGCCGCAGGCGCGCTGCGCATGAGTGTCGTGTTGGCAGGCCCGGCCATGGTCGACCCTGATGCTGCATGCTCCGCGGTAACCATTCGTCAAGCCTGTTGATCGGATGGCCGGCGATGCGCGTGAGGATATCTCGAAGATGGACCTCCGGATCGAGACGGTTGAACTTGGCGGATTCGCCAACGACAAGATTAATGAGAACCTTGAAGCGGCGCACCGTCTCGTCATCGCTGGATTTAAGCGTAAGCTGTGAAATCTACATATGTCCAAGCTTTCGTTCGGGCTCAACATTCGTCAATCACGCCGTGCATCTGGAAGATGCGGCCGAAACACCGCATTCTGCATAGCATTTCGCGCAAATTAAAGGCGTGGCGCGTAGCTGGCAGCGATCGCCGCCGGCGATAACGTTCTACTTACCACGACGCTTGCGGCGCTCGCCGAGGCCTATCTCCTTGGCCAAACGCGAGCGGGCTTCCGCATAAGCGGGCGCGACCATCGGGTAGTCCGCGGGTAGGTCCCACTTTTCGCGATAATCTTCCGGCGACAGATTGTGGTGGGTCATCAAGTGGCGCTTCAGCGACTTGAAGGCGCCGCCGCATTCGAGGCAGGTGATCTGATCGTCCTGCACAGACTTGCGGATCGAGACCGCTGGCTTCGGCTTCTCAATGGGAGCAATCACCGGCGCGGGAGCAGTGGCATTGTTGAGCGCTGAATGAACGTCAGCGATAAGCGTCGGAAGCTCGGCACCCGGAACCACGTGGGTGCTGACATAGGCGGCTACGATTTCTGCCGTCAGTTCTGCCAAGAGTTCGTTGCTCGCACCGAGCGTGGTTTCTGTCATCTTCTTCTCCTATCGGATCTTAGCAACATATCCCAAAACGACGTTTCAGGAGGAAACATGCGAGAAAATGCCGCTGAACTCACTTGCCTCTTGAAACTGGACGGTCATTGCACAGGAGCCAGGCTCCGCCGCAACATCAAGGCTCAAGTCGTGATGGGAAGTCGCCGCCAAGGCGCCGAGCTGGCTGACGGCTCAAAGCAACAGGGAAGAATCACAACCCAAGCTGGAATTTCGTCAAAGTATTTATCTGCGACGACACTTTTCATTTAGTGAATTAACACCGATCGAGGATATGTCAAAACATAATTTTAATCCGCAGCTACCAAGTCTATTAAAAAACCATTAATTCTGCCGTAGGCTCAGGTTTGTTTGAATCGGTCGGCGTGCTATGGCTAGATACATGGAGGAAGGTCCTGAACTGTGTCATTGAGGTGGGATTGAAGAGCTATCAGCGATTGCTGAAACGCGAGACTCCGTCCGGCCCCCAAGAGATTCCTAAGACTTTCGCGCGGATGCGACATCGTCAATTGAGGTTAAACCGATCAAGCATCTTCTTGAGTTGCAAGTTTTGGGTAAGGATCCGTTCAGCGAGCAGCCTTTTGAGGCGCTTGTTTTCTGCTTCGAGAGTGGCCAATTCATCGCGAGAAATCGGGCGTTCTACATTCTCACGCCCGTCCAATGACAACCGCTCGGGTAGCTTTCGCGAAATGCGCTGTTTGGAGTTTGTTCGGGTGTGGGAGACCGGTGGCGTCTCCTGCAACTTGTCAGTAGCGTCGACTGCGGAATGACTTGAATTATGCAGCCCCGAGAACGCGTTTTCCGAACCTTGGGCCGGTGTCACGGCTTCTGGCCCAAGCCCGATATTCTCTTTGTCTGCAATGAGAAACTCTGCATTCGGGCTGGCCGGCGGACCGTAGGCTACGTTAGGGGATACTGGCTCTTCCGTTAAGTTGAACAAATGCGGAGCCATCTCTTCCACTTCGCGGGTCAAAGCCTTAAGGTCCGTGTTTCCCCAGACTGAATTCGTTCGTTCCTTTGATCGCCGCCGTACTTGCTTGAATTCGACAATAAACCTCCGTGGTGGTGTTTTCATATGTATCTCGCAAGCAATCCACGACTCATCAGCGCCAAAACGCGCCACGACATTCCTTTACCATTCGGCCAAATACCGCCATTTCGGACTCGACGCAAGTGGCCGTAAGGCTAGGCACGCCGTCCCTTTCGGAAGCCGGCAGGGCGCCTTACCACAGCCTTGAGAGGCTACTCTTGAGCTAATCCAGCCCAAGTCTCTTGCGCAGTTCGGCGTTTTCCGCACGCAGTTTGTCCGACAAAAGGTTGCGAAGCCTCAAGTTTTCCTTTTCGAGTTGAATGAGATCGGCAAGGTCATCGCCGGCCACCACAGACGCCTCAGGTTTTCGATCGGCAGGCTTAGCAGATTTCTTCCACACGTAGTAGGTTTGCTCCGATATGCCGGCGCTCTTGATCGCGTCCTTTAGGGTGCTATTGCCTTGAGCCACTTCGGCCTCGATCAGATTGAGCTTGTCAGCTCTTTCTGTCTCGCTATATCTCTTAGGCTTAGCAGTCGTCTTTGATTCCGCAACTTGTCCGGCAGCCGTTCTTTGACGCCGCGACGAACTCTTCCTTTTGCCAGCTGGTGCTTTCGTTTCGGCAACCGCCTCAGCCGCGGCCACTGGTCCTGTGTTACTCTCGTCAGCCACTGTGATTTCCTCCCCTAGCTCACTTGTATGATTTGAACTTAACGAGCTACAGAGTCAATGCAAGCGTCCCATGGCGATGTCACTTACGGTTGATTTCATTCCGAGAGCGTAGCCGCGTTCGACTCAGAAATGGGCGAATTCATGCTTACCAGTCGTGTTCGCCGAGAGACTTGAGCAGCTTCACGATTCGACAGCGCACATTGGGATTGCCGACACGGGAGAACGCCCGGATGAGCTCGACCCCTTCGTCGCTTGCAGCGAACTCAATCACTTCGGGCGGGATATAGGCCTGATTAGGGGCGCCCTGCCCTATCGACTGAGTGTCGTCAGGCATGTCCTCAAAAAAATAAGAAGGGTGCACTTCCAGTGCATCAGATATCTGCTGAAGTCGGCCCGCACCCACGCGGTTCGAGCCCTTTTCATATTTTTGCACCTGCTGAAACGTCACCCCGATAGCTTCTCCGAGGGCCGCTTGGGGCATATTCTGCCATCGTCGCCTCTGGCGAATTCGACGGCCGACGTAAATATCCACAGCGTTCGCTTTGGCTCTTTTCTTCTCAGGGGCAATACTCAACACACTTACTCCTGGTGAAGGATCGTTTCACCTAATGATTTACTGGGATCTGCTATATCGAATATGGCCTTTGTCGAGGGCACCCGTTTGATACAGCTCAACTCCAAAGTGAGCAACTCAATTGAGGCATCTCCGTGTCCGCAGTCTCGGGTTCTTTTCTTAGAATCAGGAGGCAATAGAAGAGCACTGAGTCACGATCTTCAGAGCCGAGTATCGAAGACGGCTGGGAACGGGCTGTCGGCGGAGGCTGCTGCGAGGCGGTTGGATTGGCGTTCCGACCGCAATTGGCTGGATTGGGAGCGTCCGGAAGGGCAACTTGCGAGTGACTTGTAGCATGGCGGACAGTAGAACCTCGCCTTAATGCCCATGCGCGGTTTGATCGAGGTATCGAAGGATATCACGCTGAATGAGATGGTCTCCCGGCTGCTAAAGCTGAAGAGCTAATGCTGCGCATAGGCCGAAAATGGTTGGAGCGTGGCATGCGGGGCGTACGCTCGGGCCGTGCGAGCCCTTCTGGTCGGCCGCAACCCGCAGCCAAACTGCTCGACCCTGAGCCGACCGTGCAGTTGCGGGCTCAAGGGTGGCGAGTTGCGCCGTCGGCTTTAGAGGCATGTAGGCAATTGAGATGATGATAGAGCATGCGCCGAAGTTTCGGATTGAAATTCAACGCGAGACGCCTCCTGTAGAAATATCTCGCGCATCCAGAGACTGGCCGGATCACTGCTGTGAGGCGCGGGCCACTGGACAGCCTCGGTGAACGCGGGAAAAATGGGTTGCGGAAGTTCGGTGATCCGCAGGGGAATGGCTTTTGCGAAGTGCATCGCCAGTCGTAACGGGAGGGTCGCTATGCGGTCAGTGCCCGACAAAAAAGGCGGGATCATGGTAAAACCCGGCACGGCGACTTCGACCCGTCTTCGCAGTCCGTGCTCGCGCAATAGCCATTCCTCCACGGAAGGCCGCTGCTTCCCGAATTGGGCCGCAACATGCCCCATTGATACATAGTTGTCGATGGAGAGCTGCGGCGGTAGCTTCTGGTTCGTTGGGCAACTCACGCACACGAATCTCTCATCGAACAGCTTCGCTCTGGGATGCGTGTGCGACATGAACATTTCTGGTAGGATCAGGAAATCGACATCACCACGCCGGAGAAGCTCATCTGGCTCATCGGAAAACGGCAGCAACTCGAAACTGACGGCGGGCGCTTCCCGCGCCACTCTCACCACAACCCTTTCGAAAAACATTAGCGTCATGAAGTCGGAAAGAATGATCCTGAAACTGCGATCTGACTGCGCTGGGTTGAACGGATCCCATGAAATGATGGAGAGATGGATGTGCAGCAGGGCTTCGCGGACTGCGGGTGCGAGCGCTTCTGCTCGCGGAGTTGGTACAAGTTCGCGACCATTCATGGTAAATAGCTCGTCGCGGAAATAGGTCCGAAGCCGGGTGATGGCTGCGCTCATCGCCGGCTGGCTCAGGTTGATGCTGCGTGCAGCGGCCGTGAGTTTGCGTTCGGTCATCAGTGCGTCGAGCGCAACGAGGAGATTGAGATCAAGGCCCTTAAAACGCATGTTCTGGCGAATCCACAGTGCGGATGGTTGTCATCCGAACGATCAATTATGCAAATCGTTAGAAAGCGCTTAATTAATCTGAAGTCAAGTGCATTCACGGCTCATGCCGTCGCCCGCCCTCTTACATGCGCCTCCTGAAGATCAGGCTTTGTGGCAAGACGGCCGACCGCTCCTGCCATTTCGTCTTTTCGACCGTAGGGTCGAGCCGGAGCGAAACCGTCAACGCCCACCGCAACAGCCTTGCCACTAACAATGCAGGGGCTTCGGCGCCGCCTTTTCGCCGTTCCTCGCGGGCCCGCCGCCAGACGGGACGGCAAGCAGCGCTTCAAGCGCAAAGCTGATCTGTCGGTAAAAAAGCCGGAATGGAGCCGCGTGCAAGCGGCTGGGGCTGCGAGAAACCGCTCAAAGAAAAAGAAGCCGGACGGGTCGCAGACGCCGGGCGAGCTGCCCGTCGAGAAAGGTCGTCTCGAAATGCGCGCGCGAAGAAAGGCGGATTTTTCGGCCTACCTCGTCGCGAGGTATGCGTTGCGCAGGAGAACGATCGTGCCGGGCCCACGGAGGAGAACACGCATCTACGATTGGGTCGACGCAGAGGGCGGTATCCATCGCATGTCGTCAGACTCGTCCGCGGCCGCCGGTGCAACGCTTGCCGATGGTGCCACCACGTCCTCTCTCCAGATACCGTAATGCGTGCGAAGGTGCCGGACTGCGCAAAGGACACGCTATCCCTATAGGCCCGTACGCCTCGAATCTGGCATTTCATTTCTCGATTCGTCTGCGACGCGGATGATATCGTCCTCGCCCAGGTAGGCACCAGTTTGAATCTCGACCAACTCCAGCATGATCTTGCCAGGGTTCCCCAAGCGATGTATCGCCCCCTCGGGGATGTAGATTGACTGGTTCTCGTGCAGGATCGTTACTCGATCCTCGATTGCCACTTCTGCGGTGCCCTTCACGCAGATCCAGTGCTCTGATCGATGAAAATGCTTGTGGAGAGAAAGCATCTTCCCAGGGCGTACGAACAACCGCCTTACTTGGAAGCGATCGCCGTTAAGCATAGTGGTGTAGCCGCCCCATGGCCGTATCAAAGTTGGGTGCAATTCCGTAAGACGTGCCGTATTTTCGTCCGCGGCGAGGCGCTTCACCAAGTTTCCGATCTCATGGGCCTCCTCCAGTCGCCCGACGAAGACTGCGTCCTCGCTAGCGATGACTGCAACTCCATCCATCCCCTGTACAGCGAGATGCGCGGTATGCGACAACACAAGCGAATTCTTCGTGTTGCAGGCCGTAACATTGCCCTTGAGCACGTTACCATCAGCATTCTGCTCCTCATTCTTCCACACAGCATCCCAACTACCGAGATCCGACCAAGCAAAATCCGAGCAGACCACGGCGGCGTTTGCGGTTTTCTCCATCAGTGCATAGTCGATCGAGATGGATGGCGCTTGGCTGAAACTCTCCGGGGCAAGTCGTATAAAATCGGCGTCGACCGTTGAGCCCCTGACCGCGGCGTGCACCGCCGACAACACGTCGGGTGCATGCTCCTCAAGTTCGGCGATAATGCTGGCCGCCTGGAAAAGGAACATCCCAGAGTTCCAATAGTAATTGCCGGTCTCCAAAAGAGCCGCCGCCTTTTCGAGACTTGGTTTCTCGACAAAACATTGAACCGCATGGACGTCCTTGCCAAGGTAAGTGCCACGTTCGATGTATCCGTATCCCGTTGCTGGCCAAGTGGGTTGAATACCGAACGTCACGAGCTTGCCCTCCGCTGCGGCGATGCAGGCGGAGCGCACGCATTTCTTGTAAGTATCGTCTACCGTAATCGCGTGGTCCGACGGCAGCACAAGCAATAGCGCGTCCTCACCAAACCGATCAGCCACGATCCGGGCGGCGACGGCTACTGCGGCTGCCGTGTTGCGCGGCACCGGCTCAAGTACTATGCTGGAAAGCGTGACCCCAAGCTCGCGCGCCTGTTCGGCAACCAGGAAGCGAAATTCCTCATTGGTGATGACGAGTGGTGCTCCATAAACTTTGGCATCGGAAACGCGCTTAAGCGTGTCTTGAAAGAGCGTTTCCTCGCCGATTAGCTTTAGAAACTGTTTTGCGGCAGTTGCGCGTGACAGAGGCCAGAGCCTTGTGCCCCTACCCCCTGCCATGATAGCTGGGATAATCTTTGGAAGCATGGTGTCATTTTTGATTGCGTTTGATGGAAGCTTCATAACAGTGTGGCGAGAGCGAAGCAATCTCATTAGTGGATGCGAATTCATTCGGCTTGCCCCGGTGGCGTCGACTACCTGCTGAACGCTGCCCGGCAAAAAAAGGCTAGTTAATGGGTCCCAAATTCGGCACAAGTGGTCTCCGCGGGTTGGCAACAGAACTCGTGGGTAGTGTGTCGGCGCTCTATGCTACAGCCTTTTCGAGGATGCTCTTCGACAGAGGACGGGTCGCGCGAGGGGCGACCGTATTGGTCGGTCGCGACTTCCGCGATTCAAGTTCGGAAATCGCCGCTATCTGCATGGCAGCGCTCGCCCGGGCGGGAATGGTGCCGGTCGACTGCGGAGGGCTGCCGACACCAGCGCTTGCATTGTACGGCCGAAAACTCGGTGCAGCATCACTCATGATCACAGGCTCGCATATTCCGGCCGACCGAAACGGCATTAAGTTCTATCTGCCTGACGGTGAGATCAACAAGGCCGACGAGCAGGCGATTACGGCGTTGGCGGAGCAGCTTTCAGCCGATGCAGATGCAACCAGGGTTGAGTGTGGCCGCGGCGCCGACCACTCCAGCGAAGCAACTGACTTCTATATCCAACGTTACGAAACGCTGCTTCCCAAATCGGGCCTTCAGGGGCTAAAGATCGGCTTATATCAGCACAGCAGCGTTGCCCGCGATATTTTGACCACCATCTTGGAAGGTCATGGCGCAAATGTCGTACCGGTAGGCCGATCTGAGGTCTTCATCCCTGTTGACACGGAAGCTATTTCGGCGGCGACATGTAAGATGCTCGCTGCCTGGGCGAAGGAGTTCGCCTTTGACGCCATTGTATCGTCCGACGCAGATGCCGATCGGCCCCTGCTAACGGATGAAACGGGAACTCCATTGCGCGGTGATCTGCTCGGTCTAATTTGCGCAAGGCTGCTGGAGGCCAAGCTTATTGCTACGCCAATAACCAGCAACTCCGGGATCGAGGCGGCGAGTGGCGTCGAGGTGGTGCGTACCCGCGTTGGCTCACCTTACGTCATTGCAGCCATGACTGAGGCGGTTGCGCGTGGCAAGCAGCGGGTGATGGGCTTCGAGGCCAACGGTGGCGTCATGCTAGGTTCGAACTTCTCGTTCGGAGGCGCGTCGCTTCCCGCCTTGCCGACCCGGGACTGCGTCCTTCCCATCATTGCAGCGCTCCACATGGCAGTAGAGGCCAAAACTCCCCTCTCGGGGATCGTCGCGATGCATCGTTTGCCAGTCGCTTTGTCCGGCCGGATCGAGAACTATCCATTCGATAGGAGCGACGCCCTAGTGGCATTCTTGAAAGCGTCAAAAGCTAATGTTTCCCATTTATTCAGCCGGATCGGTCGCGTGACGGGCACGGACGACGTGGATGGCCTGCGCCTGACATTTGAAGGCGGCCGTATCCTGCACATCCGCCCTTCAGGAAACGCGCCTGAACTGCGTTGCTACGTCGAGGCAGACGACCCAGATGCTGCCGAACACTTGCTGGCTCAGGGACTGGCGGTCCTTAACAGTTGAATGGGTGTAAGTTAGGCTTTGCTGATATGCAGATCTGTTACCGCTAGCGTCGCCGATGAGCGAGCTGTTCTATGCTGTGTCGGCAGTCCAGGAATTGGCATCAGCTCTTCTCTTCCTGGTGTGAACCGATGGTTCGCCACCTAACGTGAAGATAAGCCCTGAAAGACACGTCCCCTTTATATCCAATATGTGGATGGTTGCCATTCAAAATATGAATTTTACTGATGTTGCCGAACTCCATTAGGAAGCTCTGAATTGATCGGAAATCCGTAGAAGACACTAAGTCAGAGCGGCGGCACTAAGGACGGGCAGCATTGTACAATCGATATGTCCTCTCTCGGAGACGTACTGGTTTCGGTGACTGTCTGTGGTCGCTGGCGGCCGCTTGGCGCTACGCCCAACGGACGGCGCGAACGTTAGCCGTTGACTGGCGCGGGTCCTGCTACCTTGATCAGCCCTTCACAAACGCCTTTCCGGTGTTTTTTGAACCAATCAAGGATATCGCAGGTGTCCCTTTTATTTGCGATAACCAGATCAACGAGTTTTCCTTCCCAGGACCATTCTTCCCAAATTGGTGGAATAAACCTGCGATTGAATGTGTTTACCGCCCAGATGCTCAGGTTTTTCGAGAGCGAGACGAACTCGATGAACTTTTCCAGGCCCAAGATGATGTCGAGGCCAACACGGTAGTGTGTGATGCGTGTTTGATGTGGCGCTGCGACGAGGAGGCAGAGCGGCAGATTTTCTGCAGTGTCAAGCCTCGGGCTGAAATTCAGGCTCGCATAGACGCTATCTATCAGGAGCACTTCTATGGGTACAGTGCGATCGGGGTTCATGTTCGGCATGGTAACGGCGAAGACGTTATGGACCATGCACCCTACTGGGCCGATCCGGACCTTGCCGTGCATCAAGTGTGCACTGCCATTAATGCTGCCAAAGCGTTGCCCCACCCGAAGCCTGTGCGGGTGATTTTGTGCACCGATAGCGCGCGGGTATTGGACCAGGTGTCGAGTAGGTTCCCCGATCTTCTCACGATCCCGAAAAGTTTCCGAGCGGATCAGTCTGGCCCATTACACAGCGCAGATCTCGGGGTTGAGGGCGGAATTTCCGCCCTCGTCGAGATGTATCTTCTTGGGCTTTGCGACACCGTCATTCGGTTTCCTCCGACAAGCGCCTTTACACGTTACGCACGCCTTTCTGTCCCAAGGGTTATTGAGTTTGATCTGAACGATCCTAGTCGCCTGGTCGTGATCGAAAGATCTTCAACAAATACCGCCTCTTGAATGAAAATCGTCACCTCAATTCTAGGCGTGGAGAAGAGCAGTCATGGAGAAACTTGGGCGCGCTCCAAGGGACACGAGCGCCTCATGCCCAGTTGTCCCGGCCCGCACGTCTCCGGCAATACTGCTTTGAAAACCGCAATGCCTCCATGGGCCCGCTCTGTCGCCGAAGCACGACGATTTCCTTCACACCAGCCGCCCTAGCGCACGCCCTCTCCCGCAGGAATATCACTGGAGATTCGACAAAGTGACAGACCGGAAAGTAGCTTTAATATCTGGTGTAACGGGTCAGGATGGGGCTTATCTTGCTGAACTGCTGTTGGACGAAGGCTATATTGTTCACGGCATAAAGCGTCGTTCGTCATCATTCAACACTCAACGGATAGAGCACATTTATCAAGAACGTCACGATCCTGAAGCGAGATTTTTTCTCCACTATGGGGATATGACGGATTCGACCAATTTGCTGCGCATTGTTCAGCAAACCCAGCCGCATGAGATCTACAACCTTGCAGCGCAAAGCCATGTTCAGGTAAGCTTCGAAACCCCCGAGTACACTGCAAACGCCGATGCAATTGGTACATTGCGCATGCTGGAAGCTATTCGGATTCTTGGGCTGATCCATCGGACTCGCTTTTATCAGGCATCGACTTCAGAGCTATATGGGCTGGCTCAAGAGATCCCCCAAAACGAAAAGACGCCATTCTACCCGCGTTCACCCTACGCGGCCGCAAAGCTGTACGCGTACTGGATTGTCGTAAATTATAGAGAGGCTTACGGCATGCATGCCTCCAACGGTATTCTTTTCAACCACGAAAGTCCGCTTCGTGGGGAGACGTTCGTGACTCGGAAGATCACCCGGGCTGCGGCGGCAATCAGTCTAGGTAAACAAGAGGTCCTTTATCTTGGAAATCTAGATGCTCAACGTGACTGGGGACATGCCCGTGAGTATGTGCGGGGCATGTGGATGATGTGTCAGCAGGATAGACCAGGCGACTATGTCCTGGCTACCGGGGTGACAACATCGGTTCGCACGTTCGTCGAATGGGCCTTCGAGGAAACCGGAATGACGATTGAATGGGTGGGAGAAGGCATTGAAGAAAGGGGCATAGACGCCGCGACAGGCAAATGCGTCGTTGCGGTGGATCCGCGCTATTTCAGGCCCACCGAAGTAGATTTACTTTTAGGCGATGCCACCAAGGCCCGCCAGGTTTTGGGCTGGAGGCACGAGACAAGTGTGAGAGATCTTGCTTGCGAAATGGTAAGGGAAGATCTCTCTTATTTGAGGGGCACCCGACAGTAAGAGGCGAGATGCCGATGTATTTGCTAGACGGAAAGCGTATTTGGGTCGCAGGACACAAAGGTATGGTCGGCAGCGCCATAATTCGATCGCTTGCCTCCGAGGATTGCGAAGTCATCGTTGCAGATAGGCAAAAGCTGGATCTGACGCGGCAAGAGGAAGTTGAGAAATTTCTATCAAAGGAAAAGCCGCATGCGGTCATAATGGCGGCAGCGAAGGTGGGTGGGATCCTGGCAAATGATACTATGCCCGCTGACTTCATCTATCAAAACCTTATCATGGAGGCTAATGTCATTGAGGCCTCCTTCCGCAGTGGCGTTGAAAAGCTTCTTTTCCTTGGATCGAGTTGCATATATCCGAAGTATGCGGCGCAGCCCATAAGGGAAGAGGCTCTATTGACCGGACCACTTGAGCCGACCAACGAGTGGTATGCGATCGCCAAAATCGCCGGCATTAAGTTGTGTCAAGCGTATCGTAAGCAATACGGCGCAAACTTCATATCAGTCATGCCGACAAATCTCTATGGCCCACGCGATAAGTTCGATCTTACCTCCAGCCACGTCGTCCCTGCCTTAATACGCAAAGCACATGAGGCAAAGATTAGAGACCTTGGGTGCTTGTCTATATGGGGAAGCGGCACACCTACTCGAGACTTTTTGTACAGTGAAGACTGTGCCGACGCCCTGGTCTTCCTACTTAAGCATTATTCCGAAACGGAACACATTAACATAGGCTCCGGGGGGGAAATAACTATCATTGAACTAGCCCACATCGTCTGCCGTGTTGTTGGTTTTAAAGGCAATATAGTCTTCGACACATCCAAGCCGGACGGAACGCCACGAAAGCTTTTATCTAGCGAAAGACTCGTGTCGATGGGTTGGCGCCCGAAGACCTCGCTCGAGTTGGGACTGGCCAAATCCTATGAATGGTTTGTCAGCAATGTGGCTGATAATTAAGGCGGGTCGCGACTCTGGCATTGACACTGGTTTGCAAAGACGCCCCACGGCGCCGCTCCCTCCCACACCACCGGCCTGCGGGTCACGGGCGAGTCGCTTGTGCGTTCCGCAAACGTCTGGCCGCCCGGTCTCTTCCGCGATCACCCCTACCCGCTCATCAACGGCGTCGACGAGTTCGCGGTTCGTCGGCGCAAGATTTGTGCCGCCTGAAGATGCAGCATCGTAATCGACGGCGGACGGGCGGCCGTGACAATATTCCGCCTGCCTGAACGCCTGCACCGATGCACTCGGAGCCGACTACAGCGCCGGTACGGGTGATCAGGGATCGTGTCCCGTGAGGTGGTGTAGCAGACGGCATTGGTCGCCGTGCTCTCCGGCATAGGCCGGGATGATCAGCGCGCCA
>MBFK01000095.1 GCA_001704765.1 Sinorhizobium shofinae
CACATCTGCGATCCGCCGCGAAAACGCAAAACCGCTTCCGCCCGACTCAGAGGGAGTTCAGTCTTAAGTTAGCGCCTATGGAGCTCTGCCCTCTCTCCCCCAGAAGTAGAAAACCGGCTCCGGTCTGCGACCTGCAGCACCGGCCGGATTCGCTCCGCTCTGTCCGGGCGGTCCTACGGGTGGGCGATCCCCTTCCGGTTTTCCGCTTGTCCCCCTCTCTTGCCGGCTCCTTGGAGGCGATGATGGAGCGGCACATAGCGGCGCAACTGACGACCGCGAATGTAGTGCGTGAATGGGATGGGCGTCGCGCGGCCGGCGACGTGAGCAGCGTGGGCTATGCAAACGCTCTGCTCGAGGTGGCGAGAGCAGAGGAAGAGGCTAGGCTTAGCTTAGCATCGTGCGGTTCGTGCCCGGTGACGATCGGGAAGTAATGCAGAAGTTGACCTACCTGGCTGCGCATCTCTTCGCGACGCGGGGTTCGTTAAAGGCGGAAGAAATGGAGGCTGTCATTCACACGACCGAGCCGATCGCATAGGCAGGAGCAAATGAAGAAAAGCCGCCCCCAAGCCAGCGAGATAAGCCGGTCCGGCACTTTCATTCTTCCGTTCAAGCTGCGTTCATGAAAAACGCGCTATAAACCATTGAAAGTCAAGACGATGGTGGCCGCCTAACGAAAGCTGGCAGGCGCTCCAACTATGCCCGGGAACCGGAAAAAGCCGGAGTAAAATCAATTACCGGATGTGGCATGACGCTTGCCCCCTGGGAGTTGAAAACGTGAAACGCACCCTTTTGAAAATTGCCGCAACCGGTATGCTCTTGCTGGCTCCGGCGATCGCTAAGGCGGCAGAAGGCTTCGCGACTGCGAACGTCAATATGCGCGCCGGCCCAAGCACAGCATATCCGGCGATCACCGTAATTCCGGCTGGCGAATCCATCGAAATCTACGGCTGTCTTGCCGACGTGCCATGGTGCGACGTGGAGTTCTACGACGGCCGAGGCTGGGTGCACGGCCGATATATCCAGGCGCTTTATCAACAGCGCCGCGTTTACGTCGGTCCGCAATATTATCGACGGCTCGGTATTCCCGTCGTTGTCTTCAGCTTCACCAGCTATTGGGATCGACACTACCGCGACTATGACTTTTATCGCGACCGCGATCGCTGGCGCCGCGGACCGGACTTCTATCGCGGCCCGGATCGCCGTGCGGAACCCTATCGGGCACCCAGCCGCAGGCCTGAGTTCGAGCCGAGGCCAGCTCAACCCCCGGAATTCGAGCGGAGATTGGAGCGGAGGCCCGATTTTAGCCGTCCCGCTGAAAGACGTCGGGACTTGGAGGATCGTCCGGAGCGCCTTCCGGATTTCGACCGCGCGCCCAACCGCAGGCCTAACGTCGACAGGCAGCCGGACTTTAACCGTGATCTGCCCCGCGGCGGCGATCGCAACCGCCGGAACATCGAACGTGGGGGCGACGATGGCAATCGCGTCATCCGCCGCGGCGACGACAATCGTAACCGCAGCGGTGGTGACAAGGACCGCCGCAGGCCGCAGCGACGTGTCTGCCAACCCGACGATCCGAATTGCCCGAACTAATGTGGCCCGGGGGCGGCAGAGATGCCGCCGCCCCGACTTTTTTATTTGATGGTGGCGATCCATTCGCCGGATGCTGATTTGGCGAAGCCGACGACACGATCGATAGGCTGCGCGTCAGGTCCCATCTTGACTGATGTCATGCAGGCGACGCCTGGCCCTGCCCCCGCCTTGTGGAGTTTAAAACGAATGAACTGATTGATATGTGAAACTGCATCAAACACGAAGAAACATACAGTAAACTGCATCGCGCGCCGACCGTGAAGGCGCGATCCGGTTACCGGAAAAGGTCAAGGCGGACGGGAGGAGTTTCTGCGCGTCGCCAATGCGCATGGCCTCGAAGGGATCGTCGCCAAGCACCGCGGCAAACGCTACCACTCCGGCCGTCGCCCCGACTGGCAGAAGATTCAATACGCGCGCAGCGATACCTACCGGTCGCTTTGAGCCCAGAGCTGACCTTTGTCAGCCGGTCGATGCGGCGGCGAAAACCGCCAACTGAGCGTCGAAAGCACGCTTGTATGCGGGCCGCGCTTCGCCGCGAGCGACATAGGCGGAGAGGTTCGGATATTCGTCCAGTAGAGCCGATCCTTTCAACCTGAGCAGCACCGACACCATCAGAAGGTCGCCGGCGCTGAACTCGCCCTCGAGCCAGTCGGCATCGCCAAGGCGACCGGAAAGTTCGCCCAGCCGTTTACGAATGCGATCCTCAAGGACGGGCAGGCGCTGCTCGTACCAAGGCTCGTCGCGCTCGAGGATCTTGGCGAGAGCGCGGTCGAAGATCGGCGGCTCCACCGTGTTGAGCGCGGCAAACATCCACGCGATGGCGCGCGCCCGGCCATTCGCCTCGTCCGGCAGCAGGCCACCATGGCGCTGCGCGATATGGAGCACGATCGCCCCCGACTCGAACAGGGCGAGTTCGCCTTCTTCATAGGTCGGAATCTGCCCGAAAGGATGAAGCGCGAGATGCGCGGGTTCCTTCATCGCTTTGAACGAAAGAAGACGAACGTCGTAAGGCTGGCCCACTTCTTCAAGCGCCCAGCGAACGCGCATGTCACGCGCCAGACCCTTGCCGCCATCGGGCGACCGTTCAAAGGCGGTAATTGTAATAGTCATCGTTGTTCTCCATAGCTTGTCCGTCTTGAAGACGACTGGCTAAACGAGATTCCGACACCCCAGTGCTCGAGATAATCCTGCGGTCGGTTCAAATACAGCTCAAAGGATGCGTTCCTGCTGCTATTGAGCGTCAGCTTTGTCCGCATAGCCGACATCTTACGAATAGCTGCTTGACACACACTCCCCCAATAGAGAAGCCCCGCGCGATGGCGGAGCATTCCCCCGCATCCCGTTGCCTTCACGAGGATGCGGGGGTGTAGCCCAGAGATGAAGCTACGCGGAGACGGTAACTTTTAGTTGGGCTACTCGGAAGGTCTGATTCCGCGATTCCGGTACGCCTCTGCGAAAAAACTGGCCAGACGGGGCGAGGGGGATGAGTGCAAAGGCAACTGTTCGCGTTGGCTTTTGTGAATTTAGCGTTCTCTAAACATCCAATGAGCGCAAGGCGAACGTTCGTTAATCACGACAGTAGTTCGCAGTAGGTGTGTTGCATGGCGCAGTCATCAGCTGGGCCTCGGCCCCGGACTCACCCCTTCCCATGCAGCACAATCTTCAATGTCCTGATGACGTCAGCGTCGACAACGGCACGGATTGTAGCGACGGAACGATCGAAGCCGCTCTACTACGAACGGGCCTGTCTTCTTCATTCGCAGCTCTAATGCGCTCCGCGATGAAATCGGTGTTGAGGCTCGTCGGTCACGCCCTGCCGTCAACTTTAGTGGCGCAGGATGGCAGCGGTCTCTACATCGCCCCACCGGTGACAGGATTGACCGTCGGTTTGTCGCTGCTGTCTTTTGCGCCAGAAGGTTGAACGACCGGAGGAGCGATTGACTCTTTATCCGGATGCTTCTTTCGATCAGCGGGCTGGTGGACGTCGGCTGGCTTGGCCTGCTCCGGCTTAGCATTGGTGTCTTTCGTTGCCATAGCGGTTCTCCTTCAGAGAGGAGAACGGAAACGTACCTGTCAGGTTCCCGCGACTGCATCCCCTCGTCAAGCGTCAATGCAACCTTTGTAAGGGCCCTTCCACAAAGGTGCGAATGCCATCCCGCTGTACGGTGGCTAAAAATTCTTCGAACGCCTCTCGATCAGTATCGAAGGTGTCATTCCAAACCGTCGTGTTTCCTTCCTCGTCGAATACTTCAAGTGTCCAGTCGAGGTTGGTGCCGGCAGGACGGTAAATGCGCAAAATAACGGTCACATCATCGTCGACGAATTCGCCGGAGAATTCTGAATATTCAAACTGCGGTTCGTTTTCGGACATCGACCTTTATACCATGCCGCGCGGCTAACGGGGGGAATCATTACGCCGACCTGAAGCCTATCAGATCGCAAGCAGGGCCGCAGAAATAGTGCCCCAGATGGTCACGACGGTTAAGCCGAGAACGAAAGCAAGAATAACAGGCAGCCTTCCGTAGGCAGACAGCTTCAAATCGCTTGCCAATCTTGAATGTTAGCTTTTGGCATCGAGGGTCCTTTCACCACAAGAAAATTGGTGCGGACTCGATTTCATTATGCTGGCTATCTCGGCAGCTGAGGTCAAGGGGTTTCGCGGGCTATTCCCAAATGCAGGCGGCCTTTTCGCGCCTGCCGGTACCCTCAGAGGTGCTTTTCCCAGATCGGAAACGATCGAGATCGACAGGCCGCCCTTAGCCCTAAGTTCCCATGCATTCATGATCTTATTGGCCGAAGGACGAGTGTTTCCATGAATCTGTCGCGTAGACGCCAATTACCAGGACGTCAGTTTTCCGATTTAGGCCACCCACGGTCGCCCCTCGGGCGATAACGGCTTGCTCACAGAGCTTGCGTTGGCCGTAATTGAATGTGCCGGTGAAGCAATACTGCATGCCAGCAAACCTTAACGAGGGCGCCGGCTGACAGAGCGGCAGAGTGGTCGATTTAAGCGTTTCGCCTATCTCGAAGTCACGGCTGAAAATTGATTCAGCGTGTCGAGAAGTTCGACTTTTTCTTCTTCGACTACGATCCCATCGGGCGAGAATCTCATTCACGCGTCGATAGAGCGCGTGCAGGGGTGGCTGGTCGCTGATGTCGATGTTGGCCACAAGCCATTTATGAAGGAATTCGACCTCGGCCTGGTTGATACTGCCGTCGGCAGCAAGTCCGCGCGATTCCGATCAACTCATCGACCAGGCGGCTCGCAATGCGGTTAGCCCCATCTTGCGTCGGACGCCGGCGCCTTCGCCGTTCTCATGAATAAAAATGACACCCGCAGCCTCGAGCGCTGGTCGAAGCGCCATCAAAATGTGGCTAGGGCCGCCTTTTAGGCCGCATCTGCTCGCGTTACTGTGCGTAGCCGGCGGCGGGTGCTACATGCAGCTTCTGGTCGAAGCCGAGGCAGCGACCTTCTGGCCGCTCTTGCTGATCTGGACCGCATTTCTCTTGCTGTTCTTCTTGACGGTGGCAGCAAACGGGATCGCGCTCCGCTTCTTAACGAGACCGCCCTGAAATTGTGGCGCGAGATTGGAAAAGCAACATACCCGCTTATCTCTCCACCAGCTTGTCGGCTCGTATTTTCTCTATCTCCTGGTCAAGACAGGGATCTCATCGCACGTTGCACTGATCGCCGCGATCATGGGAATCATGGTCCTTGTTGCGCTCATTCACTCGCTCGAAGGCCGCCTGCGCAAGGCCGTTGGCCCCGCGATCGCTCGGCTCTCGGGCCATCTTGGCACTTTCGATCGCGCCAGCTTCGGAGCTTCACATGTGCACACCGACAGGTGAAAGGTCCCCGCCTTTGCCACTGGTCGAAGGCTTAGGCCCCGCCCAGCATTTCGTCGCTGCCCTCAGCCGCTGTCGGACTTTCATCAGGTTCGGGCTCCATCGCGTCAAGATAGCCGTGGCCTATCAGCCAGTCTCGGACAATACGGCGAAGCGCGTCATCGCGGCTTATCGCGTGCTCAGCCATAAAAAGCTGAATGGCCCGTTCCACATCTTCTTCCAGGTAAGTCATTGATTTTTTGCCCTGTGTTGCCGAGCCGATGAAACCGAAATTCCGACGATATGGCAAGGCATCCGGTCGCGGGCAGCGTCGCATTCTCGCGCTTCTTCTTTGTGCACCCTTTAAATGCTGGAGCTGAACTGTCTTACTTATTCGCCGGCGCAAGAGACGAAGGAATTTGAAACTGAATGGTGCGCGGCTCTCATTGGTAATAAGGCTTAGACAAGCATCCCTGAGACCTGTTCATGCCCGGGCAGGAAAATTCAAATATCTCAAAGTGATAGTTGCGTGCCCCTAAAGCTCTCCGACCTCCCAATTATTTAGAGGTCGCTTATCCTTGGTTGCAATTCGCAGTCCGGTGGCAGACTTAAAGTTATGGTTAACCAATAGTGGATAGGTTGCCGATATTCCCCCTCATTTGGAATATCATCATGAAACAAACCCTGTTCGCAACGACTGCGATCTTGATCTCAGCAATGAGTGCTGAAGCTGCCGATATGGATGGGCCGCTAGTTGGTGGATTTACCGACAGTGGCGCGTCGTATGAAGAAGCCTCACCTGCTGTAGCAAGTCCCGTGGTCGGCTACGTCGAGGGCGAGCTTCATGCAGGAAAAACGTCAGAGTCTGATTTGGATAGCAAGGGCTGGGCTCTACGCGGCGCAGTCAACTTCGACACCGGCACCGGCCTCAATCTCCAGGCCGACGGTGGATATGGCCAGACAGACGTCGACGACGCCGATTATGACAACACCTATGGCGCAGCGCACGTCTACTATCGCCCGACCCAGGACTATGCACTGGGTGCATTCTTTCAAAGCTCGAGGCTCGGAACAGGTTTTGCGTCTTCCGGGCTGTCCGTTGGCAGCGGCGATGTCACCGACAATTCCGGCGGTATCGAAGCCGCCTATTTCGATGTTCTAGGCACCGCATATACCCAGCTGGGTTATGGTAAATCTGAATGGATCGGCGTCGATGCCGACCACTATTTCGGAAAGATCGGCAGCCGGCTCTACCTCACCGACAACATGCGGATCGACGGCGAAGTTGGGCTCCACAACTTCGATTTTGACGTCGCTGATGCGAATCTCGATCTCACGACAGCCTCAATAATCGGGAATTACCGTCCAGACGCTATGCCTTTCACTGTGTTCGCAGGGTACCGCTTTGACCGTGCAAGCCTGGAAATCAGTGGGATCGATTTTGAACCAGAAAAGAGCCACACGCTGGTGACCGGGTTGCGTTACAACTTCGCCTCATCGACCCTCAAGCAGGAAGAGCGTAGCGGTCCAGCCTGGACGACTACCACCATCCTCCCTTAGTGGATTTGCTTGAAGCGGTTGTCCTCGGCTTCTTTCGGCAATGGCTGCGGGTCGGCCTTTTTCACGAAACGGATCATTCGTCATTCTCCTGCTCTGACGGGTTGAGGAAGCGTCCCGCACAAACATATAGGAGCGCTCTTGAAAACAGGCTCTCAGGTGGCGAGAACGGTTGCGCAGCGTTGAAACGCTCGACGCATATGGCGGGACACGCCAGTTCTCCGCGCGCAACGTCGCCGGCGGTGGCCGCCGCTGTGCGTGACGTACCGCCCGTCACCCAGCCGCCCAGCTGAATCCGATGATCATCGTGGCGACCGCCGTGACGACACAAGCCCATACGAGGAACGTCTTGGATGGCTGGCAGCTCTCAAACGCTGGGCGATCGATGTCTTGCTGCTGCTCTGCAAGGCCTCTGGAATTCTCCCTGCTGTTTGGGCTCCGCCGCCCGGCCGTGCTGACCGAACGGTTCAGGCACTGTTCTCAGTATCCCATCCCGCCCATGTCGCCGTTACCGGCCGACCGGGCAGATTCTCTTGAGGGAATGTCGGCAATCATCGCTTCGGCAGTGATCAGAAGTGCCGCGATTGAGCCGGCGTCCTGCAAAGCGGTCCGCACGACCTTCGCCGGGTCGACGATGCCGGCTTTGATCATATCGACATAGGTTTCCGTCTGCGCGTCAAAGCCCTGGTTGTAATTCCTGCTGTCGATGAGTTTTCCAACGACGATCGAGCCTTCGATACCGGCGTTCTCGGCGATCTGGCGGATCGGGGTTTCAAGCGCCCTGAGCACGATCGAGATGCCCGCCGTGACGTCCGCATTCGCTCCCGTCAGTCCGATTAGGACCGACCTGGCGCGCAACAGGGCAACACCACCGCCAGGAACAATGCCTTCCTCAGTCGCGGCGCGCGTGGCGTTCAGCGCATCGTCGATGCGGTCCTTCTTTTCCTTGACCTCGATTTCGGTCGCGCCGCCGACGCGGATTACCGCGACGCCGCCGGCGAGTTTCGCCAGGCGTTCCTGCAGTTTTTCCTTGTCATAGTCGGAGGTCGTCTCCTCGATCTGTGCCTTGATCTGCTGGATGCGCGCCTGGATGGTCGCTTTATCGCCGGAGCCGTCGATGATCGTGGTGGTGTTTTTCTCGATCAGCACGCGCTTGGCGCGGCCGAGCATGCCGAGCGTGACGTTCTCGAGCTTGATGCCGAGATCCTCGGAGATCATCTGGCCGGCCGTGAGGACGGCAATGTCTTCCAGTATGGCCCTGCGGCGGTCGCCGAAGCCCGGCGCCTTCACCGCAGCGACCTTCAGGCCACCGCGCAACTTGTTTACGACCAGCGTCGCCAGAACCTCGCCCTCGACATCCTCGGAGAGGATCAGCAACGGTTTGCCGCTCTGCACGACCGCCTCGAGTATCGGCAGCATCGCTTGCAAATTGCCAAGCTTCTTTTCGTGGATGAGGATGTAGGGGTCCTCCAGCTCCACGCGCATCTTCTCGGCATTGGTGACGAAATAGGGCGAGAGATAGCCGCGGTCGAATTGCATGCCCTCGACAACGTCGAGTTCGGTCTCGGCAGTCTTGGCTTCCTCGACGGTGATGGCGCCTTCATTGCCGACCTTGTCCATCGCCTTGGCGATCATCTCGCCGACTGTCGCGTCGCCATTGGCGGCGATGGTGCCGACTTGCGCAATCTCGCCCGAGGACTCGACCTTCTTGGCGCGCGCCTGGATTTCCTTGACGACAGCAGCGACACCAAGGTCGATGCCACGCTTGAGATCCATGGGGTTCATGCCGGCGGCGACGAGCTTGGCGCCTTCGCGCAGGATGGAGGCAGCGAGCACAGTCGCCGTCGTGGTGCCGTCACCGGCGAGGTCGTTGGTCCTAGAGGCCACCTCGCGCACCATCTGCGCGCCCATGTTCTCGAACTTGTCGGCCAGCTCGATCTCCTTGGCAACGGCGACGCCGTCCTTAGTGATGCGCGGCGCGCCATAGGCCCTGTCGATGACGACATTGCGGCCCTTGGGACCCAGCGTCACCTTGACGGCGTTGTTGAGCAACTCGACACCGCGCAGCATGCGATCGCGCGCATCAGTGGAGAATTTGATTTCTTTGGCAGACATGATGTTCGTCCAGTTCGGTCTTGAGATTGCCGGGTCGGAAATCGGCCGTCAGGCAGCTTTCTTGGCCGCGACGGTCATTTCGACGATGCCCATGATGTCGGCCTCCTTCATGATCAGGAGTTCCTCGCCGTCGATCTTGACATCGGTGCCGGACCATTTGCCGAACAGGATCGTATCACCGGCCTCAACGTCGAGCGGAATCAGCTTGCCGCCTTCATTACGCGTGCCTGAACCAACGGCGATCACTTCGCCTTCCTGCGGCTTTTCCTTGGCAATGTCGGGAATGATGATCCCGCCCTTGGATTTGAGATCGCCTTCCGCGCGCTGGATGACGATACGGTCATGGAGTGGACGGAATTTCATAGAGATACTTTCTGCGGCCGGCGCATAGGGCGACTGCAATCCTTACATAGCACCTTTGGCACTCGATTAATAGGAGTGTCAAGAAATATTATTTGTACAAGCAAAAAATGTTGGAAAATATAAAGCAATAATTCTGACTAAGACAGTGGTGAGCGCTAAGAATATACAGATGTGCTAAGAATTTGTTAGTATGACTTCATGGGAAAACCTTGACTACGCCTTGATTGAACCCAATCGAGTCGTAGAGGTGTATCTGGTGCACCTCGAGAGCGTCGGCGATGGCTACGCGACTTTGACGTTTCAGGACGGCACTGTCTACGGCTACGACCAGTCGGGACGCGCTTACGACGGCATGTACACTAGCGTCGTTTCCCTCGGCAATATTGACGTCACTGTCCAGGTGACGATGAAGGCCGGTGTCCCGCCGCTGGCAGGCGGCGAGAGCAAGCCGTTCGACTGGTGTTGAGGTCGCCGCCCGCATGAATGCGAACCAGAAGGCAGGTGAGTTGCCTCGGACCGATGATCAAGGCGACTTATCGGCGTATGCGCGACCTTCCTGTCGCAACCTAGGCGCAGGCGGTGTACATCCTCACAAGAAATGACTTTGAATGACGTGTGGCGACGGCGTTTGCGCGCGCCGTCCTATTATCGGCCGGTAGCAATTGTCGCCCGTTGCCCTTGGTTTCGGGCGGAATGCTCGAGCGCGCGCAAACGAATAGGTGGTCGCGGGCAGACCTCAATCGACGGAGGACGAGATGTCTTCGGCACAACTCAGCAACCTGCCTACACCTGCGAATCCGATCCTGCCGCACCTGCGGCCAATTCTGGTGGTTGGGGTAGCCATCGTCGAGCGGGCCGGACCGGCGATGCTCCGAATGTTGCGGGGCCACTTGATGGGCGCTAACAGAGTGCGGTTAAGCGGCGTTGCCGACGAGATCGCACCCCATACATGCAAATCGAAGGCATCTTCACAATTGCAGTTGATTTGAGAATCCGGCCTCCGGATTTCCATCATTATATGCGAAGTCCAACTTAAACAGCCGCATTCTCACATCTGTGGACGTATATGGACCCCGCCCGATTGCAACAGCCGGCTGGATCAGGATCGATGGTCACAACTGCTGACGTATATCCGGCTTCGTAATGCGGCTGGACAACGTCTTCGCCGCGAGCCTCGTTGGGTTTTCGCCCGCTTCCACCTCAAAGCCCCATGACATTGGCTAACGCCATGCCGGTCCACACATCAGGTTCTGGAAGCGCCGGGGTGACCGTTTCGCCATCTCTTGCCATCGCGCCTTCACCCGGATCCGGGACGAGAAGGTTCGGACACGCGTGTTGAGCCTTGTGAAGGTTCTCGGTGATCAGGACCGAACGTGAATGAAGGTTAGCCACTCCATATCCGAACGACTGCATGCAGCCCGCCGAAGTAAAATACGTAAATTGCTCAATGAGATGAGTAGCCTTGGCGCACAGGCTCGAATTTGTGGCATTTGCTACCTAATTCCGCGCATTTCCGCGAGAGCGTCAGACAACATCGGCTAACCTCCGTCGAAAGGAGGTGGGCATGGAAGACGAACTGAGCATTGCCGAATTGGCTGATGAGGAGTTGCGCGATCTGCCTTGCCGCAGTCTTCATCTGCGCCGAAGCAGACTGGGTAACGCAGTCGGGCAGTTCGGCAGTTCGGCGTGGCTGCAGGTCCTCGATGTGGCGTACCGGCTGGGCTGGACCGAGCTACGCGTCACGGTGAGCAATGAGCCTTTGCACCGAGCAACATGCGCCGTCACCGCGGTTGCTTCACCCATGTGACCGATCCGGTCTCCTAATCGTTACGAATGAATACGCTAGGCTACTAACGTCCTGGTCGCGCCGTCTCGACGTTGCGCCGGCAAGTCAAGTGACTGTCGTTGCATCGCTGCTGACACGTTGCAATTTGATCATTTATGTCAATGAGCTGGGTGCATCCTGCCTCGCAGGCCATCCATTTATTTGCGCAGCGTAACAACATGGTAGCTTTGCTTGGCGGCCTGTTGGGCGCGGCCTCAGCAACGAGAACTGTGGCGAAAACGGAACAAGAAAGCGCAACAACAAACCTAACAGAAAAGTAAGTCACAGGCCGCCCCCTAGTCTGAGCAAAATAAAACTGCCGAACGGAAAGTACCCCTCCGCAGCCGTCACCATTCGGCCCGGCTCCATGCGCAGCGCTATCAGAACGAGAGCGTGGCGGCCCCTTCCTTGATCTCGGCATGCATTGCGCTCGCGCCGACGATGACGACACCGTCGATGAGATCTTGCTCTTCATAGCCTCTCGCCTTCACGCAAGGCGGACATGCCCAGATCGTGCCGCCGCGCCTCTGGAAATCCTCTATCAGCGTCGCCAGCGCATCGAGCGGCGGAACGTGCGTCATGCACTGGCCGCCTTTGCGCACCAGATCAATTGCGGTGCTGGTGAGAAACACCGAGACTTTCAATCCGGCGGTGATGCCGCCATTGGCGATCGTGAAGGCGACCGACGACAGCTCGGAATCGATGCCTTTGGTGATCAGAACAACGAGCTTGTCTGTTGGATTCGGCATTGTATTCTCCTGCATTGAGTCTGACCTATTCACTCTAGGAACGCGCGCAGCGCGCGTCTTTGGCCGCAATGCGGAAAGCTTTGCCCGAAAGTCCACAAAGTGCGCGCGGCGTGGTGCGGGACGACGTGCTGTCGGCGCTGCTCTCGACGATTCGTCTTTCAGGATCCCTGCAATTCTGCTTCATGCCCACCGGTGATTGGGAGACAGACGCGGCCCCGTCCATGGCCAGAATGTCGGGGAAGGCGATCGGCACGATACCGTTTCACGTCGTCGTCTCCGGCAGTTGCTGGCTGAAGATGGCGGGCGAGACGGCGTCGCTGGAGACGGGCGATGTGGTCGTATTCCCATTTGGTACCGGGCACCAGCTGGGCGCGGGGTCCAACGGCAAGCTGGTTGTTCCCACCCGCGACCTTCCCGATAAACCATGGCGCGAAATCCCCATGCTGCGCTATGGCAGTGATGCAGATGGTGTGCGATTGCTCTGCGGCTTTCTGCAGTGCGAGGCGCTGAGCTTTGCACCGCTGCGGCAAGCGTTGCCAAAGCTGATCCATGTGAAGACGCGCGGCGCGAATGATGCAGATTGGCTGCGCGCGACCATTCGGCAGATGGTGGATGAGGTCGACAGGCCCCGTGCCGGCGGCATTTCGATGCTGCCGAGACTTACCGAAGTCATCTTCATCGAGATTCTGCGCCACCAGATTATTGTCTCTGAACCGCGTTCGGTCGGCTGGCTGGCCGCCCTAACCGACGGCCCGCTATCACGGTGCCTGTCCCTCATTCATGACGACCCGAGACGAGACTGGTCACTGGAGGAATTGGCGACCGCCACCGGGATGTCACGCAGCGCGCTAGCAGAGCGGTTTCAAACGATGCTCGGCATGCCGCCTATCAGGTATCTACGCGACTGGCGGCTTTACTTGGCGAGTGTGGCACTGGCAATGACCGGGCAGGCGATCGCAACCATTGCGTTTGAAGCCGGATATGCAACGGAGGCGGCCTTCAGCCGCGCCTTCTCGCGCTCGTTCGGCGCACCACCGGCGGCTTGGCGTGCGATGGCGAAAGGTTAGACCGGGGTCGGGCCAGCACTGAGACCGAGGCGCACGATCTCGTGGAGCCGTTCCCGGCCGAGTTGATGACGATTTAGAATCTCGGGTCAAAGGTAGGGTCGCCGAAGAACGACACCTCAGACATTCTCGATCCGGTCGATTGACGATCGGCGCGCGGTGCGGAATGATCCGGCGGCAGACGAAAGAACTTCGGAAGGGCGAGACGGCTGAAACACAGGTCGAGTGGACGGACGCCACCTGGGAATCCTGGTAGCCTATGGCGCTCAATGCAACGGCTCGCCCGGAGGAACCGTCCGTGGCAATTGAGGAACCGTGCTCGCAGTGTGGAAACCACTTCGAATGGTCACTAATCCCATTTTTCCGAAATTGCGGTGCCGAGCAGGAGATGCTTGGATCCGACGCAATGGTCGGAGCGCACCTTGAGCGCATCATGCGACGGGCGCCCGCTATGCTCCTTGATGTTGACTCAGACATCCCGATGTCGGTTCGATCTCGCCAGAAGATCATAGCGAAGCGCTGACTGGAATCTATCCGAACTTCAGACCTATTTTCTTGCGAACAGGAGGCGCGGGTTCTAGTGGGGGTTCCGGTGTTGGTCTCTTGCCCAATCCCGCCGCACGGGCTAGTTCCGAGCGTTGTTGGGCGTAACTTGGAGCAGTCATCGGATAGTCGGCGGGAAGCTTCCACTTCTCGCGATATTGCTCCGGCGTGAGACCGTACTTGGCCATCAGGTGACGCTTCAGCGACTTGAACTGCTTCCCGTCCTCGAGACAAATGATGAAGTCCGCCGTCACTGACTTTCTGACTGGCACGGCCGGGCGTTGCTCTTCGATCGCGGGTGCTCTGTCTGGCTGAGATGTGCCATTCAGTGAAACGAAGGTTTGCCGGATGAGATGCGGCAGATCACCGGCTGGAACGACATTGCGGCTTAGATAAGCGGCGACGATCCGGCTGGTGAGCTCGAGCCTCCGCTGCTGTTTGCCCGCACGCGAGTCGGTCAATGATATTCTCCTGTAATCTTCGATTCGGCGCAGAATTGCCTGCAAAATCTGCAGGTATTTTGGCTGGGAGGAAGGCGGTCACAGAGGAGAATTACGTTTATCGACAGATTTCGCGCCGTCGCCGAAACTCGCAACGGCTGTTCTCGCGAACTTCAAGCAGGTGGTAAAGGATAGTGATCTTCGCATTCATCCCAGTGCTCGTCTCGTGGAGCCTGAAGCACTGAAGAAGATAGGCGCAAGTCTGATAGAAGAGCGACCACAAGTGTTAATGGACACTTTTCTTGCGGTTGCGCAGAAAGGTTTGCCAGATTGCACACGCATTACGGGTGACATCGGGCGTCCTTGACGCAATGCGTGACTTCACCCGGACAATACGCGGAAAGGGGCGTCCGCATGAAATGGCATGGGGGCGTTTCGGGTTCTTGGACTGGTGACGCTGTGCGCCGGTCTTTCCGGCTGCGGAGAAAGCTGGTCCTGGAATCAGAAGATCACCGTGACGGTGGATGACGTCCCAGGGAGTGGTGTAGCTTCGGCGATCGCCGTGCTTTCCGGACGGAGCCGGGAATGGGTCAGCTTGCCGCAG
>MBFK01000180.1 GCA_001704765.1 Sinorhizobium shofinae
TGAAACCCTCTCGACTTCGCCCCCGCATCCTTGAAGGTTCATGTCCCAGCCAAAAACGTGTTTCCACACAGTCTCGGTGGACAGCGGACGTCGGACGACGGAAGCTGAATGGGCACGATGCGCCAACAGCAGAGATTTTGGGCGCCGATTCCAAATGGCCTCACCGCTAGCGGCCGAGGGCGTCGAGTCCTGTAAGGTCACCAGTCTTCTAGAACGATCGTCCAAAACTGCATCTTAGCGGCGCGGTTTCAGCGAGCTGATCGCACGCTCCGGTGGGGCGGAGCTAATCTATGGCGCCAAACTAGCCCAATGTTGCAAGCAGGCGAGCCGCAGATTTCAGGTCGGCAGAGTTTGGATCTTTCACGAACTGCTCGAACACGGGTTGAAGCAGCTCTCGGGCACTCTCGCGTTCATCGCGATCGGCCAGGAGCGCCGCCAGGCAGGTCGTGGTGCGCAACTCCCATGCCCGCGCGCCCTGACAGCGGCTAACCTCAAGCGACCGCGTCAGGCACTTTGCTGCGTCGTCGTTATTAGATTGCGATGCAGCAAGCACAAGGCCGCCCTTCACACGAAGCAACTCCGCCGAGTAGCACAGATCACCGTTCGCCTCGACCGACTGAATCGTCTCGTCCACGAGCGCCAACGCTTCCGTGACCCGGCCAACTGCTGCCAAGCCTTCAATAAGCGAGAGTGTAAGCGGCGTGCTGAGCAGTTCGTAGGGTGCCTTGTGGAGCTCACGAATGCAATGCCGCAAGCTGACGATGCCATTGTCGACGTCGCCTCGACGGATGGCTAGTTCGCCCATAAAACCGCGGCCGACCGCGAGATAAGGGCGTAGCGAATGGAGTTCGGCAGTTGAGAGAAGACGATCCGTGTGTTTGTCCGCACGTTCGAGATCCCCAACCCAGAGAAATACCGATACGGCCCAGACCAAGGCGATGGACAGCGTAAGAGGATGGTCAAGAGTCTCTGCGTCCGCAATCGTCCGCAAGGCTTGCTCGACCGCTTGGTCGGAAAGCCCTTGCAGCCACAGGTTCCTGGCGAGTATCGCGCCGGCCAGAATCCTCCCGTCGAAGCCGAGATAATTGGTCGTGGTTTGATTGGATCGCGGCCCAGTCCGTAACGCAGCTTCCAGCGCGGTCCGCGCGCGGCCGAACTCACCGTTGAGGTGGAGCGAAATACCCATGAGGGAGTAGGCCAACGTCGCGGAGTCGCAATCCTCCAGGGCTTCGGCGAGTGTGGAACAGCGCTCTGCATAATGCAGGGCGACCCTGAATTCTCCGGTGCGTAGGTGAAACATCTGCAGGGGACCGAGAACCTGAAGCTGGTCCAGTCCGTCGCCGCGCTCCTCCGCAATTGTCAGGCTCCTTTCCAATGCGACGCGCGCGGCATCTCTGCCGCCGCGCGTAAACATCAGCGAGACTCCCATCGCTGCCCGGAGATGCATCTCCTCACGCCCGCCGAGCGTGGAATCGTCGGGAGCCTCTATGGCCTTGGCTGTCCAGCGATGGCATTCGGTCAGCAAGGACATCGACAGAAAGACAGGAGCTGCAGCAGCGGCGAGGCGAATGCCGAGTTGCGTGTTTCCGGTGGCCCCAAAACACCAATCCAGGGCCGCGCGCACATTGGCAAGGCCGTCGAGGTGCAGCGCCCGTTGCGCCGCGCTCGATAGAGTCGGCCATTCGGCCCCGGTCTCTTTGAGCCACCGCATATAATAGATCGCGTGACGTGCGGCCAAATCGGCAAACTCGGCTTCCTCGACATCGAGCTGAAGGGCGTAGGCGCGCGTGGTGTCCAGGAGCCGATAGCGCATCGTCGCTCCGGCGGGCCGTGTCGCGACCATCGACTTAGCGACGAGACTGTCGAAGGCCCCGAAAACCATCGCCTCGTCGATACTGGCGTTCGTCACTACGGCGAGCGCGGCATCGATCGCGAACTGGCCGACGAACACGGCCAGACGGCGAAGCAGCCGCCGCTCGAATTCGGATAGCAGACTGGAGCTCCAGTCAAGCGTGGCCTGGAGGGTCCTCTGGCGCGGCGGCGCGGTTCGCTGTCCGGTCCAGAGCAAAGACAGGCGTTCATTGAGGAGGGTGGCCGTCTTCTGGATACCGTAGCTTGCGACCCGTCCAGCCGCCAACTCAATCGCGAGCGGCACCCCATCAAGCTTTCTGCAAATGGCCGCCACGACCGCGGCATCGGCGTCGTCGAGGTCGAGGCGAGCCCCACTAGCGGCGGCTCGTTCCATAAACAATTGGATCGCGGGAAAGCCCTGCGCGATAGTGCCCGTGAGATCCGGTCCGTCTGGTGGGCAGGCGAGCGGAGCCAGTTTATAGACGTGTTCGCCCTCGACATTGAGCGGCTCGCGGCTCGTCGCAAGCAGGTGAACCTGAGGCGCAACGGAAAAGATGCGGCAGGCCAGATCCGCCGCTGCTTCGATGACATGCTCGCAGGTGTCGAGGATCAGAAGAATTCGCTTGTCGGCCAGATAGGTGGCTAGGGCTGAGACGAGGTCTTCGGACTGAAACGAAACCCCGAGAGTTGAGGTTACCGCCGCCGCAACCTGGCAGGGATCGCCCAATGCGCCGAGATCAACGAAATGCACGGCGCCATCAAAAGATCGGACCAGATCATGGCCTGCCGCAACCGCAACAGTCGTCTTGCCGATCCCGCCCGTGCCGACGATGGTCACAAACCGCTTCTCGGTCAGCAGAGCGGAGAGTACTGCAGTGTCGTCCGCCCGCCCCACCATGCGCACGAGCCGGCCCGGCAAATTGGCCTTTGGGAAACTGGCGGCGACCTCTCCTAGGACATCGTTGCCCGGGTTTGACCGCTGGATTGGCGCCACAAAGCAGTAGCCCCGCCCGGACAGGGTCGAGATATATCTCGCGCTGTCCTTACCATCGCCTAATGCCTTGCGCAGATTGGCGATGTGAAACCGCAGACTGCCTTCCTCGACGGTCACGTCGGGCCACACACGATCCAGCAGTTCTTTCTTGCTGACGACTTCGTTCGGGCATCGGGTCAAGACGACCAGGATGTCGAACGCGCGACCGCCGAGTTCCACAGGCGCCCCGCCTCGAAGCAGAAGCCGTTCATTTACATTCAATGAGAAGGCACCAAACGAGATCGTCTCGCTCGCCGACTGCGTCATACCATCTCCTTTGTGACTTGTAGAGGTCTAGAGCAAAATCCCATGCAAGACCCACCGTGTGGCGTCTTGCATTAACGAGGGTTTGCGCAATTGACGACCGGCAAGAAAACATAGTGACCTGCTTCCAAAACTTCTAGTTGCCAATGAGCGCTAACAATCCCTCATAACGCATAACGGGCTCGTCGGGCGATCCCTCTCTATGTGTCGAAGCAGAGCCTCTGCCGACCGAAGGAGAGAATGACCATGTCCGCCCCGTCCCTGTCACTCACGCGACGCCATCTGCTTGCCGGATCAGTAGCTGCGGGCGGTCTCTGGCTGCTCCCCGCGAAGGCGAGCACTGCCGTTGATAGCGAGGCTGTACGCCCCTTCCAGGTCAACATTCCAGATGAAGCAACCGTTGAATTGCGTCGACGACTAGCCGCAGCGCGTTGGCCCGGCCGCGAGACCGTCAAAGATCAATCTCAGGGCGTGCAACTGGCGAGGCTCCAGGACCTCGTCCGCTACTGGATGACCGACTACGACTGGCGGAAGGTGGAGGCCAGACTGAATACACTGCCGATGTTCGTGACCGAGATCGACGGCCTCGACATTCACTTCATCCACGTCCGCTCCCCTTATGAGAACGCCATGCCGATGATCATGACGCATGGCTGGCCCGGCTCAATCCTTGAGTTCCTCAAAGTCATCGGCCCGCTCACCGATCCCACTGCGCACGGCGGTGCTGCAGAGGATGCGTTTCACCTTGTCGTACCCTCCATCCCCGGCTTCGGGTTTTCCGGGAAACCGACGACGACCGGTTGGGGCTCCGATCATATTGGTCGTGCCTGGGCAGTCCTCATGAAGCGCCTGGGATACGAGCGCTACGTGTCGCAAGGTGGAGACTGCGGGTCGGTCATCTCTCATCGAATGGCGCTTCAGAACGCGCCTGGATTGGTTGGCATACACGTCAACATGCCGGGAACCGTGCCGACGGAAATCGCCGCAATTCTCGCCTCAGGCGGACCGGCTCCTAGCGATCTGACGGAGGACGAACAGGCAGCATTCGCCGCCTTGGATACGTTCTACAGGGACAGTTCGGGCTATTCCGCCATGATGGTCACCCGGCCACAGACCATCGGCTACTCATTGGTCGATTCCCCGGTCGGCCTAGCTGCGTGGATCTACGAGAAGTTCGCCCAATGGACCTACAGCGGTGGGCACCCCGAGCGGGTGCTCACGAAGGACGAGATGCTCGATGACATCTCCCTCTACTGGCTCACTGCAACCGGAACCTCCGCGGCCCAGATCTACTGGGAAGACCATTCCAACAACTTCAACGCCGTAGACATCGCTAAGCTTCCCGTGGCCGTGACGGTGTTCCCGGGGGAGATCTATTGCGCGCCGCGAAGCTGGGCCGAGCGTTGTTACCACAACCTCGTCTACTTCAATAAAGCCGAAAACGGCGGCCATTTCGCGGCGTGGGAACAGCCGGAAATCTTTACCCGAGAAGTCCGGGCGGCCTTTAGGTCGCTGCGCTGATCGGCGCTCACCTTCGCAATGAGGAACGACGATATGACCGCACAGGCAAAACGGCTCTACACCGCCAAAGTCCGCACCACTGGCGGCCGGGACGGTGCTTCCCGCAGCTCCGACGGCAGGCTGGATATTCGGCTCTCGACGCCCGGCGGCACGGGAGGCGGTACCAATCCGGAACAGCTTTTCGCTGCCGGCTGGTCGGCTTGCTTCGAGGGTGCGATAGCGATCGCCGCTCGCAAGATGGACGTTGCACTGCCTGCTGGCCTGGCGATCGATGCGGAAGTGGATCTCAACACCGTCGACGGTGCTTACTTTCTCAGCGCGCGGCTCAATGTGAGCCTGCCCGGTCTCAACCGCGACTTAGCACGAGCTGTCGTGGATGCAGCGCATCAGACCTGCCCCTATTCGAAGGCCACACGCGGAAACATCGAAGTCGAAATCAACGTCACTTAGCCCCGTCGGCTCGATCAACGATCGGATCGCTTGCCAACGGCACACCGAAGGGCACCACAGCAATGAACGCAGTCAGAATACCGGAAGAAATCGACCATTCCCGCCGGCGTCTGTTCGGCATCGCTGCCGCGACCGTAGCCGCGGCGCAACTCGGCGCTATTCGCATAGGGAGTGCCCAAGGTGTCGGTACGCAAGCCGCCGCCTCAGGCGCCATGAAGCCGCGGACGTCGTTCGCGTCGCTGAAGCGGATCAACGCGGGTCTGCTCAACGTCGGATATGCCGAGGACGGTCCTGCGGACGGACCGCCGGTCATCCTTCTGCACGGCTGGCCCTATGACATCTACAGCTATGTCGACGTCGCGCCTTTGCTTGCGAACGCAGGGTACCGGGTGATCGTGCCCTATCTGCGCGGCTACGGGACGACAAGCTTCCTGTCGGACGCCACGGCACGGAACGGTCAGCAGGCAGCGCTCGGCGCCGACGTCATCGCGTTGATGGGTGCCCTCGGAATCCAGAAGGCCGTCGTCGCCGGCTACGATTGGGGCGCGCGAACCGCCAACATCGTTGCCGCGCTCTGGCCGGATCGCTGCAAGGCGATGGTATCGGTCAGCGGTTATCTGATCGGCAGCCAAGCGGCGAACGAGGCTCCACTGCCGCCGCAGGCCGAGCTCCAGTGGTGGTACCAGTATTATTTCGCTACCGAGCGTGGCCGTGCCGGTTACGCGAAAAACACCGGCGACTTCGCTAGGCTCATCTGGCAGCTCGCCTCTCCGCAATGGAAGTTCGACGACACCGCTTTCGCGCTGAGCGCGGCAGCCTTCGCGAATCCAGACCATGTCGATATTGTCATCCACAACTATCGGTGGCGGCTCGGTCTCGCCGATGGCGAACCGGAATACGATGACCTGGAAAAGAAGCTCGCCACGTTTCCAACGATCAGTGTGCCGACGATTACGATGGAGGGTGACGCCAATGGCGCGCCTCATCCGGACCCCAGCGTCTACGCCAAGAGATTTTCCGGCAAGTATGAGCATCGGCTGATCACGGGCGGCATCGGTCACAACCTGCCGCAGGAGGCACCTCAGGCCTTCGCCCAGGCAGTCATCGACGTCGACCGCTTCTAGCCACTCGACAGAAGGAACATAGCGATGAGATGCCTTAATCTCGCACTGGCCGGGCTGGCAGCGACATTGGTCGGAGCCGCGGGAGCGACGCTTGGCGCCGGCTCGGGTTCGGACGCGACGAATGCCTCGCCGATCTACGGCGTGACGATCCCAGACGGCTACCGGGGGTGGGAACTGGTCGCGCCGGCGCTAGAAGCGGACCCGCTGAACGAGCTTCGTGCAGTCGTCGGGAATTCGGTTGCAATCGAAGCATATAGGGCTGGCACGCTGCCGTTTCCGGATGGCACCGTCCTCCTCAAGCTCGCATGGAAGCGGGCGCAATCGCCCGAATTCGAACCTGCATCCGTTCCCGGCGCGGCGACAACCGTCCAGGTCATGGTCAAGGATTCGAAGAAATACGCAGCCACCGGCGGATGGGGCTTCGGCCGGTTTATCGACGGCAAGCCGGTCGATGAGGCTCAGCACCAGACCTGCTTCGCCTGCCACGAGGCGCGCGTTCAGGGGCATGATTACGTCTTCACGCGGTTCGCTCCGTAGCCAATGCATCGGCAGTGCTGCTGCCCAGAAAGGAAAAGGCCATGTCACAACGATGGCTGATCACTGGAAGTTCGCGAGGCATCGGCCGTGCCTTATCCGAAGCGGTCCTGGACGCGGGTCACCGCCTCATCGCAACGGCGCGTGATCCCGTGCAACTGGCCGATCTCACGGAGCGCTATGGTGAAGCTGTACGGGTCACTGCGCTCGATGTCACCGATCCGTCCGCCGCTCAAGCGGCAGTCCGCCTGGCGACGGAGAGCTTTGGCGGGCTTGACGTCCTCGTCAACAATGCCGGTTACGGCAATGTCAATTCAGTCGAGGATACGGATCTTGATGAATTCCGTAGGCAGTTGGAGACAAACCTCTTCGGGACGATCATCGTGACCAAGGCCGCCATTCCGATAATGCGCGAGCAGCGCCGCGGCCACATCATCCAGTTTTCGTCGGTCGGCGGACGCATAGGCGCTCCGGGTCGCGCTGCGTATTCCACCGCGAAATGGGGTGTGGAAGGCTTTTCCGAGGTGCTTGCTCAGGAAATGGCCTTGATCGGCGTGAAGGTCACGGTCATCGAGCCGGGGGGCTTCCGGACCGATTTCGCGGGATCTTCAACCTTGCTGAAAGACGGAAGGTCCGAATATGACCAGGTCGTGGGCGCCGCAGCTCGCATGCAGAGAGCCTACAATGGCCGGCAACCCGGCGACCCGGCGCGGGCCGCGAAGGTTATCCTCAAGGTCGCTGCGATGGATCGACCACCGTTACGCCTGCCGCTGGGCAGCGATGCCATAGAGGCAATCGAGCAGGCCGATCGTACGAAACTGGAAGAGCTCCGCCGCTGGCGAGAGCTGAGCCTGTCGACGGATTTCCCGCAGGAAACCAGCACGTGCGGCTGATCGCGAGCGCGACTCCGATGTTCGCATCGTCTGGAACGGCCACCATAGCCGTTGTTTCGATCAATCATGAAGGACATGTCAGATGAAAACACTGCTTGCAGCCTTGGCAATCGCCAGCGCTTCGTTGGGCAATGCATATGCGCAGGCCGACAAACCCACCATCGTTCTGGTTCACGGCGCGTTCGCGGATTCGTCGAGCTGGAACGGCGTCGTCGAAATCCTGGAGAAGGATGGCTATCCCGTCGTTGCTGTCGCCAATCCCCTGCGTGGTGTCAAGAATGACGCGGGCGACGTCGCCGATATCCTTGGCTCAATCAAATCGCCTGTCGTCCTTGTTGGGCATTCCTACGGCGGCTCCGTCATCAGCGAAGCGGCCGAAGGCCATGCAAACGTCAAGGCGCTGGTCTATGTCGCGGCCTTCGCGCCGGATGCGGGCGAGACCGCCGCGCAACTCGCCGGCAAATTTCCCGGCAGCACGCTTGGTCCGACCCTCGCCCCGCCAGTCGCCCTGTCGAGCGGGGGCAAGGATCTCTACATCCGGCAGGATAAGTTCCACGAGCAGTTCGCCGCCGACGTCCCCGAAGCCGAAGCCAGGCTCATGGCAGCGACGCAAAGACCCATTGAAGAAGCCGCGCTGAACGAGCCCCAAACGGAAGCGGCGTGGAAGAAGATCCCGAACTGTTTCATCTACGGCGACGGCGACAAGAACATACCGCCGGAAGCCTTGGCCTTCATGGCTGCACGGGCGCACTCGCGGGATACCGTGGTCGTCAAGGGTGCCTCTCATGTTGTGATGGTTTCGAATCCCGAACCCGTCGCCGGGCTGATCGAGAGGGCGGCTAGGGAGGCATCGCGATGAAAGCAATCGTAATGAGCCGAACCGGCGGGCCGGAAGTCATCGAACTTGTCGAGCGCCCGGAGCCCGCCCGTGCGCGTGGAGAAGTCCTGGCTGAGATTGCTGCCGCGGGCGTGAATTTTATGGACACGGTCGTTCGACGAGGGCTCGCCTGGACGGACACTCCGAATTGAAGGGCTCGAAGCGGTCGAGCGATCGATAGCGGGGCGCCGGGAAGGAGCATTTGCTCTCTCCTGTCGGCCGACGGCTCGCCGATATCGTCCCGTTTGGCAGGCGGTGGGCGCGCGGCGTCTCGGCTTGTCGGACGCTGGCCGAATATCGACCCATTGTGACGACGGCGATGCCCGACTTTTAGGATCCGTCAATTTCTCGAACTCGTCGGCGTTCCGCTTACCGTCGCCGTCATCCCCGAACTTGACGAAAGCATGTTGAGCATTTGGGAAAACGAATTGGTTACGGTTGTCTTAGACGTTGTTCTCCGATCGGTGACGACTAGGTATGGAACTCATGGCAGCGAGGAATACCGTCCATCGGCTTTCGAAGAGTTCTAGGAATTCGATCTTGTCAGGTGTATCGGCGATGCGGAGCCGCACACGATTGTTGGCGCCCTCGAGCAAATCGACGAGAATGCCGCAAATCTCTGCCGCATCGCCTGGCACGATGGCATTAGCTGCCTGCGCTGAGAGGATCGCCTCCTTGAGTGGCTGCAGCGCAATGCCCGACCACTCTGCCAAGCGTTCACGGAGCGACGAGGAGACCACGGCCTCGGCTATGACTGAGAGATAGAAGGCGGAATAATCTTGGTCCGTGCCGAAGAGAAAGTACCTTCTGGCGGTATCATGCAAGGCTTCGAGAGGGTCGGCGCCCTGGCCTGCGGCCTCCGCGAGCGCCTTGCGAAAGCGGAGCAGGTCGCGCTCGACGACGGCCTCGAGGAGCGCCGGCTTATTCGGATAACGCCGATAGAGCGTGTGCTTTGAGATGCCGAGCTCGGCGGCGATCTCTTCCACGGAAGTGTTGGCCACACCTTTGCGGGCGAAGGTCGAACGGGTGCTATCGAGAAGTCGCTCGGTCAGAGCTTCGGACTCCTCGCGCGTTGGCCGTCCGCCGGCACGTCTAGAGGCTGGATTCATTGTTCCCCGTTGATAAGTCGGTGGGCAGCATTCCGAACGGCCTGCCATTGCCCCCGACGCTCACCCCGATAACAGAACGTTACCGTGTCGTTATTTCCTTCGCAACAGGTTTATTGCTATGCCCTCCATCAGGCTTTCCGGTCTTTCCTGGTCGAAACCCGACGGTGAGCAGGTCTTTGCCGAACTTGAGCTGGCGTTCGGTCCTGAAAAGGCGGGGCTTGTCGGCAGGAACGGTGTCGGCAAGACCACGTTGCTCAACATCATTGCCGGCCGTCTACGGCCCTCTGCCGGCACGGTAGCCATCGATGGGCGCATCGCGTTCGCCCGACAGATCCTTCAGGCAGCTGCGGATGAAACCATTGCCGATCTCTTCGGTGCGACGGAGGCGATTGCATTGCTGCAGCGCGCCGAAAAAGGAGAGGCGAGTGTCGAGGAATTGGCCAATGCGGACTGGACGGTAGAGGAGCGGATCGCTGCGGCCCTTGCCCATATCGGTTTGGAGGCAGGGACGAACACTCTCCTGACCCAGCTTTCCGGCGGTCAGCGTACGCGGGCCGCCCTCGCGGCGGCAACATTCTCCGAGCCCGATTTTCTGCTGCTGGACGAGCCCACGAACAATCTGGATCGTGACGGTAGGCGGGCGGTAATCGACTTTATGACCGGCTGGCGGAACGGCGCGATTATCGTTAGCCACGACCGCGAACTTCTGGAACACACGGACACGATCATCGAACTGACCTCGCTTGGCGCCAAATGCTACGGCGGGAACTGGAGCGTCTACAAGGCAATCAAAGCCGTCGAGCTGGAAGCGGCAGAACAAAATCTGGCGCACGCACAGAAGGCAAGCGACGAGATCGACCGCAAGGCGCAGCTCATTGCCGAGCGGCGGGACAGGCGCGACGCCGCCGGCGCCAAGAAAGGGGGGAAAGGCGACATGCCGCGCATTCTGCTCGGCAGGCGAAAAAACAATGCGGAGGCGACCCGAGGAAAGGGCGTGCAACTTGCCGAGCGCCAGCGCGCAGAGGCACTCGATGCCGTCTCGGCCGCGAAGGCCCGCATTGAAGTGTTGCAGCCATTCTCTGTCCGCCTTCGTCCGACGGGATTGCCCGCAGGCCGTCAGGTGCTCGCGTTTGACGAGGTCACCGCTGGCTACGATCCGGCCCATCCCATTATTCAGGGCCTGTCCTTTTCACTGGTGGGACCACAACGTGTCGCGCTTGTTGGTCCCAACGGATCGGGAAAAACAACCTTGTTGAGATTGGTGGCGGGAGAGATTTTACCCTTCAAAGGGACGCTCTCCGTCACAGTACCTGTCGCCGCGCTGGATCAAAATGTCGGGATTCTCGAGCGTCACGGAACGATTCTCGACAACTTCAAGCGGCTTAACCCCGGTGCGACCGAGAACGCATGCCGTGCGACCTTGGCAAACTTCCGCTTCCGTGCCGACGCCGCCCTCCAGGCGGTCGGCACCCTGAGCGGCGGACAGATGCTGCGCGCCGGCCTTGCCTGTGCGCTCGGCGGGGCGTCCCCGCCCTCGTTGCTTATCCTCGACGAACCGACCAACCATCTGGACATCAATTCTATCGAGGCGGTGGAGGCCGGCCTGCTTGCCTATGACGGCGCACTCCTCGTCGTCAGCCATGACGAAACCTTTCTTGCCAATATTGGTATTGACCGACGCATCGAATTAACAAGGCCTGCGGGGAGGGCCCGTCAGAGCACATAACTGCCCTCGAATATGGCGCGCGCACCCCTCATGTAGCACGCTCGCGCCCTCGCGAGGTATGCCTCGGCGGCAAAACGCTTGTGATCGCCACATGAAAGCTCAATCGCCAACCGTCTGGCGATTGCGGCGCCAATGCCGCGCGTTTCTCAGAATGCCAGTGCGAGTTTTGTCGACTTGTCTTCTATTCTGTTCATGGCGCTGGTCTTCACGGCGTCAGCAGCAGCTTGCCGGTGGTGGTGCGGCTTTCCATGTCGGCATGCGCGCGGGCGGCGTCCGCAAGTGCATAGTTGCCGCCAATGCTCACCTTGAGAGAACCTTCTTCTATCCAGCGAAAGAGCTGCCGCGCGCGGGCGCGGAACAGTTCTGGCGTATGGATGTGATCGGAAAAGACGGCGTAGCCGAGTTTAATGCTCTTCGGCAGGCTCATGATGTCGAGGGGCCCGGGTCCACCGAGTACCGGTCCGTACCAACAGAACGTACCGGAACGGCGAAGCGAGGCGAGCGAGCCCTTGAAGGTCTTAGGCCCCGAACCGTCATAGACGACGTTCACGCCCTCTCCATCGGTGAGGCGGAGCACCTCGCCGGAAAATTGCCCTTCGCTATCGACGATGACATGCTCAGCACCGGCCTCCTTTGCGATGGCTACTTTGTCTTCGGACGAGACGCGTCCGATCACACGGCCGCCCCTGAGCCTGATAATTTGCGTCAACAACAGGCCGAGGCCACCCGCCGCTGCGTGCACCAGAGCCGTGTCGCCGGGTTGCACGGGATAGAAATCCGTGGCGAAGTGGCTGGCGGTCAGGCCCTGCATCATGACGGACGCGGCGGTGCGATCATCGATACCGTCGGGAATCCTGACGACCGAGCTGGACGGGATCGACAGGCGTTCGGCATAGCTGCCCGG
Organism: Sinorhizobium shofinae; assembly: GCA_001704765.1. Lineage (GTDB taxonomy): Bacteria > Pseudomonadota > Alphaproteobacteria > Rhizobiales > Rhizobiaceae > Sinorhizobium > Sinorhizobium shofinae. Next base: position 12,287 of record MBFK01000180.1, read on the forward strand.
CGCGTAGACCCAGGCGACCCGGTCGCCGGGAATAAATTCGCTGACACCATCGCCGACGGCAATCACATGGCCAGCTCCCTCGACGCCGAGAACCTTCGGATTCGGCAACTCAGTCCAGGCCATGCCCTGGCGCACGCCGATATCCATGAAATTCACGCCGGCGGCGGTAACCTTCACAACGATGGTTCCCGACGTTGCACCGGGTTCCGGGCGGTCGACGAACTCTATCACATCCGTGCCGCCGATTTTGTTCATAACTATGGCTTTCATGTGCTTTCCTTTTTTTGACTAATCATTCCAAAAACGAGCAAAAATTTTTCGCCTACGTGATGGCGCGAAGCGTGAGCCTTCCGAGAGATTGCAGATGTTCTCTGCTCGCGCCGCCGCGCGCGGCGATGCGCATGCCGGCGATGCTGCAGAACAGAAAATCCGCCACCGCCCCTGCAGGAAGGGTCTTGTCTACATCGCCTGATATCTGAGCCTCGGCTATGCGCTCGCGAGCAGCATCCTTCAGCCGCCGGTCCGCGGCACGATGAAGTGCTGCGAGTTCCGGCATCGTCTGCCCGAACTCGCAGATTGAGCTGACGCCAAGACAGGCTTCTCCTGCATCTTCGACTATGCGCTCCATCATTGCACGAATGCCGTCCAGAGCACGCGATTCGCCGCGTAACTTGGCGATATGGGCATTCGTCTCTCCGGCCGAGTACCGTTCTACGGCAAGGCAGTAGAGTTTCCACTTGTCGCCGAAGGTGTCATAGAGGCTCTGGCGGCCGATTTTCATCGCTCGTACAAGCATGTCCGTCGAGCTACCCTCGTAACCATGCTCACGAAACACGCCGATCGCTGCGTCCAGTGCCTCATCCCTGTCGAATTCCTTGGTTCGTGCCATGGAGCTTAGTTAGGAATATTGGAATGATCTGTCAAGAATGATCGTTCCGAGCGCCATCATTATGCTACCAGTGGCGACCGACGCGGCCAGTGGGGCCGAACAAGCGATTGCTTCGATGATTTTGGGATGCGCAACGATCCCCAACATGGCGTTCTATTCGTATCTGCAGGGACGGGCGTTCACGGGAAACGGTATCAAGAATCGGTCGAGGTGATGAACTAGGCGATTCGGTCGCCTCCATCCCGCTCACCAAAGCAATTAACGATCTCGGAAACTTTGATGAAGCCCAAGAAAACACAAGCTCGGCTCTCGAACTTGATCCGAGCTGGACTGCCGTGAAAAATGGAGTGCAGCTACCTTTGTCGAGGACTGTGCGCTGGATTGGCAGGCAAGCGACTTGACTAAGCCTGGGTTCCCGGAGAAGTCGCAGCCCAATGTCGTCGCGATGTAGCTGTCGCAATGACGGCAACGGGGCTCGAAGTAGTCCTTCGTGTCGGCCAGTCGAGCGTCTGCAACGGGTCGAAACGCGTCGATCGCAGCTTCCGAGGTAAGGTCTGGAAGTGGTGCAAACCTGCAGCTCGGCGGCATGTATGCATGTCCGCTTCTGGGATACCACCGTGCTCTGCTCAGTGTCCGACTTGAGGGCGCAAAGCAGTCTGCCCCGTTGGCGACCCCAAAGCAGACCTTCGCAGCATGAGCACGACGGCCAGAAGCTGCTATAAATAATTGCGCTGTCATCTTACGAGAAATGAACGAGTTGGTCCGGACCCGCCTACCGCAGACTGAGAATACCCTGGCGCTGTGGCGTTTCATGTAAGGGCGGTGATGGCTGGATGGATTTGTCGATCGTAAAGCGCCAACTCCTCGGCGGTTGGCGGCTCGAACAGCTTCGACCACCTAAGCAGGTCCGCCCGCGAGATGTCGAACGTGCCGACTGGAAGCTCGGCGTTTCGCCGGGAGACCCGATCCCAAAGCTCATCAAAGGGAACGTCGAGGAAGCAGAGGACGACGCGGGCACCAGTTGCGCGAGCTTCCTCCCGGCAGGTTTCGCGTTCTGCCCGTGACCACACTCCCCAATCCACGACAACGTTACACTGAAGCCTGAGGGCACGCAGAGCGATCTGCCATTGTAGGCTCTCGACCCTACCTCGGCACGGACCAGTTTCGGCTTCTGGAGTAGAGATGCCGGGGTAAAGCTTGTGCATCCAGTCGTCGCCGGTCAGACGGAGGGCAGATGCTTCGTATTCGATTATCTTGGCGAGCGACGTCTTCCCCGAACCGGGAAGACCGCAAGTGAGGTAGAGCGTGGGCATTGGAAAATCTCTGATTTTGGCTTGGCAAGTGGAACTGGCCCCGCGGTGTCGTGCGGGACTGCGCTTCGCTCAATGCCGCAAGGCGCGGCCAATCAGAGGTGTGTTGCCATAGTCTATCGTGTAGGACCGCTCTGCTCGGGGGTCAAGACGGCGCGCATGGGTGAGCTCACAGATGAGGTCGTCTAACCCACTGGCTGCTTTGTGGTATCTCCAACAATAAGCTGACTGTCAGCATCCCACCCCAGCTCGGATGTTGAGACGGCCCGAGCCCGGCGTTTGCTTTCGGGGATTCGGCATAGCCCCGGATCGGCTGACTAGAGGGCGCAATGCTACCGGGCCAAGTCGGAGGCTGGTGACCCGGGGCTGCCGTTCGATCCGCGACTAATGCGCACAAGCTTAACAGCGTCATCAATCCACGTTGTCCCGATCCTGCGCTTGGTTTACCCAGTCTCAATAGGATTGATCAAGGATGCCGCGATGGGATGGGAAGCA
>MBFK01000046.1 GCA_001704765.1 Sinorhizobium shofinae
CCCTCGATATACCGCTTCATGAATCCCCCTCGACTCATGTCAAAGGGTATCATGTTCGGCGTTTTCACACAGCCTGGACCCTTTGCGGACGCCTCTTGAGGCGAAGGGACTCGCCGTGCCCGTTTCTAAACCGGACATTCGTCACGCTCTCTCCGCATTATTGGAACAGCAACTTGAGCCTTTCCCAATAGCCAGGTCCGACCGCCTTTGAGGGATCGGCGAGACCATTGATGTAGAGAACCATGTTCTGCGGATCGAACCGCAGCCCGTGGAACTTGGCGGCGAAGCGTCCGCCCCGATCGATGACGTGGGTGACGATGCCGTGCATCTGCTGCCCGTCCTCGGTCGGCTCGAAACGGAGCCTGTAGCGTTCCGCAAGCTTTCGCGTGGCGTCCTCCGGAGCGCCTGCGCGTGTGGTCAGGAACATCCAGTTGCGTGAATCCAGTCCATGCGCCGGGCCGTAGGCCTTCATCACATCCGACGTGTCCTTGACAGGGTCGGTGGTGATGGCCAGGAACTGCACCCGATCCCTGATCGGCGTGGCGTTGATCCTCTTCTGAATGTCAGCGATCACCTCGGAGTGGACCGGGCATACATCGGTGCAGCTCGCGAAGATAAAATAGAGCACGACGATCTTGTCGGAAAAGTCGGAAAGACGAACCATCTTCCCATCTGCGTTAACCAGTTCGAAGGGAGGCGCGGTCGGTTCATCGATCACCTGGAAGAACTTCTCCTCGCTGCCCATGAGCTTATCGAGATTAGCATCCGGGTGGTGAGCGAAGGCAGGCAAGGCGAGAGCCAACAACAGGAGAGCCGTAAGAAGAGATGGATTGGCTTTCATTAAAATGTACCTTTCTGGCTGAGCGAGCTTGCGAGATGCACGATCACTGTCCTTGTGTCATCTCCTGCTCCCGGAGAGTCATTTCCGTCTGATACTCCCGCTCCTGCTCCGGCCAAGTGCTTTTGATGAAGGCGAGCACGGCGCGGATTTCGTCGTCGCTCATAACACTGCCAAACCCCGGCATATCGCTTTGATAGCCTCCGCCAACGACCGCCGCGGGCCCTTCCTTGGCAATGCGGAAGAGCACGCCATCCGGGTGATGCCAGGTGTGGCCGGATGCGTCGTGGGGAGGCGCTGGCATGCGTCCGGAGGGCAGCCGGCTTTTCCAGTCCCGCTGCCCTTCGAGCCTCGCGCCGTGGCAGGCGGCGCAACGCTCGGCATAGAGCGTCTTCCCGAGTGCGATTGTGGCGGCCGAGGCATCGTCCCCCGCAACCTGAGCAGCGAGCCACGGCCATGCCCATGCGAACCCCAATCCCGCCGCGGCAATCCCGAGGACTGAAAACAGAATGGCCGTCCTGCTCATTTGCCGCCGCCGAAGAACAGGTACTTAACGAGCGCAGCGGCTCCAAGGACGAGCACGATCGTGACCAACAGCCACACCAGGCCCATGCCGAACATCATCATGCCGCTCATGCCCTTCACCATTCGACTATTCCTATTCCCTTGCGTAGACGCCGCCGATGCCGCCGGATTTCCGGATCTCCAGCATCTCGAACGGGCCTTCCTTGGTGCCGCTCATGCCCGGCGAACCCATGGGCATGCCGGGCAGCGTCACGCCCTTGATGTCAGGCCGCTCGGTCAACAGCTTGTTGACGGTGCCGATCGGTACGTGGCCGCTCACCACATAGCCGTCGATCATGGTGAGGTGGCAACCCTGGACGTCGTCCGGGATTCCAGCCTCGCGGCTCATTGCAGTAAGGTCATGCGTCGGCTTGACGGCCACGTTGAACCCGTTTTCGCGCAGATAGTCGGCATAGCCTTCGCAGCAGCCGCATTCCGGATTCTTGTAGAGCGTGACGTCTTTTTCGCCAGCGAGGGCCGGAGTGACGCCAAACAGGATCGAGGTAAGGACAAGAGCTTTCAGAATGTTGGACATTAGCTTCTCCTTTCGGGTTCGGGCGGTTAGGCGACGCGGAACACGGCCATCATGCCGCCGGCCTGGTGTTCGAGTACGTGGCAGTGGAACATCCAATCGCCGGGATTGTCGGCGACGAAGGCGATCTCGACCTTCTCACGCGGCGAAAAGAGCACGGTGTCCTGCCACTCGCGATGACGGGTCGGCTGGCCGTTGCGGGAGATCACCCGGAACGAGTGTCCATGGAGATGGATGGGATGATGCCACGCTGTGGCGTTGGTCATGGCGATGACGTGGCTCCTGTCCTTTGCGAGCGTCAGGATCGGCTTCATGGCGTGGCTGGCCTCGTCTGCGGCGACACCATTGATAAACCAGGCCGGACCCGCGCTGGCCATCTGCATCATCCCTCCCGCCATCATGTTCCCGTGATCCATCATGCCGCCCGTCGCGCCCATGCTTTCGCCCATCTCCTGGGCAACCATTTCGCCCATCATGCCGCCGTTGAAGACAACCTCGTTGCGGGACGCGGTCCTAAGGTCGGGTTCCGGAATAGGATTCGCTGGAAGGGCGAGCGGCCAGTCGGGCGCGCGATCCCTGAACGGCGTCGCGTCATAGACAAGATCGACGAGCCCGAATTCCAGGCCCCGATAGAACCGATCCGTAACCGTGGCCCGGCTGCCGGCACTTCCTTTCATGTCGATGATCAGGTCGACGCGCATTGCCGGACCCAGTGTCACCAATCCTCTATCCGGCGCGTGCGGGGTGACGGGCTGTCCATCAAGCGCGATGACGATTGGCTCGTGTCCCGCGAAGTCGAGGCTGAAGATGCGGGCGTTGGCGGCGTTGATCAGCCGCAGGCGGATGCGCTCCCCCCTTCTGACGGCGAAGTCGCCCGGAACGCGGCCGTTGATGGTCACCGTGTTGCCGACGCGCCCGTTGTGCTGGATGTCGTGCCGGTTGCCGAAATCCTCGCTGAGCGCGCCCGACTTGGTCAGCCTCCAGTCGCCGAGCATCCAGGTGACGTCGCGATCGACGCGCACCGGTTCCCGTTCCTCAATGATCAGCGGACCATAAAGGCCGCGCGCGACCTGTTCGAAGCTCCTCTGGTGCGGGTGATACCAGAAAGTGCCGGCGTCGACCGCCTCGAACTCGTAGACGAAGCTCTCGCCACTCCCGATGGGCTTCTGCGTGAGGTGCGGCACGCCGTCCATCGCATTCGGCACGCGCACCCCGTGCCAGTGGATCGTGGTCTCCGCGGGAAGGGCGTTGTCGACGGCCACCCGCAGCCGGTCGCCCTGGCGGAGACGGATCTCCGGGCCTGGAACGCTGTCGTTATATAGCCAGGCGGCTGTCTCGCCGTGCGGCACGAGGCGGACGCGCCCTTGGGCGGCCCTCAACGATATTTCGCGCGTTGCGATACCCGGCAAGGCAGTCGACAAGGGAAGCATCGCGGCGGTTGTTGCGGCCGCCGATGCGAGAAAGGCTCGACGCGTTAGCGTCGGAGCAGGAAATCGGGACATGGTTAAACCATCCTAAAGGCCAATGGGACATGAGCCGCAATGACTCATGCGAACCGTGTTCACAGGCGGCAAAGGAATCCGCGCGCGTGCCGGAGCTGCCGGCAGCCAGGCTACAGGACGATGATTCGAGGAGGAGGAAGATCGGGCGGGCCGGTTTGGCCTGCTATATCTTCTGCTGGCGTCGTTGCAATGCCGACACCTAGAAGAATCGGAAGCTCAAACCCCGCAGCCGCCGGAATTCCGACAAGAGGAGCAAGACAGAACAGCATGCACAGCGAGGCCTTGCCGTCGTCGGCAGGCGGACAGCCATCGCAGTCCCCCATGTCTCCGTCAGCCATCGCGGTGGAGGACATCGCAAAGGACATGCTCGTCACACTCGCCGCATGCGCAACGGTGCCCGCAGCAAACACCACGAGCAGCACGATTGCGAAGATGTGGGCAAGTCTGTCCATCGGCTGATGCTAGCCTGTTTCCGCCTCAAGTCCAGTTACAGACTGTCGCAGCCGACGATGCTCGGAGATTCAGTTGTCCGAGAGTACATTGAATGTCCGCTTATGGGTTTTATCGCTTCGTCTGGGTGACAGGCGCGAGCGACCGCTTTCCCCCAAAGCAGCCGCTCGCTGGTATCTCACCGCCCGTGGTTTGCGGTCTCATGACTGGCACTATTGGGTTTCGCAGATCGCCGTTTCCCTTGGATACGAGTCCGAGAGCGCGTTCGTGGCGGCGTTCAAAAGGACCATAGGCTGTTCGCCCCACACCTTCGACGCACGGTCGGCGCAATCCAGCGGACCGGTGGCCGGAACGTGTTCTGATCGTAGGATGCCTGGCGCGGGGAAATCCACGGTCGCAAAGCAACTGGCAGAGATTAACGGCCTTCCTCTCGTTCACGCAGGGCCTCCACACACGACCCCAAAGTGCCCGTTTCCGTGGTTGCGACTTCGGCAAGCAGGGAATCCACGAATTCCTGGACGTAAGGCTTGTCAAGTGAGGCTCTGTTGATCTTGACATAAAATCCCCGATCGACCCGCAACGGCTTCTGAGAAAGCGAGACAAGCTTTCTGTCGGTAACGAGTTGCCTGACAAGGTGGTGCCATCCGAGCATGACGCCTTCGCCGGCAACGGCCGCCTCGATGAGTAGTGGGTGATTGTTGCTTACCAGGGCGGGCGATGATGCGCGTCCTGAGATACCATTGGTGTCAAACCAGTGGTTCCAGTCAACTGGAAACCATCCAATTGCTCCGGAAGTCCAGTGCCGGCGATGGAGCTCCAATAGGTCAGCTTCGGCAAGGCTGGCCGGGTCCGGAAAGGGACCACGTCGGCGGAGGTAATCCGGACTGCAGACCGGTTCGACGACTTCTGGGAACAAATAATACAGCAGCTCGCCGACTTCGCAGCGTTCGTTGCCGCAAATGAGTGAAATATCGACCTCGTCGAAGTTGCGTAAGGTGTCGTCCTCGTCAGAGGCCAGCAACACAAATTTAAGTTCAGGCCGCGTGGCTCGAAAGCGGTCCAGGTAGGGTTTGAGCCAATAGGCCATGGAAGCATTGGTCCCCGAGCAAGTAATGACGGGAGGAGTTGCGGGCTGGTTGAACTCGTCGACCGCATCGCATATCGAGTCGAGACCGTTGCTGACTGCCGAAAGCAGCCGGCTGCCCTCGGCTGTCAGTTCAAGGCCGTTGTGCTTGCGAAAGAAAAGTATCACGCCGAACGCTTTCTCAAGCCCGCGCATCTGTTGACTAACGGCAGCCTGTGTCACGCATAATTCATTGCCCGCAATTGTGAAACTCAAGTGTTTCGCGGCGACCTCGAATGTAGCGAAAGAACTCAGGGAAGGCAGATAACGTCGCTTTGCACGCATTTGATAACATACCGCATCCAAATTCGCCGAACGATTGTGCCATCCCTCGCGACCGATGCAAGAGCAAAACTGAGCCTCACGCCGCGCAATTGCAGGCCACCAAGTTGTGGCCCCAGGAAAAGAATGATGCCGGACACATTCAGCCGCGCGTCGCCGGCCGCACGTCTTGTGCCACAGGCTGAAGTAAAGCTGACCTAAAACCCGGTCGGCATTAGCTCAGCCTTATCCCCGCCCCATGGAAAATCTCGTTTGCTGAATCCGGCAAGACAAACCGAAATATGCGTTCACGCATAACAATAATAACGTGCCGGTTTACTAGCAAAAACCAATATAAAAGAGGGGTTAAATCATGATTGGAGGGAAATCAATCTCCAGCATTGCCATCGCCGTGGCGACGTCATGCCGCTCTCCTCATACGCACGCGACAAAAATCATCCGTTCTCCATGAAACTTACCAGAGAAACAGGAGGGAAGTATGTCAACTATTGAGGAAATTGTTGCGGTTCCAAAGGACGAGACCTCGACGGCGTTCAAACGGCGCTTCATTTGGAGGATGATCGGCGTTCTCACCGGCGGAATGCTCCTCGACGGCTATATTCTCGGGATCATCGGCCCGGTGACGTTCTCGATGCAGGCCGAGATGGGCCTGTCGACCTTCGATCTGGGCCTCGTCGCGTCGATGGCGCTGTTCGGGATCCTGATCGGCTCGCCGCTGGGCGGCTGGGCCGGCGACAAGTTTGGCCGCAAGCCGCTGTTCATGATCGATATGGGGCTGTTCCTGATCGCCTCGGCGATGCAGTTCTTCATCAACTCGCTGGAAATGCTGGTCCTGGTGCGGCTCCTGATGGGCATCGCGATCGGCGCCGAATACTCGGTCGGCTGGCCGATGATGTCCGAATTCGCGCCCGCCCGGCTGCGGGGGCGCCTGATGGGCGTGACAATCCTTGCGTGGTACGCGGGTTTCATGATCGGCTATACGACGGGCTACATCATGAACCTGCCGGATCCGATGCCGTGGCGGATCATCATCGGAACCAGCACGATTATCGCCGCCATCCTCTTCGTCGCCCGGATCGGCCTTCCCGAGTCGCCACGCTGGCTGTGGAGCAAGGGACGCAAGAACGAAGCCCGCGCCATCGCCCACAAGTATCTGGAGAGCGCCGAGGACATGGCCGACATGGAGAAGACGGAGGTGCGCCAAGGGGTTCGCTGACCTGTTCTCTCCGCAGTACTTGCGGATGACGATCTTCGTTTCGTGGTTCTGGTTCTGCAACGTGCTGCCGTATTTCGCCATTGCAACCTTCGCGACAGCGTGCTGGCGAAATACGGCCTGGCTGGCGGGCTCGCAGGGGGCGTGGGGCTGTCGATGGTCGCGGTGGTCGGGGTCGCTATCACGGTGGCGATGATCGATAAGGCCGGGCGCCGGGTGTTCACGGTCCCGCCGCAGTGGATCATGACGGTTGTCTTCCTGGTCATCGGCCTGTGGTCGGATGCGCCTTCGGGCGTCGTGCTGGCTCTGTTCCTCGTCTTCTCGTTCCTCAATGCGATGAACGGGACGCTGACGAGCATCTACCCCGGCGAGGTGTTCCCCACCGAGGTCCGTGGCGTCGGCACCGGCTTCGCCGCCGCCATCAGCCGGGTCGGCGCTGGTATGGGCACTTTCCTGCTGCCGATGGGCGTCGAGGCGTTCGGTGTCTCGGTGGTGATGCTCATCGCCGCGATCGTCGTCTTCAGCGGCGCCTGGGTGTCGCAGCTCTGGGCTCCGGAAACGAAAGGCAAGAGCCTCAGCGAGACTGCCGCCGGGTATTCGCACTAACCGGAGTGCGGTTGCCCGCAGGGGTAATGCCGAATCGGGTGGAGTGACTGTGGATGCCAGCCGGCACGGAAGTCACTCCACCAACATCTGTCGGTCCCTGCACCATCCCGATGATTGATGATTTCTCCGGCTTGTCTGTCCTTTGCGGCCGCGTCTGGCTGCGGCTCATTGGAGTCCCTGCTCGGCCTTCCGCTTACCCCCCGGCTGAGACCTGCGCCCCGGTTTATCTTGCATCCCCCCGCTTCTCAGGCGCACGTGCTCCTCCGGAAGCGGCTCATCACCCATTGAACGATGCCATGACAGGTCTATCATGTGGGCATGTCCCCAGTCCCCAACCCCGCAACCGCTGTCCGCCCGGCATTGCAGCCGCAGGACGCGTCGATTGTGCCGGGCCGCCATTGGCACGCGCTCGCCGACGGGCGCATCCAGTGCGACCTCTGTCCGCGATTTTGCAAGTTGCATGAGGGGCAACGGGGACTCTGCTTCGTCCGCGCCCGCCAAGGCGACCGGATGGTGCTGACGACCTACGGACGCTCTAGCGGCTTCTGCGTGGATCCGATCGAGAAAAAGCCGCTCAACCATTTTCTGCCGGGCACCGCAGTCCTGTCGTTTGGCACGGCCGGCTGTAATCTCGCCTGCCGGTTCTGTCAGAATTGGGACATCAGCAAGTCTCGCGCGATCGACACGCTTGCCGACGCCGCTTCCCCCGCGGCGATCGCCCGTGCGGCGGCGGATCTCGGCTGCCGCAGCGTTGCCTTCACCTACAACGACCCCGTTATTTTCCATGAATATGCCATCGACGTGGCCGATGCCTGCCGCGACCGGGGGATCACGAGCGTCGCGGTCACGGCCGGCTATGTCTGCCCCGAACCACGCACCGAATTCTACCGCCACATGGATGCAGCCAATATCGATCTCAAGGCTTTCAGCGGGCGCTTTTATCAGCACGTCTGCAGCGGTCAGCTCCAGCCGGTGCTCGACACGCTCGTTTATCTTAAGCGCGAGACCTCCGTCTGGTTCGAGATCACGACGCTGCTCATTCCCGGCGAGAACGATTCCGAGGCGGAGATCGAGTCGCTGACGCAATGGATCATGGAAGAACTTGGCCCGGATGTGCCGCTTCACTTCACGGCCTTCCATCCCGACTGGAAGATGATGGACAAGCCACCCACCCCGCCCGCTACGCTGACACGGGCGCGCCGGATCGGCCTCCAAAACGGGCTGCGTTACGTTTACACCGGCAACGTACACGATGACGTCGGCGGCAGCACCTGGTGCCATGGCTGCGGCGCATGCCTGATCGCCCGCGACTGGTACAGCTTGTTAACCTGGGCTCTCGACGCCGAAGGCCGCTGCCACCGCTGCGGCACACTTTGCCCCGGCATGTTCGAGCCGCACCCGGGTGACTGGGGCGCCCATCGCCGGCCGGTGCGTATCGCGCCGATGACGGCACCGGCTTGACCAGCCAGCCGGCTATGCGAAAACGGCTGAAGGCCGCATCAAAGGAGATAACGGCGATTTCCAGCCGAGATTTCTAAACTCAGGGTCTGTGGTCGCCATAACCTTTCAGATATTCGGCGGATGGTTCTGCGGAGGCCGCCTTTGGCCCGTCCTTTCGGGCACCGGCGAGGAGGCTCAATATGCCATTTCCCCAAGCATACCCGTTCCTCACGCTCCTGTTTGTTTGGCTGCTGCTGAGCAACGCCACGGTGGCGCAGCCGGGCGCTGGCCAGTGGCAAAGCGCCGCGCCGATGCTCTCCGAGCGCTCCGAGATCGCCGTCGCCGAGCTGGACGGCAGGATCTATGTAGTCGGCGGTTTCTCCGAGGCTAGTGACCTGGAGATCTACGATCCGCGCGCAGACCGCTGGAGCCGCGGCGCGCCACCCCCGCAGCCGCTGCATCATGCAGGGGCGATCGGTCTGAACGGCAAGCTCTATGTGGTCGGCGGCTATTCTGAGGGCTGGACGCCGGTCGCCTCGCTCTACGAATATGATTCGGCGCGCAATCGCTGGCGGCGCCTGGCATCTATGCCAACCGCACGAGGTGCGCTTGCCGCAGCGGTGCTCGACGGCAGGATCCATGTCGTCGGCGGCGCCGGAGACGATCGACGCAATACGCCTGCGCATGAGGTCTATGATCCCGCCAGCGACACTTGGTCGAGCCGTGCGGCTCTTCCAACTCCGCGCGACCATCTCGCGGTCGCCGTGGTTGGCGGGCGGCTTTATGCCATCGGTGGCCGCAGCGACGGCAGCTATGCCAGGAACCTGGCCGCCAACGAGGTCTATGATCCGGCGAGCGACCGCTGGGAACGCCGCTCCGACTTGCCGACGCCGCGCAGCGGGATCGCTGCGGCCGTCATCGACGAGCGCATCGTTGTGGTCGGCGGCGAAGCACCCAAGGGCACCTTCGACACGGTCGAGGCTTACGACCCGGCGAGCGACGACTGGCAGCGCCTTGCAGCAATGCCGACAGCGCGGCACGGCTTGGGGGCGGCCGTGGTCGACGGCCGGATATTCGTGATCGGCGGCGGACCGACGCCAGGCGGCTCGGCTTCCCCCGCCAACGAGGTCTTTAACCCATAGACGCTCCCCAGAGGGGAATCATTCCGCGGACGGTGCGGTGGTATCGCATGCGGTGTGAGCTGCTGCGACCTCGAGGACATGTCGTGCGAGCGCGGGTACGCTCGTCAATGGAGAGCCACCGCCAGCGATCAAGTCAGCTCAGGCAATTGATCCGCCTTCAGATGGCAAGGTCCCGCGCGCGCCACAATGCGGCTCATTGTTGAAGTGCTTGAAACGTCCGCAATGGCGAAATGCTGTCACTCATGCGGCTTGAGCGAACGACGGGACACCACCGTTCCGGAAGTACGCGCTCGGGCGCAGTATGGCGCAAGAAGGTCCAATTGCCGACGTTCCCGGGCCAATTTTCGATCCGAAGCCCCGACACGCCTAACGTTCATAATCCTGATCCTACTTGGCGCTTGATCAACAGTAGTCTGGGAAGGGTGATCAACCTTGCGATCGCCCCCCAAACTTGCCTCCAGGGTGAGCGGGCTACCGCTGTGTTGGAGTCTCACCGCGCACAGCCCAGAACGAGGTGGCAAAGGCGCGTGAACCATCCACCATGCCACAAAGGTACGCTGCTTTGACATGGCGCTCCCATTCGCTGCGTTGCGCGGCTTCGAGGTTCGTAACATAGCTGCCAGTCTTTCCCTGCCCTGTGAGAAAGCTGGACCAGTAGTCTTCGAACGACTGATACCTGAGTTGCTCTTCCACCACATTCGCGAAGCCAACGACACCGAACAGTCTTGCGAGCCCGCCAGGCCAACCCAGTGGCTTGGATACCATCTCGTCGCGCATTGCTGCGCCACTGGAATCAAGCACCGCCGCGGCGTCCCAAACTAGGCTGAACGGAGTCCAGCCGCAGCGGAAGTTGTTGACGACCACTGTCACAGTGCCTCCCGGTCGCGTGACCCGACAGAATTCACGTAGACCCCGGACCGCATCGGGCAGCAAATCTAGAGCGAGCATAGACAACGCGCGTTCAAAAACGCCATCCGAGTACGGCAGATCTAGGGCATCACCAACGTCAAAAATGACCTTCTCGTCGGCAGTCGCGCGTCGCGCGAAATCGACATATGACATTGACACATCGATACCGGTCGCACGTGCGTTCGCTGCCGCGATTCCACGTGTCAAATGCCCGGTGCCACAGCCGACGTCTAGAACTCGCTCGTTGGCTGAAACACCGGCGAAGCGCAGAAAGCAGGGGCGAGACGCTGACTGCCCCGCCCAACATACGCTACATAGGCTTCGGGGTTTGTCGCCACGAACGTAGCCATGTCACACTCCTCATCGGGAACGCACGATTGTTTCACTGCCGCCCGCTCGCCGTCAAGTAGCATCCAACGCGACAGGGCTTGTGGGGTGGCGCGACCGTGTCCCCCACTGCCAACTGGCTGGCTCCGGGCCAGCGAGTTGGCAGTGTACGTATCACGTCGGCGACCCAGCGCCTGCAGCCGCCATCGTTGACGGTCTCGAATGCCCCCGACAGCACGTTCACATCGGCGGTAGATAGGCCATGTCGAGAAACAAATCACCGCGGCCCACATTATTTCCGACAGGAAAGGCCAAAGGACGAGAGCGCAACCAATCGCCAGCAGCACAAGCGCGCCGATGCCCAGAAGCTGCTCGATCAGTCTGCTTAGAGGAATCATGACCACTCCTCCGGTTCCTTGCGATTCTGCTCCATCGACAAGCAGGGCACTCGTCGACATTCGCAACTACTCGCACATACTCATGCAAGGACATCAAGTGGGGCAAATCGCGTCGCAATCGCACAGCAGACGACCGCTTCGAAGCGGCGGCAACTGTCAGCCTGCTTGTTTTCAACTAATAGACATCTAGTTGTTAGCGCATTATAGAAATTCCAATTATTCATAATATATTGTATATTACTATTTGGTGCATTAACCATCATTGCGGGCGGTATTCCTTGTCAATCTTTTCAAGAGCGACGGGATAAGACGGCGATCGAGCTCAATTTTGGTGAGGACGTGCATTTTTCGATCGTGACGAAATAGAACCAGATTCAAATGGAGAAAAGACATGTCCTTGGGAATGATACTTCTAATTATTCTTATAATATTTCTATTGGGCGGGTTTAGTGGACGATTCGGAGGCTATGGCTACGGTTACGGGCACGGCGGCATTGGCGTCCTCGGCGTCGTGGCGATCGTTCTGCTCATTCTGGTCCTTACGGGCAGACTTTAGGCCGACGCCACGGTGAACCTGAACTCGGAATTGAACCGACGCTTGCGCGCTAAATGGGCGGCCAAAACCACATGATCAGAGGCACGCCCAGCAAGATCACAATGAACGAGAGCGGCAGCCCCAATTTCCAATAGTCGCCGAAGTGGTATCCGCCGGGGCCCAACACCAAGGTGTTGCATTGGTGTCCAACAGGCGTGAGGAAATCGCAGGCCGCTCCCACCGCGACTGCCATCAGAAACGCATCCGGATTGTAGCCAAGGCGTGCAGCGAGGGTTACCGCGATCGGGGCAATTACGAGAACGGTGGCCGCATTGTTCAGAAACGGCGTTGCCGCCATTGCTGCCACCATGATCATTGCAAGGGCGCCGAAGGGGGGCAAGGTGTTGGAAAACTTAACGAGGCCGCCGGCGATCAGGTCGGCGCCGCCGGTTGTACGGATCGACTCGCTCACGGGAATGAGAGCTCCGAGCATTATCAGGATGGGCCAATCGACAGCCTCGTAAGCTTCCCGAAGCGAAAGTGACCCGAGCAGTACCGTCAGGACAGCAGCCGCAAAGAAGGCCGTGGCAACGGGCAGCAGGCCTAATGCCGTTAGCACCATGGCACCAGCCAGGACCACCACCGGAATCAGGCCCTTTCGCGGATTTCCCAAGCGGATCTCACGCCCGGCCAACGGAAGAAGACCGAGTTCCATCAGTCTGGTCGGGAGAAGCACCAGATCGCCCTTCAAAACGAGAACGTCGCCGGGTCTTAACGCGATGTCGCGCAAACGCTCGGTGAAGCGCTTGCTGCTCCGGCTTACCGCGAGCAGATTGATGTTGAAGCGATCATGTAGCGCCAAGCGCTTGGCGGTTTGCCCGATCAAAACCGATCTCGGGCCGATCACCACCTCAATTCCGGCAATCTCCTCGTCAACTCCTTTTGCTTCCGTGGGGCGGTCATGCCCCTCCAGTTCCAGACGCGCGCGACTGATGCCTCGCTCCAGCGCTTGAGGGGCTCCTTCCAACAGAACGATATCCCCGCGACGAAGGACGACGTCCGGCAGTGGCATCAGGCGCTCGACCCGGTTGCGAACAAGGCCGGTGACAAGGACCTCCTCGTCCAACAAGGTCGACAAATGACTGATCGACTTGCCGAGAACGGTCGACTTCGCGGTGATGCGTGCCTCTGTCATGTAGTTGATGTTAAGCGCCTTCTCCATTGTCGGGACCGCCTCGCGTCCCCTGGGAAGCAGTCGGTAGCCAAACGCCAGAAAGACTACTCCCGCTGCGGCAAGCCCTATACCGACAGGAGTGAAATCGAACATGTTGAAAGGTCGGCCCGTCAGTTCCTCGCGCATTCGGGAAACGACAATATTCGGCGATGTCCCAATGAGGGTCATGAGCCCGCCAAGCAATGAACCGAACGCCATCGGCATGAGAAAGGACGAAGGGGAAGCTTTCGACCGGCGCGCCATCTGGAATGCGACTGGGATCATCATCGCCAGCGCGCCGATGTTCTTGATGAAGACGGAGAGAACCGAGACGGTCGTCACGAGGATAACAACCTGAGCCTGCACAGAGGTCACGCTGGGCGCCACGCGATGGAGGAATGCCTCTACGACACCACTGCGCTCAATCGCGGCGCTTACGACAAGCGCGCTGGCTACAATGATGACAATGTCGTCCCCGAAGCCGGAGAACGCTGCCTTGTGCGGCACGATGCCGGTGAAAACTGCAGCAAGCAGCGCGAGAACTGCAATGAGGTCGTAGCGAAGCCGTCCCCATATGAAAGCGACCATCAGGCCGATCAGAATGGCGAAGGCGAAAGCCTGAGCTTGTGTCATGGATAAAGTCCCAGACCAACTCTTCCAAATGCCAGGCCCATTTTACTCGCATGAAGAGCTAATGTCGGGATGACTTACGAGTTTCCACTCAACGCGCTGCACCCCGAACGTCCGTCCAGGATGCTTTCCAGCTTCGTAGGGCGGACGCGCGCATGATCAGACGACTACAGGATGCTTCCGAACAGGACGGAATAGACAATCACGGCAATCGCCAGAGTAAAGGCAAGCGATGCGATCAGGCGCGGGAAATCGTAGGTATAGAAGCGGGCGGGGATGAGGTTTTTCATAGCGACCTCCTAATTATCGTTCTGGTTAGGCCCACTGCGCGGCGTCCACTGCGCTTCAGGATAGTGAGCGACTGCAACTCGTGCTGACCTTGCCGAGGACGTCCGCTGGAACTTGGATATCGGCCATAATGCCTGCTACGAGTTCGTCGCGCTTCGCACGGTTGTCGTAGCCCTTAAATGTTGCGAGGTCGGTGCTGCTGGCAGTAGCCATTCGTCCTGCCGCAGTTGAACAAATGCCCGCAAGCGCATCCACTCTGGCCGTCTCTGCCGCCAGAGTGCTGGCTGTGGTGGTGGTAATCCATCCAGCATTGAAACCGATGATCGGCGCGGCGATAAGCCCGACGACCAAACCAATCGCGTAGGGCTTTGTCCGTTCAAGAATTTGATCGAGTGTCATGATTTCATTCCCTCTAATCAGGTTGATTATCGGGATCGTTGCAGGCCCGCGCTCGGACCAGGAGCCAATGGCAATCCGGATTTATTACAGTGCGCCTTAAAAGAAATAATGTAAACAACCAATTCAGATGCTTATCAAAAAATATATTTCAACTGCTGATCGTGCATAATTGCCAGAAACAAAATTAAAATGTTCGATTTGTCATCGTTCCTATATAGATAAACGCCGAACATATTTTCTGATAAAACAAGCTTTTCAATCACAAAATCTTGGTAAAGCCGCATTCATCGCATACAGATTGATAATCGATTTGAGGCCAGCTTGGATTTTTTCTTCGTCAGAGGCAGTAGACCCGCCAAACTCACCAATCTCGATCCGCATATCCCAAGTGCGCGGCCGCCGTTATGGGCTTCGTCCAACGAGGCGATACGAATGGGCCTGACGGTAGCTGTTCGCGCTGCAATTGGCGCCAAACGGCCCCATCCTGGCTGAATCTGCGACCCACGTTCGCCATAGAAAAGGAGGGCAGCATGCTTGCCCGAACCAGACACAGAAGAGTGCATTTCAATGAACCGTTCTGGATGCCAGATCTCGGTGAGATGGTGCCTCCTGGCG
>MBFK01000026.1 GCA_001704765.1 Sinorhizobium shofinae
CTGGTCACTCTGGCGACGAAAGCATCAGGCTCACGCTATGCTCGCCCACTACAGAAAACGAGGGCATTTGCAACTGTAGTAATAGAGCATGGGCTGCGATCGGGTCACGGTCACGAATGAAGATATCAAGCGCGGATCCGAGTTCCAGGCGACGCCACTGCAACCTTCTGGCTCTCGCATCCGATCTAATCAGATCATCCCGCCTTGCAGGATTTGAACCAGCGCTTTGATCGTCGACAGCGTTAAATAGCCAATCACGTTAATTAACAAAAAATCGATTTCGTTTATTAACGCGGAGTGCTTGTTAACGTCGGAAAATCACCTTCCGAATCAAAGGGTCCCCTTCGTGCACTAGCGCTGCCAGGTGATTTCCGGTCGGCGGCCGCTTTCGACCCCAAAGCGGACAGCGACGTTAAGGTTAGCGCCCTTTGCGATCGCCCCGGCGAGACTGACACTTCCGGGGTGGAGAAAAACGGTTGGCTACCTATTTCGGAGGGTAGCGGATGGGGAAACAAGGCCGCATGGCTTCAAAGCGAAAGGAACACGCAATGGCAAAGAATACGATTTGCCTCTGGTTCGATAAGGACGCCGAGGCTGCCGCTCGCTTCTACTCCGAGATCTTTCCTGACAGCATGGTGAGTGCCGTGCACCGTGCACCCGGTGACTACCCAGCCGGCAAAGAGGGCGACGTGTTGACGGTCGAATTCACAGTTGCGGGTATTCCTTGTCTCGGCCTGAATGGGGGTCCCGTGTTCAACCACAACGAAGCCTTCTCGTTCCAGATCGCCACCGACGATCAGGAGGAGACCGACCGCTACTGGAATGCCATCGTCAATAACGGCGGCCAGGAGAGCGCGTGCGGCTGGTGCAAAGACAGGTGGGGGATTTCCTGGCAAATCACTCCGCGCGTACTGACTGACGCGCTGGCGGCTGGCGGCGACGAAGCAAAGCGCGCGTTTGAGGCCATGATGGCCATGAAGAAAATCGACGTCGCCGCAATCGAGGCGGCGCGGCGCGGTTGACGCTTCATCGTGTCTTGCGACCCAAATTGCTGCCAGAGCGTGTTAGCTCGCCCCCTTGCGGACCTCTTGTGAGTCAATGGCTGAGGTGATCGAGCGGACCTCTCGCGCATGCGGTACATGTTAGTAAACTCGCCACTACACTGCCTGCTATTGTGGTTGAACCAGCGCCCTTCCGGTTGAGCTTAGTGCTGCTTAGATCGAGGTAGATAATTGTCAGGGATTGTATGGGGGCTGCCTCCTGTCCGCCGTGCTCATCGTCGCGACGAGCGCAACTCATATTGAGGTCATAACCGGCGTCGCGCCCCTTCGCCGCCGCAAGCTTCTTTCCAAACGAGCTGAATTGATCGTGCTCCTGGGTCAGCCTTTGTGGCCCACCTTCTGGGCGTCGCCCTTTTACGCTCTGACCTTCGCCTAGATGCGAAGGCCGACAGCGCGAACGATCGCGTGAGGATGATTTTTCAGCCGTTGCGGCTCGTTTTTTAGGCCCTTCCGCTCGCGCGTCCCATGACAGCCCTCCTCAAGCTTAGATACTTTTGGCGCGCTTGTCTACGAAATGTCTATCATAAGAATAATGACATTGACAGAGGATCTTCTTATTGTCTACCTATTGTATTATGCAGAGGACGGACAACATGAGTGACTATGCAGACAATGCCCTGGATGCAGCGGGACCCGCTCCTGACAGAAAAGCCACCCTCGGAAGCGCGCTTCGCAGGCGCATCCTCACGATGCAGCTTGCACCGGGATCGGTGCTCGACGAAGTCGCGCTGAGTGAAGAGTTCGGTCTGTCTCGTCCGCCGGTTCGCGAATTGATGCGGCAGATGGCAGGAGAGGGTTACATCGAGCTCGAGGCGAACCGCCCAGCCCGCGTCACCTCGCTCAGCTACCAGTCCTTGCGCGCCTACTTCCTGTTTGCGCCGATGGTTTACATCGCAGCGGCCAAGCTCGCTGCAGAGAACAGGACGCAAGGCGAACTCGAAGAGCTAAAGCGAACGCAGAGACATTTTCGCGCTGCGATCGACAATCTCGATGTCGAGGGGCGCGTATTCTTTAACGACCAATTCCATCACCAAATTGGGGAAATGGCGCACAACGCGTACCTGCTGCCAAGCCTGAGACGGTGCCTCATAGATCACGCGCGCATCGGGAAGATCTTCTACCAGCATCCGAATAACCAGAAGATGCAACGCGACTTGGAAATCGCAGCGGACCAGCACGACGCAATCATTGACGCACTCGAACGACGAGATGCGGCAGAAGCTGGCGAAATTACGCTTGCCCATACCGACCTATCGCGCCGCAACATGGCGATGTACGCCACCCCAGAGGGGTTGGACATGCCCTTTAACACCTGACCCCTTTCGAGGCGGTCACCAGATTTGTCAACAAGCATGAGAGAGCCTCAATGACAGAACTTCCGGCGAAAGACGAATACAAACAGATTGCTGCGAAGCTGGAGTTGCCAAGCAAATCGATCATCGACCATGCCGAAACTGCGGACCTTTAAGATGACGAACTTCCCTTTCCCTGGACTCAACCTCGCAATTACCACGCCTTTCGACGCGCAAGGGCGCATCGATTTCGCCCGGTTGGAAGAGAACATCGAACGGTATTTGGAACTCGGCATCCCCGGATTTGTCCTGAGCTCCGGGACTGGCATGCATGTCTACCTTTCGAAGGAAGACTCCAAGCAGCTCGTGCAGCGCGGCTCGAAGATCATCAACGGGCGCGCGAAGGTCATAGCCCAGACGTCTGCCCTCCTCTCGGACGATGTCGTCGAACGCACACGTCACGCCGCCGATTGCGGCGCTGATGGCGTCATGGTCCTGCCGCCGTTCTTCGAGGGGCCGACAGACGATCAGGGCATCATCGATTTCTATGCGGAAGTCGCGAAAGCGGGTCTGCCCGTCATCGGCTACAACGTGCCGCAGGCGGTAGGCGTCGCTGTCACCCCGTCGCTTCTAAAAGAGCTTTGCGACATTTCTGGTTTCTGCGCCGTAAAGGACAGCAGTGGCGATCTTGGAAAGCAGGCGTCGCTCATCCGCACGGGCCTTCCGGTCATGAACGGCGCTGACCAACTCGTACCCTACGCACTCTATGCCGGCTGTAGCGGCCTTATCTGGGGTGGCGCGAACATTGCTCCGCGCACCTGCCTTGCCCTGGTGGCGGCGGCGACGGCCCAGAAATGGGCGGAGGCACGTGAAATCTGGTCTGCACTCGAGCCTGTCATGTCGCTGCTGTGGGAAGGAGACTATGTGCAATCCGTCTACGCGGCAGCCGAACTGACCGGCTACGGCGCGGGCAGCCCTCGCAAGCCTCTGAGAGGCTTGTCCGGCGATCGGATTAAAGCTTTGCAGGCCGCCATCGGAGACCTTAGCAAGCGGGAAGCAAAAGCGTTGTGAGCACGAATTCGAAGAAGATATTCGTGGCATCGAGGCTCCCGAATAATACGGGAGTCTCGGGTTGGGTCGCGATGCTCCCTCCTCGCATCGAGAGACCACGACTAGAGGGGTCTCTTACGGCCGACGTCGTAGTTATCGGCGCGGGCTTTGCCGGGCTGTCCGCAGCGCGGCGGATCTCTCAGCTTGATCCCGCGCTGAGGGTCGCAGTTCTGGAAGCCGGCGTTATCGGCGAAGGCGCTGCCGGACGCAACTCCGGTTTCATCATCGACTTGCCGCACGAAGTCTCTTCCGACGACTACGGCGGTGACTCCGCAAGCAAGAGCAAGCAGGCCATCGTCATTAGTCGCAGCGCCATCGCCTTGGCAAGCGCCATAGCTGCAGAAGAAGGATGGAGCCGCGAGATTTTCGATCCATGTGGCCGCTACAGCGTGGCGATCAGCAACGAGGGTGACCATCACCTCGCCAGCTATGCCGGACAACTGGGCAAGCTCGGCGAAGAACATCGGCTTCTTAACGCAAGAGAGATTGCCGCGGTAACGGGCACTCGTTGCTATACGTCTGCTCTGTTCACACCGGGTACCGTCATCGTGCAGCCTGCTGCATACATCCGAGGCGTCGCGGACTGCCTCCGTCAGCCCATTACGGTGTATGAAAGAACGCCGGCGGTGTCGTTTGAGAGCACCGGCCGAGGATGGCTTGTAAAGACCCCTCAGGGCTCGATCAGCACCGACAGGATCATCTTGGCGAACAACGGACATGCAGAGAGCTTCGGCTTCTTCAAAGGCCGTCTCCTGCATATCTTCACCTACGCCTCGATGACACAGGAGTTCGACCCCAGCCGCCTGCCCGGCGATAGAAAATGGGCTGCCACGCCAGCCCTACCGATGGGTACCACCGTTCGTCGCGTTCCAGGACAGCGAGGCGATCGCATCCTCATTCGCTCCCGCTACACCTACAACGCGAGCCAAGTTGTCAGCGAAGGATCACTCAGGCGAACAGGCATTCAACACGATCGCAAGTTCAAAGCGCGGTTCCCCGGTCTTCACGACGTCGGTATGGAGTACCGGTGGGCCGGTGCCATGGCCGTGACTTGGAACTCAGTACCGGCCTTCGGCGAGATCGAACGTGACGTGTTTGCCGCCTGCGGATGCAACGGGGTTGGTGCTACGAAGGCAACGGCTTCAGGCATTGCTGCCGCGGAACTAATGTTGGGCCACAGCTCTGAACTCACGCAGATATACCGGAGTTTTGAAGCCCCGAGGCCCCTACCGCCTCAGCCATTCACGGCGATTGGCGCAAAGGCGAATCTGGCATTTCGCGAGTGGAACGCTGGTAGTGAGTAAATGGTGAACGTCCCGCCGACACTGTGGAAGCATTGTCGGCTATCGAGAAAATCAAGGCCGCTCTGTAAGAGCCGCAACGGCGGCGCGCGTGCGCGCCGAGGTACTGAGGGGTCAGCCCCTCATTGCCTACACCTACTTCAAAGCTGTTGGCTCGGGACTCGCAGACCTTGATCGCGACCAAAATGGCCCGCTCGAATTCGTAGCCGGCGAGCACTCGCGGTCAAGAAGGCCAATGACCGCTTCCGTTGAGTCTCGTAGTTCTTGCCTGCTAGTCTAGCTTAAGAGAACAGGGGAGTGCCTATGACACAGAGTGCGCATGGCAGGTGTCATTGTGGAGCGGTTCAGCTATCGGTGCCCCGTCTGCCTGCCGATGTGACGGAATGCCACTGCTCAATTTGTCGTCGCTATGGTGCCCTGTGGGCCTACTACAAGGTGAAGGAAGTCTCCTTCACTGGGCCGACTGAGCTGTATGTCTGGGGACGCAAATACATCGCATTTCACCGATGCGCAAAATGCGGATGTGTAGTCGCCTGGACGCCACGAGGGGATTACCCTGAATGTGCCGTGAATGCGAGAATGCTTGAAGGGCTTAACCTCGAAATTGTCCGGGTCATCGTGGAAGAAGATGCGTCCGGGTAGTTTTTAATTCGAATAGTGACCGCTCTCGACCGACCCAAGCCGGACATCCATTCGGGCGAAGCAAATGACCGCTAAGAGCGTGGGTTCCGGTCATTCTTGAAGTCAAAGCCAAGGCCGGTGTGGGATCAGTTCAGTATTCCGCGGCGGCATCGTGATGGTGCGGACCGTGGTCTGGTGGTGGGCAGGGTCGCCATCAGACCACGAAGCCGCAGGCGGCGGAGGGGGTGCGGGTGTCCATGTTGCGGCCCCGGTTCAGGTGGTCGTCGATCTCGGCGGCCGCGCCGATCATGCGACCGTATAGGAAGACGGTGAAGGCCGCGGTCTCCAGGTCGCGCTCAGTCAGGGTGCCGGACTTGAAGTCCTTCCACAGCAGCGCCAGCAGCAGCGCCGCAATTACCGCGTCAACGTTGACGCAGAAAACATACGGCGAGGCCCCCTGATTGTGGAGTGCCTGGACGAGCTCGCGGTAGAAGGCGTGGAAGACATTGTACTTTCCTTGCCGCGCCATGAATTCCGCGATGAAGCGCTCGCGCGGATCGTGGTTGACGGGCTTGCCTTTGAAGACCGGGTGGTGGACGCCGGGGAGCGCGCGGACCTCAGTGCCGAGCTCCTTGGCCTGAGCCTTCTCGCGGCGGTACGTGCGCGCGAACGCCGTCGCCATCGCCTTCAGGTCGAGGCCGTGGGCTGGGTCGGAGGGGTCGGTCAGCCTGGTGTCCTTGAATTGCTCGAGCAGGAAGGCCATGCCCTCGAAGCCGTTGCCGCCGTGGCTGTAGCCGGTATGGGTAAGGAAGCCTACCATCGCCTTGTTGATCTGCACGCGCGCGGGCGTCTGTGGCCCGTCCGCCGAGACCGCGGCCTTGGCACCCTGAGCCGAGATCGACCCAGGGCCGTTCGAAATCAGGAGCCCGACGAGCATCTGCAGCGGCAGCGCCTCCTCGGGGGTGGGCTTCTTTCCAGTCATGGCGAGGAAGCAGAGGTCGGCCATCGTCCATTGCCCAAAGCGCTCGTCGCGGGGGATGCCCCATAGCGATCCCGGCCGGTGGTGCTCGCCGGGGATTGTCGCGCCGACCATGACGCCATAGAGCCGCAGGTACCAGGGCAGTGTCTCGGCGGTAAGGCGCGAGATGCGCTTGCGCATCAGCGGCCCCCAGGCGATCGTCGTGGCGATGGCCGCGAGAATTGCGTCCCGCGACAACCGGCCGCCGAGGCCCCCAAGGAACTTCAGGAACGCAGACCTGCCGCCGCGGGCCGCGATCGCCGCCAGCATGGCCTCTGGACGCGGGTCGGCTGCCTCGGCCTCGGTGGCCAGGAACAGCGCCCGGGTGGCGTCGTCGCAGACAATCCCCGAGGCGTCGAATTCCTCGTCGCGCCCGTCCCTAAGGCCCGAATGGGCGAAGAGCCCGATCAGTGCCCGGGTACAGCCGAGCGCCCGCTCTACGCGCTTCGGCCCGACGATGGCGGCGGCGGTTGCCATCACCGCATTCGGAGCATTGCCGGCCTCCCGCGCCGCGTCGGCGGCGACAAGGATCGTGTCGCCGACTAGGTTGACCTCGGCTGCGACCGCGACGTCGAGTATCGCCCGGTCGTTCTCGGTAGCGATCTCGTGCACGAGCGGCAGGGCGAAGGTCGCCTCCAGCGGCTCAAGCGCGAGATCGAGCACTGAATGGCCGTGCACGCTCGTCACCTGGGTTTTCGGGTCCATGACCGACGCGCCGGACTTGTCCTTCATGTTCTGCCGCGCGACCACCCCCCCGACCTGGTCGCCGAGCGCGGCGATCTGGCCGGCGTAGGGCTCGGGCGCGGTGACGGCCGGCATGGCGAGTTCGGGCGGCAGCCGCAGGCCCTGGTCGTTGGCGACCCAGGGCTTTAGCGCGAGGTCCCCACGCGGCGCGAAGTCGGGCGCGGCGCCGTTGAGCGCCATCACCGCGGTGAGGGCGGCGGGGATGTCGGCGATGTTGGTGACGACGGCGCCCTTCGCGGACACGACCGGGTTCTCGGGCGTGAAGAGGCCAGGCACGCCGAAGGCCTCTATGAACCAGCGCTCCTTGTCCTCGGCGCTGTCGCCCGTGCCGGCCATCGCGCCGGCATGCCCGACGGCACGGGTCAGCTTCGACTTCCAGCGGCCGACGACGCAGGCGACGACGGGCTTCGTCCAGTCGATGCCCTGCTCGTAGTAGCCGCCGGGTTCGGCATAGAGCACCGCCGCCTTGGAACGGTCGTCGTTGCCGAAGGCGTGGGCGAAGTCGGGCGCGGCGTAGTGGATGTAGACGTCTTTGCCGGAGGAGACGAGCGTCGTCGTGCCCCAGCCCGCAGTGCCGAGATACTGGGCGATCGTCGTGGTGAAGCCGCCGGAGTTCGAGAAGATCGCGACCGAGCCTTTGAGCAGCGACTCCTCTGGCTTGTCGCCGCCGAGCGCGCCGCCGATGCGCACGCGGTTCCACGAATCGGCGACGCCGAGGCAGTTGCCGCCGATGATGTCGATGCCGTTCGCCTGAGCCATCGCCCGAATCTCGCGGGCGTCGTGCACGGCGATCTTCTCGGTGATGATGACGATCTTGCGCAAGCCCGGGTTCACCCGCACGAGCTCGGCCACGCCGTCGCGCACGCCCGACGGCGGCAGGTAGACGACGCCGGTGTCGAAGGCGTGGCCGGCGTCGAGCCCCTCGCGCACGTTGTTGAAGACCGGGATGTCGCCCACGGGCGTCTTCAGCACCTGCCCGCCGCGGCCGGGCGAGGTGCCGAAGACCACGTTGCCGCCGGAGAAGGCGTGGCTGGTCGGCGTGACCGTGCGCGACTCGCCGCCGAGGATGTTGAGTACGCAGACCCGGTCGTCGAGAGTCGCGATATCGGCCAGTGACCGGAGGCCGAGGAAATAGGGAAAGCCTTCGATGCCCTTGTGATACATGTCCGTCCCCCCCTCAGGCCGCCGCGGCCTTGAGCCCCAGCGTCGCGGCGATCTCGTCGCGGCCGCCGGCGCGCATCCACGTGTCGACGCGCTTGGCGTAGTTCACGACCTCGGAGATCGCGCTGTCGAAGCCGAAGAAGCGGTAGGGCAGGCCGAGGGACTCCAGCGTCTCGGCGAGGTTGCCCATACCGCGCACCAGGTTCGGACCGCCGCGTCCTACGACGACGTAGAGCGGCGTCGGCCCGTGCGCGGCGAAATATTCGCGCAGCGCGTCGCCCATGCCGCGGAAGGTCTCGAGGATGTCGGTGTTGTTCGACTTGCCGCCGATGATGAAGAGCACGTTGGTCTGGGCGAGGAAGTGCCGGTAGCAGATCGAGGCCACCGCCTTCATCTTCTCGTAGGGCGGGTTGCCACCGAAGTCCGACGAGATGATCGCCGCCTCGCCCAGCACCTCGGTGACGAGGCTGTTGGCGCCGCCGCCGAAGGTCGGGGCAAGGATGGTGCCGCTCTCGTTGATCACGAAGACGTCCGACTGGCCCTGGTGGGTGCGGAGTTGGTTCACCTCCTGCTCGAAGGCAGAGATGTCTGCCGCGAACAGCTGGTCCGGCAGCCCGAGCCGACCCACGCGCGGATCGTCGCGGTCGAAGCCGCACTTGAAGTCGCAGGCCACCGGCGTCAACCGCCCGTCGCGCCCGGGACGCATGCGGATCGGGTTCAACTCCAGCGTCGTCATGCCGTAGTGGTGCATCAGCTCCCAGAGTTTCGGCAGGTGCTGCACCAGCGGCGAGATGATCTCCCGCGGCGCGCCAATGTCCGTCAGCGCGTTCGCCACCACGAAGGCCTTGAGCCCCGTGAGCGCCTCGAAGGGCACGGTGGCGATGTCGGACTTATCGAGATCCTCGATGTCCACGCCGCCGCGGTGGGTCAGCGTCATGGTCGGCGCGCGGAAATGCGTGTCGTCGGTGATGGCGAAATAGACCTCGTGCTCGGCGGGAATGCCGGCCTCGAAGGTCACACCGTTTGCCTTGGCGAAGGCGTTAGCATGGCGGTGCTCGGCGAAGTAGAGCCGCTCCTTTTCAACGAGCGCGGTCTTGAGGTCCCGCGCCTTGCCGATTAGTCCCGCCTTGCCCTTCTTGCCGACACCGCCGCGGAAGACCGGCTTGACGAAGATCAGGCCGTGGCGGGCGATCAGGTCCTGGATCGCGTCTTCACCGGCGTCAGGCCCGAGCACCTCGGACGCGGGGAAGTCGACATGGCTGAGCAGCCTCGATCCGTAGAGCATGCCAGTGAGTTGCATAGCCGTTCTCCCAATTAATCGAAGCGTGGTTCGGTCGTTTGACCTGATCGGCACTCGAATTTTCCGAGGTCGATGGAGTGAAGGTTAGGCTCGCGGCAACGCGTCCCGTTAGCCTCAGTTCCGTCGTCGCCTTGGTCGCCGGCCGGCATCATTGCCGCCCGGCGCCGTCGGCGCCCGTCAGGTGGCCTGGCTCTCGGTCGAGTGAGGGCTCCACTTGATCAGCCGGGCCTCGGCGATGTCGAGGATGCGGTCGATGATCAACACGAACACAGCGAGGATGATGATGCCGGCGAAGACGCCGACCGCGTCGAAGTTGCCTTCGGCCTGAGCGATCAGATAGCCAAGGCCGGCGGAGGAGCCGAGATACTCGCCGATAATCGCCCCGACGACGGCAAAGCCGACCGAAGTGCGCAACGAAGACAGAATCCAGCTGGCCGCCGCCGGGAAATAGACGTGGGTCAGCAGGCTTGAGCGCTTGGCCCCGAGAATCCGGGCGTTCGCCAGTACCACCGGGTTGACTTCCCTCACGCCCTGCATGGCGTTGAAGAAGGTGATGAAGAAAACCAACGTCACCGACAGCGCCACTTTCGACCAGAGCCCCAACCCGAGCCAGAGCACGAAGATCGGAGCGAGCACCACGCGGGGGATGGCGTTCAGCGCCTTTATGAAGGGGTCGAGGATGCGATAGGCACCGCGGCTAAGCCCCAGCCAGACGCCGGCCGCCACGCCGAGGGCGGTACCGATCACGTATCCGAGCACTGTCTCGGTGAGCGTGATCGATACGTGCTTATAGAAGCCTGGATCGATGATCCAGGCCACGATCTGTTTCATGATGTCGAAAGGCGCAGGGAAGAAGAAGACGTCGATCACGCCTGCTTCGACACCTAGTTGCCAGCCGCCGACAACCGTCACCAGCAGCACGGCCTGGATTAAGCGTTCAGTCATGGCGTTCATAGCTTTTCTCCACTTCGCCGCGCAGCGACGACCAGATGTTGCGATAAAGATCCATGAAGCGCGGATCGAGCTTGATTTCGGCGACATCGCGCGGGCGTTCGAGATCGACGGGGAAGCTGTCGATCACGCGCGAGCGTGGTCCGGCGGCAAGCACCACGACCCGATCACCGAGAGCAATGGCCTCCTCCAGGTCGTGTGTGATCATCACCACGGCGCGCCGCTCCTCCTGCCAAAGCCGCAATAGCTCATTCTGCATCAGGTGGCGGGTATGAATGTCGAGCGCCGAGAAGGGCTCGTCCATCAGGATGACCTTGGGGCCAGTGATCAGCGCCTGCGCCATCTGCACGCGCTTGCGCTGACCGCCGGAAAGCTGATGGGGATAGCGATGTTCGAATCCCTTCAGTCCGACTTTCGCCAGCCATCTCATCGATTGCTCGCGACGTTCGGCAGCGCCGACACCCTTGAACATGGGACCGAGTTCCACGTTCTCGATCGCGGTCTTCCACGGAAGCAACGCATCCTGCTGGAACAGATAACCGATGTCGTTCTGGACCCCGCGCACCGGCTGACCATCGATTGATACAGTGCCACTCGCAGGTTTCAGCAGGCCGGCAATCGCATTGAGTATGGTGCTCTTGCCGCATCCAGTAGGTCCGACGATGGCGAGGAACTCGCCATCGGAAACACTCAGGTTCACATCCTGCACGGCCACATAGGCGCCGAAGGCCATGGTAACTGAGTCGATGGAAACCATCGGCTTTGCTTGATGGGGACTGTCCGTCGGGGGTGCGGTTTTCACTACGGCCAATGCCATGACCTCCTCCTGTCAGTTGGCGGCGACGTTCGGGACCTTGCCGACGAACTCGTTCGTGTAGGTTTTCGTAAGGTCGATTTCGGCCGCCGCGACTTTTTCGTTGAAGCTCTTCAAGACGGCGAGCGGAGTCTTGATATCCTCCTCGTTGATACGGCCGTCCTTTGAAAAGATCGCCTTCGCGTTCTCTACCGCCTTGACGTAGGTGTCACGATCGCCGGAGATGAATTCCTTCGGGAGCTTGTCGACGATCTCTTCCGCGGAGTGGCTATTCATCCACTCGAGCGCTTTGACCGTCGCATTCGTGACCTTCTGGATGGTCTCCGGATTGTCCTCGATATAGCGCTGCGTGGCATAGAGGACGGAGGTTGGGTAAATCCCGCCATAGATCGCCTTGGCACCGTCGTCGCTGCGCCCGTCGATCAGGATCTTGCCGACGCCCTTGGCCTCGATGAAGGTCGCTGCCGGGTCGTAGTTGACGAGGAGGTCGACCTTGCCCTGTTCAAGGGCCGCGACGGCGGCAGACCCGGAGCCAACGCCGATCAGCGAGACGTCGTCCGCGGACAAGCCGTTGCGCTGCAGGTAATAGCGGACGAAGAAATCGGAAGACGAGCCTGGCGAGGTGATCCCGACTTTTGCACCTTTGATCGTTTCTGGCTTTGCCGGGTCGAAAGTGCTCTCCCTCCCGCCAGCCAGCACGAGTCCGGAATTGCGGGCGAGCTGCACGAACGCCACGACAGCCTTCTTCTGCGACTGCATCTGGATCGTATGGTCGTAAAAGCCGACGGCGATGTCCGTCGAGCCGGCAACAAGCGCCTGAAGCGTCTTCGACCCGCCCGATGCGAAGTTTTCGACGGTCACCTCCAAGCCTTCCTTTTCATAAAGGCCGAGCCCCTGGGCGACCGGAAAGGGAAGATTGTTGAGGTTGTAAGAGCCGACGCTGATGCGGACCGGATCCGCGAACGCGGAACCGGCAAAAGTGACGGTTGCCGCGAGGGCGAGCATGAGCTTGCGCATGGTATTCTCCTCCTGTTAGTGGCGCCCTCCCGGCGGCCACGATCATTATGCCGCGCAACCCAGTTGCGTGACAGGTTTTGCGAAGACATGTCCTTCGAACAGCCGGCGGGCGGTGCGAAGGATGCCGGCAACGACCTTGCCGTCCCTTTCATGAAGCTTGACGTCCAGGTGGCCGCTCGGGTGCTCAATCGAAAGCACCACCGGCGGTTTGCGCGTGCCGACGAGAAGGGAAGCAACGGTGCCTTCATTTATGCAGGCGGTGGCAATCCCCACGGCTCCGGTCGTCGCCAGCGAAGGGTGACATTGATGCGGCATGAAATATCGTACGCTGATGTCGCCTCCCGACTTTGGCCGGGAAATGAGCACGGGCTTCGGGGTCACCTGGTTCCGCACGTCGCCAAGGCCCATCCGTTCTCCGGCAGCGATGCGCAGCTTCTCCAACCGGTCAAGCAGCGTCTTATCGGCATTGAGGTGGGCCGTCGTCTCGAAGCCTGTTGCGCCGATCGCGCCAGCCTCGACCAACATCATCGGCATGGCGCAATCGATGCATGTGACAGCCACACCGTCGATCGAATCGATCGGCTTGCCGGTGGGGAAGAGCTGTCCGGTACGCGCGCCGGCCGCGTCCATGAAGGTCAGCGCGATCGGCGCTGCGCTGCCCGGTACACCGTCGATCGCCGCTTCGCCGAGATAGGAGACGTTGCCATTCGGCGTGGGAACGTCTGCTTCGATCATCTTGCCGGTGTTAACGTTGTGGATCCGGACGAGCGTCGTTTCGCCGCGGACCGGAACGAGACCCGCCTCGATAGCAAAGGGTCCGACGGCAGCAAGCATGTTGCCACAGTTTGGCGAGGTGTCGACAATCTGTTGGTCGACCCGGACCTGGGCAAAAAGATAATCGACATCGGCTCCAGGGATGCTGGCAGGTCCGACGATGGCCACCTTGCTCGTGACCGGGTTGCCGCCACCGATGCCATCTATCTGCAACGGATGACCCGAGCCCATGACGGACAGTAGGATCTTGTCACGCTCGCTGGCAGCCGCGGGAAGATCGCTCGCCAGGAAGAACGGACCTTTCGAGGTGCCGCCTCTCATCAGGACGCAAGGGATCGCCAGCAGGTCGTTCATCGCTTGTGCTTCCATTGGAATTATGTCATCGCCGTATCAATCGGCCTGTTTGATCCAATTATCGGAAGTACGGTTGATTTGTGAAATGCTAAGAATCGGGAATTTGATGCACGATGAGCATTAATTGCGACATCCTTGATCTTCGGGCGTTCTTAAGCGTGGTCGAGCTGGAGAGCTTTCATCGCGCTGCCGATTCGTTGCATCTGTCGCAGCCGGCGCTGAGCCGCCGCATTCAAAAACTCGAGCAGGCGATTGGAGCGCCCCTCCTGGAGCGAACGACGAGGCATGTGTCGGCGACGGCGCTCGGGACAGAACTCATTCCGCTTGTGCGGCGAATGTTGGAGGAATTCGACGGCTCCTTGTTCGCCGTACGCGACATTGGTGCCAATCGAGGCGGGTTGGTAACGATCGCATGCCTCCCGACCGCAGCATTCTACTTTCTGCCCACCGTCATTCGGCAGTTCAACGAGGAATATCCCAACATCCGCTTTCGCATCCTCGACCTGCCGGCGACCGACGGCCTCCAGGCCGTGGCACGCGGCGAGGTGGAGTTCGGCATAAATATCATGGGCACATCGGATCCGGACTTGATCTTTGACCGGCTCGTGGAAGACCCTTTCGTGTTGGCAGCGCGCAAGAATCACCCTCTTGCCGCCAAACCCTCAGTCGGCTGGGCAGACCTCGAGCCCTACCATCTGATTACCGTTCATCGATCTAGCGGCAACAGGACCTTGCTCGACGCAGCACTGGCAAAATCGAACATCAAACTGCGTTGGTTCTACGAAGTGACCCATCTGTCCACCTCGCTCGGTCTGGTGGAGGCCGGCCTCGGGATTTCAGTCCTGCCGCGCATGGCGACCCCGCAGGGTGACCATCCTTTCTTGATCACACGCCCGATTGGCGATCCCGAGATATCGCGTACCATCGGCGTGGTCCGCCGTCGCGGCGGCATCCTGTCTCCGGCCGCGGAAAGGTTTCTCAAGATGCTGATGGGCGTATGGGGCAGTAATTGAAGGCGAGGCCCTTTACGCCTCTAGGTGAACACCGCAGTCGTGGAGTACCTTGACCGTTCCAGCACATGATGGGACTACGCCTGGATCCGGAGCGCGAAGAAGCGCTCTGACGCAATTCGGACCCGTTGCAGACATCGGGCTTCACGTACCGAATGACAAAAAAGTACGCTCTGCAGACGTCCGACGATAGCACCTGAGCATTGCACCCGTTGCGCTTTGTGCCGGAGCTCTGATGGCCGCGGCTAGACCATTCTTGCTTCCGCAAGAAACGACAGCATAAGCGCTGAAACTCTCTGCGGGTCTTCCCAATGCGGATTGTGTCCATATCCCTTGAGCGTGATGGATCGCACTGAGGGGAATGCCTGTGCAAGTGCCTCGCGATGCGGGCTGCCAAAGAGCGGATCAGCCGAACCACTGATACAGAGCACCGGCGCGGTGACCCGCATGGCGGTGCGCCGGAGATCGGTTTCGGCGAAGCCCTCCAAGATGCCGTGCCAAACGGCCGCCGGCATTGCCGCTGCGTCCCTTTTCATCTTCGAGAGAAAGTCGGGCTCGACGGGCCGGCTGCAGGAA
>MBFK01000043.1 GCA_001704765.1 Sinorhizobium shofinae
CCGGAGGACGAGTGCGAGGCCGTCGTTCTTGGCATTACCGCGCTGATCGACGGACTTTGGCTGCGCCTCGGTCTGCAGTCGTCGGGCCTGACGCGCGAAGATGCGCTTCGCCAGTTGCGCGACTATCTCGCTCATCGGCTGCCCTCCGCCGCCGTACAAGCATCAGTCGCCGACGTCTAAGCCTGCACGAGAAGGCGGAATGAAGGTTCAGGGTCACCTCCGACTCTTCTGCAGCGCCGCTAACGTGAAAAATCGACCCTTTGCGGACACCCACCAAAAGTCCGCCGAATGCCCGGAGCTAGCGTGAAAGCGGCATCCGAAGCGGTTGCAAGTTTGGCAACAAGCACACATACACCAGCTTGCTCAGAAGCTCGCTTAACGTCTGCGTGACGATGACCGTGGAACTGCCGGGACACCGCCATGCATGGCAAACGCCAATGGCAGGACGACCGCCAAGTTGCGCGGAGCGGCGCTGAAGGCGACCGCCCGCCCGGCGGAGCGTCGGGCCGCATCGTGGGATCGGGCGGCGGGAACTGGACGAGCACCGCCAATCGGCTAAACCAATCCGCCCGGTTAGCGCGCGACGGTAACAGCCTCGTCGGCCCCTTCTGAGCACGTGTTTCTGGAAGCGTTTTGCGGATGACCAGTTGCCGGCTCGGCCATCACCCCATTCGTTCCGACGCAAAGGAACCGGGGCTTGGAGGAAACACAACGGTACGGGCGCCATTCAGGAACACTCGCCGGTGAATATGAGCATGGATGGCGCGGGCAAGCACCTGCGCTTCGACATCCCGGCCAAGCGAGACATAGTCTTCCGCGCTCTGAGCATGGGTGATCCGGACCGTATCCTGCTCGATGATAGGCCCTTCGTCGAGGTCGGCCGTCACGCAATGCGCCGTGGCACCGATCAGCTTCACGCCGCGCTGATAGGCCTGCTTGTACGGGTTGGCACCCTTGAAGCTCGGCAGGAAGGAATGGTGAATATTGATGATCTTGCCGGACATCTTCTGACACATCCTGTCCGAAAGAACCTGCATGTAGCGCGCAAGCACGATCAGTTCGGTCCCGGAGCTTTCCACCAGATCCATGATTCTGGCTTCTGCCTGAGGCTTGTTTTCCTTCGTCACCGGAATGTGGTGGAACGGGATGTCATGATTGACGACCACCTTCTGATAATCGAAGTGGTTCGAGACGACCGCGATGATGTCGATCGGCAGCGCGCCGATCCACCACCGGTAGAGCAGGTCGTTGAGGCAGTGACCGAAACGGGAGACCATCAGCAGCACCTTCATGCGCTCCGACTGGTCGTGGAGGGTGGTCTCCATCTCGAACGTCTCGGCGACCGGCTTCAACCCCAAAGCCAATCCCCACGCGTCGCTCCCTTTTCCGAGACGAACCCGACACGCATGAAGAACCTGCCGGTGCCAAGGTCGTCGAACTGGGAGCTGTCGGTGATGTTGCAGCCCATTTCGGCCAGATATCCCGAAATGGCAGCAACGATGCCTCGGGTGGACTTGCAGGTTACGGTCAAGACACAGTTCGTCATGTGGCGCTCTCTTCGTAGAGACAGACGGAGAAAAAATTCCCCGTGCCGAAGCACGGGTAAGGGCTGCAAAGCGGCTGGGAAATCCTGTCACAGCATAATCGATAGGCCCTGACCGAATGCAGCGCCGCGAGCGAGTGACACCTTCAAATTGTCTTCCCTGCCGGGCTAAGCGCTGCAGGGAAGACAACGGCATACCGCTGAGTTCACGACGGCAGTTGGAAGAACCAGTTGGCGACCAGCACGATCGTGAGGCCTCCGGCGAGTGCCAGATAGGGCAGCATCCCCGCTTTCTTGACGCCGAGATCTTGACCGACGAGCCCGAGATCCTCCATGGCTCCGATCGGGAACTTGCCGCGGTCCTGCGCATAATGACGGTACACGAAGACCGGCAGGATCAGCGCCGCAAAGACGAAGCCTACCCACAGGGCATTCGAGTAGCCCCAGACCTTGGCGCCGGCGCCGAGGAACAGCGCGTTGACGAAAGCAAGCATGGTATTGAGGCCAATTAGCCAAGTAGGCGCTTTCCATGGCCGCTCGATGTGTCCGGAGTCGATGCGGTGGATCCAGCCGGAGTTGAGGTTCAGGAAGTTGAAGATAATGTAGCCGACGTTGGAGACGGCGAGCACGAAAAAGTAGCCGCCAGCGTCCGATGCGATGGCAAGCAGGAAGAGATTGAAAGCGAAATCGGTCCACATAGCCCGAGTCGGCGCGCCGTTCTCATTGACGTGCTCGAGGTATCTCGGCAGCCAACCGTCCTTGGAGCCTTGGTAAAGCGTCCGCGAGGAGCCGGCCATTGCGGTCATGATAGCGAGGAAGAGCGCCAGGATCATCAAGACGACGAGAAGCTGGGTAACGATCGGACCGGCGCTGATCAGGCCGCCGAGCGTTTCTGCAACACCCGTTCCGTCGACGATGCCGGGTGCCAGCATGCCGGCATGGCCGAGTACACCTTGGAAAGCGAAGGGTACGAGGAAGAAGAACAGACAGCATGCAAGGCCGGAATAGAAAATAGCCTTGAAGGTGTCGGTCCGCGGATTTTTTAATTCGCGCGTGTAGCAGACTGCTGTTTCGAAGCCGTAGGTCGACCAGGCTGCGATATAGAGACCGCCGAGAAAAAGCGTCCAGCCGCCATTGCTCCAGGTGCCGTCCTCGCCCGAATAGGCCGCCGTGGGCGGTACCAAACCAGTGACGTTGGCAGCAACGATCTGACCACTGATGATCGGATAGAGGCCGATGATCAGCAAAGGAACCAGAACGATCACAGCCAACCACTTCTGGACGCTTGCGGTCTCGGCGATGCCGCGATGCTGGATCGCGAAGATGATCAGCATCAGGATGCCGCCAATAAAGAAGGTGGCGTTTAGATTGGCAGTAGCGAGGAAGGGAATATTGAAGCTTATCAGCGACCAATTGCGTATTGCCGGCGTCAGCGCGGCGACACCGTCGGCGCTGAGCAGGGCCTTGACGGCATCTTCAGGCGATGTGCCGGCGTGGGCCGCGATGTATTCGCTGACGCGGGGGCTGTCGGCCGTGATGGAGGCGGCATGCGCACTGACCCAATCGAGCACCGCCTGCGAATCCGCAGCGGGAATCGGCACGACGGCATTGAGCATATAGCCAGCAGCGATGGCGCAGCCAAGCGAGAGCACCGGCGACCATGCGAACCAGTTGCACCAGACGGAAAGCGGCGCGATGAACTTCGAATAGCGCAGCCAGGCGGTGGCACCATAGACCGAAGCGCCACCGGATTTGTTGCCAAACATGCCGGCGATTTCCGCATAGGTGAAAGATTGCAGAAAGCCCATGATTATCGAGATGATCCAGACCGCAAAGGCCAGCTTGCCGGTCGTGCCCGCAATGCCGCCGATGGAGAACAGGACGAGTGGCGGCACGCCGGCAGCCACCCAGAACGCACCCTTCCAGTCGAGCGCGCGAATAAGTTTACCCTCGGTGCCGGCGGCAATGCCGGCGTCCACAACATCTGTCATCGCTGAATTCCCCATTCCTTGTTACGGACGTATCTCTCGTACGTCTCCCTGAACGTGCCTCCCATGGCATTCCGGCCAGCCCGATGCTTTTTATCATCCGTGTCAACGCGCTCAATTCAGATCCTGGCCGTTGAGGCATAGTGAAGAAATTTTCTTCACAGTCAATATCACGTTTACTTTCGATCGGGATTTTGTCAGCATGGAGTGGTTGCACCACCCAGTTCGGCCACGAGGGTTTCATGCAAGATCTCCATCCTGCTACGCTTGCGGTACGGTCCGTTTCGGCGAGCGTCATCCGCTACCCCGGCATTCCGGTGTTGCCGAAGGACACCGAACGGTACCGATGTAGGGGCGGTGGCTCGCTGGTCATTCGCGTCGAGCCGGGCGACCATGTGACGGTCACCGACAGCGAAGGCGGCCAAGCATGCGAGCTTTCCTTTGTTGACGACAACGGTCGCTTCCAGTCGGCGGGCCTCGGCGCCGCGTTCACCAATGCTGCCGAGGGGCTCAAGGCTATTCTCTCCTGCGATGAGGAGAGCGCGGTTCGCATTCGAAGCGCCCTTCAGCGTCGCGGCGCGGATCTCGCCTTGGCCGGCGCTCTGCGCATCTTCGGCGAGCTATCCACGCCCGGCAGCAAAGCGGAATTCACGGTCACCCTGAAGGGGCTGCTAATCGTTGCCGCACCGGGCAACACGATGTCGCCAGAGGCGCAGGATACGACAACGCCAATCGAGGTCAGGGTCCGCCGCAGTAGGCTGATCCGGGACTATGCCTCCGCCTTGCCGGAGCCGTTGGCCGATCCGATCGAGGACATCCGCATCAAGGCTGCTACCGCCTCAGCATATTTCGTGCGGGCCGGCGAATTCATTCAGATCATCGACGTCTGTGGCCGGCAGTGCACAGACTTCCAGGCGTTTGCCGCCCGCAAGGTCGACGAGGGCCTCGACTTGGCGCTCGATTCTACCGTGACCCGTACCCTGCTGGGCCGCAGCTACCCGGCGCCCGGGCTGCCGTCGAAGGCTTTCGATCGCGATTTCGAGCCGCTGGTGGAGATTGTACAGGACACGGTTGGCCGCCACGACGCCTTCGCCACCGCCTGCAATTCGCGCTATTACGACGACATGGGCTATCCCGGCCACGTCAACTGTACCGACAATTTCAATGCGGCGCTGGCGCCCTACGGCATTTCCGGCCGCAAGGGCTGGGAGGCGCTCAACTATTTCTACAACACCAATATCGACCACAATAACCAACTTTATCTCGATGAGCCCTGGTCGCGTCCCGGCGACTATGTGCTGATGCGGGCGCTGACCGATCTCGTCTGCGTCTCCTCCTCCTGCCCCGATGACATCGATGCTGCAAACGGTTGGAACCCGACCGACATTCATGTCCGGACCTTTTCCGGAAAAGAGCAATTCTCACGAGCGGTGGCCTATCGCATGACACCTGATGCTGACGCCGAACTGACGCGCGAAACCGCCTTTCACTCCCGCTTCTCGGCACTGACGCGGGACTACGCTGAATATCGCGGCTATTGGCTGCCGAACCGGTTTTCTTCGGAAGGACCGGTCGAGGAATATTGGGCCTGCCGGGAAAGGGCGGCAGTCATCGATCTATCGCCGTTGCGCAAATTCGAGGTCACGGGTCCGGATGCCGAGGAATTGCTGCAATATTGCCTGACGCGTGACGTGCGCAAACTTTCGACGGGCCAGGTCGTCTATTCCGCAATGTGCTACGAGCATGGCGGCATGATCGATGACGGCACGCTCTTCCGTCTCGGCGACAAGAACTTCCGCTGGATCGGAGGCGACGACTACAGTGGCATCTGGCTGCGCGAGCAGGCGGAGAAGAAAGGCTTCAAGGCCTGGGTGCGCTCGTCGACCGACCAGATGCACAATATCGCCGTTCAGGGCCCGAAGAGCCGCGATATCCTCAAGGAAATCATCTGGACGGCGCCACGCCAGCCGACGATCGGCGAGCTTGAATGGTTCCGCTTTGCAGTCGGCCGCGTTGGAGGCTTCGAAGGCGCGCCTGTCGTCGTCTCGCGCACCGGCTATACCGGCGAGCTAGGTTACGAGATATTCTGTCATCCGAAGGACGCGCCAACCGTTTTCGACGCGGTCTGGCAGGCCGGCGAGCCGCGTGGGCTGAAACCGATGGGGCTGGAAGCGCTCGACATGGTGCGCATCGAGGCGGGCCTGATCTTCGCAAATTACGACTTCGACGATCAGACCGATCCATTCGAAGCTGGCATCGGCTTCACGGTGCCGCTGAAGTCCAAACAGGACGATTTCATCGGCCGCGAAGCGCTGATCCGCCGCAAGGCAAATCCGCGCCACCTGATGGTCGGCCTCGACGTGCAGGCGAACGAGGCGGTCGGCCATGGCGACTGCGTTCACATCGGCCGTGCGCAGATCGGCGTCATCACCAGCGCCACCCGCTCGCCGATCCTCGGCAAGACGATTGCACTCGCCCGCATCGACGTCACTCATGCGACGGTCGGCACGACGGTCGAAATCGGCAAGCTCGACGGCCAGCGAAAGCGTCTGCCAGCAGTCGTGGTGCCGCTTTCGCATTACGACCCGCAGAAGACGCGGCCGCGCTCGTAAGCGTCAGTCCGCCTTACGCTGCGCGTTGGAGATGGCCCGGGCCGCCTCTTCCGAGGAGTTCGCAAGCTGGCGCATCTCGGCCGCCAGCACCGCAAAGCCAGAGCCGGCCGAGCCTGCCCTCGCGGCCTCGATGCCGGCATTGACGGAAGCAGCTTCAGATAGCGCAGCGATTGCAGGATCTCGTGGGTTTTCGATGCGGTGAGGCGCATTTCGGCCGTCTGTTCGTCGATGCGCTGGTAGAGGGACTCGATGTTGATGATACTGCCTTCGAGATAGAGCAGCCCGCCGTCCTCTGCCCACACGCCGCCGCCGGTTTCCGTTACCCATATGTAGTGACCGTTGCGGTGGCGAATGCGGTATTCCATCGTCCAGTCGGTTCGCTTTTCCAGCGCTGCGCCGACGACATGGTCCATCAGCGGCACGTCCTCCTCGCACATGATCGAGGTGAACGTGCGCGTCCGGTTTGCCAATGATCTCCTCGACCGGATAGCCGAAGATACGCTCGATGCCGTTCGTCAGTTCGAGCATCGTGTAATTCACATCCGCACGACAGCGATACAGAAACCCGCTCATGCGGCCGAGAATGCTTGGCAGAAAATCCATGAAAGGCACGCCCGTAAGAGCAATTTCCAGGAA
Source organism: Sinorhizobium shofinae (assembly GCA_001704765.1). GTDB lineage: Bacteria > Pseudomonadota > Alphaproteobacteria > Rhizobiales > Rhizobiaceae > Sinorhizobium > Sinorhizobium shofinae. The sequence goes on from MBFK01000043.1 coordinate 6,780, forward strand.
AAGTGTGTAACGGTTTTTCGTTCGGAATTGCGGAGTTTCATAGAGTTAGATCATTTCACTGTTTCAATGAAACAATGAAATGATCTCGAAAGAGGAGTGGCAGGTCCGTTTGCTTTGTCTCGTTTCGACGAGGCCGGAAAGAACGGCCACGAACGGCCTTTCCACGGTTAAGCGGCCTTACGAGAGCATCACTCGCGCAGATATTCCTCCAATGAGTCGTCAAGCGCTTCGACCCAAGGCGTGTGGTGCTTCGGCGACATGTTGCCGGTCATTAGCGAACGGTAGGCGTTGTCTCGAAAGCCCATGATGTTTTCCGCCTTGTGGTGCTCCCATCTCATGAAGGTCCGGTTGACTCCTTCGATATCGAAGCTCGGATAGTCGGTTTCGGCGAGCAGTTCCTTCACATAGTCGCCCTGATACCAGATCATCTCTTCGGCATGTTCGAGAGTTTCCTCGCGCGCGCGCCACATGTCGAAATTCGCCTTCAGTTCCTCTTCAGGCGGTAGCTTGATGCGACCCATGATGACGTCGCGCGCCCACCAGGCCTGCACGTCGAACATGTTGAAGGTGTAGAACTGGTCCTGCATGCCGATGTAGAAAAGCTGCGGATTCTTGTCGAAGAGCACGCCCTTGTAGAGATGGTCGGCCCAGAGGCGGTTGGCGGTCTTGAGCCTCAGCTCGTCCGGCAGGAAGGGGAAGTGGTGCTGATAGCCAGTACAGAGTATCAGCGCGTCCACCTCTTTGCTCGAGCCGTCAGCGAAATGCGCCGTCTTGTTTTCGAGCTTCCTCAGCAGCGGCCGTTCTTCAAAGTTTGCCGGCCACTTGAAGCCCATCGGCTTCGAGCGGTAGCTCGTCGTCACCGATTTGGCTCCGTATTTCCAGCATTGCGAACCGATATCCTCGGCCGAATAGCTGCGGCCGACAAGCAGAACGTCCTTACCTTTGAATTCCAGCGCGTCGCGGAAATCGTGGGCATGCAACACGCGCCCGTTGAAGGTTTTCACGCCTTCAAAATAGGGAACATTCGGCGTCGAGAAGTGGCCGGTCGCAACGACGACGTAGTCGAATTCCTCGTCATACATGCGGTCTTCGAGGCGATTATGCGCGGTGACCGTGAATTTCTTCGTCGCCTCGTCGAAGCGCACCATACGCACCGGCGTGTTGAAGCGTACCCAGTGCCGCACATTGGCCTTCTCGACACGGCCCTTGATGTAATCCCACAGCACCGCCCGCGGCGGATAGGATGCGATCGGCTTGCCGAAATGCTCCTCGAAAGTATAGTCCGCAAATTCCAGGCATTCCTTTGGACCATTCGACCAGAGATAGCGATACATGCTGCCATGGACTGGCTCGCCATATTCGTCCAATCCGGTGCGCCAAGTGTAGTTCCACAGTCCGCCCCAATCGGACTGCTTTTCGAAGCAGACGATCTCCGGAATCTCAGCTCCCTTCTGGGCAGCCGACTGGAAGGCTCGCAACTGGGCCAGCCCCGAAGGACCGGCGCCGATGACGGCAACTCTTGTCATGTAGCATTCCCCTCTCGATTTTGTGGAAGTTGCTATTGGATGCGGTCGTCTTGGTGCGGCATTGGCGTCAGTCTGGAAAGGTGCCGGGACTGGTCGGTGCGCCGTCGTCATATTTCGAAAGCCAGTCCATCGTCGTTTCGCGGTACCGCGTTAGGCCCTTGTAGTCGATGAGCTCCGGCGGCAACGTGCGCAGCACGCGCGGAAAGCGGCGTGCCCATTTCGGCACCGTCACGAGCTCATTCATGTTCATGAGATAGCAGCGGATGACGAAGAGGATTGCGTTTGAGCGCGGCAGACGCCACAGGGTCTGCACCTCGACGCGCAGGTGCACCTTGTCACCGACGTTTTCCGGTGTGACAGTCGCCCGGTCCGGACCCCATTTCGGATAGTTTTCCGGGCTGGTGTCGAGGCGCGGATTGATCGTCATCGTCCAGTTGAAGCGGCGCGTGGGCTTGCCCTGCTGCAGGTTCAGCAGGAATTTCAGGGCGCGTTCGAAGACACCCATCTGATGGGCGAGCGGCACCGGCCCGTGCCATTCCATGAAGTTCATGCCGATGTCGAAATCGAGCGACCAGTCGGCCTGGGTCGTCACCATGCCGGCGTCCATCCAGAGATTGCCGTCGCGCTGGTCGACGATGCAGAAATCACCCTGGGCCTGTCGGGTGATGTATTCGAGCGGTTCATAGGGCAGCGTCGCGCGATCGCCGAAGGTGAAGGTATCGTCGATGCCGAGCGGTCGGTTGATCCAGCGCCACTGATCGCCGTTTCTGATGAGCGTGAAATGCTCAGGGTAGCCGGCGGCCTGCTCCTCCATCAGCAGTTCCAGCGTATCCCATTGTGCCGTCATCATATGCGGCAGCGCCTGGTAGCGCAGCGGATCCTCCTTCAGGACCAGCGCCCGGTCATGCATCTCGGCAATGTAATGTTCGTCGACATCGATCAGGCTTTCGAAGACCGTGCCCTTCTGCCCCTTCACATGTGGTTCCATGTTGACGGAGTACATGTACTCGTCACGATCGAAGGGAAACGGAAAGCGCCGGATGTTTTCCGGACTGTTGCGATAGCTGAAATCATCCCGAAATGTTTCCTGCTTGAAGGCAATTGCCATGTCCGTCCTCCCTGGTTCGGTCCTGCCTAAAGGTCGAGATGCAATGCGGCTCCCTCGAAGCGGGAGACGCATAGCATCACCTTTTGGCCAGCAGCTTTTTCTTCATCGCTCAGATAGATGTCGTTGTGCAGAAGCTTGCCCTCGCAGGCTGTGACCCTCGTTTCGCACTGGCCGCAGGCACCGCCGCGACAGAGATATGGCGCGTCCACACCGGCCGCCTCGATCGCCTCCAGCATGCTCTCGTGATGGCCGACATGGATGGTTTTCCCGGTGCGCGTCAGCTTGACGGTGAAGGGCTTGCCGGGCGGCGTCGACAGGAAGCGTTCGCAATGGAGGTTCTGCTGCGGCCAGCCGGCCTCCAGCCCCGCCTTCAGCACCCCGTCGATCATGCCCGTGGGACCGCAGACATAGAGATGCGTGCCGAGCGGCTGGCCGTCGACCAGGCGGGCGACCGGGATGCGATTGTTTTCGGCGTCGCAATAGATCTTCACCCGGTGTGGGCCATAACTCGCGACGAGGTCCTCACAGTAAGCGCCACGGTCGCGTGTTCGAATCGCATAATGCAGCTCGAAATGGGCGCCCTCGCGGGAAAACTGCTCCATCATGGCGATGAACGGCGTAATTCCGATACCGCCGGCGATCAGCAAATGCTTGCGGCCGCGCCAATCCGGATGGAACAGGTTAACGGGATGGGAGACCCTCATTTCGTCACCTTCGCGCACCTTCTCGTGCATGAAGGACGAACCGCCGCGGGAATCCTCGACATGCAGCACGCTGATCTCGTAGGCCGAGCAATCATACGGCGGCGACATTAACGAGTAGGCGTTGCGCCGGACGTGACCATTGTCGTTCATCGAGACAATGACGTGAGCGCCGCCGGAGAAATACGGCATCGGTCGACCGTCCAGGCGCTCGAAGCGGAAGCGCTTGATGCGATCAGCAACCATCGTCACTTTCGTCACCCGGACGGGAATTTCTGTACCACCACTCACAGGAACAACTCCTCCGGATCAGGCGCGCTACCAGGTTCTTCCGCATCGACATTGACGCCTTGGAAGGCGCCGAGCCGGCGCGAATAATGGTCGCGCACGAGAAGCGGAAGACTGCAATGGCTGCAGGCAAAGGGGCTATGGGTGACATCTTCGGTGATGCCCTTGCAATGGACGCATTGCACCCGACGCGCCAGCGAGCCGCGGTGTTCCGTGATGATCGAGGCATGATCCATGCCGTTGTCGAGCGCCACGATCATCGCCTGGCCGATGAAGCCCTCGGTGCCGGCGATATAAAGCCGTGTTCCCATATGGGCGGTCGCCAGCGTCCCCTTCAGGCGGAAGAGCAGCGTCGCGATCGTCGGCGCCGTGAAGAACATGTCGGCGCCAAGCTTGCGCAGGGCCTCGTCGTGTCCCTTGCCCTGGGAGCCGCGCCCGAGATAGAGGATCTCGCTGCGCGACCGTGCGGTCTCGTCTAGCTCTGTCTTTCGGTCAAGGAGAGCGTGGGCGCCCTCCCCTTCCAGAGCGAAGATGTGTCGCCGGGCGCGCGGCTGGATGGTGAGGCCTCTATAGACCGGCCGGCTCTTGATGCCTTCGACAAGCATGGCCGCCTCCCTAACCGACGGCCGTCCTCTTCTTCTTTTCCGGATCGTCAAAGGTCAGCGGATGGGCGATCGCGCTCGTCTTGAGATTCTTGCCACGCACTTCGAGCCGCGTGCCGTGGACGGCCTTGTCGACGTCCAAGCGGGCAATCGCCATGGACCTCTTCGTCAAAGTCGAATAGCTCGGGCAGGTGATCACACCAACCTTCCTGCCCTCGTAATAGACCTCGTCACCGAGATCGGCCGGTCCGTCGGCGTCAATCAGCATGCCGAATATCTTGAAGCGTTCTTTGCCCCTCAGCCGGGCATGTTCTTCAGCGCCGCGGAAGCAGCCGGTCTTGCCGGGACTGACCGTGAAATCGAGGCCAAGCTCCCATAGGCTGTCGCCGGGCGGCTGGTCTGCAAAAGGATACATCTGCGAATTGTCGTAGGGATAAAAGAGCAGGTAGCTCTCGACGCGCAGCAGGTCGAGCACACTGAAGCAGCACGGGATGATGCCCATCTCCTTGCCTTCGGCGACAATGCGATCCCAGACCATGACGGCATCCTGGCCGCGGACGAAGATTTCGTAGCCACGCTCTCCGGTATAGCCGGTGCGGGAGATCATGACAGGAGCGCCGAAGAGCGTCGTCTGCATGTGGTGGAAATATTTAAGGTCGCGGATTCCCGGTACATATTTGGCGAGATAGTCGACCGCAAGCGGGCCCTGAAGGGAAAGGTCGTGGAGGTCGTCGTCGAACAGGACTGCGCAATTGCGGCCCGCGGCCTGCTTGACGATCTCCTCGTAGCCGGTACCGGAGCCGTGGACCAGCATCCAGGAATTCGGACCGGTGCGGTAGACGATACAGTCATCGGTGAAATGGCCGCGATCGTTCAGCATGCAGGCATAGACGGAGCGCCCGGGATAGATCTTCGTCATGTCGCGGGTGGTGATGTAGTCGAGCACGGCGATGGCGTGCGGACCGACCAGATGCACCTTCTTCAGCCCGGAAACATCCATGATCCCGGCTTTGGTGCGGATCGCGACATGCTCTTCGGACATATCCTTGTCGTAGGTCCAGGCGGTTCCCATGCCGCTCCAGTCCTCAAGCTTCGATCCCAAAGCGCGATGCCGATCCGCCAAGGCGGAGAAACGCCAAGATAGTGCCATTTTCGTTCCCTCTTTTTCCGACGCTGACTATTTATTTCCCCGCCTCACGGCTCGCCGTGCACGACTTGGGGCCGATGTCGATCGCTACTCGCACGCAACTGCGCCAACCCCGAAGGACTCACGCCGATGACGGCTACTCGCTTGGCTGTCACAGCTCCCTCCCACTGGCATGGACCAAATTTCGTTATTGGTTCTTTTGGTTCAGTGCATGGTCCTTTCATTGTACCAATTTGTCAATATTTTTTCCTGTAAGGAGAAAAAGTTTCGTGTAAAGCGGATGAATCTTCTCGCTTTTCGTGATACTTACGGACATGCAGAATTCCAGTTTTGCCCATCAACTCGCGGTTTCCAGTCTCCTGCCCCGACTGTCTGTCGGCATGCCGAACGCGGTGAACATCGGATTCCTGGCTCCGCTTAGCGGTCAGGTGGAATCATGGGGCTTACCCGGATTGCATGGTTGCCGAATCTGGGAGGACTGGTTGAACAAAACCGGCGGCTTGCTGATCAACGGGCGGCGCTATCCGATAAAGATCGTGGAATACGATTGCGGCTACGATGCCGGGCAGGCTGCGAAGGGTGCACGCCACCTAATAGAACAGCATGACGTCAAGCTGCTGATGATGGTAGGCGGAGATACGATTGCGCAGATACGTGACTACCTGACCGATCGCAAAGTCCTGACCTCAACCTTGCTGCCTAGCGACCTGTCGCCGGATACGCCTTACCTGATCGCCCCCAGTGAACTGCATCCTATTTACAACGTGACCGGGGTGGACTGGCTGTCCCAAGCCAGACCGGAGCTTGGGACCGTCGCGATGTGCAGCCAGTCCGATGCGCATGGCCTTCCCTCGCTTGCGACTTATCGTGCGGCCTTCAAAGCCGCAAATGTCGGGATTACCAAGGAAATTCAGTACGATCCCGGCACGACCGACGCAGCCGGAATCGTGCAGCCAATGCTGGATTCGAACGCCGACATCCTGTGCTGGTGCACCAGTTATACGCCAATGGTCCATGCTATGACCGAATATGCCCATGCGCAGGGTTTCAAGGGCCAGATGATATCCTGCACATTGGATTATTACGACCAGTTGATTGCCCGAACATCTGTGGAATTCATGGAAGGGTTTGTCTTCCAGTTTCCGGATTTTGATGATGAAAAGCTGCAGGAAAAGACGTTTTTCTTCAACCAGCCAAAAAGTTTCTTCGACGAATATAACCGCCGCTTCCCCGGCACCTGGACCGCGGTAAGCTGGGAGTATGTCGCCATCCTGGACATCTGGCATGCGGCGGTTGAAAAATGCAACAGCGTCAATCCTCTATCCGTATTGGCGGCAATGAAGCAGCTTGGACATGTCACCCACGCCTTCGGTCCGGCACATTGGTGGGGCGAGAGCATGTTCGGGATCGATAACGCGCTGGTCGGAGACTGGCCGGTGGTAACGCTGAAAAACGGCAAGGCAAAAATTGCCGCTTTCGGCTCGATTCCCCGCTGGCTGAAACGCCACGGCGACCTACTCAAACAGGAAATGTCGGATTTGGGACAGCTTTGGGAACAGCGCCTGCGCTCGATCGGGAATGAAGCTGCCCTGCAGACACGGACACCGGAATCAATTATCCCGCAAGAATAGCTTCTGCTCCTCGAGCAGGTGCAGCTTGATGAATTCGACAGCTCGCTCCACGTCGCGAGAGGCAATCGCGTTGAACAGCGCGTTGTAACGCTGTTGATATTCAAGAATACGTTTCGGGGTCAGATGCCGGCGAAGCAGCGTGGTACGCAAGCTCACTCTGCAAGCCTCGATCGCCAGATTGTAGCAGGACGCCAGCAGCGGATTACGCGTCCCCTCGGCAATCTTGCGATAGATGTCCTCTTCGCATTTCACGAAGGCGGCGACATCGGTATGCACGCCTTCGATCTTCGACATGAGCTGTTCCAATTCCCACACTTCCCGCGGGGTCATGTTGATGACGGCAAGGCGGACCATTTCGGGTTCAAGTATACCACGCACAACAAGGTGGTCTAATGGGCTGGTCTCCAACGCGACCGAGCTATCCCCCGGCTCCGGCGCATCTTCCGAGCGATAAGTAACGAAACTGCCGCTGCCGGGACGTCGTTTGATGACATTGCAGTCTTCCAATACATCCAGCGCCTCGCGCACCGTATTGCGGGCCACCCCCATCTCCGAAGCCAGCGCTCGTTCCGACGGAAGGCGTGTATTCAGCGGATACTCCTCCGATCTGATTTTCGCAAACAATCGATCCAAAACAGTCTGTACCGTCGCCCCCACCGAGTGGGTGGCGATGATTTGAGACGTTATCTGGTCGTTTTTAGCCTTCATTTCACGACCTGCATATCAGTTCTGCCCTGCGGCCACCGGCACCAGACGAATCCGACCGCCGCACAATCCAATTTGAAACATTTGTCGAATCTGGTCCAGTAACACGGTTGAACGGACTCGGAAACAGCAGCCGGTACCAGCCTGGACTGAACCGATCAGAGGCTAATTGGCTGCCATCTGGTCCAACAGCGGTTCCTTTTTGCTTGCCGGAGCACGTGCCTCTGTTAGCGTTTCCACGAAGCCAAGATCAAGCCCGCGCCACCAAATTGGGACGGATTGTCAGAGGAGTTGGCCTGAAATTGCGAGTCCACGCTGAAGCTGCATATCGATGAACACAAGCTGCTGCCACTCTTTCTTGACGCCGGCATTTACGGGTCGATCATGGTGCGGACTGATCAAGGCCAGAGAACTCCACGGTGTTATTTTCGGCATTGAAGTGCAGCTTGCCGGCATATCACTTTGCGCCGGTGCTGGAGTGGCGACGGCCGCCATTGTGGTTCTCATCCTGAAACGCACGGTGGGACTGCATGTGTCGGAAGACGATCAAGCAATTGGATCAGTCAATTGGGCGGACGCTCGGCGCTGCAGGTGAATCCGGCCTGATGATATGGTCGGATGCACTCATGGTCCTCGTAGTAAGTCCGCGGATGGCAAAAGGGATACGCGGGGACGTGATATCCACAGCGATAAGATCTTCGCGCCGGCGGTTCTATTCGCAGCCGGCTGGTTTGATAACCCAAATTCAGTTGCAGAGGGTACTGGAAACACCATGCCGGCATCGCCAGCAGCGGAATGTCCACCGACGAGCTGGCTTCGGGCTTCGCTGAGGAAATCGGGAAAGCGGAGGGGACGGGACCAAATTCTGGCGATCCGTTAACTGGCGTCGAGCGACGCGGGGCTGACCCACTCCGAAGCGGTGGCTGCAGCACGCGCCCTGGCTTTGGGCGGCGATGGTGGCACGGAAGGCAGATCTGACTACCTCGGTGCGGCTGTCGCTCAACTGGCCTCAGCAACTCAACGGCGGCTTTGTCCTGCATGGAGGGCGTTCGTGCTAGCCAGATCGGGCGACTGCTCACCACCGAGACTGTGTGGAAACACGTTTTTGGCTGGGACATGAACCTTCAAGGATGCGGGGGCGAAGTCGAGAGGGTTTCAC
>MBFK01000155.1 GCA_001704765.1 Sinorhizobium shofinae
AACAGGCCGGACATATGAAAGCAACCGATCAAACCACCCGACAAAAAGCCCTTGCCATAGGGGGCGTCCACATATGTATCATCCAGCCGGTTCCGAGCCGCGACAGGATTGCGTTGATCTGGCGCGATAGTTCGTTGCGTTCGAAGTCTGTGGCGCTGTCGGAGTCCGGCCCGGCAAAATACCAGCCGGCCATCAGGCTTCCGTCTTTCAACAGAAGCACGCCGTTGTCGACCAGGCCGGCATAGGGGACGAGATCCGCGAAGGATGGGCCGGTTGCCCGAAACCGTTTGAGCGCGACCATACCAGCCTCCTCAATACCGCCGCCACGGAGAGGTGGTCGCCTTGTAGTAGGGTTTGTAGGAAATGTGCCGGACATAGACCTGCCGCATCAGCGGATCGGACTTCGCCATCATGCGGAGCAAGCCGACGATCACGATCCACACGACAACCCCGAAGAGCGCCGAGTAGACAGTCAGCACCACAAAGATCAGGATGACCGCGGCAAGCCCGGTGATCAAAACCAGTTCCCGGTCCGCGCCCATCAGGAGGTTCGGCCGGGAGAGCGCACGGTGAATGCGATTGCGGTAACGTTCGGATAGCGCCTCAGCCATGTGCCCCCTCCCCTTCTGCACTCGGGCGCGTCGAAGTGACGCGATCATTGGTCAGGCCGATCGAAGCGCCGGTCGCGCCGAACAGCCCGACAATGGTCGTGGCGCCGAGGAGGATGCCGGCAACAAGCACGACATACATCAGCCGCCGCGCGAAATCGTTCAGCTCACCGCCGAAAATCAGCATGCCGCCGGCGATCGCGACTGCCGCAAGTGCTATGTAGCCCGCGACTGGCCCCGTGATGGACTCCTGGATCTGCTCGAGCGGTCCTTCCCAGGGCAGACTGCCGCCTGAACTGGCCAGTGCCGGTGCTACCGACGCCAAAATGAGTGGCGAAGCAAGAAGCGCGATGGAGATAAATTCATTCTTACGCGACATGCCGCGCCTCCCGTTCTTCGGTGAGTTGGTCGGATTCGATCTCGTATCGGCCGTTGGCGAAGCGCTCGACCTGGATGATGTCGCGCACACGCCGGCCTCGCGGCGTACGCTCGATGGAAACGATGAGGTCGACAACCTCCCCGATCACCTCGTGCATCGGCTGTTGGCTTGCTTCGGCCGTCAGCTGCTCCAGGCGCCGGAGCGCGGAAGTCGCCGTGTTCGAGTGGATTGTTGCCACGCCGCCTGGATGTCCGGTGTTCCATGCCTTGAGCAAGGTGAGGGCAGCACCATCGCGCACCTCGCCGACGACTATTCGGTCGGGACGCAGGCGCATCGTGCTCTTGAGCAGCCGCGCCATGTCAACCGTATCGCTGGTACGAAGAAGCACGGCGTTGTCGGCCGCACACTGGATTTCGGCGGTGTCTTCGAGGATGACGAGCCGGTCTTCCGGCGCGCTCCTTACGATCTCATGGATTACTGCATTTGCGAGCGTCGTTTTGCCGGAGGCAGTTCCACCGGAAATGATGATGTTGAGGCGTGAGTCAATGGCGCTGCGGATCGTCGCAGCCTGGGCCTCGGTCATCACACCGGAGCGGACATAGTCGTCGAGTGGGATCAGGCGAGATGCCCGACGACGGATTGTGAAGGAGGGCTTCGCGACCACTGGCGGCAATAGACCCTCGAAACGATGTCCGCCGATCGGAAGCTCACCGGAAATGATGGGTTGTTCGGTGTCCACTTCGGATTGGAGTGCATGAGCGACCGTCCCGATCACCATTTCCGCCGCAGCCGGCGACATCTCGCCAGCGGGCGCGACGCCGTGCCCGAGCCGTTCTATGAACAGCTTACCATCGGGATTCAGCATTATCTCGACTACGTTACTATCGTCCAAAGCAACGCAGAGCTGGTCGCCAAGCGCCTCCTGAAGCTTGCGGACGAGGCGAGGATGAGAGCGAAGCTGTTCCACTGATTTCTCCTTACGCTGATTGGCCAAAAGTGCTGATGATTTGAGAGCGGTAGTTGGCGGGGCGGAGCCTCATGAATGTGTCTGCCTTTGCCGGCAGAGTGCCCGCCACGGCCACGGTCGCTTCGATCGGCCTTGGCTCGCCAATGCGCTGAAGCGGCCAACCGACGCGGGCGAGGATCCGTTCGAACCGAAGATCCGTCACCGTGACGATTTCGGTGTAGCGGTTTGCCACCGACCATTCGATGATCCCCGCGAACATTGTGAGCGTCGCCTCATGAATGGAGCCGTCTCCCCTGCTCTCAGCAAGGAAGGTGTCCACGCAAAAGCGCGAGCTCTCGACCATGGAGGAATGAGCGTCGAGGTGACCGGCAGAAAGGAGCGAGGGGAAAACGTTGGCCACCATCGTGGGGCCGAGCGCAGGCAGTAGGCGAGCACATCCAACCACTCGATCGTTGCTCGATACGGCTAGGATGTAGGTGGGTTGAAGATCGTCGAAAGTATCTGACTCACAGCCTCCGACGACATTGACTTCCCAGCCCAAACGATCGGAAAAGACGCGGGCGCGCAGTTGGTGATGGCTGCGGAGAAGTTGGGCTTCTTCGATATTTCGCGGCTTTGAGATCGCGAGAATCTGCATGAATTTCTCCGTCGTTGTTGGACCGCGGGGAAATCAGCACGAATCGGATTCGAGTGGCAGTTGTAGGATCCTACAAGGTTCCCTGGAACGCGTCGGGCGTTGCGTCGCGTCACGTCTGCCTTTGCAGACCCGAAGCCCCACTTGCGTCTTGTAGGATTCACAGGAGAACAATTCGTGTCCATAGACGGCCGTGATCCGCGTCTAACCCTCAGCGGACAAATACAAATTTGCGAAAGTAATCCTTCGGCTCACCTGAGCCAGGCAGGGTCTTTTCAACCCATTGTCAATCCCAATCTTCTGGACGGTCAGGAAGAATCACCTTCTATTTTTGCGGGGCATGGCCTGTAACGGACAGTACGCCGCCGAGAGGGACAGATGGTGAAAGCAAGTCGAGCAGAACCAGTTGTTGGGCCCAATGAAGAAGTTGGCAGTAAAGTTATGTGCCCCGGCTCTCTTTCCGGGCAACCGCAGCAACTCAGAACTCGAATATATTCACCAAGGCTGAGTCGGGTGAGTCGCGGGGAGCAATACGACCGCTATTTCGCGGTGACGTTTGGTAGCCAGGCGAACGGCCGTATTTCTCCCCTGGAAAAGTGCTGGCGCCTGGCGGAGCGCAAGCGGCTATCTAAGTGCCTAAGAATGAAGGAGAAACACGCATGTTTTGCCGGCGAGCAGGGGCTGCTCGGGACGCGGTATAAACCCTTTGTTAACTCTATATTCCTTGTCAGTCGGCGAGAATCGCACATAATAACGATTATGTCGGTTCTCGGGCCGAAAAACCGTTATTCGAGAGTTCCCCTGCAATGAACGCTAATTCGCCGCCCATCGCTCCCGCACAGCCGATGCATTTCGAGGATCTCATCCTCGAACAGGGCGATCTGATTTCAAAGAAATTGCATCTTTTAAGCATGCAGCAGTTCCCGCCGAATGCCAAGAAACTGCTTCGCCAGTTCTCGCTCTCGGAAGTGGCGCAGTTCCTCGGCGTCTCTCAAAGTACGCTGAAGAAACTTCATCTTGAGGGAAAAGGCCCCCTCCCCCAGACATCGTCGTCGGGTCGCCGTTCTTATAGTGCTGAGCAGATGGCGGAACTGCGTCAGTATCTCGATCAGCATGGACGATCGGAAGCCAGGAACTACGTGCCGCACCGTCGGTCGGGCGAAAAGCTCCAGGTCATTGCCGTCGTCAATTTCAAGGGCGGTTCGGGAAAGACGACGACGGCCGCCCATCTCGCGCAGTACATGGCGTTGACCGGGCACCGTGTCTTGGCGGTGGACCTCGACCCGCAGGCGTCACTTTCGTCGCTTCACGGTTTTCAGCCCGAACTCGACCTGTCGCCGTCGCTCTATGAGGCGCTCAGATATGACGATCAACGCCGATCGATCAGTGAGATCATCCAGCCTACCAATTTCCCGGGCCTCGATATCGTGCCTGCGAACCTCGAACTTCAGGAGTACGAGTACGACACGCCGCTTGCGATGTCGAACAAGAGCTCGAACGATGGCAAGACCTTCTTCACGCGGATTTCGCGCGCGCTGTCGGAAGTCAACGACCGCTATGACGTTGTCGTCATCGACTGCCCTCCCCAGCTCGGCTATCTCACGATCACCGCGCTGACTGCGGCTACGAGCGTCCTGATCACGATCCATCCACAGATGCTCGACGTCATGTCGATGGGCCAGTTCCTTTTGATGCTGGGCGGGATCCTGAAGCCGATCCGGGATGTGGGTGCTGCGGTCAATCTCGAATGGTATCGCTATCTGATCACCCGGTACGAGCCAACGGATGGGCCGCAGGCGCAGATGGTGGGCTTCATGCAGACCTTGTTCCACCAGTTTGTGCTGAAGAACCAGATGCTGAAATCGACAGCGGTTTCAGACGCCGGAATCACCAAGCAGACCCTTTACGAAGTCGACAAGAGTCAGATGACGCGGTCCACCTATGAGCGCGCGATGGACTCCTTGAACGCAGTCAACGCCGAGATCGCCGAACTCGTCCATGCCTCTTGGGGGAGGAAGGTTGTCAGTTGAGAAGTGTAAACTTCCCCGGCGACGGCCCGGTAGATCGCAGGCAAACGGAGTAGGCAGATGGCGAGAAAGAACCTACTGGCGGGTCTAGTAGACACAGCGGAAATCCCGCACGCAGACGTTGCGCCCGCCTACCCGATGCGCGGGGCTTCGAAGAGCATGGTGCGCTCGCTCGACGAGTTGTCGCGCCAGGCCGAGAAATTTCTCGAAGGAGAAACGGTCGTCGAACTCGACCCTGAGACACTCGATGGTTCGTTCGTCTCCGATCGCATGGGCGATAGTTCCGAGCAGTTCGAGGAATTGAAGCAGGCGATTGCCGAGCGCGGGCAGGATACGCCCATCCTTGTGCGCCCCCACCCGTCGGCAGCCGATCGTTACCAGATCGTCTTTGGACACCGCCGAGCCCGCGTTGCCCGCGAGCTCGGCCGCAAGGTTAAGGCGGTCGTCAAGGCGCTGGATGACCGTACGCACGTTATCGCCCAGGGACAGGAAAACTCGGCGCGCGCCAACCTCTCCTTCATTGAACGGGCGAACTTCGCCTCGCACCTCGAGAAGCTTGGCTATGACCGGACAATCATAGGATCGGCGCTTGCTGCCAATGCGGCCGCTATCTCGAAAATGATCGCCGTAATAGATCGTATTCCTGAAGAGACAATCGCAAGGATCGGGCCCTGCCCGGCGGTCGGCCGAGAACGCTGGGTCGAGTTGTCATTGCTTGTGGGTAAAACCGCCAACGAAGAGAAGGTGAAGGCAATCGTCTCTGATCCTTCCTTCAATGAACTGAGCACTGACGATCGCTTCAATGCCCTGTTTTCTGGTCTGAACAGCGCGGCGAAGCCTGTCCGGAAGACGACTCCAAAGATCCTGGAGAACTGGCAACCGGCGGACAAGACCGTCTCCGCTAAGTATTCGAACTCCGCCAAGGCGTTTGCCTTGTCTATGAAATCAAGGAATGCCGGCCCCTTTGGGCGGTATATTGCAGACAACCTGGACCGGCTCTATGCCGAGTTCCTGGAGCAGGGTAACCGGAAGGAAGACTGACGCAAAAGAAAAAGGCCCCCAGACGGTAACCATCGTGGAAGCCTCTCTCATCGTTTAGCAGCCTGAGAATCGCATTTCCACGAATCGCAGTCAAGAGTCTTTGGCACCGGAACGGGTGAGCGGACGTCTTTTGCCTGAGGATAGGTGAAAGAAGATGCAAGATGGAAGTGTGACGACGCCGTTCGGGCGGCGGTCGATGACGCTTGGCATGTTGGCAAGCCAATATATGTCGCGTGAACTCGAACCTGAAACATCGGCTGACAAGTGGAAGCTGTTTCGAGCGCTCTGCGAAGCTAAGCCGAAGCTCGGCATCAGCGAACGTGCGCTCTCTGTTATGAACGCACTTTTGAGCTTTTATCCCGAGACGACCTTGTCTGAGGAAAACGGCCTCATCGTGTTTCCCTCTAACATGCAGTTGTCGCTTCGTGCGCATGGCATGGCTGAAGCGACGTTGCGTCGCCACATCGCAGCGCTCGTCGACGCTGGCCTTCTGGCACGCCGGGATAGCCCAAATGGCAAGCGCTACGCCCGCAAGGACGGAGACGGTTCGATCGATGAGGCCTATGGGTTTTCGTTGGCTCCGTTGCTGTCACGCGCACGCGAGATCGAGCAAATAGCTGCCGATGTCAAAATTGAGCGACTGCAGTTGCGTAGACTTCGCGAGCGCCTGACGATCTGCCGGCGCGATATCGGTAAGCTGATTGAAGTCGCCATTGAGGAGGGAGTGGACGGTAATTGGGACGGAATTCACCAGCACTACCGCAGCCTAGTAGCGACCATTCCTCGAGTGGCAACGGCCGCGACCGTCGCCCCCATCCTCGAAGAGATGGAGATGTTGCGCGAGGAAATCTCCAACCTTCTGGAAATCAGGTTAAAAATCGAAAATTTGAGCGGCAATCCTGATCAAATTGAGCGGCACAAACAGAATTCACATCCCGAATCCACTAATGAACTTGAACCTCGCTCTCGAGAAGAGCAGGGCGAAAGGCCGAGCCCAGCCATCGAACCGCAACGCGAGCCGATGAAGGTGTTTCCGTTGGGGATGGTGTTGCGGGCTTGCCCAAGCATCTCAGATTATGGCCCCGGAGGCGTAGTTGCGAGCCCGCGTGACCTGATGCAGGCCGCAGTGGTCGTCCGCTCGATGCTCTGCGTCAGTCCGTCGGCCTACCAGGATGCCTGTGAGGTTATGGGGCCCGAGAACGCATCCGCTGTCATGGCCTGCATTCTGGAGCGGTCAGGGCACATCAAATCGCCCGGCGGATATCTCCGCGACCTAACGTCTCGGGCAAAGCGGGGCGAGTTTTCGCCGGGGCCAGTGTTGATGGCACTGCTGAGGGCGCGCGGCGGAAGTGATCGATTGGCCTCCTGACCGAAGAACCCGCTTAATCGGCGGGAACCAATCCCCTCAGCTCTTGGGCGACCGCTTGTTGTCGGCTGACAAAATCGGCAGATTGCGACGTCGAGTCAACCGACTAGGAGAAGTTATGACGCTGTCGTTTATGGTGGTCTCAGTAGGGGGAGCAACTCCAATGGTCCGCGTCGGTACGAGGACTTCACAGTGCAGGTAGGGACATTCGATGGCAATATGGACGGCACCAAAGTCAGGGACAAGCCCGACCAGTCCGCAGCTCCCTCAGCATGGTGTCCGAGAAGTTGGCGGAGGCATTCGAGCATCAGACCAGAGATGTTGCTTGAGCGCCAGGACGATGCTGTGAAAGGCCAAATGCTACACCAGATCTTGATTTTTGGTTGGTTGCGAAGCAAGGGGATGACTATTGCTTCCTCAAAACAGACTGTAAAAAGTTGTCAGCTGACAAAAACGGAAATTTGCGCAAATTAATCAAAGCGTTAGTTCTAAACTGTCTTCGTGTGCTGTTGAAGGGAGGGGTTCCGTCGAACTTTCGAGGCGTTGATCGCCTGTTTGTAGGACGCGAGTCGTAAAGTCGTTGTAGCCAGTCCGTAGGTGACCGCCGACAGGAGATAGGAGGGCGCGTTTCGTCATTCTGCCAGAATGACTGTCACACTTCCAACAGAGCATTAGTTATCGCTTGGCCAAGCGTATTTCATGCGGCTGGTAGCGCTCGCCGGTCGATATTTGCTTCATTTGGTAGATGCGGAACACCACCGCGCTGTTGGTTCCGGCCTTCCATGAGCCAGCGTTTCAAGGCGATCGCCGGCCGGCAGATCAAGAGCACATGTTCGTCATCATCGCTCGTCGTCGTTTTGGTGCGGTCGAGGCGGATTGAAACGCAGGGTGGGGCAGGGGAGGCTTCGTCGGTTGGCACGGACCTGTTCCTGGTCGGTGAGACATCAACGTGTGACGCTCTGATTGACCGGCCGCGGTGGTCCCTGGGACCTTCGTTCGCTATTCGATGTTCTACCGTATGTTCCTGCTCAATTAAATGTTCAGAGGCGGGAAGGGGTCCTGAGTTCGATTGACGCAGCGCGCTTACGCTTCGCCAATTTGGTACAGTCCGGCGGGTTGACGAGGGCCCGTAACGAAGTTCGGGGGCAGCGATGGCAACGGTACTGTCGGCATTCCATGAAGGCCTTACCACGGCGGAGATCGGGATGTGCAAGGAGGAAAATCCCTACCCACAACAGCGACTGGAACGCAGGCTACGACGCTGCCACGAAGGCAGGCGAAGCAACGAAACTCGACGACAAATAGGGTCGTGCCCCTTGCCAGCGTGCCCCGAGCAGCCTCGGCGACGGGCTTTTCCGTACGTTCCCGCGCTCACACGATTAGATGCGCTCGAAGGCAGCTCCACTGCTTTCAAGAAGCGCGGCGGATCCTGAAGACCATTATGTTCGGCTCCTATGCCTGCGACGCTGTAGTCGATCCCCACACGACGTTGGGCGGTTTTCGGACTTCGGAATTCTCGTCCTCGTCAGCGACCGCAAGCTCGCTGAGCCGCAATACTCGAACAAGGCCTCCGACCGGTTGAAGTGGGACACGGTCATATCGACGCCGGTCGCGGCTGATCGCGCGCGGTGCGAGAAAGATCAACAACTAACTCGCCAAGGGAAAATTCGTCTTCGTCGATATCCTGCGCGAGGGAATTGTGCTCTACGAACTCGAAGAGCGCCCGCTCGCGGTATGGCGGTGCTGTTCGCGCGGCCAAGCTTCGACGAGCCGCTGTCCCGGTGTTCGGCCAAGTCGCGCAGGAACGTCAGGCTATGCGAGAGGAGGGCCGTGGTTCGTCAGGGTTAGTAGCAGAGTGGGATAAGCGCCCTCAACGGCACGGGGGCAGGAACGCCGCGTGTTTGTCCCAGTCGCGGGAGATTGCCACACGGCTAAGCTCAAGCAACCGTTGGGCTCTGCTGTGTTGCCTGTCGAAATGCTCCCTTGCCATTTTGAAGTCTCGGAGGAAGCGCTGTACTGGCTGATGGAGCGCGCCGACTTCCTGCTTCGGCAGTAGAAACCATCTTACCGCGAGCGTCTAGCGGTACTCGAAGGGGCAGCGGGCCGGGCAGACTGATCTGTACGTGGGCAGATCAGGTGGCGCGGGAGCATGATCCTCGAACGGGTTCCTCATCCAAGCGAATACGTTCAGGACGAGCGCATCGAGGTCGGCCGCGCCCGGCGTAACCGCGCCGGTGAGCGCGGCGATCACCGTTGCCTAGAGAAAGGCAGTCAGCGCGAGCATCGCCGTGTCGCGCGTCGGCATCGAGGGCGACTCAGGCACCTAGCCCACGACTCGCGACGACGAGTTCAGCCGCCAGAGCCAACCTTGCGGGGCTCTGCGGAAAGCGCGCCTCGGATGAGCCTCTGCGGCAAATGGAGGTCTCACCTGGCGCCGGACTTCGACCCGTGCACGCTTGGGTTCCGAAAACTCAGTGATCTTATCTGCACGACAAATCAGTTCGACGTGTGGCAAGCCGAGGATGCTCCCGTCAGCATCACGGCTGAAACAAAGAGGCAAAAAGTAGCGTCTATGGCGACGAAGATCGCTTGCTTGGGCTGGGCAGTTGCGTCAACGTTCGGGCTGCTTTACCCGGAGCGGAGAAGCGTCTATCTGTGCGCGCGTATACGAAGCGAGCCTCGCCCGCCCTGTGGCGGTACGGCAAATGATCGAAGGAAGGCATGATGGCGACCGGAACGGTAAAATGGTTCAACGCGACGAAGGGCTTTGGTTTTATTCAGCCGGACGACGGGAGCGCCGATGTCTTCGTCCACATTTCAGCGGTGGAGCGGGCTGGCCTGCGGGAGCTGAAGGATGGGCAGAAGATCAGTTACGAGCTGGTAAAGGATCGTAAGTCCGGCAAGATGTCGGCTGACAATTTGCAGGCCTAGGCCGCCCCTTCCTCACAACGCGAGCTTTCTGGAATAGCCCGGGGGTTGCTCGGTCTTTTTCCATTTGGAAGCATGCGGCGACCGGAAACAGTGCTGCACCCAGCTTTCGACGCCGCGTGAACACTCTTGAATTCATGAACCAGCCTCTCAAGAGCGAACCAGCCCGATGCGGTTCGCCTCGTCCAGTAGTGCTCGGACGGAAGACGGTTGCCATTTGCGGCCGCCACGTGGCGGTCGCTCCTGCATCTGGTCCAACTGGGCGGCAATGTCGCGCAGCGACAGATCGGGATCGGCGATGGCGATCCCGGCAACCAGCCGCATCAGATGATCCTCGGGCGGCCGGCGCGGCGATCGGGCAAGCAGTTCCGGTTCCGCGAGCTTTTCGCGCACCAGCCGGTGGACCGCCCGCCGCAACCGTTCGACGGTCCAGTCGTGCCCCCCGCGATTGAGGATCCGCACGACATTGTCCCAACTGTGTCGCGGGCGCAGCCGCCGGACTGTCGGCAGCCAGGTCTGCGCTGACACAATCAGTTCATCGAGGTAGGCCCGCTCGCGCGCCGCTGAGACCGCGCGGATGGCTTCCGGCCGGCGTTCTCGAAGCCCGGGATTGCCGGCAAGCCGGCCGCGCGCCTTGGCGGCCTGCATACCGGACTTGGTCCGCTCCGCGATCAGCGCACGCTCGAGCTGGGCGACGGCGCCGAGCACCTGCAAGGAAAACATTCCCTGCGGCGTCGAGGTATCGATCGGATCACGCAGCGAGCGGAAATGCACGCCGCGCTTCTCGAGGTCTTCGATGACGTCGAGCAGGTGGCTGACCGATCGGGCCAGACGGTCGAGGCGAACGACGACGAGGACATCGCCCGTGGCAAGGTCTTTAAGAAGCTTCGCAAGCACCGGCCGCGCGCGTGATGCGCCGGATCCGTGCTCTTGGTGGATGCGGTGGCAACCGGCCGCCCGCAATTCGTCGACCTGAGCGTCGTTGAGCTGATCCTCGGTCGAAACACGGGCGTATCCGATCAGCCTTTGCTGCAGGGAAGGAGAATTGAGGTTTGCAGCCGTTGCCATCGGATTTTTCGGCCGTTTCGGGGCGGTTTGTACAAATGAAACATGTGTGAGAAAACGTTCCTTTGCAAGTGTGTTTTATGATCTGAACGGAGGGCAATACAGCGCAAAGTCTCATCTGCGATAGGCATCGGGTCGTCGCAGGTTGGGAAAACGCACCAGCGGCCTTCTGTGGGCGAAACGCGGCAGATGCGCCTGTTCTGAAGGGGTCGAAGCACCGCTTGGTCGAACCGGGCGGGCGATAGTGGGATTTTGAGTCGCAAAGCCGCTAGTGGCGGCCATCCTGGATGAGTGGAATCGCCGGAAATCCGGGCTTTTCAGCCTCATCAGCCAGGTTCGACGGACTGTTGGCTGGACTACGCTTCTCCTAAGCTGCCGGCCCGGAGCGCGCCATCGTACCGTTTCTCAGCGTCAATGGATACTTGAAAACTATCGATAATGACGCACCCGACCATCACATATACCCAGTGAGGAACCCTAACTTAGAGATAGAGTTCGTGTAAGAAATGATTTACTATGATTTCAATGCCTTACGATCTCGCCAAATTGCCCATTCAGAGCCTCCTGCGGCCACTCTCTGACGCCGGTATCGCGCTCGCCCGTCTTGACGAGCGTATTAGTCGTTCTTCGGTCGGTGAAGGCTTTATCGAACGTATGCACTTCGCCGATGCCTGTGCCTCGCTGTGGATTGACGGCGAACTCGTCCATCTCGAAGACCTCGTCCTGCACGATGCCGGCCACGACATCCGCACCCCGACGCACGAGCTGACGATCGCGCGCGATGTGCTGCGCACTCGCCGGCGCATCGCATCCCAGCCGCCCGGCTGGGCGCTCAGCCCCGAAGGCCTCCGGCAGGCGTGGCCTGCAGCATCTGTTCGTGCCAACAGACCCTTGGCTGTCGGAGCGACGGCCGATCCTGCGTCCGTCGAAGCAGGGGAGGGGGACGCATCCGAGCAAACTTCCAGTCCTTTCGACGCCGAGCTCGCCGCGATCGATGCGCTGCTCGCGCGATCGGAGGCTGCTATCAAACAGGCCACGACGCCCGGCCCGGCTCGGGCCCGGGAAAAGGATCCGCTGGTCTACGATCTCGATTGGGACGAGGACGCGCGTCTCGAGGAATGGCGCGGCGTGCTTCAGCAGATTGGCGATCTGCCGCCGGTGCTGCAGGCGATCGTGGCGCTGGATGCCTGGGACGAACTCACGGTGCTGCAGCATGCGCCGTGGCTTGGGCGGCTGCTGGCCGCCTCGATGATGCGCCAGGCCGGTGTCACCACCGTGGCGCATCTCGCCGCCATCAACCTCGGCCTGAAATCCATCCCCGTCGATCGGCGCCGCCATCGCGATCGCGAGACCCGGCTGCTCGCCATCGGCCACGGGCTGATCGCGGCCGCCGAGCTCGGACTGAAAGAGCATGACCGGCTGGCGCTGGCACGGCAGATGATGGAGCGAAAACTCAACGGCCGGCGCACGTCATCGAAACTGCCGGAGCTGATCGAGCTCGTTCTGGCCAAACCGCTCGTCTCGGCCGGCATGGTCACAAAGACTCTCGAGGTCACGCCACAGGCAGCGCGGCGGATTGTTGGCGAACTCGGTCTTCGCGAGATGACGGGGAGGGGGAGGTTTCGGGCGTGGGGGGTGGTCTAAGCTCTCGTAAGCCTGGGAATGGATCTTTTCCCAATTTTTTAACACTGCATTTCTTGGTAAACCCCCGTCCGAATATCAGTTCTGACATCAAGTGCAGGAATTCCTACAGGGAACTGCCGGATGCATAACACGACCCCGTCAGCCAAAGCGAAACTGGAGTACCTTGCTCCGAACCAGTAAGGTCACCGGCCTCATACCGCTTGGTTTCGATGTATGCGAAGCCGGTCCACACATTCAGATCTGGCGATTTCAATCTAGCTCTGTTCTCGAAGCATGCAAGGAGAGCCCCGACAGAAAGGCCCTTGCTCGACAGAGGAGATAGTATGAACCGAACGCCGCCCAGCTCCGCCAGGCTATCCTCGTACCGTTCCATCGCCGCCAGTAAGCTCCGATAAAGCTGAAAGGGGTTGTCTTCCGTGGCGTAAATCAGGTCACGTGGGTCAACTTTGAATCGATCGAACAGAAGATCTCCGACGTCTGACACGATGTTGTCCGCTCGTCTGGCGTCGCGTGTTTGCAATGGTAGAACGGGGCAGACATCCGCAGGGTTGACGTGGCCGTAAATTCGCTCCAGCGCCTCACGGTTTCCTTCGCCCAAAACAGGGATCCAAATTTTCGGATAGGCTTCAGCAAATTCTTCGTCCAGCCGAACCGACAGACCCTGAATTGTGGCGAGGTCCGGTTCAAGCTCCTTCTTCACGACCCGAGCATCCACCTGGGCAGATTCTGCGAAGATCACATGAAGGTTCGTTCCAGAAGCGAGTGGCTGATCTTTTGTCGGCCTGACAAGCTTTGTGAGGATGAGATTTAGGATCGTGAGATACAGGATTCGCGGAAGCGAACTGATATCTACAACGATATCCGTGTATTTCGAGCAATCGAGGTCAGAGAGCAACTCGATCGTGTTTCTGGAGATACTGCGCATGCCATCGCTGTCACTCGGAGAGAGCGCTCTGATTTCCAGATGCTTGGGGAACAAGCTAAAGAGGCCAACGCGATTTCGCTCCCGCAACTCCATCGACTTTTCGTCCCCGCTAAACCCGCTCGCGAAGTCGATTGCAAGGCATTTAGCAAAGGACTCTTCAGCGCAGGCCATTATTTTGCCGAGAGGCTGAAGGGCTCTCGGATCGAAACCAAGGCCGACAATGAAAAGAACCTTGCGCTCGGGGTCGAGATGCTCTTTCCAGAATTCAGTGAAGGTCTCGCCAATGAAGCGGTTAAAGTGATGCCACCACGTTGTCATTTGAACCTACAGTAGCTTTCTGGCGTCGTCAGTGATGCTGTTGCCGCGGGACCACTCGATTAGGGTGCGAAGAGAGACTTTCTGCCACCCTCCGTAGTGGTAGACGAGATCGAAATGAGCGCAAAGCATGCGGTTGAGGTAAAAGACGGTGACCGCTCGCGATCCTTGCTTGATCTCGCGCATGTCCAAGACGTTCTGAGCGACGCATGACGTCAGCACTTGAGCCAGTTCAAAATATACCGATGTCGACCCTGCCGCGTTTGCCTTGGAAAGCTCGATCCTTTCTTCTGCTGAAATAGCGAAGCCGGTCACCCCTGGTGCATAAGGGGCTCTGGTAAGGTAGGTTTTCTCCTTGCACAGCCGTCCGGCTGCCTGGACAAGCTTTTGCGCCATCTCCCCGTGACGTACGCTTCTGGAAATGTCCGTAAAACGCCGAGCGGCTAATTGCTTGATAGCGGCGTCTTGATCCGATGCCGAAACAGTCGATGACCCGCCCGTTTTGACGACACGAGCGGCGTGGATCAGCTCGAAGAGACTGGCACAAATCTGCAGAAACTCTTCGATGTTGAAGGACGCTAGGCGGGTGACCCGATCGAAACCGTAAAAGTACGGCAGGAGGTACTGCGTGCAAATCATACGTTCTGCGGCCTGAACGACGCCGGAAGGGGAGGCGTCCGATTCAAGGCCCTCAAAATCGAAGGCGGGCAGACCCCTTCGCCGGTCTCGCGCTATCATGATACGGGTTTTGCCCAATTCGACTGCAAGCGAGAAGGGGTCGGTAGTCGGAGCGTCGAGGGTAGGTTTCACCCAAGCCTCGTAATGAGGTGACAGGGGAGCGCCGAGATGATCTTTTAAACTTTCGATTGCGGTTTCGATCTTCCTGCCAAGATCGCGATCAGTAAGCCTCGAATTCAATTGAACGTCGATCTTGACGTCGATTCCGGCCTGTCGAAGCCTTCTATTTGCAATGTCGGCGGCAAAGTTCTGGAACTTGTTGCCCTTGTCATTACCCCAGAATTTTTCAAGCTGGACGACGTGATGATCCCTCTCCGCCCGACTGACGGTGAGGACACCGCTGGAATCGAGGGCTTTTGTTTGCTCAGCGATCCAAACAATGAGCGGCGTTCTATGCTCCATGCACTCTGAAAACAACGCATCTCTCTGCCATGGTCGGAGCCGTTGAACGTCATCGAACATCAACAGTGGCGTGCATACCGTCTCAACTTCGTCGAGGAAGAAGCGTGCCGCTCCGAGCCATTGTATCGCATCGATGGCGACGTGCCCGGGCAAGTCCGGCCCACCTACACCGCCCTGAAGCGTATCCAGGTATTTCAAGGAGCGCTGCTCAATATCCTCTGCCCACCGTCGAAGACTGGGAGCGTCGCCATCGATGGGCAGTTGTCCCGCATCCCGAGACGTTGCTCCTGGCATGACGCGGATACGGCTCAATGATCGCGCGTCATCGTAGTCGACCTCCCAGAAGCGAGTGACAGCCCGCAACGTGCGGAGCACGATGCGGGCATTCAGCAGTGCCTTGAATAGCCCTGCGGCCGCGGCCTGCGGCAGAGGGGGGCCGATTTCAGAATAGCCTCCCTGGGAAGAAATGTAGACGCCGAGAAGCCTCGGTGCTGTTGGTCCAACCGCGCCGAGAGCCTGCAGTTTGCCGTAGATCTCGTCGAAAGGGAAAACCGAATGGTTCCTGAGTGTTTGCTCCAGCGGGCCAGGCGTAAACATCCGTAGCAGGGAAGTCTTGCCGCCACCGGGCGCGCTCCGGATAACCAGTGCGCCGGGTTTGAATGCGTTAGGAGGCAGTACCTGAAGAGCATCCGCGGCGAAATTTTGAGCGAACTCCTCATCTGGAGACGACAGCTCAGAGTTTCGCATTGCGAAGATGTTCTGAACCAACTTAAATGTCCTTATGCCGTGTAATTCTTGGAAACAGCCCTCTGGCAGAATCCGGCTCGTTTGCCCAGAGTAAATAGATCGAGTTGTTCGGAGTGTTATGAACCAAAATAACTGGCAGGGCACAACCGGCATAGCCGAGTTTCATGTCGGTGGTTCCGCCCTTGAGCTCGTGTGAATCCATCTCCCGGGTACGATAGTATTCGTCGCCTGAAACCAGACGCATAAAGTCGGCGTCGACCGGATCATGCGCGGAGACGACCGTTTCGTCGGCCAGAGTGAAAACTGCGAGAGGGATAGGGGGCTTTATTCCAAGGCCAGAGAAATACGGCTCCAAATGCTGCTTCAGGTGATCAAGGGCCTTTTGCGTCGCAACATAAAGGACAATGTAATACTGGCAATCGGACGAAGTGAATTTCGATCGGTCTTGGTGTCTCAATTGCTCGATTGCTTTGTACACCTTACCTTTGGGCGCATCGTTCTCCATTCGAAAATACGAAGTTCCGCTAGCCGTGAAATCATCGACTAGGAAAATGCTCTCGAAGCTCGCCTCCTCGCCCTCATCTTGGCGGAGGTCGGACAAAAAGCTAGCGGCTTTAAAATCCCCAATCTCGTAGGCTTGCCACACTTGTTCATTCATCAGGCCAGCCGAACGGCGGAACAGGTCCATCCTTGAACCGTCACTCAAGCCAAGAAACAGGCTTCTACGTTTTGCGCTCGCGAATTCTGTGCTTTGCTCGATTTTTGCCAGCTCATAGGGGCGGCAACCCAGTTTTACGGCAGCGCTGGCTAAGAGCCTGACCGAAAAAGAGTTGAGTGAAATCAGCCAGTTGTGATTCTGTTTGTTTGCTTAGGACGAACGGAGACCACA
>MBFK01000106.1 GCA_001704765.1 Sinorhizobium shofinae
ATCCAACCCGGCGAATGCAGTAACTACTTCGCAAACGCCGGCTATGCTTCCGTGCTTCCGTCAAAACATGAAACGCTCTAGCCCGATCGGAGACCTCGGGCTATGGCCTGGATGTCTCGGTTTTCGAGTACCGTCTGGTGCGGTCGGCCGTCGTCTCGACCATGACATGCGCGAGATCGTCAGCGCGGGTCACCTGGCTCGGAAAGAGCCGGCGAAACACCGGGTATCTTTGATCGAACGCGAAATCCTCTCGGAGCAGCGTCGCGCCGAAGAACGCAAAGCATTGCGGCGGCTTGAGTTCGGCGAGGATTTGTCGTGATACAAGTGATTTCGCTCACGAGTCGCGTGGGGGCAGTGGCGTAATGAATAATAAGGAAGGCCAAGCGAAGGAGGACGTTTCTCCATTCCGATGGATCCCTCGGCAGCGCGACGGAGAGAGTTTTTCACTGCACTTCACGGGCGGAGTTCGCGCGGCCTGCATCAAAGGGGATCAATGGGTCCTGGAACCTGTCCTTGTACAAGGGCGCCCCGCCTCAAACGGATCCTTCACGAGGTCGGAACTCGGAAGACTAGCTCGAAGCATGGGCCTGACCCCTATCGCGTTTCAACATTCTGGTTGGAACAGGGGCGCCTACTACAATAACTGGGTCCCGATTACACCAGGCCAGTCGAACCACATGCTGGGCGCTGCCGATCTTTGGCGTAATATCGCGAGCCGGTTGGGCGCGACGCGTAAGGGAAGCCGCCTAAATGCCCTTGGCTCCCCAACCCACGACGAAGTGGCGACAATCCTGGATGACCAATCGCCAGATGAAAGATTGGCACAGTTCATGGCTTTGAGTCTTCGAGGGCTGGATATAAGTGTCGAGGAGATTGCTGCATTCTATCATGATCAGCTTGTTGACCTGATGGCTGCTGGCCAACTGAACGGGGAACGTGTCTCGGGAACACTGGACCAACTGCTTTTCGCCCATGTTCATTCTTTCTTCCTTCATGCCGGGGCGGCTCGCGACTATCTTGCGTCGTTCATTGCTTATCGCCTCGGCGAAGACCCAACGCGAGTCGACTCCTTTGCGCTGCTCTGCAAGCGGCTGAGAAGCCGTCACATGGGAAGCGATCGCCTGCTGGATATCCTTGCTGCCGAGGGGCTGATCCTTGAATCGAACCAGAAGGGGCACTGGGAGTCGGGGGGGTGGATCAAGGAACTTGGTGATCTCAGGAATACGTTCACCCATCGCCGCCCCTACGGAAGCCGGTTTTCCGAGCAGGCAGGCTGGGCTGTGCCTCTTTCACCCAACGGACAGCTATTCCGATACAGAAGGTCATTGCTGAGCGATAACGGCGATGACGTTTTCGATTTGATCGTCAGACAGTATCGTCTGATCATAGAGCTATTCTATCGCTTGGCTAAGGCATCCGGGTTCGACGATAGCATTTCCGTCATCACCGACGAGGACATCATTGAGTTCCGGAAAGACGCCGACCCCATATCGAGCTAGTTTCAGCGCCACAGTGGTGGCCTGCCATCCCTCCCCTATCTATCCGGTACTGGCACCAGTTGGATGCGAGCGACCGTTGAGCGACGACCGACCACGTGCTTCTCGGCCCTAATCTAAGCTGCGGATCAAGCTAGAGGAACAATGCCCGCCTTTGCACATGCGCAGCTTGTCCGGCGGTGCGCCGCTTCAGCCCATGCGTTCTGACGCGTAGGAGCCCGGGGATGCAGGAAACACGACCGTCTTGTTGCCGTCGATGAACACACGTCCGTGGATGTGGGCGTGGATGGCGCGAGCTAGCACCTGGCTTTCAACATCGCGTCCGAGGCTAACATAGTCCTCTCCGCTCTGCGCATGGGTCACCCGAACGATGTCCTGCTCAATTATGGGACCCTCGTCCAGATCCGCCGTGACGTAGTGCGACGTCGCGCCAATGAGCTTCACGCCCCGCTCATAGGCCTGCTTGTAAGGATTCGCCCCCTTGAAGCTTGGCAGGAAGGAGTGATGGATGTTGATGATGCGGCCGGACATCTTGCGGCACATCTCGTCGGACAGGACCTGCATGTAACGGGCGAGCACGATGAGCTCTGCGCCGGAATCCTCCACGATCTGCATCTGGGTTGCTTCGGCCTCTGGCTTGTTCTCCTTGGTGACCTTGATACAGTGGAACGGGATATCGTGGTTCACGACGACCCGCTGATAGTCCATGTGGTTCGAGATGACGCCGACGATGTCGATCGGCAGCGCGCCGATCCGCCAGCGATAGAGAAGATCGTTCAGGCAGTGGCCGAAGCGGCTCACCATTAGGATGACCTTCTTCTTCTCGGTCTCGTCGAAGAACTCGGCGTTTGCCTCGTATTTCTCTGCGATCGGCTTGAAGCCTTCACGAAGCTGCTCGAGCGTGTGCCCCTCTTCCGGCTGGAAGCTGACGCGCATGAAGTAGCGGTCGGTGTCAGCGTCATCGAACTGGGCGCTGTCCGAAATGTTACACCCATTCTGCGAGAGATAGGTGGCAATGGCTGCCGTCACCCCGCGGATGGAGGGGCATGCAACACGCAGAGCATAACGGGGGGCGGTGGTCGTCATTTCAGGTATCCTCGTTGTCAGGCCGCAATTGCCAAGATGTGATGCCGGCGGAAGGCGGTCAGAGTGTTGGAGAGCAGGCAGGCGATGGTCATCGGTCCGACACCACCAGGAACGGGGGTGATCGCGCGTGCGTGACCCGCCTCCCTGTAGACGACGTCGCCGACGATCCGCGACTTTCCGTCTACCTCTATCCTGTTGATGCCTACGTCGATAACGACAGCGCCGGGCTTGATCCAGTCTCCGCGGACGAGTCCAGCGCGACCGGCCGCTACGACGAGAATATCGGCTGCGCGGCAGAGCTCTGCCGTGTTCCTCGTCTGCGAATGGACCACGGTCACGGTGCAGTGAGCGTTCATGAGCATCTGGGCCATCGGTTTGCCGACGATGTTCGACTTGCCCACGATGACGGCGTGCATCCCCGCCAGGTTCTCACCCAGGGCATCTTTCAGGAGCATCATGCAGCCCAACGGCGTGCACGGGACGAGCGCGGGATTTCCGGTCGCAAGGCGCCCCGCGTTCGACACGTGGAAGCCATCGACGTCCTTGTCCGGATTGATCGCCTGGATCACCGCATTCGGATCGAGGTGTGCGGGCAAGGGCAATTGCACGAGGATTCCATGGACCTCCGGATCCACATTGAGGCGATTTATGAGCGCAAGAAGCTCGGCCTGGGTGGTTTCCGTGGGCAGACGATGCTCGAAGGACTTCATGCCCGCGGCGACCGTCTGCCTATGTTTGGATGCCACGTAGACGGCGCTAGCCGGATCTTCTCCAACTAGAACCACCGCCAGACCGGGAACAACGCCCGTCTCTGCCTTCACTGCCTCGACGTCGGCCTTGATGCGTTCCAGCAATTCGGTAGCGAACTGCTTTCCATCGATGTCCACGGCACGTGTGAATGTTTCCATTGGGATTCATCTCCATTGGATTCAAGCTGGAACCCAAGCTGCCTCGGGAGGAAAGAAATGCCGCGCGTTCGACATGTCCGCGCGGCATCTGATGCGTCCGGCGTTGGTGGTTATTGTCCGTAGACCGGGAACTTGTTCGTCAGTTCTGCGATCCTGGCCTTGGCGCCTTCAACGACGTCGTCGGTCTTGCCGGCGGCCTCCGCGTCAATCAGGTCGGCGATCACAGTACCGAGGACCCGAAACTCCTCCTCCTGCAAGCCACGAGTCGTAGCGGCCGAGGACCCGAGGCGCATTCCGACCCATTCTGGAGGACGCGGGCTGTCTCCGGGGATCGGGTTCTTGTTCGAGGTGATGTTCGCCCTGGCGAGCAGCGTCTCAGCCTGTTTTCCAAGCAGCCCCTTGCTTGAAAGATCAAGGAGGACGATGTGGGTGTCGGTCCCGCCAGAGACGATGCGAACGCCGCGGTCGGCAAGCGTGTTCGCAAGAACCTTCGCGTTAGCGACTACCTGGCGTGCGTAGACCTTGAAGTCGTCGCGCAGCGCCTCGCCGAGGCAGATCGCCTTTGCCGCGAGAACGTTGCTGTGAAGCGACCCCTGAACACCGGGGAAAACGGCTGCCTGCAGCTTCTTGTACCATTCCTCATTGTTCGTGAGGATCAAGCCACCACGGGGACCGCGAAGCGTCTTCGTGGTGGTGCATGTCACGATATCCGCATGAGGGAACGGCGACGGATGCACGCCGCCTGCAACGAGACCTGCGATATGGGCCATGTCCACTAGGAAGTATGCGCCGACCTTCTTCGCGATCCTCGACATGCGTTCGAAGTCCAACTCGCGGGGGTATGCGGAGCCGCCCGTGATCAGCAGTTTCGGGCGAATTTCCTCGGCAAGCCGCTCCATCTCGTCGAGATCAATGACCTCGTTCTGCGAATTGACATTGTAGTTGTTCGCATCGAACCAGCGACCCGAAAGGTTCGCCTTCATGCCGTGCGAGAGGTGACCGCCCGCCGCCAGATCAAGCGAAAGCACCTTCTCGCCGGGCTTCAGGAGCAGGAAGAAAACGGCGAGGTTGGCCTGGGTGCCCGAATGGGGCTGCACGTTGGCGTAGCCGCAGTTAAAGAGCTGTTTTGCGCGGTCGATCGCCGCCTGCTCCGCGATGTCGACGAACTGGCCGCCGCCGTGGAAGCGGTTTCCCGGATAGCCTTCAAGCGTCTTGTTTGTGATTTCGTGCCCGAGTGCGTCAAGGACCGCACGGCTGACAATATTCTCCGAGGCGATCAACTCTATCTGGTTTTGTTGACGGGCTCGTTCCGACGCAAGGGCATCGGCAACGAGAGGGTCAACGTCTTCAACGGTCGTGGTGAAATGCGCTCTGGCGGCGTGGGCCATCTCGGCTCTCCAATCTCTCGAAAATCGTGTGCGGAGCCTAGTTCGATCGAAAGGCCAGAAAAAGTTAATAATAATTGTCTATATGCTCAGATGTGCTAATGATTTCGAGAGAAGCTTCTGGGAGGTAGCCGTGGACATCGGACGCTTGCGCGCTCTTCGGGAGCTGTCGATACGGAAGACCATGGCCGCCGTGGCGGAAGCACTCTATGTCTCGCCCTCGGCAGTTTCGCAGCAGATATCCCTTCTTGAGGAGGAGGTCGGAATCCGGCTCGTGGAGCGGCGCGGTAGAGGCGTTGTCATGACTCCGGCCGGAAACCAGCTCGTGCAGCGAGCCGAGAAGATCCTCACCGAGATTGAATCGGCGAAGGCCGACATCGCCGAACTGAAGAGCGTCGTGTCCGGAGAGCTTCGCGTCGCTGCCTTCCCATCGGTCGCAGCGGCTATCATCCCGAAGGTGGTTTACGACCTCGCAGAGCGCCATCCTCACCTCACCGTACAGTTCGACGAGATGGAACCTGCAGAAAGCGTCGCCGCACTTCGGAGTTGGCAGACGGACGTCGCGATCATCGACGACCTCAACATGCCAACGGGCGCACTCGACCCGAATATCGAGACGATCTTTCTGATGGAGGACGTCTTCAACGTGATGGTGTCCAAGGATCACCGCCTGTCAGACCATCCCACAGTTGGTCTTCGGGAACTCCGCGACGAGCGCTGGGCGATCGACACGGCATCGGACACCTATACCAGGATGCTCGCCGAAGCCTGTCAACGGGAAGGCTTCAAGCCCAACATTGTCGCTCGGTGCAAAGGATTCGAAGTCACCATCGCCTTGATACGGCAAAACTACGGGATTTCGATCCTGCCTGGTCTCCGCGCAAGCTACGATCTTGAGGACGTCTGGGTGTGTCGGCTTGTGCCAGAAATCCGGCGACGGATTTTCCTCGCCTTCCGGCGAGAGGAGAAGCGGAGCCCCGCACTTCAGGTGTTCCTGGATCGTATAGCTGAGAAGCCACCCCTCTCGTAATTCGACCTCCTCGCGGCATCTCTTGAGACGACGCATTACCCCAGGCCCTTGCCGCACCCACAACGACCTCAAGTCGTGCACCCATCCTCCGTGTCTCCGCGCCTTGCGCTTGTCCCCGCCAATGCTGGTGTCGGGAGACGTCGCTCCATCGAGGGTCGGAGGGCGGAAGTCAACAGTTTTGCTAACGTATCTATCAAGGAGAATTAAGTATATTTGAATTGAGCCGTTTCCTATGATCCTAACGCCAACTGATGGGACTGGGAGCGAGGATCGCACGTCGACCTTGGCCAATAACGGGACGACGCGTCCAGAATGGCGACAACGCCACTAGCGTCCGACCAAACTTTCGATCAGGCCGACCCTCATTGCTTGGCATCACCTTCGCTATCGCGATCCGAAAGGGGAACCAAGATGAATCTATTGAAAATCCTGACCGCCGGCGTGTTTGCAGCCGCTGCATTCAGTGCCGCCCAGGTATCCGCATCGGTGCTGGATACGGTCAAACAGCGCGGCGTACTGAACTGCGGCACGGACAATACCGCTCCGGGATTCGGCTACCTCAATACGACAACGGGCCAGATGGAGGGTCTCGACGTCGACTTCTGCAAGGCGGTAGCGGCCGGAGTGCTTGGCGACGCATCCAAGGTGAAGTTCATCACCGTGACCGACAAGAGCCGCTTTGACGCCGTGCTCACGGGCCAAGTCGACGTTGTATTCGCGCATACCACCATCAAGCCGGCTCGTGAATCATCGATCTCGATCGACTTCCTTCCGATCAACTTCTACGACGGCACCGGGCTGATGGTGAAGACGGACGCCGGGATCAAGGAATTCGCCGATCTCGACGGCGCGACGATCTGCACGACGCAGGGGTCAGCGACCGAGACCGTCCTGACAGCGGCCTTCAAGGCGCGTGGCTGGAAGGACTCCAAGGTCCTGACTTACGAAAACCTCGAGAAGCTCTTCTCCGCCCTAAACTCCGGCCGCTGCAACGCAATGAGCACTGACAAGTCCGCGCTTGCCGCCTGGGCCGGAAATGCCCCCAAGCCGACCGACTATCTGATCCTCCCGGACACGCTGGATAAGTCGCCGTTCGGTGGCTTCGTTGCCGCCAACGACTCCAAGTGGCGTAACGCTCTTCGCTGGATTGAATACGGTCTCTTCCAGGCTGAAGAATCCGACATCACGCAGGCCAATCTCGCGGAGAAGCTCAAGAGCGAGGACCCTTTTGTCCAGAAGTTCCTGGGGGTGGACGGCGGCTATGGCAAGGACTTCGGTCTCCCTGACGACTTCATCGCTCAGGCGATCAAGGCCGTCGGCAACTACGGCGAAGTCTACGACCGCAATCTCGGCCCGAAGACCAAGATGTACCTTGATCGCAAGGGCACGCCCAATGCGCTCTGGACGCAGGGTGGAGCAATCTACTCCCCGCTCTGGAACTGATGCATGCCGAGGGTCGGGGCTCAAGCTTCGGCCCTCCGGTACCGGGAGCTGAAAATGACAATCCATGAAACGAGTGCGGTCCGCGGCATGGTAGACCATGATCACCTGAAGTCGCGGCGCCTGCGCAACCGAATACGGCACGAAGCAATCCAATTTGGCGTCATCGCCATCGTCGTGGCGCTCCTCGGACTGCTGGCCTATGCGGTCAAGTCCGGACTGGCCGAGAAAGGCATCCGGTTCAGCTTCTCGTTCCTTGCGAACACGGCGGGCTTCGACATCAGTGAAGGCTGGACGCTGACCTCCGGCGAGAGCTTCCTTCCCGACTTCACGCTCTTCTCACCCGACATGACGGTTGCATCGGCTTTCGTCACGGGGATCTTCAATACCGCGAAGGTCGCGTTCCTTGCGATCATTCTCAGCACCGTTCTCGGCACGATGCTCGGTGTCGGCCGCCTGTCGACCAACTGGGTCGTGCGCAATCTCTGTTTCTGGATCGTCGAGTTCGTACGCAACACACCGCTGCTGATCCAGCTCGTATTCTGGTACTTCGCTGTCGTCCTGCGCTTTCCACCCATGGCATCGGCCGCGCATTTCTACGGTCTGATCGTGAGCCAGCAAGGCGTCTACGTCCCTGCCCTTTCATGGGTCGGCGGCGATTCCATGTTTTCGATTGCTCTGGTCACGCTGATCCTGGTTTCCGTTGTCGGAGCCATCTTCGATCCCATCAAGGGCATGCGCCGCGTCTGCGTTGCTGCAGCCGTCATTTACTTCGCACTCCTCTTCGTCACAGGCGGCGTAGAACTGAACTTCCCGGTCGCCAACAAGTTCAAGGCCAGCGGCGGCACCAGTATCAGCCCGGAAATGGCGGCTCTCCTTCTCGCGATAGTGGTGAACAGCGCTTCGTTCATCGCCGAGACTGTCCGTGGTGCGATCGACGCGCTGCCCAAGTCGCAATGGGAGGCCGCAGCTTCGCTCGGACTGAGCCGACGCTACACCGTGAACGACATCGTTCTTCCCCAGGTGTTCCGCGTTGTCCTGCCGTCCTTCGGCAACCAGTACATCAGCCTGGCGAAGAACACGGCCCTGGGCATCGCTGTCGGCTATCCCGATCTATTCAACATCTACGGAACGATCGCCAACCAGACCGGCCATAG
This sequence comes from Sinorhizobium shofinae, assembly GCA_001704765.1. Taxonomy (GTDB): domain Bacteria; phylum Pseudomonadota; class Alphaproteobacteria; order Rhizobiales; family Rhizobiaceae; genus Sinorhizobium; species Sinorhizobium shofinae. Next base: position 8,503 of record MBFK01000106.1, read on the forward strand.
CCTCGAAGGCATCATCATCGTGATGGCATCATATCTGATCCTGAGCTGGATCATCAGCACGCTCGTCTACTGGGCAAACCGCCGTCTGAATCCAATGGGAGTTCCGCGATGATCGCCACCTCTATCAAGTGGACCCGTCACAACCTTTTCGGCAAGCCCTTCGACGTCGTCCTGTCCCTGCTTGTCATTCCGGGCGTCCTCTGGCTCGCCTACTCCATAACCGACTGGGCATTTGTGTCAGCGAAGTGGGGCATCATCGTGCAGAGCCTTCGGGTTCTCATGATTGGCGTGTTTCCGGCGGACCAGGCGTGGCGTGCGTGGACTGCCTCGGCAATCATCGGCGCAATCCTCGGCGCGGGCCTCGGCTGTGTCTTCTCGTTCAAGCCGCACCACGGCCTCGTCCTTCTGCTGGTGCCGGTCCTGCTGCTGATCGTGCATGGCGGCCTTGGAAACGCACTGCCCGCCACGGGCACCGTCGCATCGACCATACTTGGCTGGGCACTGACATCCTATGTGCCTTTGTCCCGGAAGGTCCTTCCGGCCGCCGCGTTTACTGGCTTCATCGTTATCGTGGCGATCATGGCCCCTCCGGGCGTCGGACTTTGGGGTGGGCTGCTGCTTAGCGTGCTCCTTACGCTCGTGACATCGGTCCTTTCCCTGCCGATCGGAATCCTTCTTGCCTTCGGTCGCCAGAGCCGCCTGTCGAGCCTGCGGATCATCTGCACCTGGTACATCGAAGTGATGCGATCGGTCCCGCTGATCCTGGTCGTCTACTGGATCTGGATCCTGATGCCCGTATTGGCGCCACAGTGGGGACTGGCCGACGTCGCGCGTGGCATGATCGGCTTCACGATATTCTACTCAGCCTACGTGGCCGAATACGTACGAAGCGGCCTTCAGGCAGTACCACGAGCGCAGACCGAAGCAGCGCGTTCTCTTGGCATGAGCGAGTTCGATATCAACCGCTCGATCGTTCTGCCCCAGGCACTACGGGTCGTCGTCGCCCCTCTTGTCGGCAACGTGCTCGACATCTTCAACTCGGCGCCGCTGGTGTTCATCATCGGCCTCACGGACTTCCTGCGCGCCGGGCAGATGATCCTCGCGAACCCGCAGTACGGCGACCGGACGTTCGAAGTCCTCTCGTTCCTTCTCGCTACCTATTTCGTGATCGGCTCGATGATCACCTATGCGGCAAGAAAGCTCGAAGACCACATGGCAACGGGCACCCGCTGATCCGATGAACAACGGAGACACACGATGAGCGCCATCGTCGAAATGAAGAGCATGAACAAGTTTTACGGCACTCACCATGTGCTCAAGGACATCGACCTGGCCGTCACCCGGGGTGAAGTGATGGTCATCCTCGGAGCCAGCGGATCGGGTAAGTCGACACTGATCCGATGCGTCAATGGTCTCGAGATGTACCAGCATGGCAGCCTCGTCGTGGACGGCTTCGAGATGCCAGTCGAGGCGGATCGGAGGCTTGGCGGCGAGCGCGAACTGGCTCAGATCCGCAAGGGCGTCGGCATGGTGTTCCAGCAGTTCGGCCTCTTCCCCCACAAGACCGTGCTCGACAACATCACCATTGCTCCGATGCGCGTCCGCAAGAAGACGCGCGAAGAAGCCGAGGCGACGGCGATGAAACTTCTCGACCGCGTCGGCCTGAGGGCTCATGCGCACAAGTATCCCGGGCAATTGTCCGGCGGCCAGCAGCAGCGCGTGGCGATCGCCCGCTCGCTGGCGATGGAACCGCACCTGATGTTGTTCGACGAACCCACGAGCGCGCTCGATCCGGAAATGGTCGGCGAAGTCCTCGATGTCATGCGCGAACTTGCCTCCTCCGGCATGACGATGATGGTCGTGACGCACGAGATGGGTTTCGCAAGGGAAGTCGCTGACCGCGTGGTCTACATCGACCAGGGATCAATCCTCGAGATCGGCCAGCCGGACGAATTCTTCGACAATCCCAAGAACGATCGCGCGCGCTCTTTCCTCGCGCGTGTCCTGAAGCACTGACGGGAGAGCCATTTGTCCCGCTCCACGGAAGCATTGGAAATTGACATGAACGCGATATTGCCTGCCGAACCCGCTCGCGACGACGTCCTCGCAGCCCGCCCTACGCTTTGGCTCAACCCACTGTACCGACAGCAGGCGATCGAATCCTCGGACCTGCCGATTTCGACGGCCGACGTTGAGCAGGCTCGCTCGAACTGGCAGCGCCTGGCACCCCTCCTCGCCAAGTGCTTCCCGGAACTTGAACCCACTGAGGGTGCAATCCGTTCCGAACTGGTCGAACTCAAGGAACTCCGCGAAGCGCTCGGCTACCGCGCGCGGGAATTCGGAAATGTCTTCATTAAGGCCGACAGCGACCTGCCCGTCGCTGGCTCGATCAAGGCCCGCGGCGGCATCTACGAAGTGTTCCTGTTTGCCGAGGGCCTGGCGCGCGAAAACGGGCTCCTCGTCGACGGAGAGGACATCCGCAAGCTGGCTACTGACGAAGTCCGGAAGTTCTTCTCCAGATACACCGTCGCTGTCGGCAGCACGGGCAATCTGGGACTGAGCGTCGGGATCGCCGCGCGTTCTCTCGGTTTCAAGGCGACCGTGCACATGTCTTCGGATGCCAAGGTCTGGAAGGTCGAGCGTCTCCGGAAGCTTGGCGTCGAGGTCATTCAGCACGAAGCGGACTACACGACTGCCGTCGAGAACGCCCGCGACATCGCCGACACCGATCCAACCATCTATTTTGTCGATGACGAACAGTCCAAACATCTATTCCTGGGCTACAGCGCGGCTGCATCGGAGCTGGCGGAGCAACTGGACGAACGCGGGATCAAGGTCGATACCGACAATCCACTGTTCCTCTATCTGCCCTGCGGCATCGGTGGCGCGCCCGGCGGCGTGGCATTCGGAGCCAAGGCGATCTTCGGCGACAACGTGCATGCTTTCTTCGTCGAACCCGTGCAGTCGCCGTGTGCCCTCGTCCACATGATGTCCGGCTCGCAGGAACTGGTCTCAGTTTACGACGTCGGGCTGACGAACAAGACCGAAGCCGATGGAATGGCCGTCGCCCGTATGTCCGCTTTTGTGGCGACAGTGATGCGCGAAATGCTCGCCGGCATCTTCACCGTCTCTGACGATGAACTGCTCAAGCTGGTTCAGACGGCATGGACTGCACAGGGCCAAAGGTTGGAGCCATCGGCCGCAGCGGCTCTTCTGGGACCACGGTTTCTGGTGGGCCACAAGGAGGGCCAAAGGTTCCAGGATGAACAAGGACTCCGAGACAAGATGGCGAAGGCCACCCACGTTCTATGGACGACGGGCGGCTCGTATGTTCCCGAAGAACAGTTTCAAGCCTTTCTTCGGCAAGCGGCAGCGGTGGCGTAGAAGTTCAGCTACATCTCGCCCGGTGTGTATTGCGAGGCAGGAAGGCACTCGGCCAGTTTAGTCTCAAGGATTGATCCATCGAGCGGCCATCAGTGCACCGAGATCGCTGTATTCGAAAACGGCGCGACGGTTGCTGGCGCGCCGTAGCTCGAACCAGTCCAGGGCATCGGCACGGAAGCTTACAACGCCGAAGTAGGCCTTCCCACCAGCTTCGCCCGTCACCGGAACAGGTTCGTTGTTATCGGGCTCTTCTCCCGGCGGACCGCCCGCGTAGGTGTTTCGCGTCCAGACGGAAAGCTCACTCCACGCCTTCTCGGCGAGATCGCTGCCAGGCGCATGAAGACGGGCGGCCCCGACAAGGCGGAGTTGAATTCGGGATGATGCACAGAAGCCGAGGACGGTGACGAAGGGATTGCGAGATAGTTCGAGCCATTTAGGGCTACGTGTATCGGTATGAATTTCGAGAAGACGAGCCGCGGTGTCCGCCCGCCGGAGCACGACCATGCGCGCCTGCGGGCGGCCTGCCGCATCAACAGAACACAGGTTGATGAACCTGAACCCAGATTGCGAGTCGGTCGTTGCGGCTACGAGACTTGACCACGCGAAAGCATCCACTTCTTTAAGGTTCATCGCATGTCCTTTTTTTGCTCCATCCGGTCTACGATCCGCGAGAATGTGCCAGGACCGCGAGTCCGAGCGAGGCGTGGTATTCAGGATCTCATAGCAGACCTTGGCGCCTGCAAGTACAAACTTGAGAAAGACGGATGCGGCTTTCGGGGGCAAGCCCGCCGATGTGATCTTGACTCAAATAGGAATATGTTCCTATTTTGTTCTGGTCACAAGCAGAGCAGAACAATGAGATTGAAAGCCCCCTTCCCGCCGTCCACGTACGTCGAGCATAACCCTGCGATGTACAACACGATCAAGGGCCTACAGGAGTGGGAGGTGTTGGGTGCACGTTGCTCCGCATGTGGTCGCATAGGCTGGCTCAACAAGGACGCGGTGCTGGAGCGTTGGGGTGACCAATACCTGATGAACCTGCGCAGCCGGTTCCGCTGCGATTGCGGCAACCGCACCGATAACGTCGTGCTAATAGGGCGATTGCCGCGCTAGTCCCCAACGAAACGGTGGTTTCGATCCCGCTCGACAAACTTGCAGCCAAGGGCGGCTCTATCGCCGTGCCCGTCTCCAACCAGCGGCCCGCGCTTCGGCCTCGCTGCAGAACCAGCGTTCGCCGTATCGCGAATTGATCACTGTGTCTGAATAGAACGTCTGGCCTGGTACGTGGTAGATCCGCTCTCCGGTGTTGATGCTGACATTGCCCTTGATGTTGCAGCTTGGGTCGACCACGGAGAGGAAAGACGAAGGCTCGGCGACCCAATCCTCGATCGAAGCCACCCCAGCTATGCCTGCAACCCCCACAAGGACGAGCAGCGCCGGCGCTTCGCGCAGCAGCGATCTCCTCCGACGCTGCGGGACTTTGCGATACTGATGGCGCATATCTACCCCTATGCCACCGTTGCATAGGGATTGAACGTCAAAGTCGCAGCCTTGTCAAAGCCATCTCTAAAATAGAAAGCCTTTAAATTTCTGTATTCGTCCGAATGGTTCCTGCTATCGCGTCAGCAAGACGGGGACAGTTTCATACGCTGCGCCCGCGCTTCGCATGGCAACTGAAACGCACCTCGCCAGATACCTAGCGCCTGCGCCCGCGCTTTGTCCTGAGCATCGGCATAGGCTCCACCACTGTATCGTGACCAGTCCACTGCCAGACCGTTCTCTATGAGCCAGCGATTGACCTCCACGCCATCGGCGCGGAAGCAGACGCCCACGAAACGCCGGTATCGATCAAGCTCGACAAATTCGCAGCGCGTGGGCCGAGATACTTCGAGAAACCGATCGAGCATCATGGCGGCCTCCCGGCCACATCGATATCGGAGGCCGTCCTCGTCTTCACATGATTGCCAGGATTCCGGAGCGTCGACGCCATGGAGCCGGATCCGCGTTCCACCGATCTCCATTGTGTCTCCGTCGATGACCGACGCGCGGCCGACGATTGTTTCTTCAGCGAACGCCGGAAAGACGGACATCAATCCGGCGAGGACCACCATCACCCATTTCATCGTGCGCGAAACCTCAGTGGCCCCAGAAGAAGTAGACCGAGGCCCCGAAAATGTAGGCGCAGATCAACAGAGTGATTGGATAGCCCCAGAGAACCTTCTCGCGAGGCCGCATTTCGTTCCCGGATATTTGGAACTCGTCGCCCCAGGCCATCGGCGGGCCGAAATCGACGGAGAAATCCCAGCCGTTCCGCCAATAGAACATCAGCGATCTGAGGTACCAGAAGAGTAGCCAGACCAGCACCGCACCGGAGAAGCCGGTGAAGAGATATGGCAGCGCTTCCGTGAAGCTGGACATGGCTAGGCACCCGCGAATGCCACCTTGATGCCGGGATCGCCTTCGAAATTCGATGAATTGATGTCACGCGAAACGCGGTGGAACTGCAGATCGCCATCCAGATTGCGCTGGAGCAGTGACTTGGCATCCGGCGTGCTGGTTTCGGGCGACAGCCACGCGTCGTAGGCCTCCGGCTCCAGAATGACAGGTTGGCGGTCGTGGAGCTGTTTCATGGGCTGACCGGCCGCCATCGTCAGGATCGTGCAACTGACGACGTCGAGCGTCTTGTTGTGGGCCCAAAGACCCGCGAAGGAGAACGGCTTGCGGTCCGGCAGGTGAATGAACCAGGGGTCCTTTCCGCCGTCCTCGCTTTTGGTCCATTCGTAGAAGCCGTCGGCGGGCACCAGGCAACGTTTCGCCTTGAACGAGTCCTTGAAGGATGACTTGACGTCAGCCTCCTCCGAGCGTGCGTTGAACGTCGGGTGCTTTGGCATTTCCTTCGCCCAGAAAGGGACGAGCCACCAACGCCCCTCGCTGAGCTCCTGCTCTCCGTCGCGGCCCTGATGAACGAACGGCACGGTCTGCGTCGGCGCAACGTTGTAACGCGCCGGGGTGTTGCGGCCGTACCATTTGTCGGCAAGCCGATAGAGCCGCACCAGCTCGGCCCACTCCATCATCTGCGTGAAACGCCCACACATGCAGTTCCCCTCCACTTCGGTCGGCTAGTCGACCCAACCTCCGTCCCACAGTATTTCCAAGAACAACCGAACCGCATCGTCGACATTGTCGGCGTTCAACCATGCTGGCCCGATCTCGACCTCCATCCCCTCGATGGTGCGCTCCGAATAATACCGACGGTCGATATACGTGCAGCCCGCTTTCGCGCCGCCCCCATAGACAGCGATGTAGAGCCAGCCGTCGGGCACATCCTCCGGCATGTTGGCGAGTTCGACGGCGTAGCCGCGGAACCCTTCGCGATCGTTGCGCTGGTCGATGGCCTCGCGCAGCTTCGCTGGCAGATCCCGCATATCGATCCGTTGCGGGGTCAAACCAATCGTTTCAGCGGGAATGCTCTCGAACGGATTGTCGGGCGCGTCTTCGGCGACTTCACCTGGAGTGAACTTGCCCGTCTCTGAAGGATCGTCTGTCATCGTCGTTTCCTCCACATCCAAGGGTACAACCTCGCGGACCCACGTCAATCGCCGGGATACGAGGTGATGCCGTGATCGGCAGCCTGAAGTAGCAACAGTCAACCTGTCAGCCAGCACGGCAATCAGCCCTTGAAACTGGAATCTAGGCTGCCTGCTTCGCCGGCGGCCAGACCTCTGGACGATGCTCGAAGCAGTACCACTGAGGCTCGCCTTTCCCGAATGCGAACCCGAAACCGCCCCATTTGCCGCAACCGGGCTCGCGACAGTAGTGCACGTAGGGGCCAACGCCTGTCCTCGTTGCTGCTGCATCCGGTTCGTCGCTCACTGCTCGTCCTCCAATCGGTTCGTCGAGGGTCGCCAGCCGCGGGCGAAACCGAGGCTCATAGATATTTCGGCCAGTGCCAATTGCTGGCGAAGGTGCTTGCAGTCTGCCAGCAGCGTTCTGATCGTGGCCTGCGCGCCGCCATCGTGCCAGGCGACGGCCGCGGCAACCTCGTCGATCACATCAGCCTGCTCATCGATCTCGATTTGTTGGTGGGCTGCGGACATAATTTCTCCTTCTCCAGCTCACGCGGGAGTGCTTCATCTTCGAATTTTCGGGTGGCGGCCGCATCGCCGATGTTCTTATTATGTTCCCATTAAAGAGGGAGTCAATCCGTACATTAGATTTTCCCCTCTCGTCGCAGTCGCTCGGGTTTCGGCACGAAGCTGCATGGCTCGATCTCGCGCCCCAACGCCGTACGTCCCTCGGCTAAGGCCAGTTGGAGCGTCGGCTCTGAGATGCAGAACCGCGGTCGCTTCATCTTTGGAGATAACGAGACGTTATACCCCGATTGTCTGAATTATTGCCCCACAACCGTTACGAAGGTAACGACAGAACTGGTCAAGATCATTGGGTGGTGCAGCGAGGTCGAGAAGAGCACACATGCCTTACGTTATTATGTTCCACGACGATCCGGATGTCCTCGAACGAAAAAGAGAATTACGCGCGGTGCATCTTGAGTACGTGAAGAGCCACGCACCTCGCATCATCGCGAGCGGAGGGCTCTTTCCGGATGACGATGACTTTCCAACTGGTGGTCTGATTATTCTCGATTCCGAAGTGCGGCAGGATGCAGTCGACTACATCGAAAATGACCCATTTTTCCTGAACGGGATATTCACGAAATATACAATCGAGAGATGGCGCAAGTTCATTTTCGATCACAAGCCGACTTCTAGCTGAGTTTAAATTTAGAGGCTTAGAGCCTGACCGAAAAAGAGTTGAGTGAAATCAGCCAGTTGTGATTCTGTTTGTTTGCTTAGGACGAACGGAGACCAC
>MBFK01000171.1 GCA_001704765.1 Sinorhizobium shofinae
CGGGCTTTACCCGCGGAAAAATCGAGAATAATCCAACAATATCAGCGACTTGCCGTTTATGGACGGGCACTAGACTAGCGCACTTTGCGGAGAATAAGTTTGCCCTCGGGCGAAACCGATCTCTCGTAGCGTGGCAAATTCATGGAAACGCCATCGGCCTCGACGGAAGGCAGGCTGCCATCCCGGGCTTCCGAGTCCGCGGCGGCGGCACTCAACGAAGGCTCGAGGCGCTGGGTCACCGCCTTGCCCGGGGCGCTCAGGATAACAGAACCGCCGGAACTCGGCAGACCTGAGCGCATCCCGCCGTCCAGCTCCGAGACCGCCTTCTGCAGGTTTTCCACGCGCTGGCGAACAATCGCAACCTCGTCGGCCTTTGCGCCCCTTGCGATATTGCGGCCCTGCTTTTCGAGCTGCAGCTTCAGTCCGTCGAGGGAACGCTTGACGCCTGCAAGGACTTCGCGGCTCTCCCGGATATCGGCCGCGTTCTTGGCCGTGTAGAGAAGAACGCCGGCATTCAGAGGCAGAAACACCAATGCCAGGGCAATGAATGGCGCGAATCTCATTCGCGTCGGCTCGTCCGCCGCTCGCTCACGCCTCGCGTCGGGTTCGACTTCAATATTCGCCATGCTGACCATCCACCTCACTCCGCCGCAAGCCGGGCCGTGGCCCCTCGAAGAAATACCCGCCCCCCACACTTCGGGGCCGATGGTTGCCGAGGCGAGGACTTGACTGTCAACAGGCTTATGCCAACTCGTCCTCGCGCTCCACCTTGATATGCCTGTGACCGTTCCACCGCGGCCACAATGTCGCCTGTTCGCTCGCCGAAGGCCTCATTCTGTTTCACAGCGGGGCCCCGTGACGCGTTAATCCACCGTGAAGACCCCTTCCCACGCCCGTTCCAGCATCTCCAGCGATGCCACCTTCCGGAACCCGTTGAAATCGCAATAGGATCCGATGAAATCCAGAAGGTATTTGGGATGGTAACAGGACCCCAGTGATTCGCCACCGTATTTGCGATCGTAGAACAGTTCCAGGTCCTGCGCAGCCATTTCTACCGCTACGCCGCGCGCATAGGCTTCAAAAATCCGGATATATTCGGCCCGCGAAGGATTGTTGACGAATATCTTGTATTTCAGCCGCCGCAGGCCTGCTTCGTCGGAAAGATCCTTCGGGGCGATGTTGGTCGAGAAGACGACAAGCTCGTCGAAAGGCACCTTGAACTTCTTCCCCGTATGCAGGGTCAGGAAGTCGTAGCCGCGCTCGAGCGGCACGATCCAGCGGTTGATGAGCGCCTGCGGCATCACCTGCTGGCGCCCGAAGTCGTCGATGATGAAGACGCCGCCGGAGGCCTTGAGATGCAGCGGTGCCTCGTAGACGGTCGAGCCTTCGCTGTAGGCCAGATCGAGAAGGTCGAGCGTCAGTTCGCCACCGGTCTTGATCACCGGCCGCCGGCATTCCACCCATCGTTGATCGGCCTTCGGATAGGGCGTCGCGTTCACCGGCTGGTGAACCGCCTCGTCGTAGAAACTGATGACATAGCCGCCGACCTCGACCGCATAAGGCACCCAGATCGTCTGTCGGAACAGCCGCGACGTGCGCTCGGCGATGCTGGTCTTGCCGTTGCCGGGCGGCCCGTAGAGCAGTATGGATTGTCCCGAATTCATCGCCGGGCCGAGCTTCTCGACCAGCGATGGCGACAGCACGAGGCCCTCGAGGCTCGCGACGAGGCCATCCTGCGTCACCCGCTCGTGATGGATGGACTGCAGGCCGAGCTGGCGGCAGAAGGCGTCGAGCGACACCGGCGCCGGCCCGACATAGGAGGATTGCCGGATGGCGGCATGGGCATATTCCATGCCCTTCGTCGAAAGCGCGTAGCGGATGTCGGACCTGACGTCCTCTCCGGCGAGCCCCCGTGCCTCGATATAGGCGAGCTTCGTAAGCTCCTTGATCAGGACGTTGATGACGGCCTTCGGAATCTTCATCCGCTCCGCCAGATGCGATGGCGTCACCGTGTCCTGTTCGGTCGCGCATTTTGCCGCCAGCCGTAGCAGGAAGGAGAATTCGAGCCCGGTCTCCTCGACACTCATCGGCGCCAGCGGCGTCCGGGAATCAAGCGCCGGAGCGATATCTTCATGGATTTGATCGAGCGAATGCATGGGGACCTCGCTTTTCTTAACCGCCGGGCGTCAGGCCGACGATGAGACTGATGACTCGAATGACGACGGGAACGAGCACGATGACGAGGCTCACCGGGAACAGGAAGGCGCCGAGCGGCAGCAGCATCTTGATCGGCAATGCATTGGCCTTTTCCTCCGCCCGGACAATGCGCAGGTCGCGCATTTCCTTGCTGTAGACCCGGAGCGTCTGTGTGACGCTCGTGCCGAGTTCCTCCGACTGGCGGAAGAGGACCGCAAGAGCGCGCGCCTCATCGATCCTCAGCCGCGTTGCAAGATTGGCGAGTGCTTCGCGCAGCCGCCGACCGCCCCGCACTTCCAGCATCATGATCGAGAGATGCAGGCCGAAATCCTTTTTTTTGCTGACAAACTCCCGCGCGACGCGGTTTGCCGCCGCTTCGAGGCTCATTCCGGCATCGAGGCAGACGATCAGCATGTCCATGAAATCGGGAAAAAGTCGGCGATACTCGCGCTCCTTCGCGTCGCCCCGTCGATCGATGAAGATGTTCACGAGAATGAAGGTCATGCCGGCAGCGAACATGGCGATGACCAAGGTCATAAGCCGCGATGTCTCGGGGAAGAAGCGGTTGAATGCCCAGACTGTCAGCACCAGCATGCCCATGCAGGCGATCGCGCGGATCGCCTGGAACGTGGTGACGACGTGGGCGCTGAAATAGCCGGCGCGAATGAGCCGGTTCTGCGTGGAATTGGCGTTGGTGTCGCGTCGGGTGATCTCGAAATAGCGGCGGATCAGCCGATTTTCCTCCTCGCCGAGGTCGGCGATTGCACCTTCTCCAAAATCATTGCCAGCGGGCCGTGACCCGGCCTCCGACAGCCGGACCCCCACCTCGCGTCGCCGAAAAATCACTTCCGAAGCGGCGGCGGAAAAGATCAGAACCGAGAAGAAAACGATGAGGTATATGCCGTACTCGTTCCACATGGCGGCGCCTCAATACTCAAAGTGGACCATTTTGTAGAGGATGACATCGCCGATCGCCATCACGACCAGCAGACCCGTCACGATGATGGTGCCGTAGCCGCTGTTCCAGAGGGGGTCGAAATAGGTCGGCGACAGCGCCTTGATCATGCCGTAGAGCAGGAACGGATAGATCGACATGAAGATCGCGGTGATGCGCCCTTCCGCGGAGATGGCTTTGACCTTTGCCTTCAGCATGAAGCGATCCCGCAACGTCTTCGAGAGATTCTGCAGGATTTCGACGAGATTGCCGCCGGTCCCGGCCTGGACGCTGAGCGAGATGGCAAGAAGGTTGAGGTCTTCGACACCGACGCGATAGTTGAGGTTCATGAGGGCGTCGTCGAGCGTGACGCCATAGGTCATTTCGTCGGAGAGGAGGCCGAACTCGGTACCGATCGGATCTGGCATTTCGCGCGCCACGAGCGAGATCGCCGCCGGCAAAGGATGTCCTGCCGCAAGACTCCGGTTGGCAACGTCGAGCGCCTCAGGAAGCTTTTCCGCGAATTTGTGAATGCGCCTGGCGCGCAGCCGCCAGACGATAACCGTCGGGACGAGCAGACAGACAGCAAGGAAGAGCGGTATCCGGACCAGGATGCTCGGCACGAAGAACTGAATGCCAAGCCAGGCGCCGATGGCGCCGGCGGCGCCGTAAAGGGCGAATCGCTTGGCGTCGAACTTGATGCCGGACTGCACATAGTACTGCCGCAGCCGCTGCATCAGAGGCTGCGACCGCCAGTCCTTGTCGGCGCCGCGTGTCTTCAGCATTTCGTGGTAAGTCTCGCGGTGGTTCTCGCTGCCCTCGAGGAGGCTCAGGCGATAGTTCACCGCTTTGTGGCGTTCCGAACTTCGGAAATAGCCGCGCAGCAGCGCTTCGGCTGCGACCAGCGCTGCGATGAAAACGGCGGCGTAGAGGAGCATAAGGGTCATGACTTTACAGGCCCCGTCTGAAGTGGCTTCCCGGGTTCGAAGATCGCCGCCGGGATAATGATGCCGAGTTCGGCGAATTCCTCGACGAAACGCGGACGCAGGCCGGTGGCGCGGAACTCGCCCTGAATGCGGCCTTTTTCGTCGCTGCCGGTCTTCTTGAACCGCATGATCTCCTGCATCTGCACGACCTCCCCTTCCATGCCGGTGATCTCCGAGACCGAAACGACCTTGCGGCTGCCGTCGCTCAGACGCTGCACCTGGACGATGAGCGTGATCGCCGAGGCGATCTGGGAACGGACGCTCAACTGCGACATCGGCATGCCGGCCATGCCGACCATCTGCTCGAGGCGGCTCACCGCATCGCGCGGCGTATTGGCGTGAATGGTGGTCATCGATCCCTCGTGACCTGTGTTCATCGCCTGCAGCATGTCGAAGGCCTCTTCGCCGCGCACTTCGCCGACGATGATGCGGTCGGGCCGCATGCGCAGCGCGTTCTTCAGGAGTTCGCGCTGGCGGATCTCGTTGCGGCCGTCGAGCGTCGGCGGCCTGGTTTCCATTCGACCGACATGCGGCTGCTGGAGCTGCAGTTCAGCCGCATCCTCGATGGTGATCAGCCGTTCCTTCTCCGAGATCTGCGAGGAAAGCGCATTGAGCAAAGTCGTCTTGCCCGAGCCGGTACCGCCCGAGATGATCATCGACACCCTGCCCTTGACCGCTGCGCTGAGGAGGATACGCATCTCATCCGCCATGGCACCGTATTCGACGAGGCGCTCCAGCGTCAGCGGCTTGCGGGTAAATTTACGGATCGAGACGAGCGGTCCGTCGACCGAGATCGGCCGGATCGCGACGTTGACGCGCGAGCCGTCCTTCAGGCGGGCATCGACCATCGGGGTTGATTCGTCGACCCGGCGGCCGACAGCGGAGACGATCTTGTTGATCACCCGAAGCAGATGATCCTCGTCCTTGAAGCGGACGGCCGTGCTCTCGAGCTGCCCGCGACGCTCCACATAGACGCTATTGTGGCCGTTGATGAGGATATCGGCGATGGTCTCGTCCGCCAGGAGCGGTTCGATCGGCCCGAGGCCGAGCATCTCATCGGTGATGTCGCGGACGAGATCGTTGATTTCCTTCGCGTTCAGCGGCGAGTTGTTGCGGCGGATATAGTCCCTGACGAGCGGCCGGATCTCGGTGGCGATCTCTTCATTGTCGAGCGTGTCCAGGATGCCGAGATTGATCTGGTCCAAGAGGTGGCGATGCAGGTTGACCCTCTCCGACACCATATCGAGGCCGAGCGGAGCCTGCTCTACCGCGGCTTCGGCAGCCGCTTCCTTCGGCATTGCAGCGACCTCGGCTGCATTGGGGGCAATCTCGGCAATCTGCCTAAGCTCAGTAACATCCTGCGGCGGCTGCTTGTAAAAGCGCCCTATAAACCCGTTCGCCATCAGCCTTACTCCTTACAACTACTTCACGACGACCGTGGCCCCGACCTTCACGCGCTTGTAGAGATCGATGACGTCGGCATTGCTCATCCGGAAACAGCCGGAGGAGGCAAATTCCCCGACCGTCGACTGCTCATTCGTCCCGTGGATGCGGTAGAGCGTGTCGGCATTTCCACGGAAGAGATAAATTCCCCGGGCGCCCATCGGGTTGAAAGGGCCCGCCGGCACGAGTTCGGGAAGCCCTGGCACCCGCGCCTTCATATCTGCCGGCGGCCGCCAGTCGGGCCATTCCGCCTTTCTGCCGACCTTCACCACGCCGCTCCAGCGGAAGCCGTCGCGGCCAACACCGATCCGATAGCGGAGAGCGCGATTGCCGGAGAGAACGAGATCAAGCGTCCGCTTGTCGCTTAGAACGACTATTGTACCGGGCGGATAGCTCTGCTCTGCGGTGACAGTCGTCGCCGTGCTTGGTCCAAGGTTCCGCGGCACCTGCTGACTAGCCACGGCTCCGTCCACAAGGTTGACTAGGCCAAGGACGAGCACCGCGCAAATCGTCCATCCCCGCCACTTGGCGTGTTCCCCTGGGATCCTGCTCTCCTCCGCGCGCGCCCTCATCGTACCAGCGCTCCGAGTTTGCCAACAGCGCGGCAGAAGCGCGAACGATCATTCACCTCGAACGGCAGTACGCCGCGGTTGAGTGCCTCGCTTAGCGTGTCCCAGTCATAGTCGATGAGATGGGCCCGGGTATCCTTGAAGATCTTGTCGACCTGCTGCCGACGTACCCCCAGGCTGAAGAGCTTGGTGCGACATTTGTTGATGACGACGAAGATCGAATCGGAACTGCCCCGCAATCGCGTGAGACCAAGGAGCAGATCCTTGGCCTGGTGAAGCGCAGGGATCGTCATTTCCGTGACGATCGTGATGCTGTTGACCGAGCCGAGCACATCGTCCTTCCATGGCGTCTGGTAATAGGGCACATCGATGACGGTCTGGTCGCTCTCGAAGGCGACGACATCGAGCATGCGCAGGACCAGTTCCGCCCCCTTGGGCGACAGGAGGACGGAAGGCTGCTTGAACGACAGGAGGGAAAAGCCGCCCGAGTGGCGCTTCCGGACCAGGTCTATGAATTCGACATCGACCCGCGAAGGATTGGCAATGACCGGCACGAGGTCATAGTCATTGATAAGGTTGAGATAGTGGCCGAGCGACCCGGACGAAAAATCGAGGTCGAACAGGTTGACCCGCGGCGCGGTATTCTTGGTGGGCTGCGCCAGCAGATGCGCGAGCGAAGAGGCAATCACGCTCGCGCCGGCCCCGCCGACCGCCGAGACGACGGCATGGACGCGGCTGTCGCTCGCTCCCGCCGTCGGCGCGTGCGTCGAGATCATGTCGATCAGGGCGCGGCGCTCCAACGGTTTCTTCAGCCAGTCGTTACCGTTCAGGCGGAAGAGAAGTCGCATCCGGTCGTCCGCCAGTTCCTCGGAGACGACCACGAGCGGGATGTTGCGGTTATTGGTACGAAAGGCAAAGAGCTCCGGTTGCTGCAGCGCCTCGCCGTTGTCGACGTCCAGAATGATCATGTGGAACTGGGCGGGATCGACCCGTCCCTTTTCGCCGAGCGCCTTCAGCGCCATGTGGCGGACGTCGTAGCGCGAGAGCGATCCGAACGTGTCGAGCATGAAGCTTGCGGCCGCCGCGTCGTCGGAAAGGACAAGGATCTTTGTAGTTGCTACGAAGTTCATATGGGCCGTCATTTCGCTTCCCCACGCAATATCAAGGGTTTAGCATGTTGAACATGTTTGCAGGTCTTCAGTCGTGATCGTCACCGGATGAGCCGGCACGTCGATTTCATCGAACCCAAGCAAGGGCCCTAGAAAGAGGAGCTCAAGGGTAACATCGCGAACTTCGAGCCTCATGGTCAGCACCGGGCCCTCGGGTCGCCCCCAATAGCCGAGCCCGGAACGCTGATAGGTGACCACCAGGTTTTCCGGTTCGATGCGCCAGTTGATGTCGCAGATGCCGGGAAGAGGATCACCCGCCACGCCACAGGCCCCGTCGCTGCCGAGCACGATCCGGCTGAGTTCCGCGCTGCAGTTGGACAGGTTGGGGCCGCACGTCGAGGATATCGTCGCGTCGTTAGGCGTCGCGTTGCCGTTGTTCAGCGGATTGGCGGCTTCCGTCGGAAACACCGCGTCGAAATCGCTCGTCAGCGGATCGGAGACGGCCGCGAGCCTGGCGCCGTATTGCAGCGCCTTCACCGTCTGGTTCCATTGCGACATGGCGTAGCCGAATTCGATGAAGGTCGCGAACATCAGCATCACGATCGGAAACGTGATGAGCGCCTCGGTCATCGCGACGCCGCTTTCATCCTGCCGGAAAGGCGCAAAGGTTCGATAGGCTACCATCCCATGTACCTCTCTTCATGAGACGCGCTGATGGTGATGGCGCCAACGCCAAGCAGGCCGAAGAGTGGTGAGGCCTCATAGGGATGCGCGGTCTGTATGGTGAAGGTCCCGTCGGCTCCGACGGCATTGACGGTGATGTCGGTCAGAGTCGGTCCCCAGCCAGGCACGCGCAGGGCTGCGTTTGCCGCGGGGCTCTGCGTTCCGTAGAAGGCGATCAGCTTCGCGGTCGCCTCCGAGCAGGTCGAGGTGTAGGTCGGCGACGTCGGCCGGCAGCGCGCCAGATAGCGTCCCGCATCGCGCAAGCCGGCATCGATCTGCATCCGCTCCCAGAATAGATTGCCGAATTCGAGGATGCCCGCTGCAAACAGGGTGACGAACGGCACCACGATGATCGTCTCTGTAAGAACGGCCGCCTCGGTATTCAACCAGAAATGGAACATCGATCGACGACGAAGGAAATATTTGAACGCGTTCATCGGACCAACTCCGCTTCCTCGCGAAGGAATTCGTCGAGCGTGCCACGTCCGCCCTTGCCGGTGATGTCGATCATTTCGAGCGAAAGAAAGCGCTCGCTGCCGGCCTTGATCGCGGGCTTGGTAAGAAACATACGGGCGAAAGCGACGGCCTGCGTCTGCTTGTGGCCGTTCAGGTGGCCGACAGCATTTTCGTAGCCGCAGTTGACGATGGCAGAGAATATCTCGCGACGATCGCCGTAGTCGCCGCTCGTATAATTCGAAAGGTCCGGCCCACTATAACATTGGCCGCCTGTCAGGGGCGTACCCTTCTCCCCGTTGGCTGAGGCGTGGTTGAGCAGAGCGGAATTGTTGAGCTCATAGCGATAGACATCGTAGGCGGACGGCTGCGATGGTGAGCCCGTGGGCGAGGGATAACTCGAATGGTTGCTCAGAATCGTCCCGACCGACGGAGCCGCCGTCCCCTGGGCGACGTTCCAGTAGCTGCCATACTGCCAGTCGTTGCCGCTGCTGATCTTGCCGCCGGCAAGCGACGTCATGGACGCCCCATAGCCGAGCGGCACGGCCAGGTTGATATCGCCGACGGTGCTTCCGCTCATGACAGGGTTATAGTCGCCGCAGATCTGGTTGGCGCCGCCCGATTGTGTCTGGGCCGAGCGGACGTTGCGGGCCGGACGATAGCGCCCCTCGTCGCTCGCATTCTTGAACGATCCCGAATAGTAGCCGAAGCGCGTGTTGAGGCCGGCTTCGACGGGTCCAGCCTGCGCACCCGTCTTCGTCTCCAGCGCGTCCTGCTTGTAGCAGACGCCCGGCGAACCGGTGGCCAGCGCTTCGGCAAGGACGTTCGCGCCGTTGCCATAGGTCCCCAGGAAGCCGAAATTGCCGGGTCCGGGTGCTGACGACGAGGTGCTGTGAAGCTCGATCTGGCGGCCGTAAAGGTTGCCGGCGGCGAAGTTGGTATGAAGCGCCTCCGCGGCCGCTTCGTTGCCGGCGGCGCTGGTATTGCCGGCCGGCTCGTAAGGGTTGCAGATGTAGATCGGAGTGACATCACAGGCGCTGGAGCGATAGACCGCGACCGCATCCGCGGACACATTGATCGTATCGCGATTGAGACCGACCGGTACCGGGAAGATCGTCGTCATGGCCTGGGGCTTGGCAATGACCCAAGCGTAGGAGGCTTCGTTCGGATCCGTGGTGATCATCGAGCTCTCGATCGGATCGTCGTCGTCGGCCGGGATTTCCTTGAGATAGGTAACCGTTACCGTACTACCTGCATCGTTCCCCGCATCATAGGTTACGGTGATATGCGAGCCGAGCTGCATTCCCGTTCCGCCACCGCCGAAAGCCGCGCTGTTGGCCAGTGCCTCGATCGCAGCATCGGCCCGGGTAATCGCATCGTCGCGGCCGTCGAGCTCGCGGGCCCCGGCCAACGCCATGGCGTCGACGGCATTCTGCAGGTCGGTGTGGAGGTTGCCGCTGCGACCGACATCGATGACGAGCAGCGAGAAACCGAGCAGGAGTGGCATGGAAATCAGCGTCAAAGCGATGACGTAGCCACGGTGGTCATCCAGGAAGCGTTTAATAGCCCTACGCAACATCGGCATGCTCCTCGGATCACGGCGGGTCTTCCGCCGAGACTCTGACGCGTCGCCCAAGACAACAAAGCGCCCCTGGGACAACGAGATGCTTAAAAAACGAGAACGGGACTTTGGAATCATGAGCGGTAATTCGCTCGCATCCCGCGTCTCAACTACTAAAATCTATTAACTTCATCTGGTGATCCTGGGCCGATTTGACCCAAGATCATCGTCACCCTGGTACTTCTATTCACATCCCTTTCCGGCAGCGGTTGCCGTTCTTCAATTCTGCCCGTCTTTACGGAGTCGTCGCTCCACTCGCCCCATTCGCCCCAGGGGGCGTCGCCATCGGCAGGATCACCGCCGTCGGTGCCGGCGCGCTCGTCTGGCCGGCGCCTTGATAGGTGCGGATGGCACGGTGGATGACCTTGCCGTCGCTGGCGATCTGCGTGTTATACGCCGCCCGCGGGAACGGATCCTGTATGTGGATGCCCTTGTTGGCCTCCACCGCATTGCCGAGCCCGAAGGTGATCGAGTCGCGATGGTTCAAATAGTCGGCGCAGCCCGAAAGAAGGCCTGCGGCGGCAACAACCAGGAGGGCGCGCTTACTTCTTGGAAAGGACAACTTCGCCTCCCACGTCGAGATCGAGCCGATGGCCGTAGGGGCCTTTCACGCCTTCGCCATTGCGGAAGCGGCGCAGCATGTCCTTGTCCACCTCGAGGATACCGAGCGCGAAGAGCTCGACGTCGTTGGACGAACGCGTCTGTTCGAGCGGGCTGTAGAGGTCTTCGCCTGGCTTCGACGGCCGCACGATATGCGGGGTGACGACGATGACGAGGTCCGACTCCCTTTTCAGGAAGCTCGTCGAGCGGAACAGCGCGCCGATCACAGGAACCTGTCCCAGCCACGGCAATTGCTGAACGTCCTTGGCATTGACCGATTGAAGCAAGCCCGCCATCGCAAAGCTCTGGCCGTCACGCAGCGCGACCGTCGTGCTTGCAGCGCGCGAAATGAAGCCGGGGTTGCCGTTCACGTTGATCGAGGTGTCGAGCTCGGAGACTTCGGGCTCGATCTTCAGACTGATCAGGCCGCCGTCGAGCACCACCGGCGAGAAGGTGAGCCGCACGCCGAAAGGCCGGTAATCTGTCTCGGTCGCAAGAGTGGCGCCGTTCGCCACCGTCGACTGGATCGGAACCTCGCCACCGGCGTGGAAGCTTGCGGTCTCGCCACTCATGGCGATCAGGTTCGGCTGAGCCAGCCGGCGCACCAGGCCCTTTTGCTCCAGTGCGTTGATGACGATGTCAATCTGGCCGCCCGAAATTTCGAGCACCTTGGCAATCAATTGACCGAAGGGCTGCATGCCGGTTGCGGCACCTGCAGCATCTTCGAGTGTCCGCACGAGCGCGCCATCGTCGTTGACCGCGATGCCCTGGCTGGTCGTCGCCTTGCCGATGCCGTTCCGGCCCTGGCCGGACCAGCCGATGCCGAGGTCGCGGCCGGTCTGGCGCGATGCCTCGATAACCCGAACCTCCAGCATCACCTGCTGCGATTCGGCGACACGCAACTGGTTCAGCACCGGCTGCGCGGAATAGGATTGGGCGATCTCAAGAACCCGCTGCAGTTCGACCGCATCGCGGACCGTCCCCGTCAGGCGAATGCGATCGTTGGAGTTGAACACCCGCACCTGCGCCGAGGGCGCCGTAGAGCGGATCGCGGATGCCACTTCGCTGAAGTCGCTGGCGACACGCACATCGATAACGCCGACGAGCGCCTTATTGTCGTCATAGACGGAGATATTAGTAGCACCCGGCTGCTTGCCGCGGATGAACAGCGACTGGTCGGAAAGCGGCACGACGTCGATCATCTCGGCGCTGCCGATCACCAGGTCGCCGAAGGGCTTGCCGGTCCTGATCGTTACCGTATCGTTTGGCGCGATCGTCACCTGCTGGACCGAGCCGGTCAGGCTTATGAATTTTTCTTGGGCATCGGCCGGGCCAACAAGACCGGGCCCCCAACCACCATAGGCAACGATTGCCGCGGCTATCGCCGCCAGGGTTCCGACTCTTGCCGCCCTGTTCCTCAGTCCCCTAGACATTCCCGCTTCAGCCTCCGCTCCTCGTTCAGCCACAGCGCCTGCGGGCAAAGCCGCACCCCTCGCTTCATTGGATCATGCCGACTCGGTGCTCTTCGCGCTTCGTCGTGTTCCAGACGCCGACCGTGGCCCATTTCGGCTCTACGGGCAAGAGTGGTTCTGCCTTTCGCTCCACAATCTGTACCTGTTTTTCGCGCACTGGTGTTTTCATGCGACTTTCGACCGAGTCGATCCGGTTTCCGAGCTCGTCCCCGACCTTGCGCACGAGATCCTCGATCGTCGCGAATCGCCCATCCTCGGAGGACTTCGCGAGGTCCGCAGAGATCAGGCCGCCGCCGAGATCGGCGACCGTGATCGGGCGGGTCTGTTCAACATTGGAGGAAGCGATATTGCGAAGCGTGAGCGATAGCGTGCCGATGCTTGCGCCAAGCGTCAGGCGCTGCGCCTCGTCGGTTGTCACCTCGAAGGTAACTGTCTTGACGATGGAAGGCTCGTCCTTGCGCTCGTCCGCGGTCTGGTCGACGGCCAGCACCTTCACGCCCTGGAGCAGCACGTCGACATAGGTCTGTTCGCTGTTGTTCTGCTGCCGGACGACACGGGTCAAGAGGACATCGACGCGATCCGAGGGACGCACGAAACCCGCGACGCCGAGCACGTCGTTGACCCGGATGGAAACGGCCTTCATGCCCTGGTCAAGCGCCGCCGACAATGTGGCGCGCTCGCCGGTGCCGGTAATCTTGGACGAAAGCACCGGCTCGCCAGGATCAATTGCCTCCATCGCATAACGCGGCTCGTCCTTGTCGCCAAGAATGGCCTGGATCGTCTGGAACGAGCCTTCCGGCTGCTCGCCAGTAGGCCAAGGGATCAGTTTCAGGCTCTCCGGATAAACGCGATCACCGAAGCGCATTGGCTTGGCGGCAACCACAAGGGTCTGTTCGGGAGCCTTTGTGGAATTAGCAGCCGCGAGTCGGGCCTGCTGCTCCGCAAGATAAGTACGCGTCCCGAAGACCGCCGCAGAAGCAAGTAAAATGGCGACAGCAAGACTGGTGACCGTCGAAGAACGCATCGCCGACACTCCACACTTGATCGAAATACTTTTTCGACAAAACTTAAAATAGATAGGAGGGGTTAACAAACCCCTCCTTAACTTGAAACAATCCTTACGGAGTGGCCGGAGGAGCCGATACTTCGGCCGTCCACCACGTTCCCCAAGATTCCCAAGCGGAGCTCAGGTTTGAACCGGCCGCGGTCACGGCCGCGATCACACCGCCAACGAGCAAGGCAAGCAGAATAAGATACTCAGTCAGCGCAACGCCGTCTTCTTCCCGCGCGAAAGCGGATACTTTAGACACAAATGCTTTCATCGAGAAATACCTCCAATATATACTCCGCGAACCGCAATTATCCCCGGGCCGCGCTGCCGTTGAGACCATCTCTCCGACTGGGTTGATTAATAAACCGTTAATCTCTAAATCGTCAATCATTATATTTAGCAATTTCCGGCCTCTATAGTTTATGGTTAAAATGCTAATTGGCAACAATCCTTTTTGGAAGGGATGATAGCAGTATTGAATTAAGACAAAGCGTACTATAATTTGTATGCCAGATAACCCATAGGCATTAGGAAAACCTTCGACAGACGCGAGAAATGCCCTTTTTACCGCTCATACGGAGTACAAACAAAGATGATTGGCGAATTCAACATATTAATTGTGGCAACAGTATTACTTTTACTTTATGCCGCCTGGAGCGATTTCCGGCTCTGGAAAATACCGAACGCGATCGTGCTGGCCCTCACCGCCGTCTATGTGCTCCATGCTGCCCTGAAACTGCTGACGGCCGAAGATGTGGGCGCGGCACTCTTCTCCTCGTCCGGCATTGCCGGCGATGTCGGAGCCGGCCTGCTGCTCTTCGCCCTCGGCTTCGGCCTCTGGTCCTTCAAGCTCTTCGGTGCCGGGGACGCCAAGCTCTTTCTGCCGATCGGCCTCTTCATCGGCTGGCACGGCATGCTGCCCTTCGCAATCTTCCTGCTGATCGGCGGCATCGCGGCGCTGCTGATCCTCAAATTGCCGACGCCGTTGCAGCTGGCGCACTTTTCCGTGGTGATGCGACTGGAGGAGATCCGCGCGACGCGCAAGATCCCCTACGGCGTCATCATGGTCGCAGCCGCTCTCGCCGTGATGGCGCTGCGTCCGGGTGCGACCTGAGTGCACTAAAGTGTAAGGTAAGCGCCCCCGACAGCAGCACTTCCTCGGAACGGAATCGGCAAGCTAACAAATACGGGCGAGTTGACCGCACACGAGAATTTAACTCTGCTGTTGATTGAGAAAAAATATATCGCGGTGAAATCTGATGAAAGCGTTCTTATTGGCAATGGGGCGGACAAAGGCTGACTACCGCCTTGCCTACCTTATATTGCTTTTGCACATCGCTGCCATGTTCGGGCTGGTCTGGTACTTGGATGTCGAGCCTTATTACGAAACCGGGAAGTTCTTCCTCCGGTGGTCGTTGATGGCGATGCTTCTCTATGCTCTGAGTTATATGCTATGGACCGTCCTTCGGTTTTTGATCGGGCAGAGAGAGCGGCCTACCGCTGCATTGATCAAGCACATGCGTGACGTGTTGGTCCGCAACGATCGTTACGCCCATGCGCTTCACTCGATGGTGATATTCATTGGCATGATCACCGTCTTCGCGACGATCAAGTCGACCATACCTGCCATCAATGCGTTCTCCTGGGATCCTGTCCTGATTGAATTTGACCGTGCAATTTTTGGCGGGGTTGACCCTTACGTCCTGACGAGTGCGGCCTTTGGAAGCGCCTATGCTATCGTCGTGATAAACTTCTTCTACAATATGTGGCTTGTTCTCGTTGCGTGCTCCCTGGTTTGGGCCGCGTGGACCTCCAATCATCTGTTGCGCCTACGGTTCATGTTCTCTGCGCTGTTAGGATGGCTGGTTGCAGGCAATGTTCTTGCGATCGCGTTTTCATCG
Source organism: Sinorhizobium shofinae (assembly GCA_001704765.1). Taxonomy (GTDB): domain Bacteria; phylum Pseudomonadota; class Alphaproteobacteria; order Rhizobiales; family Rhizobiaceae; genus Sinorhizobium; species Sinorhizobium shofinae. Next base: position 15,059 of record MBFK01000171.1, read on the forward strand.
GTCGGGCCGTGCTTCGTGGAGCCGCTAACCGGAGATCGGACCTATGCCCCACTGATGCAGCTCCTAGAGCAAGTGAATTCCGAGACGGAGATGGTCTGGGCACTGACTGCTCAAAAAGGCCTCTGGGCCGCCTATACGAGTGAAACCGGGGCGATTTCCGGAATCTCTGCAATGCCGAGTCTGCACATCGTCTTTGCGGTCACAATCGCCTGCGCGACCTGGGGCATGGGGCATTTTCGTCGCTGGCTTGGAACCGGCTTTGCGCTCATAATCGCGATCGGGTCAGTCCAGCTCGGATGGCATTACGCAAGCGACGGCATTGTCGGAGGCGCGTTAGGCCTCCTGTTCTGGAAGGTTTCCGGTTATCTCGCATCTTGGTCTCTGGATCATTCATCGCCAGTGCTAAAGCCTGCTTCAGCGAGTGTAGCGGGCTGAAGTGGGCACCGCGCATCCGGCTCTTCACGGCATACGAGCTTTCGCGATCTTCCTGCTGGTCGGTCGTTTCAGCACTCGCTTTTCAAAGCTGAATCCACGCGGTCTTTAGATCGATATATTTATCGAGGGCGTGAAGCGATTTGTCGTGGCCGTTGCCGGACTGTTTGATCCCGACGAGCGGCACCGTATTGTCGGAGCCGCCATAGGTATTGACGTGGACGACGCCTGCACGGATGCCGCGTACCATGCGATGGGCGCGGGAAAGATTGCCAGTCCATACCGCAGACGCGAGACCGTAGTCGGTTGCATTGGCGATGCGAAGTGCCTCCGTCTCGCTCTCGAAGGGAATGATGGAAAGGATAGGGCCGAAGACCTCCTCCCTCGCGAGCGTCATCTCCGGCGACACGTCGAAGACGGTTGGCTGCATGTAGAAGCCGCCGGTCTCCTGCAGGACCGAACCGCGCCCTCGGCCAGCGCCTGTTCGGCAAAGGCCAGGTCCTTCTGCAATTGTATCTCGCTCGAAACGGCGCCCGCCTCGGTTGAAAGCAAAAGCGGATCGCCAACCCTTATGCCGGCCGCAATGGCGCAGACCTTTTCGCTAAAGGCCGCGTGAATGCATTGCCGCAGAATCGCTTCCCGACGTACGTACTGCGATGCGAGAACGCGACCTACAAGGTGCGGCTCGTTCCCGATCAAGCTGCAAAGGTGACACAGATCGAATGAGCGCAGCCTCCCTCGCCGCCATCCCGGCTTCGTTCGACACGCGACGAGGACCCTCAGTGTGAATGTGCGGCGAGCCATCTCGCCTCGCGTCGTCTCGATTTAAAACACCTCTCTCCGGGTCGGCGACGGCACTTTCCGGAAGTGGACCAGACGCCAAAGGCGCGGCCGTCCTACGATGCGTCTCGGGCAAGCAAAGGAGCATGACCATGAACCGCATTGCTAAGCTTTCCTTCATCGCCGCCCTCTCCGCCCTGGCGCTCGGCGGCGACTACCATACCGCAGGTGCCCAACCGGCTTGGCCGGCGGAGATCGAACAGACTGTGCGTGACTTCAACGGCAACTTCAACGTCGTCGATATCTCTACGCTGAGCGAGCAGAGCGAGACGCGAATGTGGATCAAAGCAGCGACACCGGAGCAGCTTTCAGGCCTGCACGCGGCGATCGAAGCCAACAAGGCGCTGGCCGACAAATGGTTGAGCTGAACCCGGTTATGACCGATGCGGGGCCAGAAGCCGCCGGAAATTGTTGGGTAAAAGCCCTGCGGCGAAGTGAATCAGCGGCCTGAAAGGGCAGGAAAACCGGAGCAAAA
>MBFK01000033.1 GCA_001704765.1 Sinorhizobium shofinae
ATCTCCTTCGGGTCATGCCCGAAGAATCGCATGGCAACCCTTGGATAGCAAGGCTATTGCTGTCTTTGGTTGATAAAGGCCAGCAACGCTAAGGGCGAACAAAGCAGGATTATGCGTATATTCCGGCCGCTCGGCGGAAGGCCCTCGTTGACGCACATGGGGATTTGATTAGGCGCGCTCGCGCATTTCGGGTTGCCTGGGCCCATCCATCAGATCCTTCACGTATCAACTTGATGGAATTATGGGAGTCCGAAGCCGACCTGGACCGCGGCCTAGTGGTTTATGCCGCCGACCCTCATAATTACACGCCCCTGACCGGCAATATCCTCGGCAATTCGGTGGATAAGCTCGGCGTCGCTACGCTTAACCACATTGCCTTCGATTACAATGCTGTCGCCCAAAACACGGTACGATAAATTCGTCACGTCGAATGGCACTTCCGATGCGATCGCGCAACGGACAGATGCAATGAGGGACGCCGAATCGGAGCCTTGGCAATTCTGCCGGCTTGGATCATGTGTGACCAGGATCATGGCAACCTCCCTAACCCCCAAATGAGCAAACGCTAAGTAACCTCCGTTGTTCCAGGTGCCGACAATTCATACAAAGATCCGCGTACAGAGATCCGCTTCCTTGTGTCGGTGTGAAAGAGTGAATGCTACGCCAGTCGCAGCCGTTGGCTTCCGCGCCTCGATGACTGACGTGTTGGGGTGGTCAGTCATCGAGGCGCGGAAGGCACAATAGGAATATTCGAATGTCACTTTTCATGAGGATTGCGCCCAGAGCCTTTCAATGCGGATGAAGGCGCTCATCAGTCAAGCTTTATTCCTCGATGACCACGCGGGCGCGTAAGATTCCGTTCATCGGCGTGAGTTGAGTCCGCCAAGCCGCCGTTCTGACATATCACTGCGACGGCTCGAACTAATTCGACCGTTGTGAGTTTGTTGTACAGGCGCAAACTCAGGAGAAAACGCATATGGATTGGAATCGGGTCGAAGGCAATTGGAAGCAATTCAAAGGTAAGATCAAGGAGCAGTGGGGTAAGCTCACTGACGACGATCTCGACCAGATCGCCGGTAAACGCGACCAGCTCGAAGGCAAAATCCAAGAACGCTATGGTCTTGAGAAGGACCGCGCGAAGAGGGAGATTGACGACTGGTACAGCAAACAGGACGACTGGTAAGGGTCCCGCTCTGGCATAATCAAAACCCCGCCGACTGCGGGGTTTCTTATTCGGCTCGGTTTGGGCTGTTCGACTGTTCCATCAGCGCACACTGATGTTGCTCGCCATTAGTGGGTCTTGCCGAACTACTTGGTGTACAGAAAAACCTGCCTAAATGTGGAGCCTCAACAGGTTGTCGTCGGTGAGGCCGAGTCTGCTGATCCGCTTGGATTTTAAGCTGCCGTGGGGGCGATGCCAATTGTAGCGGTGGAGCCAGATCGGTAGGTCGGCGGCCCGCTGCTCCGGTGTTTTGTGGGCCTTGGCATAGGCCCATTCGCGCAGAGCGGTCTGGACGACACGTTAGGCCTCGCCATTGGTCTTGGGCGTACAGGGCCTGGTGCGGATGTGCTTGATGGCGATCCGCCACAGCGCCTTGGCGCAGCGATGGGAGCGGAAGCTTGTGCCATTGTCGTCATTACGCGATGGACCTCGACGCCATGGGCCGTGAAGAAGCGCAAGGCATTGAAGAGAAACCGGAGGCAGGAGCGCCGCGTTTCGTCGGGAAAGATTTCCGAAAGGATTGGGCGGCGGCGCTGGAGGTGTTTCGAGCCTCATTGCCGCGCCGGCGACAAGGACAACCGGCAGGAGGCACGAAGCGCGGCATCATCCCCGTCGTTCCGCACAAGGCCAATAAGAAACAAAAGCCGGGCTTCTTCGCCAAGGCCCTTTACAGAGGACGCGCCCGTCGAACAAGCCGTCGGCGAAACGCGTCGCCCTACGATGCGAGAAGACGAAGCGTAATTTCGCATCCATTGTCGCACTCACAGCAGGCTTCATTTTGGTCAGAATCCGTCCACACCGCCCAATTCACTGAGGTCGTTGGAACTTTCGATCACTTCATGGCGTTTCCGGGTTCCTGAACATCCTCCAAGGGGTGGGACCATGCGACGTATTCTGATTGCTCTTGCAGCTACTACGATGATTGTTGGAGCGGCTGCCGCGCAGACGGCGGAAACCACAACCACCGAAACCTTCATCACCGCCAAGCCGACCGACGTGCTGAGCTACAATCTCGTCAATCTCAACGTCACAAACAATGCCGACGAAACGATCGGCGAGATCAAGGATCTGATCCTCTCGGAAGGTCAGCTGGCCGGATATATCGTGTCGGTCGGAGGGGTCCTCGGGATGGGCGAGCGCTACGTCATTGTCAGCCCGAAGGCCGTCAAAATCACCTACGTCGAAAACGACAAGAAATGGACGGCTGTGATGGACGCGACCAAGGATCAGCTCAAGGCGGCCCCCGAGTTCAAATACGAAGGCCGCTGGAAACGCTAATCCCGAACGACGGCCGCGCTTCGTCGTTCCTTCATTCTCCTTAAGGACACGTTGAATGGCTCAGACGCGCCAAAGCCCGCCGCTCCGGGTGTCGGTGATACCCAGGAGGGACTAGAAAAGCAGATCACGACGGCCTTCTGCGCTCCTGAGGTACTCCATGGCCTTCGTTCCGCTGGAGAAGGCGACGACATTGAAGCCTGCCTCGGTCAGCGCGCAGCGAAGCAAGTAGGCACGCAGCTCCAAGCGGTATCAGAGGTCGCGCGAAAGAACCCGGGCACCACAGCGACTGTGCTTGGCGGGGTCGGCATTGTCAGTTTTCTGCTGGGCGTGGCTGTCGGGCTGGCTTTGGCGGTTACGCGCCACCGTTGGTATACCTGATCATCGGCGGCCTGGTTCTCGCCATCATAGTCCTCGGCGTCTACCTCTATCGCGAGAAAACTAAGCCGGCCGGCGGCAGCCGAGGGTGTGGTCAGTGGTGGCCGGCCTCCGCTCCCGGTCGATCTCGGAGCTTGACAGATCGGCTCAGCACTCAGGACGCCATTCTGGTCGAGCTGGAGTTCAACCGTTCGTGAGCTTGGTTGTGTCGAGGATAACGAACTCACGTCAGCGGTATCATGCGCAGCTCAAAATGGAACAAAACCGGGTGCTAAACGTTATGCAACGTTGGAGTGCAATCACGAGAAAAGCACCGTGCTAGGTACTCCTAGGAGACGTACATGGATATCACCACGCTTCTCATCATACTTCTGATAGTTATTCTGCTAGGCGGCGGCTTTTACGGACGAGGACGCTGGTATTAAACCACGCCCAAGGATACTTTAACTTGTCCCATGGAGAAATTTTGGGAGTAAAGTTACTGTCAAGCTGCGGTACAAGGGCCACACTCGCGCCCTTGTACAAAACAGCACTGCAACGAGCCGCCCCATTCCGGGGCCACCGCCATCAATTGAGGTCCACTTTATCCTGCGTCTTAGACGCGCGAGAGAGACAGAGAGATAGGTGTCGGTTAAACCCTCGAAATTTCAAGAGTTCAAGAGATATCAGATTTGCTCAGTGGGGTGCCTGCGTTCCTCGACTTCGGCGGTGGTCCACTCAAGGAACAGGCTGTAGGCGACCGCCAGCAGCGTTGGCCCCAGAAAAATTCCGATGAATCCAAAGGCGACGACGCCGCCAAGGAAACCGAAGAGGCCGAGCAACACGGGTAGGTTATTGGTCTTGCCAAGGACATAGGGTCTGATGACGTTGTCGATGCTGCTGACGAGGAGCAATCCCCATGCTGCGACGAAGAAGCTCCACCAAACGACCTTTCCCCTCGACCTGGCTCCCTCGCATGTCGCGCGAACTGCTTCAGTTGCTCGGCTTACCCGCACAGCAGTGCTGTTGGATGAAGTCCGACAGGAAGGTTGAAGCGTGAATACACCTCCGGTGCACAGCGATCGCCTGAGGCACTTTCGAGAATGTCCCCTCAACAACGCGGAAACCTGGATTCTCTTCGCAGAAACGTGACAAGGACTCGGTCAAGCCCGCAGCCGCATCGCACTGGGAGGATACAAGCATGTCCAGTGCGGAGGCGGGATTTTCGGTATGGAGGACAATTGCATTTCTAACCTTTCGCTCAAGCTGCTTTGTATACGCAGCGGTTCTGGCAGCGGCAATGCGCACCCATTCGACGTCAACATGCTCCACGCTGCCTAGCGGGCTACTGTCTGACACCAGAAAGCTGGCGGTCACCGTGGTATAGGGGGGCGAGAAGGAGAACCTATCGGCACGTGACGGATCGGAAGCAATGAACGCAACGTCCCACTCATTGCCTTCGGCAGCCGCAAGAATGTCAGCGGCCGATCCGTATTGAACCAGCGACAAACCGCAGTCGAGTTCTGCTGCAAGTTCGATCGCGATCTGCGCGCTCGGCCCTGTTAGAGAGCCTGTCACTGGATCGAGTCGGACAAGTGCGGCATTCGACATGTTGACCGCCGCTCTGATGACTCCCGCCGGTGCGATTTCAGTGAGGAGTTCATCACGTTCCGACATCGCGGTACGCTCCCTGCGATGCAAATCGTGCCGCGAGTGCTTCCGATCCCCTTGCCAGAACAGCGACATCGACACCAACGGCAGTAAATAGTGTTCCCCGTGAGATGCACCGTGCCGCGAACTTCTCATCCGGGGTAAGAATGCCCGCAGGCTTGCCCAACGCTTTCAGGCGTTCAATCGCGTCGACAATTGCATCGACCACCTCCGGGTGGCTCGGTTGGCCCCTGTGTCCGAAACTCGCTGCCAGGTCTGCCGGTCCTACGAATACGCCGTCCACTCCCTCTACCGACGCGATCGACTCGAGGTTGTCAAGCGCTTCCCGCGTCTCAACTTGCAGCAACAGGCAAATTTCCCGTTCCGCATTTTGCGCATAGTTCGCAACTCGCCCGAAACGAGTGGCGCGCGTCAGGGCAGAAACACCACGAATTCCATCCGGAGGATATCGCACGGCCGCGACTGCGGCTTTCGCCTCTTCTGCGTTCTGAACGTAGGGAATGAGCAGTGTCTGAACGCCAATATCCAGGAAACGTTTGATGAGAACGGGGTCGTTGATGGCCGGGCGGACGACTGGGGAAACGTCGTATGGTGCGACCGCTTGCAATTGTGGCAGGACGGTCAGAACGTCACCCGGAGAATGTTCCGTGTCGAACAGGAGCCAATCGAAACCTGAAGGCGCAACGATTTCCGCGGCGTAGTTTCCCGGCAGGCCACACCACAGGCCGATCTGACTTTGTCCAGCAAGAAGCTTCTGCTTGAACCGATTGACAGGATGTTCCATCTAGCACCTCACACGAACGACACGCCGATGGAGCCAACAGGGCCATAGTCGGCCTGAATGACATCACCTTTCGCGATATCAACAGGACGCGTGAAGGAGCCGGCCAGGACTATTTGTCCCTTCTTCAGGCCACCGCCCACAGCATGAAGTTTGTTGACCAGCCACGCGATGCCGGCTGCCGGATGTCCCATGATCGCCGCCGACACGCCCGACTCCTCGATGATGCCGTTCTTGGAAAGAGTCGCTCCGACCCAACGGATATCAATGTCCATCGGGCGAATTATACGGCCGCCAACGACGAGGGCGCCGAAAGCCGCGTTGTCCGCAATGGTATCGGTGATCGCTCGAGGGACTTCGGTCCGGTAGTCGATAATCTCGAGCGCCGGGACAACGAACTCGGTCGCACGCATGACGTCATAGATCCTGGTGCCGGGCCCGACGAGATCCTCACCCATAACAAAGGCCAGCTCGACCTCGAGGCGCGGCTTGATAAACAAGTCAGCCCTGATCTGCGCTCCGTCGTTGTAGAGAGCATCGTCAAGAATGCAGCCGTAGTCCGGCTCCGTCATTTTCGAAGCCATCTGCATTGCGCGTGACGTCAGGCCGATCTTATGCCCCACGATCCGTGCGCCCTTGGCCACCCTCGCCTCCGCCCACAAAGCCTGAATCCGGTAGGCGTCCTCGAGTTCGAGGTTCGGGTAGGTCTCGCTTGGCTGTATGATCGGCTTCCGCTCGATTTCAGCTTTGAGCAGCGCGTCTGCCGCGGCCCGGCGTTCTTCTTCGGTGATCATATCGTTTGCTCTGCTGATAGTGAATTTATTTGATCGGGGGACGCGGCAAAACTGCTTCGCCGGGTTCCATGACATAGGTGTAGTCGAGCGAGAACCATGGACCAGGAATATCCGTTTCGGTCGGATGGGGCTCCTCATGGCGAATGAAGTCGCCGGTCAGGGCCGCCGTGACACCGAACTGAACATCGGAGTCGATGTTCGGGTCGCTGGGGTCGAAGACCTGGGAAATCAGCGTCTTGTATCCGTGCTTGAAGATCAGTGCATGCAGGTGCGCCGGTCGGTACGGATGACGTCCCTGAGCTTTGAGCAAGCGTCCGACCACGCCATCGACCGGTATGGGATACCCGACCATCTTGACGGTCCTGAACCAGAACCGACCTTGCTCGTCAGTCATGAATTTGCCGCGCAAGTTCATCTCGGCCTGGTCCGGGTCCTGGTTTTCATAAAGACCGACGGGAGATGCATGCCACACATCCACTTCGGCGCCGGCAATTGGCTTACCGTCGCGGTCAACGACCTTGGCATGCACGAACAAGGGAGTGCCCGGCGTCTCGGATCGGATAATCGTCCCGCCATTTTCGACTCGCGGAGAGTTGAGGCGCCAGAATGGGCCCAACAGCGACTGGGAGGTCTCAGTCTGTCCTCTGTCGCCATTGTTCAGCAGGCAGACAAGTGAAGACACGCCAAGAGAACCGGCCATCAGCACAAACTCGTTGTGGTGATCGGTATGCAGCTTCCCGATCTCATTCAGCATGGCTGTCGCCTCCCGAAACTCGACCTCCGTCAGTCGAACCTCGCGCACGAAGGCATGAAGATGCTTGACCATCGCGACGAGGATTTCTCGCAGGCGGGGGTCTTCAGTGCGATTCATCACAGTAAGGACGGCTGGCGTCAGATCGCTTTCAGTTTTGATCACCATGTGGGCTACCTCCCGATTTCCTCGACTATCCAAATAATCGATTATCTGTCAAGGCCGCCGTACATTCTTGCGGGCGCCAATAGCCGAGAGAAACAGGATAGGGCCAAGTATTCGATTGATTTCATTACATATTAATCGCACAAAGTTAGCTGAGGCTCGACTTTTTGCAGATTTCGGCGCTCTCAAGTTGACACGAATAATCGTTTATTGTATCGATCATCGACAATTAGTTCGGGGGAGCCTTGGGAGGAACAATGGTACCGGATGACGACGGCGCATTTGCTCCGACGACAGAAGATGCCCCATCGTCTTCTGGCTTTCTTGACGACGGCAAAAACACAATTGGGAGCCAGCTTGCATCCCGTCTTCGTGAGGCGATCATCTCCGGCGAGCTTCAGGCCGGCAGCAAGATCAATCTCGACAAGGCGCGCAAGACGTTCAACGTAAGCCTCAGTCCGCTGCGTGAAGGGTTGGCGCGGCTGATATCGGACGGTCTAGTGGAGTTCGAGGACAATCGCGGCTACCGCGTTTCATCAATTTCCTTGGCCAATCTGGAAGAGATCACCACCCTGCGCGAAGAGTTTGAAGTCTTTGCGCTTCGCGAGTCCATGCGGCTCGGCGATGTGGAGTGGGAGGGCAACGTCATGCGCGCGCTGCATCGCCTTAACCGCACCGAGCGCGACGCGGCTCGGCCAGAGACACTGGAGCGCTGGGAAGAGCTCCACCGCGAATTTCATCTGACACTCATCTCTGGCTGCGGGAAGCCGATCCTGCTCCATTTCTGTAGACTGCTTCTTAATCTCAACGACCGTTATCGCCGGGTGTTTCTGACCCGCACGTCGGGTGACCGCAACGTCAGCCAAGAGCACAGTGAGATTGCTCAGGGAGCCGTCGCGCGGGATCTGGACTATTCGTGCGATATGTTGCGTCAGCATATTCACCGCACGGGAACCAATCTGCGCACTCACCTCGCGACAAAGGGGATCTTGTGATGACCGTCGCGACGCCAAGACCAGGGCTTGAACTGGGCGTGGCGCATTTTTCATCCATCGCGCTGCCGCCCAAGGAATTCGCCGTGATAGCTGCTCGGGCGGGTTTTGCGTCGATAGGTCTGCGTCTGCACCCCGCCTTTCCCGGAGCCCCTTTCTACGAGTTGCCGGTGGGCAGCCAGAGTGCCCAGGAGTTCAAGACAGTTGCCGATGGCGAAGGCATCAAGGTGTTCGATATCGAGTTCTTCGTGATCGACGAGAGCTTCGTTGCGGCCTCCCATGAGGCGACCGTGGCAGCCGCTGCGAACATAGGGGCCTGCCGGCTGAGTGTTTGCGGCGATGATCGAGACGGCGGCCGTCTTGCCACCAACCTTTCTGAGTTTTGCGCCCTCGCGGCGCGATATGGCATGTCAGTCGACATCGAAAACATGGGCTGGCGGACGGTAAGAACCTTTCGCGACAGCGTAGCGGTCGTGAATTCCTGCGGAGCAGAGAACGCCGGTGTCCTTGTTGACGGGATTCACTTCTTCCGAAACGGAGCCTCGATCGACGAGCTTCGCGCAAATGCAGGGAAGATAAAACACGTCCAGCTTTGCGACGTCCGCGGGCCTGCTCCCAAAACATCGGACGCGATGATCGCCGAGGCGAGAAGCGGCAGGCTCGCTCCTGGAGAAGGCGAATTGCCATTGAAGGACCTCTGGGCGGCAACCGAATACGGCGCTGCTATCTCGGTTGAAGTACCACTCGTCGGGCCGGTGGACCCGGAGGCACATCTAAAACATCTGCATGACAGCGCACTGGGGATTTTGAAACCGGATCATTGATCCGGCGCCGACGCGGCGTACGCCGGTCGGAGGGAGGAAGTCTTACATGACTTATACGTTTGATTTCGGTGCGGTCCTCGACCGCGCCCCGGAATTGCTATGGGCTTCGCTTGGAACGCTTGGCCTTGCGTTGGCTGGGATGCTCCTCGCACTCGTCATCGGAATCCTGGGCGTTGTTGCAAGGACTTCCAAGAGCGAGATCACGCGCACTCTCGTTATCGTCTTCGTCGAGGTCGTGCGTAATACGCCATTCCTGGTGCAGATCTTCTTCATATATTTTGCCCTTCCTCTCATGGGCATCCGCCTCAATCCGACCGTTACGGCGATCATTGCCCTCGGCATCAATGGTGGGGCGTACGCAATCGAGATCATCCGAGGCGGGGTCGAAAGCGTGTCGCGCGGCCAGATCGAGGCAGGTTTCGCACTTGGTCTGCACAAGGCGGACGTCTTCCGGCTCATCGTGCTCAAGCCGGCGCTGCGGGCGATTTATCCCTCGCTCACAAGCCAGTTCATCATGCTGACACTGACAACGTCTGTCTGCACGTCAATCGCCGCCTACGAACTGACCTCGGCCGCTCAGCGCATTGAGTCTGACACCTTCCGCAGCTTCGAAGTCTATTTCACGGTGACCGCTATCTACCTGGTTATCTCGACGCTGATGATGGGCCTCTTTGCCCTCATTTCTCGCCACTACTTCAACTACCCGACGCGATAGGAGGCAGCCATGGGTCCCATCGGCGAAAATGAATTCTTCTTTCTGATGCAGGGTTTGAGGTGGACCGTGCTGCTCGCGATCGTGGGCTTCATCGGTGGGGGGATATTCGGAATCCTGATCGCGCTGCTGCGCACCTCGAAGACGAAGGTCGCCCGGACGATCACCGCAGGGTATATCGGCGTCTTCCAGGGCACGCCCCTTCTGATGCAGCTCTTCGTTGTCTATTACGGCGTTGCGCTGTTGGGCTTCGAGGTCAACGCCTGGATCGCGGTCGCAATCGCCTTCACGCTCCATGCCAGTGCTTTCCTGGGCGAGATCTGGCGCGGCTCCATCGAGGCTGTGCCGAAGGGCCAGACGGAGGCCGCCAACGCCCTCGGTCTGCATTATGTCTCGCGGATGAAAGACGTCATCTTGCCGCAGGCCCTGAAAATTTCGATGCCGGCAACGATCGGCTTCCTTGTCCAGCTCATCAAGGGCACGTCGCTAGCAGCAATCGTCGGCTTCATTGAACTGACTCGCGCCGGCTATATCATTTCAAACCAGACCTATCGTCCGCTGCTCGTCTTCGGGATCGTCGGCGCAATCTACTTCATCATTTGCTGGCCGCTCTCCTATGCCGGAAGTGGCCTCGAAAAACGGATGGCGAAAGCTGCCCGCTAACCGCTTCGCTCGAAGCAAAACTCTTGAGGAGGAGAATAAGCATGCATAACGATCGTAGGAATTTTCTCGGACTTGCACTGGCAACCGTTGCCTTCGCAACCGTTGGCGCTGCCACCGCCTCTGCGGCAAGTGTGGAGGAAATCAAGGCAAAGGGCACGCTTGTGGTCGGCATCCAGGGCGACAATGCGCCATGGGGGTTCGTCAACACAAGCGGCGTGCAGGACGGCTTCGACGCTGACGTCGCCAACCTTTTTGCCAAGGAATTAGGCCTGAAGGTTCAATTCCAGCCGCTCGCCGTTGCCAACCGAATTCCGGCGCTTACGACCGGCAAAGTCGACATCCTGTTCGCAACGATGGCGATGACGGAAGAACGCGCGAAATCAATTCAATACAGCAAGCCCTACGCCGCCAACACGATTTCGCTTTATGCCGCGAAGTCCGACACGGTTACGAAGCCTGAAGACGTTGCGGGGTGGGAGATCGGCGTTCCGAAGTCCAGTTCGCAGGATAAGGCAGTAACGGACGCCGTCGGATCCACCGCAACGGTTCGCCGCTTTGATGACGACGCTGCAACCATCCAGGCTCTGATCTCCGGACAGGTAAAGGCGGTTGGCGGCAACCAGTTCTATGGTCAGCGTCTGGATGCGGCGAGTGCCGGCACCTATGAGCGCAAGATTAACTTTCTGACGACCTACAACGGCGTCGGGACCCGTCTCGGCGAGAAGGACTGGAACGAAGCAGTCAACGCCTTCATCGACAAGATCAAGGCCAATGGTGAGCTTGCCGCCATCACGAAGAAGTGGATGGCGATCGATCTGCCGCAGTTCCCGGAATCCATTCCGAACATCCCGTTCACCGTCAATTAAAGCCCAAATGGAGGGTTCCGTGCTCAATTCCGCAAAAGATCAACCGACGCTGATTTCCCTTGAGGACGTGCAGAAGTGGTACGGCGCTTTCCATGCCTTGAAATCCATCAGTCTGTCGGTCCGCAAAGGCGAAAAAATCGTCCTCTGCGGGCCGTCAGGCTCCGGGAAATCAACGTTAATCCGCTGCATCAATGCCCTCGAAACGATCGAGGAAGGCAAGATCGTCGTCGAGGGTCAGGTACTGGACGGAAGCACCAAATCCGTCGATGCGATACGTCGCGAAGTGGGAATGGTCTTCCAGAGCTTCAATCTCTTCCCCCACATGACCGTACTTCAGAACTGTACACTGGCCCCGATGCGTGTTCGAGGCACAAGCCACACTGACGCAGAGCGACTGGCTCGAAAATATCTCGAGCGCGTTCGAATCCTTGATCAGGCGGAAAAGTATCCTGCGCAGCTATCCGGCGGACAACAGCAACGCGTTGCCATCGCTCGCGCGCTCTGCATGGAGCCGAAGGTCATGCTCTTCGACGAACCGACCTCTGCCCTCGATCCTGAAATGGTGAAGGAGGTGCTCGACACCATGATCGGGCTCGCCCGTGACGGCATGACGATGATCTGTGTCACGCACGAAATGGGGTTTGCCCGTCAGGTCGCTGATCGCGTCATCTTCATGGCCTCCGGAGAAATCGTCGAAGAGGCCGAACCGGAGGTCTTCTTCAAGTCGCCCAAGCACCAACGCACGAAAACCTTCCTCGGCGAAATCCTTGCGCACCACTGACGTTCGAAAGCGATACCAATGCACGACAAGAAATTCCTCGTGGGACTGATCGGGGCCGACATTCAAATGTCAAAGTCCCCGGCCCTCCACGAAACGGAGGCTCGACACCAGGGCCTCGATTACCGCTACGAACTTCTCGACTTCGCCGAGCGAGGCCTTCCAGCCTCGGCGCTGCCGGACCTCCTAGATGAGGAAGAGCGACGCGGTTTTGCCGGGAGCAACATTACACATCCGTGCAAGCAGACGGTGATCGCCCACCTCAATCGCCTTTCCGAGGATGCAGAGATGCTCGGTGCGGTCAACACCGTGGTCTTTCGTGACGGCGAGAGGATCGGCCACAACACTGATTGGTACGGTTTCTATGAGAATTTCCAGCGCGGCCTTCCGGACGTCGCGAAGTCGCATGCCGTCCTGCTTGGCGCCGGCGGCGCCGGTGTCGCCGTGGCGCATGCCGCAATCAAGCTCGGTATTAAGCGATTATCGATCTTTGACCAGGATTCGAAACGGGCAGAAACCTTGGCTGGGCAGTTGAACGATCGGTTCTCAAGGGATTGCGCTCGTGCCACGACGGATGTCGGCAGCACCCTGCGCTCCGCGGACGGCCTTATCCACGCGACGCCGACGGGTATGAAGAGCCATCCTGGTTTGCCGATTGACCCGGAATGGCTTCTGGCACGGCATTGGGTCGCCGATATCGTCTATATGCCGCTCGTCACAGAGCTCCTTGCTCTCGCCGAAAGAAAAGGCTGCCGGACCCTTCGTGGCGGCGGCATGACCGTCTACCAGGCAGCAGCGGCTTTCGAATTGTTCACCGGGATAGCACCCGACGCAGAGCGCATGTCCCTTCACTTTACGGACTTGTGCCGCCTGTTGGCTTGATGGGGAGATCCCAAATGCCGCATATCATCATCGATTATAGCCGGGGCGCAGGCGAGCATGTAGCCATGGACCGGCTCACGCTGGCCGTGCATCGCTGCGTTCGCGATGGCGGCCTTGTGAAACCTTCCGCCGTGCGCACGCTTGCGCGGGAGGCGACATACTCCTGCGTGGGCGATGAGCATGTCGATAATCATTTCATCCAAATCATCGTGCGGATGGCACCGGGTCGTACTGCAGAGACCAAGCAGAAGCTTCTCACTGCCGTTCTCGACGCCGCGCGGGCGATCGCCGCGCCTGCCCTCGAAGCTGGGAGGCTCGGCTTGCGTGCAGATCTCTACGAGTCGGACCCTGATTTTGCTGTTCAAGCAATCGCGTTCGTCTAACCAGGACGGCGTGCTCAACAAGGACATTATACTATGAGCCTGATCTACGTTCTCAATGGACCAAACCTCAATCTGCTTGGCAAACGCCAGCCGCACATCTACGGGCATGAAACGCTCGCAGACGTAGAAGCGGACTGCCGAAAACTGGCAGCCGAACTCGGCCATGAACTCCGTTTTCATCAGAGCAACCGGGAATACGAGATCATCGATTGGATTCATGAGGCGCGCGAGGACGGTGCGGGCATCGTCATCAATCCGGCAGCCTTCACCCATACCTCACTCGCCATCCTCGACGCTCTGAACACATTTGAAGGGCCTGTGATCGAGATCCACATCTCCAATGTGCACAAGCGCGAAAGCTTCCGACACCATTCGTTCGTTTCGCACCGCGCGGACGGCGTGATCTGCGGCCTTGGAACAGAAGGATACCAGCTTGGCATCCGGCGCGCGGCGACAATGATCAAGGCGGCGAGCAAGGGCTGAGGTGACCATGACCCAACGGGTTAAGCTGGCCGTACTTGGCGCAGGCCTCATCGGTAAGCGCCATATTCAGCACGTCCTGGCCGAGCCCTCGGCGCAACTCAGTGCCGTGGTCGATCCCACGCCGGTTGGCGAGACCATTGCCAAGGAAGCCGGCGTGAAGTGGTTTACAAGCTTCGCAGACATGATTGCCGCAGACCGACCTGACGGGATCATCGTGGCTACGCCCAACCAGGCTCACGTCCAGAACGGGTTGGAAGCCGTTGAAGCCGGCGTTCCCGCGCTCATCGAGAAGCCTATCGCCGACGACATTATATCCGGGGAAAAGCTAATCGCAGCGGCTGAGGCAAAAGGTGTTCCTCTATTGACCGGCCATCACCGCCGGCACAATCCGGTGATGCAAAAGGCAAAGGAAATCATCGAAAGCGGGAAGCTCGGCCGCGTTCTTGTTGTCAATGCGATGTTCTGGCTGTTCAAGCCCGACGATTACTTCGACATCTCGTGGCGTCGTGAGCGCGGTGCGGGGCCGGTTTTCCTGAATCTCATCCACGATGTCGACAATCTGCGCTACCTTCTCGGCGATGTGGCCGCGGTTCAGGCACGCGAGTCCAACGCAGTGCGCGGCAACGCAGTTGAGGAAACGGCTGTGATCCTGATCGAGTTCAAGAATGGAGTTTTGGGAACTGCGACAGTCTCGGACTCGGTGGTCGCACCGTGGAGCTGGGAGATGACAACCGGAGAGAATCCGGCCTATCCCAGAACCGAGCAATCCTGTTACATGATCGGAGGAACGCACGGGTCCCTGGCTGTTCCCGCGCTCGAAGTCTGGCGCAATCCTGGTAAACGGAGCTGGTGGGAGCCACTTGACCAAAAGCGCATCGAGGTCGACGACGAGGACCCGCTCGTCCTGCAGATCCGGCAATTCTGCAAGGTGATCCGCGGAGGCGAACCGCCGCTTGTCAGCGGGCGTGAGGGGCTCGAAACCTTGAGGGTGATCGATGCGGTAAAACGCTCGGCGGCAACGGGAGAACGTATTGAGTTGAACTGACGCCTGAGCAATGTGTAACGCAACTGCCTGCTCGCCCTTCCCGCCGGTGGCGATCGAGTGGCCTGCCGGCACCGAACCGGAGCCGCCCCTGTCGGTGGATGCAAGCTTTGCCCTTTTGCTGGAACTCGGGCGACGCGGTACCGGCCGTCACCTGCGGCCAATCTCGCTGGAGCTGCGGCGACCAAATTCGGGAACGGACAGGCACGCCATTTTCTTCGATTGCCCGATCCATTTTGGGACAGAGCGTGATCGCATGGTGCTGAATGCAGCGGATCTCGACCTGCCATTCCCCGGACACAACCCCGAACTGATCCAGATGCTGACCCCCGCGCTGGCAGACGCCGTGCGCGAGATCGAGGCGCAGGCCACAATCGGTGAGCAGGTAAAGGGCACCTTGAAACGCACAATGGCCAGTGGTCGCCATGACGTTGCTGCCGTGGCGCGCGATCTGGGCCTGAGCGAACGCACCTTGCAGCGGCGGATTGCGGCGGAAGGCCAGACTTTCCGTGCTCTCCTGACCGAAGCCAGACAGGAACTCGGCCGCCAGCTTCTCTCCGATCTCACGATTGACGTGGAAGAGGTAGCCTACCTGCTTGGATACCAGGACGCCAACTCGTTCTATCGCGCTTTCCGCGAGTGGGAAAACATGACGCCCGGCCACTGGCGTCGGATCAAGTCTCTGTCGGCAATGACTGCCCTTAGGCGGCGGTGAAGCAGAGATCAACGGCGGGGTTGGGGCGCACAGCGGTCATTCGTGAAGCGTGGTGGGAACGACTGGACAGGGTCGAAACCGGTATTTTGCCGAGCGGAGGAAGGGACTTGCGGGAGAGAGCGGGCAGAGCGCCCTTTCCACTAAAAAGTGACAAGAGCATACCAGGCGAAGGCCGGGAGCGGCCGAAGCCAGTTCGCGCACCGCTTGACCGGTTAAAAGGGCAGCCGCAGGAGGTTTAGCACAGATGGGCTAATCGGCTTCGTGCCCCATCTTCGCCGCCTGCAAGGAAGGTGCTGCACGCCGAGCTGATGATACAAAGTGGTCGGTCTGTAACAGCCACAACCATCAGAAAGAGGAAGCGCATCCATGAAGCACTAAGCCGGCCTTGATGTCTCTGTCAAAGAAACGAGTGTCTGTATCGAGCCTTGAGGCTGGACCATTATCGCAATGGCTGTTTGAAGGGCTGGCAAGAACCGGTTTTCCAGTCCTCTGCATCGAGACGCGCCACACGCCCTGCAACAGAATAAGAGCGACCGAAACGACGCGCGCGGCATTGCCCAGATAATCCGGGTCGGGCTGTTCAAGGACGTGCATGTGAAGACGCTCACGAGCCAGAAGCGCCGTGCCTTGTTGACGGCTCGCTCACTGTTGAAGGGAAAAGCGATCGACTTGGAAAACGAGATGCGGGGCCTTTTGCGGAACTTCGGGCTGAAGGTGGGACGGACGTCGGGCGGGACATTCGAAAAGAAAATACGCGAACTCGTCGAGGGGGATGCTGAACTGGCAGCAATCATGGAGCCATTGCTTGCCGGTCGTCGCAAGTTGCGCGAAGGACTTGCCAAACTAGAAAAGAAGGTTCGCAACGAGGCAAAACGTGATGAGGTCTGCAAGCGACTGATGACGTGCCTGGCGTCGGGCCTATCGTCTCGCTCGCCTTTGTCTCGACGGTCGATGTTCCCAGCCGGTTCCGTCATTCGCGGGCGGTGGGTGCTGTATTGGGGCTCACCCCCGTACTCAATCAATCCGGCGAGGTAAGCCGCGTCGGCCACGTCTCGCTCCGCGGGGATGCCATGATGCGAACGCTGCTTTACGAGGCTGCCCAATCGATGATGACGCGGGTGGTGAAATGGTGTTGGCTGAAGGCTTGGGCGATGAACATCGCGAAACGGCACGGAAGAAAGAAAGCCAACATCGCATTGGCGCGCAGGCTTGCGGTGGTCATGCATCGCATGTGGGTGGATGGCTCTGAATTCCGCTGGACGAGAGAGGAGCATATCTCAACCGCAGCGGCATGACATTTAGCCATAGAGGTGATCGAGAGAAACAAATTCAAGGTTCCGTGTAGCGGCGGAAGGCGTCCTTCGCGGACGATGGTGGTGTGAGTTCGTGGCGGCGTTTATACCGACGACAAGTCGTCAGGATGCAGCATAGATTGGACCACATCATCTACTGGACCCCATCATGGGAGGGCCATTGTGCCGCTCCCGGAGAGAAGCGCGGGCCGCGATGAAGTTGAACGCTGCACAAGTTGGAAACGCCCGGCTGCTGTCAAAAGAACTTCTGCTCCTGTAGAGCGGCGATTTCCGCTGGAATGCGCCATACCGGTCATCAGCGCACGGGGTACTACCAAGAATGCAGCTACGGCAAACGTTGGTGCCTATCGACGATCTGTAACGCAGCCTCCTAAGTTCTGCAGACGTGAATGGGGCGAGCCAATGCATTTTGGATTGGTAAATGTGCTGTTCATCTTGCCTTCTGGATAAACTTGACGAAGTCGATGAAGGCACGCAGCGGCGCAGGCACCAGCCGACGACCCGGATAATAAAGGTAAGGACCTGGGAAGCTCAGCCACCAGGGCTCCAGCAGGGGTTCGAGGGCGCTGCTCGCGAAGTGCGGCTTCAGCCAGTCTTCGAAGAGATAGATGATGCCCGTGCCTGCAATGGCTGCGCTGACGCCGAGATCAGTCCCTCCCCCCGATTGCACCAGGAGTTGGCCCGGTGGTTCAATGACCACCGTCTCGCCATCGCGCTCAAATTCCCAGGGGGAAACGGCCCGACCGGCAAACCGGCCCCGGATGCAGCTATGCGACAGCAGGTCTTGCGGACGCGCGGGCCTTCCCCTGGCCGCTAGGTAGTCAGGCGCGGCACCAAGAGCAAAGCGCTGTGTGCGCGGGCCGATGGGTACGGCAATCATGTCCTGCTCGAGCCGGTCGTCGTAGCGGATACCTGCATCGCATCCGGCTGCGATGATATCGACGAAACTCTCGTCGGTGACGATCTCCAGCCGAATATCGGGATAGGCCGCAAGAAAGGGGGCGACGATGCGCGGCAGGACTAGGCGCGCGGCACTTACCGGAACGTTGAGTTTCAGCGCGCCTGCCAGGCGGTCACGATGGCTACTCGCCTGGTCCAGAGCCGACAGTATCTCTGCGAAAGCCGGGTCGAGGCGCTTGATCAGTTCCCCGCCAGCTTCGGTCGGAAGAACGCTACGTGTGGTGCGGTTCAGGAGACGCACGCCGAGCTCATTCTCTAGCCGCTTGATCGCATCGCTAAGCGCCGACGAGCTCATTCCGCTTTCGCGGGCCGCCTGGCGAAATCCGCAAGCGCGGGCCACCGCCAGGAAGGCGCTGATATCGTTCATGTCCGGCATTCGAAAGCCCTGCTGCGCGTGCATTGTCCGCGGAGGCGGACAGGTTGTCCAGATTGTAGCCGATTGTGACCTCTATGGCATCAGCACTATCTTCCGTCCACGCAACAGGAGATCTCACTTATGATGACGCTCGATGTGATTTTGCCAAGCGCCAAGCTGATGTTGGATCAACTGGCCTGGTGGGGATGGACCGCCAAAGCCGGGCGCGAAGGTCGCATCTCAGAACTCGCAACGGCACCCAAGAGCTGAGCTTCACTCTCCGTGCACAGATATTGAAGCTCCTGGCAACGTGATGAGGGTTCTGAGCTGCTTCATCTAGCCATTACCCTGAAGATCAAGGACTTTCAGGTGTTGGTGCATAGCGGCTGTTGGAAGATCGCCTGAATTGGCGTGTCCTGGCATCAAAGGTAGCCAAAACCACATCGCGGCTCGGAAAAGCAAAAGCCCTGAATAAAGTCTTGAGCCGGTGCGCTTTGTACCGGTTAGTAATGATTAACAACATCACAAGGAAAACATATGTCTACGACAAAATTAGCCCTCGGCGGCACTTTTACGCTTCCTGGAACAACAGTGAACCTCAAGCGGATAGGATATGGCACGATGCAGTTGCCAGGTCCTCATGTATGGGGCCCGCCCCGTGATAAGCAAGCCGCGCTTGCGGTTCTGCGGGAGACTGTAGAACTGGGGGCTAATCATATCGACACTGCTCATTTCTACGGTCCTCAGGTTGCCAACGATCTTATCCGTGAAGCGCTTTCGCCTTACGCAAAAGATCTGGTGATCGTTACAAAGATCGGGTACGTCCGAGGCGACGACGGCTCCTGGGCTTTGGATATATCTAAGGGAGGACTCATGAGGGCTGTGCATCAAAACCTCACCAGTCTTAACTTAGAAGCTTTGGATGTCGTGAACTTGCGCGTTGGAGGACCTACTGGTCCCAGCGAAGGTTCTATCGCTGAGCCGCTGTCAACTCTTGTAGAGCTTCAGAAAATGGGCCTCGTCCGCCACATTGGGTTGAGTAATGTTACTCAAGACCAATATCGAGAAGCGTCCTCGATCGCCAAGATCGTCTGCATCCAGAACCGATACAATCTCGTCCATCGTGAGGACGATGCATTTATTGATGATCTCGCAGCTGACGGGGTGGCTTATGTGCCATTCTTCCCTCTCGGAGGCTTCACACCTGTCCAGTCGTCCGCTTTGTCGGATGTTTCGAACGCTATCGGTGCGACCACCAAACAAGTCGCTCTCGCTTGGCTTCTGCAGCGCTCGCCAAATATCTTGGTCATCGCGGGAACTTCGTCAGTTGATCACCTTCGCGAGAATTTCAAGGCTGGTGATCTTGTGCTTTCACCGGAACACTTGGCCATCCTAGATTCAATCGCCACGAAAACTAGTGCGGCGTAAGGAGATTGCGGGCGGATTTTCCGACTTTAGTCGCCATAGCTCAGAGGCAGGACATTATTCTGCCACCTGAGCTTGGCGTTTGATTCGGCACCACCTCAGCGCTCTACTTGAGCGGGAAGCCACGCTATCGGACCGCCCTGTCAAGCGAATCGAAGAATTGACCCCCTTGCCGAATTGAAGAACTGACCCCCTCATTGGTTTGCGGTTTCGATGGGTTC
>MBFK01000110.1 GCA_001704765.1 Sinorhizobium shofinae
ATCCAACCCGGCGAATGCAGTAACTACTTCGCAAACGCCGGCTATGCTTCCGTGCTTCCGTCAAAACATGAAACGCTCTAGAGATATTCAGGTCAGCCGAGAGCCTGGCTGGCCAGGACGAAAGTTCGAACCTCCGGCGTTTGCGACCCGCCTGTAGCACCTCGAGCCATCGCAACAACTCCGCCCTCGTGAGGGAGCCCCCAACCTTCGAGCAATGACGAAAGGCCGCTCTGTCCAGGGATGTCGATGCGCACGAAACGACCTTCCTTACCGGAGAGGATGAAGGCGATCAAATCCCTCGCCTGTTCGGCGTTCTCTGCCACGACCGGCCCGACGACTTCGCCGATCCCGAAAGACCGCGTGGCCGCGAAGGCGACGATATTGTCACCGTTCCGGACAACGGCAAACGGCCCCTCCTTCGCCAGCGCATCGTGGAGCGCATCGCGATCGGCGCCGAAAGCCGCACGATCGAGCGCTTTGGTTGCCGGCAGGGCGTCGTCGGGCCTGATCCACCCGATATTTTCAGGTGTATCGACCTGACCAACGATACCCTGATGGCGTACGACTTGATGCGTCGCAACGAAGCCCAGCTTTTCGTAAAGAGGTAAGCCGTCGCTCGTCGCCGTCAAACGGCATTCCCGATCCCCGGCGAGTTCGATCACGGCGCTGGTCAATTGTCGTCCCAGCCCACGGCCGCGCTGGCTTTCGTCGACAATAATCATGTTGATCGCTGAACAGGTGTTGCCGAAGGGAGTCATGAGGGCCGTGCCCACCACACGGTCACCCGCGAGGGCAACGCGTCCCTCGCTTATCGACCAAATCATTTTCCAGTCTTCTCTCCTGTGCGCCCAGCCCGCTGCACGCGACAGCGCCAGTGCACCATCCAGATGGTGAGTCTCGAAAGGCGCGAGAGTGACCGTTTCCGTTTGCATGGGTAGATCCATTTCGTTGGTCTCTAAGCTCATCTCGGCGGGTTGTCGCGATACCGGGTGAAATATTGAAGTTTCAGGCTGTACCCGCGACGACAGCGATGGGCGAGCCCTTCTTTGAAGGGGCTTCCGCTGCAAGCGCGAGCCCGGGTTTGGAAGACGGCATGGGCGGTTAAACCGCCCATCCAATTTCGGGATGGAGCCGATCGAAAGGCCTTGCCTGCCGGATCGGTCCGTTCCCGCCCTGAAATCAGGAGACAATGCACCTCGAAACGGCATCGCTCGCTCGAATGATCAGGTGACTGTGACGAAGATTTTCCGCACCGTCTCGATTGTCTTCCAAACTCCGACATAACCGGGCTTCATGACGAAGCTGTCGCCCGCGCGATAAATAACCGGCTCCTTACCCTTTTCGGTCAATTCGATCACGCCATGGACGAGATGGCAAAATTCAAACGTTTCGCCCTTGATGGAGTGCGTCTCGCCGGGCGTCGCCTCGAAAACGCCGGTATTGACTCTGCCCTCCTTGGCGGTGTCCTGCAACCAGGTCTTGAAAGCGGGGCTGCCCGCGATGAGGCGACCCGGCTCGGCAGTTCTACGCTTCGGTTCAAACGATGGATTCGGGTCGATGGTTTTTAGAAGTGACATCTAGTTCTCCATTTTTTTACCTGGGTGAAAGCGATCTTCTGACCTCCGCGATCAGATTGCGCCGACTTTGACTTTCGAACCATCAACGAAACGCGACAGGCGGAAGGGGCTGGGGTCGACACAGGGTGGATCATTGGCAACCAGGTCGGCCGCCAGGCGGCCGATACCCGGCCCGAGCCCGAAGCCGTGCCCGGAGCCGCCCGCGGCCAGATAAAGGCCCTTCACACCATCGGCCGGCGAGATGACCGGTACCGCGTCAGGCGTGCAATCCACATAGGCTCCCCAGCTGTCGGCGACTTCGATGCCCGCCAGCGCAGGGAACTGCTCCGTGACACCTTTCAGAATTGCCGCGATCGTACGGCGGCTCGGCGTTGGGTCGAGAACGCGCATCCGCTCGAAGGGCGATTGCGCATCCTTTTTCCAACTCGCGAGCGCTTCCGGTCCACGGAACATGGATTTGCCGACACCGATCTGGATCGCTTTCAGACGCGCCAGGAACATCGGCATGAACCAGCGGGCGTAGCGAATGCCTTGTGGGGTGATATCCAGTGTAGCCCTGCCGCTGATCGCAAGCGTATAGCTGCCATCCAACCTACGGGTCAACGCACACTCCGGCGTATAGATCGCTTCGCCCAGATTCGCCGTGGGCCGCGTACGAAGCGCTGTCTGGCGCACGCTCGCCTGCGGGAACAGAACTCCGTACTGGCGACAAAACATGGACGTCCAGGCACCGCCGGCGCAGAGAACGGCTTGTGTCCGAATGGTCCCCTTTTCGGTGATCACCCCAGCTACCGCTCCATTTACCAGATCGAGACCTCGCGCAGCGCACTCCTGATGGATCGTCGCGCCAAATTTGCGAGCGCCGTTCGCGATCGTCGGCGCGGCGATGGCAGGCTCGGCTTTGCCGTCATCGATCGAATGGACCCCGCCGAGCCATCGGCGGCCCTTCGCCGGTATTGCGGCAGCCGCTTCCCTGGCGCTCAGCATCTTCGTATTGACGTCGAACGGGCGGGCCATCTCACGCCATGCTTCCCATTCCGCAAGCTGCTGGGGATTATCCGTAGCGTAGAGCAGACCGCATCGGCGGAAGCCGACGTCCTCATCGATCTTCGCCGCAAACTCATCCCAAACTT
The DNA here is from genome assembly GCA_001704765.1 of Sinorhizobium shofinae. Classification (GTDB taxonomy): domain Bacteria; phylum Pseudomonadota; class Alphaproteobacteria; order Rhizobiales; family Rhizobiaceae; genus Sinorhizobium; species Sinorhizobium shofinae. The sequence continues at coordinate 2,711 of MBFK01000110.1, forward strand.
GCAAAGCGATGCCCGAGAGCGGCAACTCGCGCGCATCCCGGTTCTGCCGTCGGCACCAACCCCAGTTGCGGCTCGACTGCTCGCAGCCGACATGGCCCTTTTCGACCAGAGCGACGGACAGTCCCCGCTCCGCGAGAAGGAATGCCGCCGTTGCACCAACAATGCCGCCGCCGATGACAACGACATCCGCCTTGGTGGGAAGCTCTTGATCGTTCTGTATACGTTTGAGGAGTGGAGACATTGGGGGACCTTATTTTGGACTACTGCACTTTCGGCCGAGATCCTCTCCAATTTGAGGACGCTGCAAGGGCAAGCCTGAGGCTGCGGATCATTCCGCCCAATCGGCGGAATGATCTGATTGAAGCTCAGAGATCGGGACCGGAAGGCGCTCCACCCCTCCGGGCTTTGTCTCAGCAAGCCGATAAGAAACGACCGACGTCGTCGGCCTTCGTTGCAAAACTGGTCACAAGGCGATGGAGCCCTTCATCCGGCGCGAGGGTTCCGTCAAGGTCGTGCGGCACGGGCCAGTCGTAGAACATTGCACCCCGTTGGCGGAGGCTCACGGCGACGTCCTTCTTCAGGATAGCGAAGACCTCGTTGGCGTCGGTCTGCCAGGCCAGTCGGCTCGTCTTGGAGGCGGTGATGCCCTCGGCAAGGCGCGCAGCCATGGCGTTGGCGTGGCGGGCGAGGTTCAGCCAGAGATCGCCAGCAAAGTAGGCGTCGAACTGCGCCGAAACGAAACGCGATTTCGAGAAGAGCTGGGCGGAGCGCTTTCGCAGGAAGTGCATTTCATGCGCCTTCGAGAGGTCGAAGAGCACCAGCGCTTCGGCGCACCAGCAGCCGTTCTTGGTGCCGCCGAAGGAGACGAGGTCAACGCCTCGCTTCCAGGTCATTTCGGCAGGCGTCGCATCCAAGCTGACAAGCGCGTTGGCGAAGCGGGCACCATCCATATGCAGCGGCAGCTTGTGTGCCTTGGAAACGGCTGCGATCGCTTCGATTTCGGCGAGCGAATAAATCGTGCCGCTTTCCGTTGCCTGCGTCAGCGATACCGCCGTCGGCTGACCGCCCTGGACATTGTCGAGCGGGAAGCGCCGAATTTCGGCTTCGAGGCGAGCGACTTCCATCTTGCCTCGCGGTCCGTCGACCGGCTTCAGTCGGGCGCCATGCGAAAAGAACTCCGGCGCGCCGCATTCGTCGGCGATGGCGTGAGCTTCGCGATGACAGAAGGCGACGCCCCCCGCACGGTTGGCTGTCGCAAGCGCCAGCGAATTGGCAGCCGTGCCGGTGCCGACGAAAAAGACGGCGACATCCCTTTCGAAAATCTCCGCGAACTTCTTTTCCACCTTTCGGTCGAGGTCGCTGGTACCATAGGCCGATGCATAGCCGTCGGTATGCGCCATCAGGCTCTCGGCAATCGCGGGATGGGCGCCGGCCCAGTTGTCAGACGAAAAAATCATCACTTCTCACGCTCTTTCACCGTCATATTGACGGGTTTTGCTGTTTGCGTGGCAGCTGGATTTTTTGCGATCACGGCGAAGGCATCGACTTCGACGAGATAGCCATAGTGAAGTTCCGGCACTGGGACGACGGTGCGAGCCGGGCGAGAATCCCCTAGTCGCGCCGCATAAACCTGGTTGAAGCGGGGCCAATTGTCCACGCCGACGATGTAGGCTGTCACCCTGACGAGATCCGCCGGGGTTCCGCCCGCGGCTTCCAGGATCGCCAGCAGGTTGTCGAGGGCCTGCGCCGCCTGGGTCTCGAAGCTGTCGTCCGTCAGGGCCTCTCCACCCGGTCGGATCGGTAGCTGGCCCGAAATGTAGAGGTGCTGACCGACGAGCTTCGCTTGTGAGTAGTGGCCCGCCGGGCTTGGTACTCGATCGGTATTCACAGAGAGGGATTTGGGCATCACCAGCCTCCGAAGCGGGTCCAGCGGGTCTCGACAACGTGCGAGCGGCCGCGGACCACGTGATAGGTTTCGTGCTGCGCAGCGGTCGCACAGGCGTGGTTTGGCAGGATCCGCACCCGGTCGCCGACCGCCAGGTCCGGGAGTCGTGCATTCGATCCGGGGCGCACCGCTACAATTCCATGTTCCTGGTTCGCGTCGGCAACGATGATGTCTTGATAGGGCGTGCCATCCACGTCACAGACCAGACCATAGCCCTGATCGACGGCCTGCTTGCCAGTGCCACGGTCCCGCGACAGCGACATCCATCCGCCATCGGTTATGATCCAGCCTTTCTCGCGCTGGTGTCCGATGACGGTCGCGAGCATGCTGAGCGCGATGTCGTCGATTTGGCAAACATCGAGCCCAGCCATCACCAGATCGAAGAAGACGAACACGCCCGCGCGGACTTCCGTCACTCCAGCGAGGTCCGTCGCGTGATGGGCCGTCGGTGTCGAGCCGACGCTGACGACCGGGCACGGCAGCCCCGCCTCCCGCAGAATGCGCGCGGCCTCCACGACGGCCAATCGTTCCGTCTCCGCGTAGAGCCGCAGCGCCTCGACGCCTCCGCCCTTGTAGCTGTCGCCGGCATGGGTGAGTACGCCACGCAGCTCGGCACCTGCCGTCAGCGCCTGCCCTATTTCCACCAGCTGCGCGTGATCAGTGGGTCGCACACCGGAGCGGTGGCCGTCGCAATCGATCTCGATCATGGCCGGGATGCGCGTCCCGGTCCGCCGAGACGCCTCGGCTACCGCTTGTGCCTGCTGAACAGTATCCAGAGTGACTACGAGATCGACGCCGCTCGCCCGCAGCTCCGCGACACGCGCGAGCTTCGCTGGGGCGATGCCGACCGCATAGATTATGTCCCGGACGCCTGCCGCCGCGAACTGTTCAGCCTCCTTCAGGGTAGAGACGGTCGCCGGTCCCTCCCGCGAGCTCATCACCCGCCGTGCCACTTCGATCGACTTAGCGGTCTTCAAATGCGGCCGGAGTGACACTCCCATGGCGTCAAGTCGGCTCCTGAGCCGCTGAACATTCCTGTCCATTCTGTCGGCGTCCAGGACCAAACAGGGTGTTTCCAGGTCCTCAAGGCTGGTCGAGGCGGCCAGCCGGAGTGTGGGGTCGATCGTCGCTAGGACCATGATCTGATCTCCAATTCGGAATCTCACCTTGCAGTCAAACCATAAAGATGACAATTAATGACAAGTGAATGTTTGCTTCAGGCTCTGATTAATGTTGACGTCCGACGATCTCGCCTTCTTTTCGGTGCTGGCAGGCTCGAAATCTCTCGCGGAAAGCGCGAGAAAGCTGAACGTGACGCCTCCGGCGGTGACACAGCGCCTGCGTGCGCTGGAGGAGAAAGTCGGGGTGCGGCTGATCGACCGGTCCGGACGGCGGCTGCGGCTTACGGAAGAGGGCTCGTTGGTCGCTTCTCACAGCGTTATCGTCAGTGAGGCCATCGATTCGCTTTCCGAAGCCCTAGCTGACCGCAGGGGTGCGGTTCGCGGACACCTCAGGGTCGCCGCACCACACGGGTTTGGACGGCTCTATGTGGCCCCGGTGGTGGAAGCGTTTGCACAAGAGCACGGCGGCGCGACCGCTACCCTGCAGCTGTCCGATCATCCGGCGGCTCTGCTCGTCGAAAGCTATGATGTCGTTGTTCACATTGGGGCGCCGGGGCATCTGGACCAGGTTGTTACGACATTAGCGCCCAACCCTCGAATACTCTGCGCAAGTCCGAGGTACCTCGACTCGGCACCGCCCATTTCAGCGCCCGCCGATCTTGCTCAACATCGTTGTCTTGCCGTTCGGGAGAACGAGGAGGACGTGACGCTGTGGCGTTTCAAGGGGCCGCGGCAGGAGATTGCGACGGTGCGCGTCAATCCGGTCATGTCGAGCAACGATGGTGCCGTTATCCGGGAGTGGGCGCTTGCCGGACAGGGCATCATGATCCGTTCGGAGTGGAACGTGGCAGAAGATCTCGCTGACGGACGGCTGCGGCAGGTGCTGCCCAACTGGAAGCTCCCACCGGCCGACATTGTCGCGATGCTCGGTTCGCGTCACGGGCGAAGCGCCCGGACTGCCGCCTTCCTGACGATGCTTCGACAGGCGCTAAAGCCGCCGCCCTGGCAAGCCGCTAGCGCGGGGTCTCCTCGTCAGTAACCGAGGATGGCCTTCGTCTCGAGATACTCCTCGAGCCCGTGAACGCCATATTCGCGACCATTGCCCGACCGCTTGTAGCCACCGAACGCGGCCGCCCCGTCCCATGCCGGATAGTTGATATGAACCTGCCCGGCCCGGATCCGGGAGGCAACCCGCCGTGCCCGCTCCGGACCCGAGGACTGGACGTGGGCTCCCAGTCCATAAACGGTGTCATTGGCAATCGCGATTGCCTCTTCTTCGTCGCGGTAGGGCATGATCGCCAGGACCGGCCCGAAGATCTCCTCGCGAGCGATGCGCATCTCTGGCCGAACCTCGGAAAAAATCGTCGGCTGCGTGAAGAAGCCTCGATCGAGACCTGCTGGGCGTCCCAGTCCGCCGCACAGGAGCTTCGCACCTTCGTCAATTCCAGCCCGGATCATGGCCTGCACCCGCTCATATTGAGCGCGATTGGCGATGGGCCCCATGGTGGTCGCCGGATCCCTCGGATCGCCGACGCGGATGGCATCGGCGGTTTTGCTGGCCAGATCCTCGACTTCGGCGAGCCGATGGGCGGGTACGAGCATGCGTGTCGGGGCGCTGCATGACTGGCCGACATTGCGCATCCCGGCAAGGACGCCCTTTGGCACCGCCTCGCCGAAATCAGCATCATCGAGCAGGATATTGGGTGACTTGCCGCCAAGTTCCTGGACCACTCGCTTGACCGTCGGGGCCGCCGCCTGCGCGACGAGCACCCCCGCACGCGTCGAGCCGGTGATAGAGATCATGTCGACTTCTGGATGGCTGGAGAGAGCTGCGCCAACACTCTCTCCAGTGCCATTGACCAGGTTGAACACTCCTGGCGGAGTACCGGCGTCGTGCATCAGTTCGGCGAAGAGCAAGGCGCTGTAGGGAGAAAGCTCACTGGGTTTGAGCACGACGGTGCAACCGGCCGCGATCGCTGGGGCAAGCTTGGCGGTGATCTGGTAGAGTGGCCAGTTCCATGGGGTGATCAGGGCACAAACGCCGATTGGCTCCTTGGCCGTTGCGGTGTGCCCATTGGTCGTCAGGAACGGGTAGTTCTCAAGCACCTCCATCTGGACGCGAACGTGCTCGGCAGCGAAAAAAACCTGCGAGGCACGCGCGAAGCTGATCGCTGCGCCCATCTCCATGGCGATGGTCTCGGCGAATAATTCCGCTCTCTCGTTGAGGAGCGCATGCACCCTGCCGAGCAGCTCGAGCCTCTCGGACACAGATGATTGAGAGAAGGCGGGGAAGGCCTTGCGCGCTGCCGCAACTGCAAGATCGACGTGGTTTGCGTCTCCGGCGGCGATATGGCCGATAACCCGTTCCGAGGCGGGATCAACGACGGGCAGACTTGTTGCGTCCGCGTGTTCTTGCCACTCCCCGCCAATATAGAACTGGGTTCCTCTTTCGGTTATCATCATTTGAACCTCTTGACGGTGCCATGCGGCCGGGGCGGGCCTACGTCAGAAGCATGCCTCATTTCACCTGAAGGCGACAATTCATGTCGCCTGAATGTCGGCTTAAGGAGGGTGTTAACAAACGCGTCTACGCGCGATGTCGAGCGATCGCTGATCTGAACGCGTCTCCTTTCCTTTTTGCGGTAAAGTGCAAACAAGATGTGCCTCTGTTTTGCGGGACTCTATTTCCGGATTACAGAGGAGAGAGCAAAGGCAGTCAGCGTATCGCGCACCCCGGACATCTCGGCTATAAGCTGCCAAATCTGCCGGATGCGGTCAGCCTCGGGAGACTCGACCCTGACGAGGAGATCAAAGTCGCCGGTCATAACGTCGCAAGCCACGACTTCTGGGATTTTCCGCAGCGCTTGAATAACGTCGCCGCCCCTCATGCGATCGTGCCGATAGACGAAGATCAGTGCGGTCGTAACGTGTTGGCTGCTCCCTCCCTCGCCGGTAACGATCGTATATCCTTTGATGAAACCTTCGCGCTCAAGCCGTTCGATCCGCACTCGCACGGCGTTACGCGAGAGGTTCACCTTCGCCGACAACTCCGCGTGCGAGATCCGGGCGTTTGCCTTCAATTCGACGAGTATCTGTTCGTCAGTTCGATCGAGAAGATATTTCATGGGGTTAGAGCCGGTCGATTAGCCTAGAATGTCGGGCGTTACCGACCGATAAGCTACCACGGCGATTTCCGGTAGTAAGGTTCTTTCCTTCTGGCTCGCAAATCGCTTCGATGTCGAAGCCATTATGAAACCTGGCAATGCCTCCTTTTCCGCGCCGCTCAGGCCTCGAACCTCTTCATAACCCTGCAGGAGCGCGCGCGCCCGTTCTTTGTTCAGTTCTCCGTTGGTTTCCCCCGCCCAACCGACAAGCACATCCGCAACCTCCGACAACAGCGCATCATCGTGCCGCAGCCTGAAATTAATGACCCCGCTTACTTCATCTCCAAGAAAAAAGACATTCTCTTGGGCCAACGCGCCATGAACTGCCCCAGTTGGAAGATCCGTTGATGTGCGCTTTACCTTTCGTTCCAAGACAGTGTGGATTTGAGCCATCACACGACCCAGGTTCCGGCATTTTGCCGCGCCTGCAATGGTGGATGAGGAGCCCGGTACGAAGCTGACGGCGGCAACCAATCGACCCGCGGCCCGGCACGTGGCGTGGCCCTCGACGGTGCGCAGCGGTTTGGGGCAGGGGACGCCCTTTCGATGGAGCGCCTCCATGGTCTCGAAAGCTCTTTCGAGAGTAAAGGCTCGGCTCCGTTCTCGAAGAGCGTAACTATGAATTCGCCTTCCTGGGCGCGAAACAGATAGGTCGTCTCGCGGTCGCCGTCAGCGATCCCAATCACTGACAAAAGCGACTTCAACCCATAGGCTGCAGTGATCGGTTGGCGATCTTCATCAGAAAGCTCGGTAAAAACAGCCATTCTTCTTACCTTGTTAGGCTGACGAAATCATCGCCATGTTTGCAGTCGACGTCGACTTCACACTCGATGCATCGCTGCAAAAAATATCGACACCCGCGCCAGAGTTTGGATAAGTTCGGGGAAGTGTTTGAGCCGAAGGCCAAAACGTCGAAGTTGAGCTCGGTTAGAGGCGCTACCGCTTCAGCCGATTGATGCAGACGACCTTCGGCTGGGTCATGTCTTCATAGGCAAACCGAACGCCTTCACGTCCCATGCTGCCGTATTTGAAGCCGCCGAAGGGCATCGCGTCGAACCGATAGTCGGACGAGTCATTGATCATGACACCCCCGGCGTCGATTTGATTGGCGACATCAAGAGCTTCCTCCAGATCGTTGGTGAAGATACCGGCGTGGAGGCTGTATTCCGGGCTGTTTGCCAGCTGGATTGCCTCATCCAGTTCATCGAACGGCTGCAGGATGACAATCGGTGCAAAGACCTCCTCATTCCACACGTCGCACGTTGCTGGCACGTTCTCCAGCACTGTTGGCGGGTAGAGAGTGCCGGAGGCTTTGTGCCCGCAGAGGAGCGTTGCGCCAGCGGCGATTGCGCGCTCGACCATGGCGGCAGCTCGGCCGACCGCCTTTTCGGAAATCATCGGCCCCACGTCAGTGTCTGCCTCCATCGGATTGCCGGTCTTGAGCTTTGCAGTCCGAGCGACGAAGTCTGCCTTGAACCGGTCATACATGGGTCGCTGGACGAGAATCCGCTGCGTGCCGATGCAATTCTGGCCGGCCGCCCAGTAGGCACCCGACACGCAGCCTTCCACCGCCGCGTCAAAATCGCTGTTTTCCATGACGATAACCGGTGCATTTCCCCCGAGATCCATCGCTAGCTTCTTGATGCCGGCACTCTTCGCGATGGCCTCACCGGTCGAGAAACCACCCGTGAAGGAGATCATCCGGACGCCTTTGGCCGAAACAAGCCCTTTGCCCAGGTCCGCCCCGCCGACAGCTACCGTGATGACTTCCTCCGGCAACCCGCTTTCCAGCAGCACTTCGACCAGCCTGATGGCCGACAGAGGCGTAAGCTCCGAGGGCTTCAGGAGTACCGCATTGCCACCGGCGATCGCGGGGCCGAGCTTGTGGGCCACGAGATTGAGCGGGTCATTGTAAGGCGTGATTGCAGTGATGATGCCGAGCGGCTCGCGGGTGTACCAGCCTTGACGGGATTCCGAGCCGGCATAGGAATCGAAGGGGATCACCTCGCCAGCATTCCGCTTGGCTTCGTCCGCCGAGAGCTTCAAAGTATTGACACACCGCGTAGCCTCCTTGCGGGCCTGGGTGATCGTCTTCCCGGCCTCCCGCACGATAAGGAGTGCAAATTCCTCCTTGCGGGCTTCAACAATCGCTGCCGCCTTTTCGAGAATTGCGGAGCGCTCACGGCGGGGCAGGGACCGTGCGATCTGCGCACCTCGGTTGGCGCGCTGAAGCAGCATGTTCACACTGTCGGCACTGGTCTCAGAGACTGCTCCGACAAAACTGCCGTCGAAGGGATTGCTGACAATGATCTCGTCTGCGGACGTCTTCTTGCTGAGGGCGAGGCTCTGCATCATGCGGCCTCCCTCGTAGCGGTGGCTGCCTGGGCGTTGTGGATGGCGACAATATCGGACAGCAGCGCATAAGCGGTCTCAATCCGGCCGGCGCCAGGGCCGGTGATGGTGACAAAGCCGAGTAGTTCGGTGTTAAGCGATACGGCATTGGTCGCGCCGTTTACACCAGCGAGCGGATGCTCGAAGGGAAGTTGCTTCGGAGAAACACTGCCAGTTACCGTCCCGTCTTCATTCCGAACCGCCGATCCGACCAACTTCCAACGGCTATTTGCTGCTGCCGCGTCTTCGATATCTGAAGGAGAAAGCTTGGAGATCCCCTTGCACGTGACCTCTTCGGGCTTGAGGCTTGCCCCCAGCAGCTCGTTTGCCAGGATCACCACCTTGAGGCGAACGTCAAAACCTTCGACATCGGCGGTCGGATCGGCTTCCGCATAGCCGAGTATCTGAGCCTCCTTGACCGCAGTGGCGAAGTCAAGGCCGCCTTCCATACGGCCGAGGACAAAGTTCGAGGTGCCGTTCAAGATCCCCTCGAAGCCCTTCACCTCCGCGCCGGCAAGCGTCTTTTCTGCCATGCGGATGACAGGGGTGCCACTCATGACGGAGCCCTCATACTCGAAATGAACGCCGTTCGCCTTTGCAAGAGCCTTCAGTGCCTGGGCAGCGATCGCGACCGGCCCTTTGTTCGTGGTGACGACATGCTTGCCGGACTGCAAGGCCCAGCGGCAGTGCGAAACAGCGGGCTCGCCGTCCTTCGGGTTTGTAAATGTTGCTTCCACGACTATGTCAGCAGGCGCCGTCTTGATGATTGTTTCGTTATCGGCTTCCGCACTGCCGCCAGAGAGCTGTCCAAACCCGCCTTTTGCGAAGTTCGCTTCAACGAGAGTTTTGGCATCAAGCCCGTTCGGCGAAATAACGGAACCGAGATAGAGGTCGCTAACAGCAACAATGTTCAGGCGGAAGCCGAGGTCTCGTTCCCAGAGCGGGTTCTTCGTCGCAATGAGTTCGGCCAAAGCGCGATTGACGCCACCAAACCCGATAAGTGCAATGTTGTAGATTGTCATTGGATCCTCCGGTGAAGCATTCTTCTCCGCAATGATGAGATGCGGATCGCTCTGTCGGAACGGCACAAACAGACCAATCTACCGAGCGTTTTGCTCATTCCACCGCCGTCGCGGCCGGTGACCCGGGGTTGAGCCGACGGCAACCGTCATCCAACATCCCACGTGCGGGCAGACAGAACCCGGATCAATCCTGGCTGAGAAAGCCTCGGCTCACATATTGCGGTTCGAGAGGGCGATTCGGATGGATCTCGGCCGTCAATGCGGGTGTTGGGGCTTTTAGCGCATCGCTCCTCGTCCGTACGACTCCGCGGATTACGCTGCGGGGCGGGCGCCGGTGGGGCGCGGCGACCCCGGGGGGCGAACAGGAATGGTTCATTTTCGAAGCGATGCGCTTGCTCCATTCGCGCTGAAGTATCGCCCGCCTTAAAGGTGACAATATGCCTCTTGTTTTAACGCCGGATCGGTGTTTATAGGGCCGCAGTACCATTGGCCCAACCCGATGCGGCCCAACGAGAAAGGCGTAGTAGAGCCATGAAACGACTTTTGGCATTCGCAGGACTTTGCGCGGTGCTTGGCTTTGCAACAAAACCGGGATACGCCGCCTCTACGACCTATCCGCTTACTCTTGATAACTGCGGCGCAAAGGTGACTTTCAACAAGGCGCCCGAGCGCGCGATAGGCCTGGGCCAGAACAGCGCCGAAATCATGCTGCTGCTCGGCCTCGAGGACAAAATGGTGGGTACCGCCTTCTGGCCAAACAAGGTTTTGCCGACGCTCGCCGAAGCCAACGCGAAGGTCAAGCTGCTGACTGTCGAGTTCCCGACTTTCGAATCCATCCTCTCTCAAAATCCCGATTTCGTGGCGGCTGCTTTGCCGAGCCTCATCGGGCCCTCCAGCAAGGTCGCCAAGCGCGAGGACTTCGACAATGTGGCTGTCCCGACCTATCTCTCGCCAAGCACCTGCGTCAGCGAAGGGGCGGCCAAAGATAAATTCGGTTACGGCGAGCGTGCCCAGCCTTGGAATATGAACGCTCTCTTTCAGGAGATCGACGAGCTGGCCAGAATCTTCGACGTGAGCGAACGAGGTCAGTCATTGATCGCCGATTTGAAGAGACGCGAAGCTGCGTTGCGTGCGGACGCACCCAAGGATGGCAACAAGCTGTCCTATGTATTCTGGTTCTCCAGCCCGTCGCCGTCAGCCGATGCCTATCTCGGAGGAAAAAATAGCGCGTCCGGCTTCATCGCCGACGTCCTTGGCGGGACGAACGCGATCAGCTCCGAGGCTGAATCGCCGATGCTCGGCTGGGAAAGCATCATCGCTACCAATCCCGACGTGATCGTCGTCGCGCGAGTCGACCGCAACAGATGGGAGCTCGACAAGCCAGAAGCAAAGATCAAGTTTCTGACCACCGACCCGGCCACCAGCCAGATGCCGGCGGCCAAGAACAAGGCGATCATGATTATGGACGGTCAGGCCATGAACCCGACCGTCCGGACAATTTATCGTGCGGAACAGGTGGCTGACCAGTTGAAGGCGCTTGGCCTCAAGTGAGTACCACGGTCGACATCAGCGGATCGCGTAACCTGTTGCAGCAGATCGCAGTAATGGCCGGGTTGCCTCCTCGCCTGCCTTGCTGCCATCGCGCTGGTTGTCGGCATTAGCGTCGGGATCGGCGATCTGCCGATCCCGCTTTCCACGACGTATTTTGCCGTTACAAACCGATTGGGGTGGACGGCGCTCGAGCTAACGCGCATCCATGAGACTGTCATCTGGGATTATCGTCTGAGCCGGGCTCTGGTTGCGGTGTTCTGTGGCGCGGGATTGGCGGTGTCTGGCGCAATCATGCAATCGATGCTGCGGAACCCGCTAGCTGAGCCTTATGTGCTCGGCATTTCCGCAGGCGCTTCCACCGGCGCGGTATCGATCGTCATTCTGGGGCTGGGGGCAGGGGCGGTATCGCTATCGGCGGGTGCCTTCGCGGGCGCCTTCGCTGCCTTTTTCTTCGTGGCGCTTCTTTCGAATGGAACACGCGGCGGTGCCGACCGGACGATCCTGGCCGGCGTCGCCGCATCCCAACTGTTCAACGCCGCGACATCTTATGTCGTCACCACTGCGGGCAACGCGCAGCAGGCGCGCGACGTGATGTTCTGGCTGCTCGGCAGCTTCGGCGGCGTACGCTGGCCGGAATTTGCCCTGGTATCGATCGTTGTGGGGTTCGGCCTGACCATCTGCCTCCTCTATGCCAGAGTGCTGGACGCCTTTGCGTTCGGCGACGAGGCGGCCGCCTCGCTCGGCGTCCATGTCGGCCGCGCGAGGCTCGCATTATTTGCGCTGACGGCGATGATGACCGCAACCATCGTCAGCATGGTCGGGGCGATCGGTTTCGTCGGGCTCGTGGTACCGCACGCGGCGCGTTTCCTTGTCGGCCCGCTGCATGTACGACTGCTGCCGGCCAGCGCCATCACCGGCGCAATCTTCATGGTCCTGGCTGATATCGCCTCACGCGTCCTGATCCCTCAGCAGGTGCTACCCATCGGCGTCGTGACCGCGTTAGTGGGCGTGCCGTTCTTTTCCTTCATTCTCTACCGGTATCAGCGCGCGTCATGAGTATTAGAGCCGACAATCTGGTCTGGAGGATTGGTTCGAAGACGGTGATCGACGGCATCTCCTTTGCGGCCCAGCCGGGAAAAATGCTCGGCCTCCTGGGCCCGAATGGGTCAGGCAAGACCTCGTTGTTGCGGCTGCTCGCCGGGCTTAGGCGGCCGCAGTCCGGCCAGATCACACTCGATGGCAAGGATATAAGGCACATTGGGCGCCGACCCATTGCTCAGCGCGTCGCATTCATCGAGCAGCATGCGACGACTAACTCCAATTTGCAGGTGCTCGATGTCGTGAAACTTGAGAGATTTCCGCATCGATCGATGTTTTCTGGATGGTCGCCAGCAGACGATGCGGCCGTGAGGGATGCTCTTGAGCGAACCGGAATGGCCGCGAAGCGACACGATCGCTGGCAAAGCCTTTCAGGAGGTGAGAAGCAGCGCACGCAGCTCGCCCGCGCGCTGGCCCAGTCGCCAAAGGAACTCATCCTCGACGAGCCGACCAACCATCTCGATGTCCACCACCAGATCAGTTTGATGCGGCTGGTTTCAAGCCTGCCGGTTACCAGCATCATCGCGCTTCACGACCTGAATCATGCAGCGATGTTCTGCGATCGGCTGATCGTCCTGCAGGCGGGAAAGGTTGTTGCATCGGGGGTGCCTGAGGAGGTGCTGACGCAAGACTTGGTACGAGACGTCTTCAACGTCGATGCTCGCGTTGAGACCTCACCGCATCACCCAAGGCCTCATATCTACTTCGCACGGTGAAAGCCGTGATCTCTGGATAGACTACAGCGGTTCCCACGTTTGTGTCCATTCGACTAGCGAAGTCAGCAACTGGGCGATCCGGTCCAGTTTCACGGGCACTTGGCATGGCAGGGGCTGACACACAGACCTAGGACATCCCGGCTCCCTTCCACCGCCCCACTTGGAGACGTAGATGCTTAGAAGCCTACAAGAAAAGCGCAATCTAATTTAGCCATGTTGCTATCAATTAACGGATGGACATGCTTGTAAGCTTCGGAATGCGGCACCCCGTCCGCCGCTCGGCTGTTAGGATATAGATCGATGGAGGGGACCACGAAACCTCTCCTATTTCGCCGTGTCCACCGCATCGCCCTTCCTCCCCAGGGCAAAATTTGGCTGCCGTCGCACAGGTCCCGGCGGCAGCCGTGCTTTTTTGGGCCAAACTCGCAGATCGGACGATACTCGATTGACTCGACTTCACCGTTGCCCCTTGGTCCGGGTGGCCAAAACGTTGCGTATTGAGAAGCTTGAATGAATTCTCAGGACGCCGGGCAGTGTCGAGAGAATCTCCTTATGGATCCTCTCGAACTCGCCCGCGCCCCCCACTTCCACCCTGAGCAGATAATCCGAGCCGCCGGTCATCAGAAAGCATTCGCGGATCTCCGGGTGCTTGCGCACGGCAGCCTCGAAACGGTCGAGGTGTTCCTCGGTCTGCCGTTCGAGCGTGATGTTGATAATGACCGCGATGGTGTCTTCGGAACTCCCGCTGTCGACCAAGGCCGTGTAGCCGCGGATGACCCCGGCTTCCTCGAGCAATCGTATGCGACGCAGACATGCAGAAGGTGAGAGGCCAACTTCCTCGGCCAGGCGAGCATTGCTCATTCGCGCGTTCAGCCGCAGCAGACGCAGGATATTGCGGTCGATCGCATCAATGGCGGCCATGCACAATCTTCCATTTCTTCATAGCTTATTCGACGAAGAGTTCCCAATTGAAACAATAAAGCGTAATTATGCGAGATATTCAACGAATATTTCAATATGTTCCCGTGCAAGAAGAGTTGCACATGGACGGTCATGCTTTGCAAATTCAATGTTGGGATGCAGACGCTGGTGCGGGTGCTTCAGGCCACCTGACCATTGATCTCGCCGCCTTAAAGCGAAACTACCGCAAGCTTTCAGCTGCGGTCGCCCCCGCAACGGCCACCGCTGTGGTCAAGGCCGACGCGTATGGGCTTGGCGCCGAGCAGGTCTCCAAAGCGCTTCATGCGCAGGGCTGCCGGCACTTCTTTGTTGCACATCTCCTTGAGGCGCTGAAACTCAGACCGCTTCTGCCGAACGACACGCACATATTCGTGCTCAATGGGCTGCAGCCGGGAGCAGAGATCACTTGCGCCAATGCCGACATCGTTCCGGTTCTCAACTCTCTCGAGCAGTTCCGGCGGTGGTCCTTCACCGCTGAGAAGCTCGGACGCGTTTTTCCTGCCGTTCTGCAGTTCGACACCGGCATGTCGCGTCTCGGCATACCACCGCAGGAAAGAACCGCGCTCGCCGCCGAACTCAAGGGCTGCGGGAACATCGAAATCCTCTTTATCATGAGCCATCTTGCCTGCGCCGACGAGGCGGACAACAGGCAGAATGCCGATCAGCTCGCTGAGATGCGCCTCATCACGGCCGAGTTTCCAGACCTCGATGTCTGCTTTGCCAATTCGGGCGGCGTCTTCCTGGGCGGTGACTATCATGGCGTCCTCGCTCGCCCTGGTATCGCCCTCTACGGTGGTGCGCCCACTGCCGCCAGACCCAATCCGATGGAGCCGATCGTCCGCCTCGACGTCGCCGTCATCCAGGCAAGGACGGTTCCCGCCGGGACGCGTGTCGGATACGGCGGTGCGCACGTGACCTCCGCTAAGACCAGGCTCGCTACGATCGCTGCAGGTTACGCCGACGGTCTTCCCCGCAGTCTCAGTGATCGCGGCGCCGTTTTCTACGACGGCGTTCGCCTGCCAATCGTCGGCCGCGTCTCGATGGACAGCATCACGGTGGATATCACCGCCTTACCCGAGGGCACGCTTTCCCTCGGCAGTCTCGTCGAGGTTCTCGGTCCCAATCAGACGCTTGAGGATGTCGCCGAAGCCGCCGGCACAATCTCCTACGAAATCCTGACCAGCCTCGGCCGTCGTTACGAACGTCGGTATCGCTGAGCAAGCATCATCGAGGAAAGCATGAAAGTCATCGTTCTCGGCGCCGGCGTCATCGGCGTGACCAGCGCCTACCAGCTTGCCAAGGCCGGACATGAGGTCACAGTCGTCGACCGCCAACGGGGGCCGGCTCTGGAAACCAGCTTCGCCAATGCCGGGGAGGTCTCTTTCGGTTACTGCTCGCCCTGGGCCGCACCGGGCATCCCGATGAAGGCGCTGAAATGGCTGTTCATGGAGCACGCGCCGCTGATCCTGCGCCCGAAGCTCGATCGCGCCATGCTCGCCTGGATGTTCCAGATGCTGAGAAACTGCACCGCTGAACGCTACGCGATCAACAAGAGCCGTATGCTGCGTCTCGCGGGCTACAGTCGGACGTCTCTGGCGGAGGTGCGGAGGGAGACCGGCATTGCCTATGACGAGCGCATGCAAGGCACCCTGCAGCTCTTCAGGACGCAGCAGCAGCTCGACGCTTCGGCCAAGGACGTCAAGGCGCTCGCCGCCGACGGTGTGCCGTACAAGGTGCTCGATTGTGACGGCTGCATCCGGGTCGAGCCCGCGCTGAAGCATGTCCGCGAAAAAATTTTCGGAGGACTGCTGACGCCGAAGGACGAGACGGGTGACTGCTTCAAGTTCACCAACGCACTCGCCGCCAAGGCCGCGGAGCTTGGTGTCCGCTTCGCCTATGGCACGCAAATCAAGGGACTGGATGTCGAGAATGGCCACGTGCGCGGCGTGCTGACCGATCGTGAAACGATCACCGCGGACGCCGTCGTCGTCGCACTCGGCAGTTACTCACCGCTGCTCCTCAAGCCGGTTGGCATCAAGCTGCCGGTCTATCCGGTCAAAGGCTATTCGCTGACGATCCCGATCACCGATCCGTCGCGGGCACCGGAATCGACGGTGATGGACGAGACCTACAAGATCGCGATCACCAGGCTGGGCGACCGGATCCGCGTCGGCGGTATGGCGGAAATCTCCGGCTATACGAATGACCTCGGCCACGCGCGGCGTCGCACCCTCGACCATTCGGTAACAGACCTGTTCCCGGGTGGGGACCTGCAAAGGGCTTCCTTCTGGTCGGGGCTGCGACCCATGACCCCCGACGGGACGCCGGTGATCGGCCCAACGAAAATCGCCGGCCTGTTCCTGAACACCGGCCACGGGACGCTCGGCTGGACGATGAGCTGCGGCTCGGCGCGGCTGATCAGCGATCTGGTCAGCGGGCGGAAGCCGGAAATCGACGCGGACGATCTCGCGATCAGCCGCTACTGATAAATCAATGTTCAACCAGAAACAGCTTGGAGGCAGCCATGATCGAGGCGGTAACAACATCTGAGGCACCGGGCGCCATCGGCCCCTTCTCGCAGGCGATTAAAGTGGGCAATCTGCTTTTCGTCTCGGGGCAGCTGCCGATCGATCCGGCAACCGGAGAGTTCGTTTCGAATGATCCTGTCGAGCAGGCAAGGCAGTGTTTGAAAAACATCGCCGCGATCGCCGAAGCGGCGGGATCGGGAATCCAGAGGACCGTCAAGACGACCGTGCTGCTGACGGACCTCTCCCGCTTCGCCGACATCAACAATGTCTACGCGACATTCTTTCAAAATCCATTCCCTGCCCGCGCCTGCTATCAGGTCAGCGCGCTGCCGAAGGGTGCACAAGTTGAAATCGAGGCGGTGATCGCTCTGGTATAAGTGCCGGCAAGCCGGCCGTCTCGGGCGGCGCCCCCGGCCACCGAGGGTGGCGCCGCCCAACTGTCCGGACGCAACGCGATTTTTCCCCGCTCATGACGGGACGCGAGCAATGGGCCGCCCATGGAAAGCCGGCAGTCGATAAACGGCCGTCGCATTTCATGACTCCGGCGAATACTTAAGCGAGTTGAAGAGCCGGATAGTTGCGGACCGGCATGCCCCCCGAGAACTATTGCGGGCCCCCGGCGCGTTCGATGGTGAGGAACTCCCCGCTGCACACGTTACTCATGGATTGCCCGGGGCCTCGGTCTTGCCCGAGGACCGCTCCTGGTTCGGTTAGCGGGCATTGGACTATCGCATGTTGAAGTTCAGCAACGGGTCGCTCCCGGACGCCGATCAGAAACTGTCGCGCGACTGCTTCCGGCGCAAATGAGGACGTCAGGTTGTCGAGTGAAAAAATTGCACTTCCAACCGTTGTTGATCCGATTGCAATGCCGGTGAAGTGATCTAGTCGATCAGCTTGAGAAGCGAATAACGTGGATGCTCCCGAATCGGGTCGAGATCCGCATCGTTCTTAAACCACTGTTTTGCGTCGCTTCCCACCTGCTGGATCAAGTCTCTAGCAGGGCGATGGCCCGGTCGAACTCGCCGAGCAGCGAATATGCGCAGGCGGCATTGTACCGGGTGTTATTGTCGTCCGGATCGATTGCCAAGGCACGCGCGATCCATTCCTTCGCGCGGTCCCGTTTGCCCAGCGCCGCCAGCGCAATGGCCCCCATCTGCGCGAGGTCGGAACTTTCCGGGTGCAGTCGAAGCGCGTCCTCGGCCCTCTTTAGTTCGAGCCGCGCATATTTTTCCCTCTCTTCCCGGCGACCGAGGGAATTGAAAACATTCTGCAGGAAGAGAGGCAAGTATTGTGTCGATCGACTTCGTTGGATGATTGCTCTGTGGACTTCAGGCGACTTTCGCGCTCGCGGACGGGTCGACAGACCCGGTTTTGGCTGCACCGCGTGCCGCGCGATCGATGACGCCGGCAACCGCCGAGGGCTGGGTGAGGAACACGACATGGCTGCCTGCCACCTCGGTCGTGTCGGCACCGATGCGCCAGGCTGTGCTGCGAAGAAGCTTGGGTGCTATTGACCCGTCCTCGGTCGCCACCACGTACCAGCTCGGCTTGACCTTCCACGCCACCTTGCTGACCTTTGCCTCCAGCGCCTTCATCGCGATCGGAACCTGGGCGTCGCGAAGGAATGCGCCGTCGCTTTCGCTGGTGTCGGCGGCAAAGCCCGCATGAAACGTCTCCGCCTTCAGATAGGCGAACCCGTCCGGCTGGACGTCGGGCTGGAAGTTGGGCGGTGGCGGCACCTCGGCGTACTGGTCGAGGGTGGACTGGCCGAGTTCGGGCGCGAAGGCCGCGACATAGACGAGCCCGGCGACCTGGGGGTCGTCACCCGCCTCGGTGATCACCGTGCCGCCGTAGGAATGTCCGACGAGGATGACGGGACCATTCTGCCGCGCGATAACGCGGCGGGTGGCGGCCACATCGTCCTCGAACGAGGTCAGTGGATTTTGGACGATGGCGACCGTGTAGCCGCGGGCGGTCAGCTCGTCGTGCACGCCGCGCCAGCCTGAACCATCGGCGAAGGCCCCGTGCACGAGAACGACGTTCTTCACACGGTCGGCGTCGTCTTTTGACGGGCTCCCGGCAGTGCTTGCGTTGATGTGGGGACTGGTTTGGTTCAAGTTTGCCATTTCGTTTCTCCTTCTGTCTTCATCCCGAATGGGACAATCAACAAATAGAAGAAATGAACTGGCTTGATATCGGGCGAAATCGGTCTTCATTGTCTCGAATTCAGTGACAATTGGAGGGGAGCCCCATGCTGCGCGACTTCAGCGATACGGTGGCATTCGTAAAGGTCGTGCAGGAGGGCAGTTTCACCGGCGCGGCGCGGTCACTGCGAACGCCGAAGACGCGGATCAGCCGCAAGGTACAGGAATTGGAGGCGCGGTTAGGGGCCCAGCTTCTCCACAGGACAACGCGCAGCCTGAAGCTCACCGAGGCTGGCACAATCTACTTCCAGCACTGTGAGGGTCTGGTCAAGGATATCGAAGATGCTGAAAGCGCCGTGGCTGAACTTCAGCAACATCCCAAGGGCTGGCTCAGGATCACCTCTCCGTACTGGTTGTCGACGCGCATTCTCGCGCCCGTGCTCAGCGAATTCCGAAGGTTTTATCCCGATGTCTATCCGCAGTTGCTTATGGCCCATGAGGTGCTGGATGTCGTTGCCAAGGAGATCGATATCGCGCTTCGTCTGTGGGATGGCCCCTTGCCCGATTCCTCGCTCAGTGCCCGCCGACTTGGTGATCTGCCAATGGGCATATATGCGGCTCCTGCCTATCTTGACCGGCACGGAACCCCTTCGGACCCGGCAGAGCTCATCAATCATGCCTGCCTGCTGACACAGTTCTATTTCGACAAGCCGGTCCATGCCTGGCCACTCACGCGCGAGGGGCGGCGCAACGAGTTCCCGGTCCGCCCCGTTGCTGTGGCCAGCGATCCTGAAGGATTGCACGGCTTCCTGCTTGCCGGCGAAGGTCTTCATATGACCAATCATCTCCGCGTCAGGGCGGATGTCGCCGCGGGACGTCTTGTCCGCGTGCTTCCCGAATGGTCCGGACCGGCCCCCACGCTTTACGCGATGAGGGCCGGCGGACGTATCCAGCCGCCAAAGGTCAGGGCATTCCTCGACTTTCTGGTGCCGCGGCTGAATCTTACCGAGATCCGTGGTGAGAATACGGGCGCTTCGTGCTAGTCGCGTCTGCTGGAGGGGCATGGCGAGGAGGGGGCTTTTCGTTCCGGGTGGCCGCAATCAGTTGGGTCGCACGCAGCCTCGTGTGCCTCTAATGTCAAGGTTGGCGATTAGTGCCGCTTAGACATGAAACCAGCGCAACGGACTCCGCTCCGTTGCGCCAGGACGGGTCGCCGTCAAGAGGCGTAGTTGACAGGAACCCAGTCGTAATTTGTCGCATCGCGGCGAACATGGCCGATGCCCGGAAAGGCAATGTGAGCGCCGGCCACCAGGTATTTGCCATCGGCCGCATGCTCGAAGGCTGCCGCTCTCGCACGAACGGCCTCGGCCTGGTCCGTATCGAACTGGATCGCCACGTCCGGCTCGTCGAACTGCAGCACGTTTCCATGGGTAATGTCGCCCCAGAAAACGATCTTCTCGCCTGCGCTTTCCACGACGATCGAACTGTGTCCCGGCGTGTGCCCCGCCCGCAGGATCGAGCCGATGCCCGGCAAGATTCCTGCATTATCGGCAAAGGTCCGCACCCTGCCGGCCTTGGCATAGGGCTTCAGGCTCGCATGCGCCTCGACGAAATGGCTCGGCGGCACATTGGCCGGTCGACTCTCCACAGGCGTTGTCATCCAGAAATCGTATTCGCGCTTGTTGACGTAAACAGTCGCGTTGGCGAACACCGGCTTGCCTTCGATCGTCAGCCCGCCGGAATGGTCGGTGTGGATATGGGTTAGAATGATGTCGTCAACCTGGTCCGCTTTGTAGCCGGCCGCCTCGAGATTGGCGACGAGCTCGCCGAGTGCACCATCGAGATAGGTGCCCGTACCAGCGTCGATCAGCACCAACCTGTCCCCCGTGTTGACGAGGAAGGCGTTGATCGACGTATCTGTCGGCGTGCCCATGAATGCCGCGGCCAGCGCTTTCCGGGCTTCGTCGACATCGGTATTTGTGTAAAGTTCCGGAAGAGGCAAAGGAATTGTACCGTCCGAAAGCGCCGTCAGTTCGAAGCGACCCAGCTTCATTCTGTAAAAGCCGGGAGCCTGGAAAGGTCGAAAAGGTGCCTTTGCAAGGACCGGGTTGAACCCGCCCGATACCGATCCGGCTACGAAAAGCGCTGCTGCGCTCTTGATGAGTCCTCTACGAGTGAGCATGGCGATCGCGTCCCGTGAGGTGGTGTAGCAGACGGCATTGGTCGCCGTGCTCTCCGGCATGGACCGGGATGATCAGCGCGCCACGGCGGGCAGGCTGATGAGCGGATCATCGCTCATCTGGCTGATGGTTTCCAGATGCTATGG
>MBFK01000096.1 GCA_001704765.1 Sinorhizobium shofinae
AACTCGCCTCAGTATCGCATCCGCAATGATGAACTCGGGCAAGAGCGCGTCAGCACGGAAGACAATCTGGAGCCAATCGAACGGGGCATTGCGCCCATTCACTAGTGACACAGACGCCCGCCTAGAGGAACGTTATAAGATGAAAAGCAAACACGAAGAACACGCGCTCACCATCGGCATCTGGGAGTCGGAAGGTGGAGCGCCCAATAGGTCTGGACGGTTTTATCAATATGGTCGCCGTTTCGAGGGAGACGGGACCTATACGATCCATCACGTATTTACGGGAGAGACTGCAGAGATAGGCCCCTGGAAGATGGAAGGGCTCAGCCCCAGAAATGCGGCGCGGGCGCTGCGAATTCTCAATACCCCCAAGCTCGCCGGCGGTCGCCTCCACCTGTGAAGATACACCTGTAGTGCATTTCATTTCAGTTATGTGACACTCAATTGTGAGAATGCCCGGCGTGATGGTGCTCTCGCGCGTCGGCAGGCTCGACCTCGGGATGCGCGATCAATTCTCCACCCGGCTCGAATGTCAGGACAATGTCGATCTCTTCTCCGACCGCGAGTTCGTCCGACAGGCCGTCCAGCTTTATCGCAAGCCCGCCTGGGTCAAGCTGGAGCTCTCCGACCGGGATATCGACCGCACCGATAGCAGCCGTCGAAAGCTCCGTTCCGTTCATAACGATGCCCAAGACCTCTGCACGCTCAGCCGCGCCGGTTCTGACGTGCGTCAGCCTGACAGGCTTGTCAGCGTTTTCGATATCCATGAAGACCAGGGTTGAACCACCTGCGTCGGCCGCCCTCACCCATGGGTGAACCAGCCGAATGCCATCAATAACTGCAACGTGGCTGTCGTGATCTTCCGCGCTCGCATTCGATACATTGCCGAATAATGCTGCGCACATCATCAGTCCAAGTAATTGCCCAGTTCGCATGCGGCCCTCATCTTGTCGCCTGTCAGGTAGCAGCCGGCATTATCAGTGATATGACGGCTCACGGCGGCATCGGCGGCCAGTTCGTTCCCGGTTTGGCGCTTGAACAACTAAAAGCGGACGATTGCGAGGCCGGCAACCAAACCTCCCAGCGAGAGAACGAGAGAGCTCGCTACATAAGCAACCGCAGCTCCCCACTGACCTTGTTCCCAAAGACTGATCGCGTCGAGGGAAAATGTTGAGAAGGTCGTGAAGCCGCCAAGAATCCCCGTCGTCAGGAACAAGCGGATCTCCTGGGGGAGCTCTCCGCGGAGCGCGAAATACTCGGCCAGAATTCCCATAATGACCGAGCCGGCGACATTAATAATGAGGGTTCCATAGGGAAACGCCAATCCGAGCAGGTGCGCGGCCAGTTGATTGACACCATGGCGTATCGCCCCGCCAATTCCCGCACCAATGAAAACGATCAGGTGTGCCGTCATTGCCCTGCCTTTCCGACCAGCGCCGTCATTCGACCTAGCTTCATGAGGCAAGAAATGGATGTGGCGGACGTTAGCTCGAAATCTGCTTTTTGAGGGAACGATGGAATGACACAGAAATCAGGCACGACTCTACTCCTTCGCTGTTAACGCGAGTTGAGTAGGAGTCATCAGCTTCGTCGCGCGAGCGGTTCGGCCAGAATGGCCCGGCAGAATCCATTGCCGTTTGGTGGCAGATAAAAATAGCACCGCAATGCTGTCAATATCGGTGGCACGCATTAGGGGCATTTCTGTGAAAGGATGCTATCACACACATCTGTCATCGGCCTCGCTTGACGATGTGCATCCTAGTCGGCGTCGACGGAGAACGCCCTCAGAACGGAATGCTGCTGCCGGCGTGCGCGGGCCAGCCCGGCGGGTGACGACGTTGCCGCGTCTGGGGTGCCGGAGTAGTATTCATTCCTGCTCCATTCAATGAAGCGGCGCATTGAGCCTGCTCCTCGAGAAAGGATCGGGTCGAGTGACCAGAAGCAGTGTGGGAGCATCGCCGGAGGAAGTGCGGGATGAACAACGCGCCTCGAATGACAGCACGCGGAAACCGGCAGCGCAACGGGCGGCCGTCATCTTCGCAGACAACGTGCACGAGATGACAATTAATTCCGACGTCCTCGCCTTGTTACCGGATCCGGCAACCGCACGGCTTTGCCTGGATCTCGCCGAGGATGCAGCCCGTCGCATACACGGCACGATGGCGGCCGCCCATGTTGGTGCCGATCCGGAACGAATGATCGCCGCGCCCGAAGAAATCGGCCTGCAGATGCTGCGCGATATGGAAGAGGGCTCGCCGCGTCAACGGTTCGAGATGGTAACGCGCGCTTTCGAGGACTGGAAACGCGACAGGGCCGGCCGCAAAGACCTCCTTCTGGACGATTGCCGCGGCGATCTCAGCCGCTGCGTGAGCACCGAATGCCATGAGACGGCGCTCGTTGTTGCTCCGTGCCATGGAAATATGGATGCCCGCGACGCTTTCCACGATCTCCTGTTCAACGAACGCAAACTGGTGTTGGTGCCGCCTCGCGGTCCCTACGCCGGAAACCTATTGGAGCACGTGGTGATAAGCTGGAAACCGCACGATCACGCCCAGCGCGCAGTGGTCGAAGCGAGACGCTGGTTGGCGGCGGCCGATCGCGTGACGGTTCTTTGCGTCAACGACCAGCCGGACCGCAGTTACCAGTTCACGGCCGGGGAACTGCTCGACCAACTCAGCCTTGGCGGCAACGTCATCGCGGTCAGTTCGGATGGCCGCCCGATCGGCGAAACGATCCTCGACTTCGCGACGTCAGTGAAGGCAACTTGTCTGCTGATCGGCGCATATAGGCACGGCTATTTCCTCGAGCTTCTCCTCGGCCGTGTCACCCGTTATCTGCTGTCACACGCTACAATTCCCTTGATGCTGAAGCATTAGCTTCCGTGCCCACTGGCTCGTGATGTTGAGTCCTGAATCGTTTTGACCTGACCGTGCTACAGGCAGCCAATTTCGCAGTTCGCGCGATGCTGTTGTTCTCAAGGCAACAGTCGATGCCTTGCCGTACGAGCCGCATCATTGTCCGGAAGCTAGCCACAGCACACCGCAGGCAGCGACTATTGGTGCTGAGGCAGCAGCCCCCCGTGCTCATCGCCACCGTCGCCACGCGTACAGAGCGAATGCGCACCATCCCCCGATGAAAAAGGCGGCACCCGCTTGCGCACCCACATAACGATCGCCAACGAACCAGGCACCCAGAGTGATCGCTACCAGAAGGAGGGCCAGACCAACCGCGACAACGACGATCTCGGCCTGATCATCCGACTGCTTTGGCCTTCCATCGTGGCACGTTGACCTGGTCCCGAAGCGGCAGGTCGGAAGGATCGAAGAACCGGGTCTCCGCGCCGAAGAAGTCGAGCAGGCGTGCGGCCTCTTCCACGGCAAGCCAAGAGAAGGAACGCTCCCGGAGCGATCCGTAGAGAAGCAGGAAGCGCGGCTTGTGATCCATCGTACCAGCCGTCGGCCGGGTTGCGATTCACGTAGGCCGGGTCGAGCGCCGGAAGGAGGAAACGGTACGCAGTCTCATTTCAAATTCCTATGCTCGGAAGCCGTTTCCGGCTTGCGAAGATGCCACAATCTGCGACAGGTCAGACAATACGGCGACCCTTTTCGTCGAGAACAGCTTCGCCATCTTCCTTGACGAATGGCCCCTTGAAAGCGTGGGCTGGCAGGATGTCGAGCACCACTTCGGAAGGCCGGGCCAGCCGGGTGCCCATCGGCGTGATTACGAACGGCCGATTGATGAGGATTGGATGCTCCAGCATTGCCGCAAGCAGTTGCTCGTCGGAAAATGCGGGATCGTCGAGACCGAGCTCCGCATATGGCGTTCCCTTGTTGCGAATGGCCTCACGGACGCTCAGCCCGGCGTCGCGGATCATCGCGGCAAGCTCCTCCTGGCTCGGCGGCGTTTTCAGGTATTCAATCACCTTCGGCTCGATGCCGGCGTGGCGGATGAGCGCAAGTGTGTTGCGCGAAGTCCCGCATGCGGGATTGTGGTAAATGGTAACGTCCATGTTCATTCGGTTCCTGTGACCGTGATTGAAGAATTTCAGTTGTCCCGTTCGGCCAGCAGCCACGCGGCCAGCACCGCGGCAATGAGCGCGCCCACCGTCTCGGCGACGACAAACACCGGTACGTCCACCGGACGAATGCCCGCAAAGGTGTTCGAGAGGGCACGGGCGATGGCGACGGCGGGGTTTGCAAAGGATGTCGAGGCGGTGAACCAATAGGCGGCCGTGATATAGAGGCCAACAAGCCACGGAATGGTGTCACTGCGGAAGCGCAATCCCGCCAGTATCGTAAATACGAGACCGAAGGTCGCGACCGCCTCGGCGATCCATTGGCCCGACCCGGTCCGGACCGTTTCCGACATCTGGAAGATCGATAAGTCGAACATCGCATGGGCAATGAACGTTCCGGCTATGCCGCCTGCAACCTGCGCAAGGACGTAGAACGCCGCCGCGGATGGATCGATCTCCCGCCTCATTGCGAAGACCATCGTCACCGCCGGATTGAAGTGCGCTCCGGAGATTGGTCCGAGAATGCTGATCAACACGACGAGGATCGCGCCCGTCGGTATCGTATTGCCGAGTAACGAGACGGCGATGTCGTCGGAGAGGCGGTCGGCCATTATCCCGGAGCCGACAACTGTGGCGACCAAGATGGCCGTGCCCAGGGCTTCCGCGGCCAGGCGGCGTTTGAGGTCGAGCATCACGCACTAACCCGTCTAACAGCAGTCTTCTGCGGCATTCCGCAAGTCTGGGCTACGATGAGCACCAATGTGGCCGCGTTTCTCATGCGACGTCGGGCCTCGTCGAAGTGGAGCCTTCCATCTGGCCGATCTCGCGCAGCTTGGCGGTGAGGCTCATCCGCTCCAGGCTCTCGACGGGAAGTGCGGCAAAAGCGGCAATCCGGAGTTTCATGTAGCGGAGTGTCGTTGCGAAGGCGACGCGCTTGTCGGCGTCCGTCCCCTCAACGGCTGCCGGATCCTCGACGCCCCAGTGCGCTGTCATCGGCTGGCCGGGCCACACCGGGCATGTCTCGCCCGCGGCGTTGTCGCAGACGGTGAACACGAAATCGAGTTCGGGAGCGGCTGGCTGAGCGAACTCGTCCCAGCTTTTCGACCGAAGACCGTCGATCGGATAGTGGTGGCCCGCCAGCGTCTCAAGAGCGAATGGGTTTACCTCGCCTTTCGGCTGGCTCCCCGCCGAAAACGCATTGAACTTGCTTCCGCCGTCCTTTCTGAGGACGCTTTCCGCAATGATCGACCGGGCGGAGTTTCCCGTACAGAGAAACATCACATTGAACGTCGTCTTGTTCATGAGGTCACGCTTTCATTTGAACAACAGGGGCTGATTTCCGCGATAAGCGGTGTGCAGAGGTCGGCATTTCCACCGCAGCAATCCTTGACAAGAAAGAGGGTGAGATCGCGCAGTCGCGAAATATCCGTGCGGTAGACGATCAGGCGGCTGCGACGTTCGGAAGAAATCAGACCCGCCCGAGCAAGGATGTTCAGATGCGTCGACATCGTGTTGTGGGGCACAGCCAAGGCGCGCGCGATGTCGCCTGCGGGCAGCCCATCTGGCTCATGCCGAACAAGAAGGCGAAAAGTCTCCAGTCGGGTCGATTGGGCGAGCGCCGCAAGGGCGAGAATTGCGTTTTCCTGTTCCATATGTCGAGAATACCGGAAATGTGGACAACATCAAGCGGAGGGCGCCACACATTGAAGAAGTGGCGGAGCAACTCCGCCTGGCTTTCCGTGGCTGCCCAGGAGCTTAGCGCCAGCGCGACCATGGAAAAAGGCGCCTCCGAGAGGCGCCTTACAACAACAGGCGGTTTCAGTTTCGGATGGATAACGCCGGATTATGGGCGAAGAAGTTGTGCGGCATGATGTGCACGGTCTTCCATTCGGTGGACATGACCGGCCAGTCTTCCATGCGCGGAATGTGATGGAACCCTGCCGAGAACCAGGTCACGATATCCTTGCCCATCAGCGGACGGTCTGTCTTCACCCATTCTGCGAGCGTGTCGGAGCCGTCGCTTTGCATGGCGTACTTGCCGCCGGCATAACGCTGCTCAGGGTCGTAGACGGTATTCCAGACCGAGTACTCGATATAGGCGTTGCGCTTCATCGGCGGATCGTTCGCATAGTCGAACGGGCCATAGGCAACGTTGCCATGGTGGATCATCCAGCCGGGCTCGTGCCCAAGATAGCCTTCGCGGTTCGGGTTCGAAATGTGGAAATAGCGGGGTTGAGCCGCTGAGAGCTTGTAGCGCGCCTCCATTTCCGAATGCGGCATGCTGTGCTCGACCGTCCACATCGACTTGCGCGGGCTCTTCGCGTCGACCTTGGCCGGGATGATGTCCATTGTCGAGAAATGATTGACCGGCTGATCGATGTCGAAATCGATGCGGAAGTTGAAATAGTGGTCGTGATTGGCGGCAACGAGGTTAGGTGCAATCAACGTACCGTAGGCCGTGTCGGCCTTGGCAGTCGGATCTTTCATCGAGGTTGACGCCACACCCTTGACCGCGTCGAGTCCGGTCGCTCCGACATCGATGTTGATCTGACCGTTCTGCTGCAGGCGGTAGTCGATGAGGTAGTCGTAGTTACCGACTTCCGACGCGGTGCGCACGACAAGTTCCGTTGCCGGCCGTCCTTCGGCAGGAACCGGCTTTTCAGGCGTCTGGGCGAAGACCTCGAAGTGGCGCCAGGCGGGATCGCCGGTGCTGCGCTCGAAAATACAGATCGCGTTCGGAATAACGAGCGGATTGCCCTTGTCGTCCGCGATCGTGGCGGGCAGGAACGTCGCGTTGTCGGGGCAATCGATGCCTGCCGTCAGTGGACTGAGGAAAAGTCCGAAACCATATTCTCCGCTGTCCATGTAGGTGCGCCAGTACCAGCCTTCCGTCGGATCCATATAGGGCACGAAGACTTCGGAAAGATGCGCCTGGTAGATCACCGATCGCCAGGTGCCGCCGTCATTCACATCGAGGTTGGAAACGACGAGCCCGGGGCGCTTGTCGACCCTCAGATTGAGGCGCCAGATATCCCATTCGAGATGGCTGCCGTTGAGCTTGTAGTTCGGGCCGCCTTCTTGCGTCAGTGCCACCTTGTTCGTCTTCGGCCGAAGCGGCGTGCGGGCAGCGACCTCGTCTTCGGTGTAGCCCCAATTGTCCTTGGGAAGATCGATGATTCCAGTATCGATGACGCGCACCACTGTCTTCTTGCCGATGTCGTAAACAGCAAACAGACCTTCGATAGGCTTGGCGTAGAAGTTCGAGCCCTCTGGAACGCGATAGCAAGGCACCTTCATGAGACGAGAGTTCTCGTACTCTTGGGTGAAGAAATTCCCGCCGGTAAGTGGCAGACAGAACGCCTGTTCTGGCTTCAGCCCCCGCTTAGCGAGGCCAGCAATCATTTCGGGATGGCCAAGTGCGCCTTCGAGCGCATTCATGAACTCGGTGAAGAGCACCATCGGCTGGCCCTCGATGGCCTCTGTGCTTTCCATCTTGCCTTGCGTAATATTGACAACGGCCTCCTTGAAACCTTCGGCGCTCGTGAACTGGACCATCGCTTTGCGGTCGAGCGCGTCGCCCTCCTTCCAGGAGAGCACGTCGGCCTTCGCCGGCTCATGGAGTTCGATGAGCGGGAAAAGCGTCGTGTCATCGATGACCTTCTGCTCCCGCAGGATCTGGTTGATCTTCTGATACTCCTCCGCCGTCAGTCCATCGAGCGGATGGGCGAGCGCAACCGGACCCGCGGTGCACGAGATCATTGCCGTCAGCGCTGTTCGTCTGAGATGTTTCATTGTCTTTGTTCCCTTTGAAGTTTTTTTCTGTCAATCACGCGAAGATGACCTGAACGTCGGTGTATTCCTGCAGCCCCTCCTCCGCGAATTCTACGCCCAGTCCGGATGCTTTGACGCCGCCGAATGGAGCGTTCGGCTGAATGGCGCCATGCTTGTTGATCCAGACCGAACCGCACTGCATCTTGCCGGCGAGTTTCCTGGCGGCTTCTACGTCCGACGACCAGACGGATCCCCCGAGCCCGTTCGAGCTGTCGTTCGCCATGGCGATCGCCTCTTCGACGTCGCGATAGCAGATGACGGGCAGGGCCGGCCCGAATTGCTCCTCGTCCACGAGAGCGTCGCCGTTGCTCAGCCCTGTGATGATCGTCGGAGGGAAGAATAGGCCTTCGCCCGGCTCCCCACCGAGCAGTACCCTCCCCCGCTTCTTCGCATCGGCAACGAGCGACAACACTTTGTCGAACTGCATGCGGTTCTGGATCGGGCCAAGGATGCTTTTTTCATCCATGCCGTCGCCGACCTCGATCTTCCTGGCAAAGGCAGCAAGCGCATCGCAGACTGCGTCGTGGACCGATTCATGGACGTAGAGCCGCTTCATGGCCGCGCAGGTCTGGCCATTGTTGATGAACGCGCCCCAGAATAGGCCCTCGGCGATCTTTTCGGGGTCGACATCGGGCAGGACGATTCCGGCGTCGTTGCCGCCCATCTCCAGTGTCAGCCGCTTCATCGTCGGTGCCGCCGATTGCATGATCTTCTGACCGGTCGCGCAGGAGCCGGTGAAGACGATCTTACGGATATCCGGATGCGCCGACATCGCCGCGCCGATGTTGAACGCCTTATCGTCGCCGGTCACGACATTGACGACGCCCGGCGGCAACACCGCGTTGATGATCTCGACAAGCCGCAAGGTCGAAAGAGGCGTGTGGGGCGACGGCTTGATGACCACCGTGTTGCCGGTCCGGAGTGCCGGCAGAATGTGCCAAATCGCGATCATCAGGGGGAAATTCCACGGCGTGATCGAGCCGACGACGCCCAAGGGTTTACGGTGCAATTCCACGCGGCCCTGCTCGTTGTCCTGAAGCACCTTGATCGGCAGCGAGAGGCCGGTCGTATAGCCCGCCCATGCGATAGCACCGCCAATTTCCCAGCGCGAGCCAAGGCCGTTCAGCGGCTTGCCCTGCTCGAGCGTCACTAAACGGGCGAGTTCCTCGGCATGTTCTTCGATCTTGGCGGTCACCGCGGCACAGGCCGCCTGCAAAGCCTCGTCGCTTCTGGTGGACCACTCCGGGAACGCCGCCTGCGCGGCCGCGACGGCCGCATCGAGCTCGGCCGCGCCCATATTCGGCGCGCGGCCAGCTTCACCGCCGGTCGCCGGGTTGACGACGGCAAAACTCGGCCCACCTGTGACAGGCTTCCCATTTATTGTCGCGAAATGTCGCGTCATGCTTCTCTTCCTCCCTTTCATGTGCCGCCGTTCCGGCGGAACCATCGGAAGAAAAGAGTAGGACCGTCACGCAGCCCCCGCTTGGACGGGAACGTCCCTTCGATTGGACAAAACCGTCAGTGGCGGGCGACTGCGCCCGGCGTTGTCCCGTAGCGCTTGCGAAACTCGCGATAGAAGTAGGAGAGATCATTGAATCCCGAGTCAAAGGCGATACCCGCAATCCCTTCCTTCTGTTCCGGCGACCGCGCGGAGAGCCGCGCATGCGCAAGCTCGAGGCGGCGATTGAGCAACCGGTGGCCCGGTGTCTCGCCCAGGGATTGGAAATGCCGCTGCAGCATACGCTCCGAGACGTTCAGGCGCGATGCGAGTTCGCGCGGGCCGAAGGCTGGATCCTGGCGATGATGGTCGATCAGGCCGAGCGCCCGCGAAAGCAGCGTCTCGGGGGCGCGGTTACCGCTCCGGCCGGCCTGCAGATAAGCCCCCATCAGACACAGGAAGGCTTCACGGAGCTGCACCTGAACCTCGGGACCCATAAGCATCTTAGCCAGCACCGCCCGCATGGCGATCCAGAGAGGGTCACGCTGATCGATCGCGACACCACCGGTGCAGGCACTGCCAAACCGATGCAGCATCTCCTCGCGCGGCATGTGAACCGAGATCTGGTTCGATCGCCTGCCGCCATAAACGAAAGAGGATGGCTCGACGGAATCGACGAGGAACATGTCGCCAGGCGCCAACTCCACCGTGCGGTCTCCCTGCTGCACCCGGCAATGGCCTTCGTCCTGGACGAGCAGATAGAGGTGCTCACCCGGGTCCTGACGGATCGATCGGGCGCTGCGTTGCACGTAGCGCGCATCGAGCGCCACAACCGCGGCATCGAAATATTCCATGCGGCGCAGCGAAACATCACCGGCCACCAAGCTCTTGCCCGGCATCGGCTCGAGATCGAAATTGCCGCAAACGTTGCGGATCTCGCCTTGCAAGACCTCGACTGGTAGTGGCCGGTAAACCGGGACTGTCAGCGCCTGCATGCTGCCTCCTCCGCGAACCGTTTTATTCCCACCTCATTAAGCAAAACCGATGCGGCGCACACACTTCGCTGTTCCGATGCATGCCGTACTCTCAGGACAACTGCCTAGTTTTGAAGACAATGCCTCAGCGGGGAGCATCGGAGAAGCCGCCGCGCAGGGCAGCCTGAAGCAAGAAGTCGCAAGGCGGATCAGCTAGCCCCCCACCCGCAAACGTGCTCAGCGCCTCGACGACCTTATCAAGGCCATTGGCTTGCGCATAGTGCATCGGCCCGCCCCGCCAGCGCGGGAAGCCGTAGCCGTGGATCTTCACAAGATCGATGTCGGATGCTCTGAGGGCCGTTCCGTCCTCAAGGATACGAGCACCCTCGTTGACCATCGGCCAAACGATGCTGTCGATGATGGTGGCCTCATCCCAGTCGCGGCGAGGCCAGTCCTTCCCCTCCTCCGTGATGATCGCCGCGACCGTTTCCGAAGGCCGCGGCGTCCGGTCGTCGGGCTCATAGTCATACCAGCCGCCGCCGCTCTTCTGCCCAAAGCGCTGGATCGCGCAGAGGCGATCGGCGATCGGCGCGAAGGGCGTCTCGCCGCGCGTGCGAGCGGCCTTGCGCTGGAACGCCGCGATATCGAGCCCGCCAAGGTCCTGCGCCTCGAACGGGCCCATCGGTAGACCGAAGGCGCGCATGGCGGCGTCGACGTCCGCGGGGGTAGCGCCCGACAGCAATAGCCGCTCGGCTTGA
This sequence comes from Sinorhizobium shofinae, assembly GCA_001704765.1. Lineage (GTDB taxonomy): Bacteria > Pseudomonadota > Alphaproteobacteria > Rhizobiales > Rhizobiaceae > Sinorhizobium > Sinorhizobium shofinae. The sequence continues at coordinate 11,017 of MBFK01000096.1, forward strand.
GCCCGCGTCACCTTGAGAATCCGATTGCCGATGAAGCCGTCGCAAATGCCGGCATGCACCGGAATCTTGTTCAGCATGCGCGCCAGCGCGAAGCCGGCCGCGACCACCTCCGGAGCCGAAGCCCGCGTCGGCACGATTTCCAGGAGCTTCATGACATGCGCCGGGCTGAAGAAATGTAGGCCCAGGAAGCGCTCCGGGCGACTGATGCCTTCCGCGATCCGTTCGGGATCGAGATAGGAGGTGTTCGTCGCCAGTATCGCATCGCCGCGGCAGACGGCCGCGAGCCGTCGAAAGACTTCCCGCTTCACCTCCAGATCCTCGAAGACGGCCTCTATGACCAGGTCGACGTCGGCGAGTGCCGCATAATCCGCCGTGCCTGTGACCCCCGCCATCCGCTCGGTGGCAACGTCGCTGGACATACGGCCGCGCTTTGCCGCACCGTCGAAGATCGCGCGCAAGTTGGCGAGCCCTCGTTCAACCGCGCCGTCGTCGCGCTCGATCAGAATGACCGGCAGACCGGCATCGCGCATCGCCGCGGCAATGCCGGCGCCCATGGTGCCACCGCCGATCACCGCCGCCGAACGAATCGTGCGTGGCGTCACGCCGGCAAGCTCCGGCGGACGCGTGGCCGCGCGCTCGGCGAAGAAAACATGGCGGAGTGCGACTGCCTGCGCCGAGCCGCGCAGCGCCAGAAAGGTTTCGCGCTCGAAGGCAATTGCCGCTTCGAAATCCGCCTCCGCCGCGCGGCGCACGCAGGCAAGCGCCCTCAGCGGCGCCTCTTCCCGCTTCGCACGGGCAGCGACCGTCTTTGCCGCTGACTCCCAGAAGCCTACCGCTGCTGCCGCGGCGGGACGATCGCGGAGCGCGTCCGGCAGGGGCCGATCGAGAGCAGCGCGTGCGAAGGCCACGGAGCCGGCGACGAGATCGTCCTCGATCACCGCGTCGATGAGCCCCGCCTCGGCAGCCTTCCGCGCTCCAAGCGGCCTTCCCGTCGTGACCATGTCGACCGCCGTCTCGACACAGGTGAGCCGCGGCAGGCGGACCGTTCCGCCGGCGCCCGGAACGATGCCGAGCCGGGCCTCCGGCAGTCCGACGCTTGCCGAGGGAACCGCCACGCGAAAGCGGCAGCCGAGGGCGACTTCGAAGCCGCCGCCGAGCGCGCTGCCAAGGATCGCCGCCACCCAGGGCTTGGCGGCCCGCTCGATCCGCGCGACGAGATCGGGCAGATGCGGCGGCATCGGCGGCTTGCCGAATTCGCCGACATCGGCACCGGCGATGAAGGTGCGCCCGACGCACGTCAGTACCACTGCCTTCACCGACGGATCGGCGTCGAGCGCCTCAACTGCGTCAAGAAGACCCTGCCGCACGGCCTGCGACAGCGCATTGACGGGCGGATTGTCGACGGTGACGATGGCGACCTCGCCCTGGTGTTCGATGCTGACGGTCATGGCTTAGATTCCCAGATAGGCTTCACGGATTCGTTCATCGGCGATGAGCTCGGCGGCCGGGCCTGTCATGGTGATGCGGCCGGTCTCCATCACATAACCGCGGTCGGCGATCGACAATGCGCCGAAGGCGTTCTGCTCGACGAGGAGCACGGTGACGTCGAGCGCCCGCAGGCCTTTCACGACGTCGAAGATCTGCTGTACGAGGATCGGCGCCAGCCCCATGCTCGGCTCATCGAGCAGCAGACAGGCCGGCCGGCCCATCAGCGTCCGGACGATCGCCAACATCTGCTGCTGGCCGCCCGAGAGTCCGCCGGCGGGGAGATTGCGCTTTTCCTTGAGCACAGGGAACAGGGCGAAGCCTTCCTCCATGTCGCGCTCGACCCTCGCGTCGGAGAAGAGATAGGCGCCGAGGCGAAGATTTTCCTCGACCGTCAGATTGGTGAAGATCTGTCGGCCTTCCGGCGATTGTGCCAGACCGCGTTCAAGACGGCGATGGGCAGGAACCGCCGTCAGCGCCTCACCGCGAAAATGAATCGAGCCGCCGGAGACCGGCTGAATGCCGGAGAGACAACGCAGGAGCGTCGTCTTACCGGCGCCGTTGGCGCCGACCACCGCGACGATCTCACCCGATCCGATCTCAAGATCGATGCCGTGCAGAACCTCGATGCGCCCGTAGCGCGAGCGCAATCCCTCAACCGTGAGCATCGGCCGTCTCCCTTACTTGCGGGCCGAGATAGGCCTCGATGACGCGCGGATCGCGCGATACCTTCGCCGGCGCGCCTTCGGCAATCTTCTCGCCGTGATCCAAAACGACGATATGGTTGGAGATGCGCATCACCATCTTCATGTCGTGCTCCACGAGAAGGATGGCCACGCCTTCGGCCGCGACCTCGGCGATCAGCCGGTCGATCTCCTCCGTCTCCACGGCGTTGCAGCCGGCCGCCGGTTCGTCGAGAAGGAGGACACGGGGTTTGAGCGCCAGCGCGCGGGCGATCTCGAGCCGCTTCAGCGCGCCGTATGAGAGCGAGCCCGCCTCCTGGGCCTCCGCGCGGCCGAGGCCGACCCGGTCGAGAAGCATGCGCGCGCTCGCCTCGGCCTCGGCCGCGCGGCGGCGTGAAGAGGGAAGACTCAACAGATCGGCGAGTACCGGTCCCTTCTCGTGCAGATGATGCCCGGCGATTGCATTCTCCAGCACGGTCATCGCCTGGAAGATCTGCAGGTTCTGGAAGGTGCGGGAAAGGCCGCGGCGCGCAAGCAGATGCGGCTCGATGCCGGTCACGTCCTCGCCGGCGAGCCGGACGCGCCCATGCTCCGGCCGATAGACTCCGGAGATCATGTTGAAGAGCGTCGTCTTGCCCGCGCCGTTCGGGCCGATCACCGACACGATCTCGCCGGCGCCCAAGGAAAAGCTGACATCGTGGACGGCGCGCAGGCCACCGAAATCGATGCCCAATCCTTCAATCTGAAGCAGGCTCATTTTCCCCTCCCCCGGATTTTGCGCGAGAGGCTCGGCAGCAGGCCATCACGCATGAAGATCATCACCAGCATCATGACGAGGCCGAGCATGACCTGCTCATACTCCTGGAACACGGTCAGGACCTGGGGCAGCGTCGTCAGGATCATCGCGCCGCAGATCGCGCCGAGGACCGAACCGGCGCCGCCGAGGACGGTCATGGTGACCAGTTCGATCGAATGCATGTAGCCTGCCACATCCGGCGTGATGAACTTGTTCTGCAGCGCCAGCAGCGAGCCGGAAAGGGAGGCGTAGAAGGCCGAGATGACGAAAGCCCGCAGCTTGAACCCGGCCACATCAACGCCGACAGTCCGGGCGGCGACTTCCGATCCGTGAAGGGCGCGCAAGGCCCGCCCCGTGGGGCTGTGATAGAGGTTCAGCGCCAGCCAGGCGCCGATCACCAGAACTATCCCCGAAAACGCGTACCAGAAGGCGGAGTTTGAGAGATCGAGGCCCGCCGATTTGAGCAACGCTCTGAGCCCCGGATCGGGTACGGTCATACCGTCGGGACCGCCGGTGACCTGCGCCTCGTTGGCGAGTACCATGGACACCAGCGCGCCGAAGCCGAGGCTTGCCACCGCCAGGTAGTAGCCCTTCAGACGCAGGATCGGCCGCCCGACGAGCCAGGCGATACCGCCCGAGAGCGCCGCTCCGACGACGGCGGCAGCGATCGGGTTAAGGCCGAGATGGACGGGCGCCAGCGCGCAAGCATAGGCGCCGATGCCAACGAAGCCCGCGTGGCCGAGGCTGATCTGGCCGGCATAACCGGTGAGGACGACAAGGCCGGTTACCGCAAGACCATTGACGAAGATCAGCGAACCGACGCGGAAATAATAGGACGAGGGAAAGAACAGGGGCGCCAGAGCGATTAGTGCTGCAAGCGCAAGCAAAGTCGTTGTCTTTGACGAGAGCCGCATGGTCACACCCGATCCGTCGATTGCCGGCCGAAGAGCCCCTGCGGCATGGCGAAGAGCACCGCGAGGATGATCACGAAGGCGGCGGCGTCCTTGTATTGCGAGCTCAGGTAACCGGCCGTCAGCGCCTCGATGACGCCGAGCAGTAGACCACCCACAAGAGCACCCTTGGGATTCCCCATGCCGCCGAGCATCGCCGCGGCGAAGCCCTTGAGCGCCAGCGCTATGCCGATGTCGTAGCCAGTGAGTGTGATTGGCGTAACGAGCACGCCGGCAAGCGCGCCTATTGCCGCCGAAAGCGCGAAGCTCAGCGTCATGACGTATTTGGTATTGATGCCCACGAGCTGCGCGGCGATGCGATTGTTGGCGGTGGCGAGCACCGCCCGGCCGGTCAGCGTCCGGGTGAAGAACAGCCAGAGGCCAACGAAGATCGCCAGCGCTCCGGCGATCACCCAGAGGCTTTGCGGCAGCATCGTCGCGCCCACGATCTGAATGGGCGCGTCGCCGGAAAAGGCCGGAAAGCGGTGGAGCTGCTTGTCGAAGGCGATCTGGGTCAGGCCGCGGATGAGGATCGAGGCACCAATGGTGATGATGATCAGCGAGACGACCGGCGCGCCGCGCGCGGGCTCGATTGCGAGCTTGTTGAGCGCCACGCCTATCGCCGCCGTTGCGATGATCGCAAGGAGTGCTGCCAGCGGCAATGGCAGCCCCGCCTCGAAGGCGAAGACCGTGAACATGCCGCCGAGCATAACGAACTCGCCCTGAGCGAAATTCACGACATCGGACGCGTTGTAGATGATAGTAAAGCCGAGGGCGACCAGCGCGTAGACCGCCCCGACCGTTACGCCGGACAAGAGAAATTGCATGAGTTCGGGCATGGATGCCTCCGCTTCGGCACGTCGCAATCACCCGGGCGCGCTTGGCGCGCCCGGCATCTCAACAATTGCCGACCTATTCGACGAGCTTCCAGCCGCCGTCCTTGATCTCGAGCATCCGGAAAGCGCTGAGATCGAGGCCGAGATGGTTCTCGGCGGACATGGTGACGGTGCCCGTGGTGCCGACGAGGCCGGATGTGGCTTCGATCGCGTCGCGGATCGCCTGCGGTTCCGCTTTGCCGGCGCGGTTGAGCGCATCGACGAGGATGCGAAGTGCGTCATGCGCGTAACCGCCGAAAGTGGAGACGGGCTTGCCCGTCGCTGCCTCGAAGCTCGCCTTGTAGGCGGTCACGAGGGGGCGCTGGGGGTCGTTATCGGGCAGCAGCTTCGCCACGAGCAGTGCCGTGCCCGGCAGGCGGATGCCTTCGGCCGCCGAAGCCCCGGCGAGTTCGATGAAACCGTCCGAGGCCACACCATGCGACTGGTAGAGAGGCAGGCCGACGGCGAGCTGCTGATAGTTGCGGGTGACGATCGCCGGTCCCTGGCCGAAGCCGGCATTGAGAACCGCCTGCACGCCTTCCTTGCCCTTGATGTTGGTGAGCTGCGGCGTCATGTCGGCGTCGCTCGGTCCATAGGTCTCGTCGGCAAGCACCTCGATGCCGTAGTCGCCGACGATTTGCAGGCATTGTTTGTGCATTGATGCGCCGAAGCCATCGGAGCCGGAGATCATGCCGATCTTGGTGAGGCCGCGGGCCTTCATGTCCGCGAAGATCTTGGCGCAAGCCATGCGGTCTGTGTGTGGCGTCTTAAACGTATAGGGGCGGACCGGATCGATGATCTCGATCGCGCCGGCGAGCGAGATGAAGGGAATCTCCGCGTCTTCGAAGACCTGCAGGATCGCCATGGACGTGCCGGTCGTCGTGCCGCCGATCACGGCGACGACCTCGTCGTCCTCGACGAGGCGGGTGGCAAAAGTACGCGCCTTGTTGGGGTCACCGCCATCGTCATAGACGATCAGTTCGATCTTCTCGCCGAGGACGCCGCCCGCGGCATTGATCTCGTCGACGAGCAGCTTTAGCGTCTTGGCCTCCGGATCGCCGAGAAAGGCGGCGGGGCCTGTCTCCGACAGCGTCGCGCCGATGCGGATATCGGCGATCGCCGGAGCAGCGAGCCCTAGAACGAGCGCCAGCGTTCCAAGCGCGGTGGTGGTGGTGTGCAGTCTCATGTCGGCATCTCCTCCCAAGAGTGCAGGTGTCAAGACTAGTGCAGGTTTAAGATCGAAGCCCTCTCATGCCGTGACGGGCCGCCTCCACATTGCGACGCGGAAGCGGTTGGCGACGAAGGCCGTATCCGTCAGACAGGCATTGCCGGACGGGTTGGTGCCGGTGACGTGGAAATCGCTGAAGGCGGCGCTCTGATTGACGAAGATCCCGCCCGTCAGATTGATGGACAGGTTCGCTCCCGCCGCCGCAAAGGCATCCGCCGCAGCGGCAATGCGGGTGTCGTTGGTGTCGTAAAGCGCTGCGGTAATAGCGCCCTTGCGTCGGGCAAGCTCGGCTGCATGGGTGATGCCCTGGGCAGCATCGGCCACCGCCACGACGAAGGCGATCGGGCCGAAACGCTCCTGCTCATGCGCCGTGGTCTGATCGCCTTCCACAGCGAGGATCAGCGGCGTTGCGGTGCGTCCTCCCTCGACTCCCGTGAGCGGCGTGGAGTCGCGCACGAGCCGGCCGAGGCCGCGCGCCGCCTCGATCCGCTTGAGCGTCGCCGGATTGGCGATTGCGCCGCAGACGCCGGCGGCGCGCCCCGGATCGGCGAGCAGTTCGTCGACCGCGGCGGCGATGCCCGCCCCGACCGCATCGAAGCTCTTCGGCCCTTCGTTCGATTCGATGCCGCCGCGCGGTACGTAGATGTTCTGCGGCGCGGTGCACATCTGGCCGCTATAGAGCGACAGCGAAAAGGCGATGTTGGCGCACATGCCGGCAAAATCGTCAGTCGCGCCGATCACGATCGAGTTGACGCCGGCCTCCTCGGTGTAGACCAGGCGCGTCGTCGCGTTATCACGCACCCACTCGCCGAAGGTATTTGAGCCCGTGTAGTCGATGATGGCGACTGCAGGATGCTGCACGAGATCACGCGTGGTTTCCGCACCCGGCTCGTCCGCGGCAAGCAGCACCGCATCTGCGGGGAAGCCTTCTTCGGCAAGAACCGCGCGCGCCACCGAAACCGTGAGAACGAGCGGCAGGATGGCGGCGGGATGGGGCTTGACGATCACCGTGTTGCCAGTGGCAAGGCTCGCAAACAGGCCCGGATAGCTGTTCCAGGTCGGGAAGGTCTGGCAGCCGATGACGAGCGACACGCCGCGCGGCACGATGCGCCAGTGCTTCTCGAGCACGATCGGCTCCCCCTTGCCCTGCGGCTTGGCCCAGATGGCGCTCGCTGGTGTGCGCGTCATTTCCGCCCAGGCATAGGCGACGGCCTCGAGGCCGCGATCCTGCGCATGCGGACCTCCCGCCTGAAAAGCCATGGCAAAGGCCTGCCCCGTCGTGTGCATGACGGCATTGGCCATCTCGAAGCTCATGCGATTGAGCCGCGAAAGAATTTCGAGGCAAATGCCCACCCGCGCCTCCGGCGAGGCGCCGGCCCAGGCAGGCGCCGCGCTCTCTGAGGCAGCAATCAGGGTCGTCGTATCGGCAGCCGGATACGTTATGCCGAGCGCCGGGCCATAGGGCGAGACTTCCCGGCCAACCAACTTCGAACCCGGATGCCCCGGCAGCTCGAATGGCTTGCCGAGGTGCCCCCGATAAGCGGAGAGACCGTCCTCTTTCGCGGTTTCGCCATATAATTTGCCACTCGGGACTTCGGGAAAGGCGGACCAGTAGCCGCGATCCTGCGTCGCTTGCAATGCGGCGACCAGCGTCGTGCGATGCCGGTCGAATAGGTCGCTCATGTCCGTTCCTCCTGCCGTTGTCTTTATCATTGACTGACCGGCCGGTTTATGCAAGAGTTTTTTATCAGCCGCCGAAAGGGATGGCGGCAGGGAGGGAACATGTCCGAATCCGACACCGTTCTGTCGGCGCTTGAAGATGGCGTGCTGCGCCTGATGCTTAACCGCCCCGACAAGCTGAACGCCTTCAACGAGGAAATGCATCGCGCGCTGCGGGCCGGCTTCGAGCGTGCCCATTCCGACAGCGATGTGCGTGCCGTTCTGCTGACGGGCGCCGGACGCGGTTTTTCTGCCGGCCAGGATCTCGGCGACCGCGACCCACGTAAGGGCGGTACGCCCGATCTCGGCCACACGATCGAGACTTTCTACAATCCACTGCTTCGGCTGATCCGCAGCCTGGAGAAACCGGTTGTCTGCGCCGTAAACGGGGTTGCAGCGGGCGCTGGCGCCAACATCGCCTTTGCCTGCGACATCACGCTTGCCGCCCGTTCGGCGCGTTTCATCCAGGCCTTCGCGAAGATCGGTCTGGTTCCCGATTCCGGCGGAACCTGGAGCCTGCCGCGGCTCATCGGCGAAGCGCGCGCCAAGGCGCTGGCGCTGACGGCCGAACCGCTCGACGCGGAGACGGCAGCGAATTGGGGCCTGATCTGGCGGGCCGTGGACGACGCAGCGCTTATGGAGCAGGCGACCGCCCTCTCCGCGCGGCTTGCCGCCGGCCCGACCAAAGGGTTCGGCATGACGAAGCGGGCGATCCAGGCCGCTGCAACCAATTCCCTGGATGAGCAGCTAAACCTCGAGCGCGACCTGCAGCGAGAGGCCGGCCGCAGCGCCGACTATGCCGAGGGTGTGGCGGCCTTCCTGGAAAAGCGCAAACCGGAGTTCAAGGGCCGATGATGGACGCGGCAAGACTGAACGCCGATGAACTGGCCAATGCCTGCGCCCGCGTCATGTGGGACGACGACAGGGCTTCGCAGCGGCTGGGCATGACCCTCGATCAGATTGCGCCGGGTGAGGCTACGCTGTCGATGCCGATCACGTCGGAAATGACCAACGGACATGGCACCTGCCATGGCGGCTACATCTTCACCCTCGCCGATTCCGCCTTCGCCTTCGCCTGCAACAGCTACAATCAGCGCGCCGTCGCACAGCACTGCTCGGTCACCTACATCGCCCCGGCCTTCGAGGGCGACCGGTTGACGGCGACCGCCCGTGAGATATCGCGGCGCGGTAGGGGCGGCATCTACGACATCCGCATCACCAACCAGCGCGGCGAACATATCGCCGAGTTCCGTGGCCATTCGCGCACCGTCAAAGGCACGCATCTGCCGCACCAGCACGAGTCGCACCACGGAGCCGACGCTGCGGAGGCCTGACGCCACAACCTTTTGAAAATGCTGTATGATCTTCCGCGGGATCGATATTGCGGGGTCATGCGGGAGGATATTCCCGGAGGAGACATTCATGGAAGACCTTACACCCCGTCCCGGCGATCTCGAGCCGATCGAAACCGCGTCGCGTGACGAGATCGCCTCGCTTCAGCTAGAACGGTTGAATTGGTCGCTCGCCCACGCCTACGAAAATTCGCCCTTCTACCGAGCCCGATTCGATGCGGCAGGCGTTAATCCGTCAGACCTGAAATCGCTCGCCGACCTCGCGAAATTTCCCTTCACCACCAAGCAGGACCTGCGCGAGACCTATCCGTTCGGCATGTTCGCCGTCCCACGCGAAAAGCTTTGCCGCATTCACGCCTCGTCCGGGACCACCGGCAAGCCGACCGTCGTCGGCTATACGCACAAGGATATCGACACTTGGGCGACGGTCGTCGCGCGCTCCATTCGCGCCTCCGGCGGCAGGCCGGGCGACATCGTCCACGTCGCCTATGGCTACGGCCTCTTCACCGGCGGACTTGGCGCCCATTACGGCGCCGAAAAGCTCGGCTGCACCGTCGTGCCGATTTCCGGCGGCATGACCGAGCGACAGGTGACGCTGATGGCAGACTTCAAGCCGCGCATCATCATGGTGACCCCCTCCTACATGCTTTCCATCCTCGACGAGTTCCATCGCCAGGGGAAGGACCCGCGCGAGAGCTCGCTCGCCGTCGGCATCTTCGGCGCCGAGCCGTGGACGAACGCCATGCGCGCGGAGATCGAGCACGCCTTCGACATGCATGCCGTCGACATCTACGGTCTTTCGGAAGTGATGGGGCCGGGGGTCGCCAATGAATGCGTGGAAACGAAGGATGGACTGCATATCTGGGAGGATCACTTCTATCCGGAAATCATCGATCCGGCGACCGGTGCGGTGCTACCCGACGGCGAGATGGGCGAACTGGTCTTCACTACGCTCACCAAGGAGGGCCTGCCGATGATCCGGTATCGCACGCGCGACCTGACGCGGCTACTGCCCGGGACGGCGCGCTCGATGCGGCGCATCGAGAAAATCACCGGCCGCTCGGACGACATGATGATCCTGCGCGGCGTCAATGTATTCCCGACCCAGATAGAAGAGCAGATCCTCAAATGCAGTGGTCTGGCGCCGCATTTCCAGATCGAGCTGACCCGCTCCGGACGGATGGACAACATGACCGTCCATGTCGAGTGCACGCTGGTGGCGGCGGATGAAGCGGCTCGCGCTGGGTCAGCCCGGGAACTCGCCCATCACATCAAAAGCGTGGTAGGCGTCAGCACGAAGATCGAGGTACACGATCCGGGCGTGGTTGCACGCTCGGAGGGCAAGGCAAAACGGGTGGTTGATAACCGGCCGAAGGAATGAGACCCGCCAATCGTGGACGATCTTTGCGGGAGGACTTTACGGTCCTCCCTTATTCGTGGGAATTGAGCAGGTATAGGGTAAGAGCAGGATCAACATGGCACGAACACGCGCAGTCGACTTTGAGGAAAAACAGCGTGGCATTCTGGCGAGCGCAGCCGCGGTCTTTGCCGAGATGGGCATGGAGAAGGCCTCAATGGCGCAGATCGCCGCGCACAGCAACGTCTCCAAGGCACTGCTCTATCACTATTATCCAAGCAAGGATGCGCTGATCTTCGATATCGTCCGCACACACCTGGCCGAGCTTGATGCGGCAATAGAGGCAGCCGATCGGCCTGACCTCGCCCCGGAAAAGCGGTTGCGGCTGCTCGTCGGCCAGGTGCTCGAAAACTATCGTGATGCCGACGACCAGCACAAGGTTCAGTTGAACGGCACGAGTGCGCTTTCGCCCGAGCAGATGGCCGAAATCCACGCCATCGAGCGCCGCATCGTCAAGCGATTCTCAAGCGTACTCAACGAAATCAATCCGGATATAAACAAGGACCGCCCGCTGTTGATGCCCGTAACCATGTCGCTCTTTGGCATGATGAACTGGGTCTATATGTGGTTCAGGCCAGACGGCCCGATCAGCCGGGACGAATATGCCGACCTCGCCACCACACTGATTCTTGAAGGCATCAAGGCAGTGCGCTGATCATTCGTTCAGTCACCAAGTTCCAAGTTTTCGAGGACCAGCGGATCATATTCGGCGCGCGAATGCAGCGACGGCCGGGCTTGGAAAGCCGATAGCGGTTCCCACCGGCGCGAACCTTTGTCGGAATATATCTGCGCCATGGCTTTCAGCTCCCGGCTGCCGTCCTTCGTTAGTCTCTCGTCTTGGCGACCATCGTCAGTACGCCGGTTGCGGCATCGAGCAAGGCCACACCTTCCTTCGCCCCCCTCGTCCAGGCGCCGCCGACATAGCTTTCCAACCGGCGGGGGCGGTCTGCCAGTACGTTCATCGGATATTCCTTCCGTCAGTTCAGGTTCAGCGCGGCGAGCTGCGCATCCATGACCGCCTGCCATTCTGCAAGCAGCGTCTCATTGGGTGAATGGCGAAGGCCGAGCCGGGCGAGCATTTCGTAGCGGGCCGAGCCGGAGAGGCCGAAACTCGCCACGACCCGCGGCCTCCAGTAGGAAACCGCTTCCCGCGCCGCGCGCCGTCCCTCCTCCGACTCGACGATGCGCAGTAGTCCCTCGACGCCGAGCTCGGCGTGGCGTGTCTCGCGCGGCAGGATCGCCCGGAACACCTCGGCGAGCGGCTGGTAGGAGACGCGCGCCAGTTCGCCGAGCTGGATGACAACGGCTTTACCCATCAGCACGTTCATGACGACGGCATCGACCCAGCCCTGGAGCGGGTAATGGAGGACGGAAAGCCGCATGTCGCCGCCTCGGCGCTCCGCACCGATATCGGCATCGCGGGGAAGCCGCGCCGACCAGGGATGGTGGACGGCATAACGGGCCGTATCGGCCCCGAAGCTGCCCATGATCTCAAGTACTTTTCCGGCGTGATCGGCTTTCTCCAACACAATCCGCGCCGCCGCGATGCGCTCCTTGATCCCCGGAGCATCGTTGATGATATCGGCGAACCCGGCCGAGCCGGCGAGTTCGCTATCGACGAAGCTCGCCATCAGCCGCAGCAGCTCGCCGCGATAGCGCGGCGGCACATTGTCCGGCGAGGTGAGCACGCCGCTTTGGGCGAGATAGTCCTCGATCGGCATCGTATCGGACATCGTATCGGGCATGGCTTCCTCCCTGCGGTCAGCTGGTCACTGGTCGTAGCTGACGACGATCCGGTCGCTCAGCGGATAACACTGGCAGGTGAGCACATATCCCTGCTCAACCTCGTAATCCTCGAGCGCATGGTTGGTCTCCATCTCCACCTCGCCCTCGATCACCTTGGCGCGGCAGGTAGAGCAGACTCCCGCCTTGCAGGCGTAGGGCGCATCCATCCTGTTTTCGAGTGCGGCTTCGAGGAGGCTCAGCCCCTGCTTCGGAAAAATGAAGTTGCGCGTCGTACCATCGAGGGTCACGGTCGCCTCGCAGCTTGCTTGCCTGTGGGCACTGTCAGCGCTTGCGACCTTGCGTCGCGCACGGCCGGGCTGAGAGGAGGCGAACAGCTCGAACTTGATCTGCTCGTCACGCATCCCATGCCCGCGCAGCGCCGCGGCGACCGCCAGCATCATC